>CAYXGZ010000013.1:0-72970 GCA_964464755.1 uncultured Planctomycetales bacterium
GTTCCTCGACGAGATCGGCGAGATCCCCGCGCCGCTGCAGGCGAAGCTGCTGCGCTTCCTCCAGGAGCGGAGCTACTACCGCGTCGGCGGGAGCCGGCCCCGGACCGTCGACGTGCGCATCGTGGCCGCGACGAACCGCGACCTCGCGAAGGCGATCCGCGGGGGCCGCTTCCGCGAGGACCTGTACTACCGCCTCGGCGTCGTCACGGTCGTCCTGCCGCCGCTGCGCGAGCGGCGGGGCGACATCCCGGAGCTCGCGGCCCACCTCCTCGAGCGGCTGCGTCGCCGGCTGCCGCACTCCGCGAAGTCCTTCGCGCCGGAGACGCTCGAGGCGATGGCGAAGTACCCCTGGCCCGGCAACATCCGCGAGCTGCAGAACGTGATCGAGCGCGCGGTGATCCTCTGCGACGAGCCGGTGCTGCCGCCGTCCGCGCTGCCGCCGGAGGTGCGCGCCGGGGGCGCGGCGCCGGCCGAGGAGGTCCCGCTCCGGCTCGCGGACATGGAGAAGCTCTGCATCCGCCGCGCGCTGGATCGCACGAAGGGGAAGAAGGGCGAGGCGGCGGAACTGCTGGGGATCTCCTGGCCGACGCTGAACAAGAAGCTCAAGGACTACGGACTCGAGTAATGAAAGTTCCTTTCAGTCGCATTGAAAGGAACTTTAAGTTCCGGGGCCTTGGAAACGATGGCGGTCCGGGGTCGTCGTAGGATAATGGGTACCAACGAGATGCATCGCTTCGCTTCCGCTCCTTTGGCCCGCGGCTTGCGTAACAGGTGATCATGCAGACCTGCAACGCGTGTGGCGCCACCTTCGAGGCGCACGACAGCACCGCCCGGCCCGGGGACATCGTCGGCTGTCCCAAGTGCGCGGCGCCGGTGCTCCTGGCGGATTCCGTGACCGTCGCCTACGGCGGGGCGGGACCGGGCAGCCTGGCGGGAACGCCGGACGACCGGCCCCAGCAGGTCGCCGAGGGCCAGGTCCTTCCCCCGGGCACCGTGATCGGCAGCTACCGAATCGAGAAGCTGCTCGGCCGCGGCGGGATGGGCGCCGTCTACAAGGCCCAGCACCTGAGCCTGCAGCGCTCGGCCGCGCTGAAGCTCCTGCCCCCGAACTTCTCCGAGGACCCGGAGTTCGTCGAGCGTTTCCGCCGCGAGGCGCTCGCGCTGGCGTCGCTCTCGCACCCGAACATCGTGGCCGTGCACGACATGGGGACGCAGGGGAAGATCTCGTGGCTGGCGATGGAGTACGTGGACGGGCCGAACCTCCGGGACGTGCTCCGCTCGGGCAAGATGCCGCCCGAGGAGGCCCTGAAGATCGTCCCCGCGCTCTGCGCGGCGCTCGAGTACGCGCACGGCCAGGGGGTGATCCACCGCGACATCAAGCCGGAGAACATCCTCCTCGACCGCGCGGGCACGCCGAAGATCGCGGACTTCGGGCTCGCGAAGATCGTCAAGGGCGACTCGGCGCCGCCGCCGCTGACCCATACGAACGTGATCATGGGCACGGTCGAGTACATGGCGCCCGAGCAGCGAGACCGGACGAAGGGCGTGGACCACCGGGCCGACATCTACTCGATGGGCGTCGTGCTCTACGAGATGCTGACGGGCGACCTGCCGGTCGGCCGCTTCGCGCCCGTGTCGAAGAAGTACACGCTGGACGTCCGGCTCGACGACGTCGTGCTCAAGGCGCTCGACGCGGACCCGGCGCTCCGGTACCAGCGGGCCAGCCAGCTCGGCACGGACGTCTCCCGGATCGCGGAGGCGCCGACGAAGGCGCGCCGGCCCGCGGAGAACTGGCTCGCCGCCGCCGTGTCGTCGATCACGCCGAAGACGGCCGAGAAGTTGGGCGTGTTCGTCATCGTGGGCGCGGGCCTCTGGCTGCTCTTCCGCAAGAGCGGCTGCGGCTTCGTCCCGACGCTCTACTTCCTGATCGGCGGCATGGTCGTCGGGACGCGGATCTGGAAGGACATCGTGGCCGCGCGCTACGGGATCCCCCGGGCCGCGACCGCGGCGGCCCCGGCGGGCCAGGCCGCGGCGATGCCGCCCCCGGCGGCGCCGACCCGGCAGTTCAGCGGCTGGGCCGGGCTCTCGATCTTCGGCTTCGTGCTCGGGATCCTGGGGACGGTGGGCGCGCTCTTCGCCGCCGCGGCGGGCCGGTTCCCCGAGATCCTCGGGCCCGAGGACCTGCCCGAGGCCTCGATGGTCCTCGTCACGGCGGGCTGGCTGGCGGCGCTCGTCGGCACGGGCGTCGCGGTGCTCGGCATGGCGACGATCGGCCACGTCCGCGAGTTCCGCGCGCGCCTCAAGGGCGGCTGGGCCGGCTGGTTCGCCCTCGTCTCGGGCGTGGCCTGCGTGGTCGTCGCGGGCCTGCTGATCTTCCCCCGGGTCGAGGAGATCCGGAAGGTCGGGGCGGAGGTCCACGAGGTCCGCAACCGCATCGCCTCGCAGTGGAGCCCGAGCGGCGCGCTCGACTCGCTGGTCGGGGCCTGGACGACCGAGGCGGCGCCCGCGGACCTGCTCACGCTGCGGATGCGGCAGCTGGCCCACGGCGGCGTGACGCTCGGCGCCGTGAAGTCCTGGGGCTACGAGGCCCCGTCGAAGCTCCGCGTGCGCGTGGCCGTCGAGGCCGCGCCCGAGGTGAAGTGGACCGGCGCGCCGCTCCGCGAGGTCGAGCTGGCCGTCGGGAAGGAGGCCGGGCGCTGGACCTGGTCGAATCCGGCGGAGGTCCTGGACGGCATCGCCGGGAGGATGATCCATGAATGAACCCGCGCCCTCGACGACGACCGCCTGGGCCGTGCTCAGCCTCCTGGCGGCCCTGGGCTCGACGGCGGCGGCCTGGACCGCGGCCTACTTCCGGCTCCTGGCGCCCCTGTCGGCCTCCGTGGCCCTGCCGGTCCCGGACCTTCGGGCGGGGGTCTCGGCCGCCACGGTGCTGGGCGTCGGCCTCGCGGCGATCGCGCTGATCTTCTCGGTGGCGGGTTCGCGCCGCATCGCGGTCGTGCCGGAGGCGGGCGGCTCCGGGCTCCTCTGGGCCGCGCGGCTGGCGGCGATCGCGTCCGCCGCCGGGCTCCTGCTCTCGCGGACCTAGCGGATCGTCGAGAGGACCTCGGCCGCGGCCCGGCGCGACGCGCCCGGCTCGCCGAGCTTCCGGCGGACCTCGCCGAGCTGGCGGCGCAGCTCGGGCAGCCGGCCGTCCTTGATCATCGACACGGCCTCGCGCGCGATCAGCTCCGGCTTCGCCTTGAACTGGTAGTACTCGGGCATGATCTCGCGGCCCGCCACGATGTTGACGAGGGCGTAGTTCTTCACGCGCAGGAAGGGCCCGAGCGTCAGGGCCGTGAGGTTGCTGACCTTGTAGGTGACGATCATCGGCACGCCGTAGAGCGCCGCCTCGAGCGTCGCCGTCCCGCTCGCCGTCAGGATGAGGTCCGCCGCGCCGAAGACCTCCGGCGTGCGGTCCCATACGACGTCGTAGGGCACCGGCGACTTCGCGCGCCGGTCGAGGGCCTGCTTCGGGTTGATGCCGCGCGCGCAGGCGACGACGAACCGGGCCCCGGGCACCTCGGCGCGGATCAGGGCCCCGGCCTTCGCGAGCACGGGGAAGAGCCCGGTGAACTGCTTGCCCCGGCTCCCCGGGAGCAGGCCCACCAGCGGCCCCTCGCCGACCGAGAGCTCGCGCCGCAGCGCCTCCCGGTCGACCTGCTTCACGGCGTCGAGGAGCGGGTGGCCGACGAACGCGACGGGCACGCCCGCGTCGCGGTAGAGCTTCTCCTCGAAGTCGAGGATCACGATCATCTTCGAGACCACGCGGCGGATCTGCTTGATGCGCCCCGGCCGCCAGGCCCAGATCTGCGGGCTGATGTAGTACGCGACCGGGATCCCGTGGTCGTGCACCCGCTCGGCGAAGCGGAGGTTGAAGTCCGGGAAGTCGATGAGCACCACGACGTCCGGCTTCAGCCGCTTCAGGGCGCTCTGGAGCAGGCGGTAGAGCCTCGCGTAGGCGCTCAGGTGGTGGAAGGCCTCGACGATGCCGACGGCGGCGTGGCGCGTCGTCTCGGAGAGCAGCTCGACCCCGGCCTCGCGCATGCGCGGCCCGCCGGCCCCGACGAGCACCGCGCCGGGCGCGAGCTCCTTGAGGTGGCGGGCGAGGTTGGCGCCGTGGAGGTCGCCGGAGGCCTCGCCGGCGACGATGAGGATCGTGGGGCCCGCCGTCACGCCCATTTGTGGGCCCGCATCTCCGCGAGGACGCGCTCGGCGGCGCGCATGGCCCGCACGCCGTGCTCGCCGGGCACCAGCGGCGTCCCCCGGGCCCGGGCGCAGTCCACGAAGGCGCGCAGCTCGTTGGCCAGGGGCTCCTCCTCGGGGAGGCGGAACTCCTCGATCGAGTAGAACTCCCGCGGGATCGACGCGAGGTCCCCGAGCGAGGGCTCGTGGTCGGGCGGCAGCTTCGAGAGCGCCTCGGCCAGCTGCGGCGTCGTCCGGTAGAGCCGCACGGACTTCTCCAGCGTGTCGACGGAGAGGTAGTGGTCCTCGGTGAAGACGCGCATCTTGCGCATCGACTTGTCCGAGATCCGGCTCGCGGTGAGGTTGGCGACGCAGCCGTTCTCGAACTCGAGCCGGGCGTTGGCGATGTCCTCGCGCCCGAAGAGCAGGGAGACGCCGACGGCGTCCACGCGGGCCAGCGGGGAGCCCGCGAGGTGCAGGACGATGTCGAGGTCGTGGATCATGAGGTCCATGACGACGTCGATGTCGGTCGAGCGGAAGCGGAAGGGGCTGAGCCGGTGGGCCTCGATGAACCGGGGCTTGCGGATGCGCTCCTGGACGAGCTTGACGGCCGGGTTGAAGCGCTCGACGTGGCCGACTTGGAGCGGCGCCCTGTGGCGGGCGGCCAGGGCCACGAGCTCCTCGGCCTCCGCGATCGTCTTCGCGAGCGGCTTCTCGACGAGCACCGGCAGGCCCTTCTCGAGGAAGGGCCGGGCGACGGCGAGGTGGTGGACGGTGGGGACGGCGATCGTCACGGCGTCCACGCGCCCGAGGACCTGGGCGGGCTCGGAGTACGCCGGGACGCCGTACTCCTTGGCGATCTCGGCGGCGCGCGCGCCGGAGGCGTCGACGACGCCGACCAGCTCGACGTCCGGCATGGCCTTGAGGAGGCGGGCGTGGTGGCGCCCGAGGTGGCCGACCCCGACGACGGCGCAGCGGAGCGGGGCGGTCACGCCGTGCCCTCCGCCCGGGCCGCCTCGTCCTCCGGGTCGTGCAGGCCGGGGCCGCGCAGCGATTCCCGGGCCCGCCCGTTGCGGCCCTTGTCGATCGCGCGCATGAAGTCGAGGAGGTAGCGGACCTCGGCGTGGCCGGGGTAGCGCTGCTCGACGATGGCGATGGCCTCGGGCTTGGGCAGCCCGGAGCGCCAGAGCAGGCGGTGGGCGTCCTTGAGGGCCTTGAGCGTGTCGTCGGAGATCCCGCGGCGCCGGAGCCCGATGGAGTTCGTCGAGACGACGGCCGTCGGGATGCCCGCGACGACCATGAACGGCGGGATGTCCGTGGAGATGCGCGAGAAGCCGCCGATGAACGCGTGCTTGCCGACCGTGACGAAGTGGTGGAGGCCGACGTAGCCGCTGATGCCGACGTGGTCCTCGATCTTCACGTGGCCCGCGAGGAGGACGTTGTTCGCGATGACGACGTGGTCGCCGACCTCGCAGTCGTGGGCGACGTGGCAGCCGGCCATGAAGAGGCCGTGGGACCCGATGCGCGTGACGCCGCCGCCGCCCGCCGTGCCGACGTTGACCGTGACGTACTCGCGGACCTGGTTGTAATCGCCGAGCACGGCCTCGGTGTCCTCGCCCTTGTACTTGAGGTCCTGGGGGCGGCCGCCGAGGACCGCGTGGGGCGCGACGACGTTGCCGCGGCCGAGCGTCGTGCGGCCCATGATCGTGACGTGGTTCAGGAGCTGGGTGCCGGGGCCGAGGGTGACGCCGGGGCCGACCACGCAGAACGGGCCGATCTCCACGTCGTCGGCCAGGCGGGCCGCGGGGTCGACGAGGGCGCTCGGGTGGATCTTCATCACGCCTGCTCGTCGAGGATCATGAACTTGAGCAGGGCCTCCGCGGCGACCTGCCCGTCCACCGAGGCCCGGGCGAAGACCTCGCCCGAGCGCGCCTTGAACTTGAGGGTCTCGACCTCGACGCGGAGCTGGTCGCCGGGGACGACGTTGCGGCGGAGCTTCACGTTGTCCATGCCGAGCAGGACGGCGACCTGGCCCTGCTTGTCCGCCTTGCGCATCAGGAGGGCGCCGGCGAGCTGGGCCATCGCCTCGATCTGCAGCACGCCCGGCATGATCGGCCGGCCGGGGAAGTGGCCCTGGAAGAAGGGCTCGTTGATCGTGACGTTCTTGATGCCGACCGCGCGCTTGTAGCCGTCCATCTCGGTGACCTTGTCGATCATCAGGAACGGGTAGCGGTGGGGGAGGATCTTCTCGATCTCGCGCACGTCGAGGAGGGCGCCCTCCTTGCGGCGGGCCGTCGTGCGGCCGTCGACGACCTCGCGGATGCGCTGGACGAGGCGGAGGTTCGCCGTGTGCCCGGAGCCGACGGCGATGATGTGGGCGCGCAGCGGGCCGCCGAGGATCGCCAGGTCGCCGAGCAGGTCGAGGATCTTGTGGCGGACGTACTCGTCGGGCCAGCGCAGGGTGTTCTCGATCGGCCCCTGGGGGCCGACGACCAGCGTGTTCGCGGAGGTCCCGCCCTTGGCGAGGCCCTGGTTGCGCAGCGCCTCGGCCTCGTGCTGCAGGCAGAAGGTCCGCGCGCCCGCGATGTCGCGGAGGTAGGTCTCCTCGTCGAGGACGACGTGGAGCTCCTGGCGGCCGATGGGCGTGCCCGGGTAGTCGAGCGTGTAGTGGACCGACAGGCCGGTGTCCGAGGGCAGGGCCACGACGTGGGCGCCCTTCTCGGAGACGGCCACGGCCTCGCGGAGCGAGTAGATGCGCCGCGGCTCGCCCTGCTCCTCGAAGCCGGCCTTGGCGATGAGGTCCGTCCAGGGCCGGACCGAGCCGTCCGCGTGCGGGAGCTCGGCCGCGTTGACCCGGATGTCCGCGTTGTCGACGCCGGAGCCGACGAGGGCGGAGAGGAGGTGCTCGACGGTCTCGACCTCCGCGTCGCCGCTGGCGAGCGCCGTGCGGCGGAACTTGGGCGCGATGTGGTCGGGCTCGACGGAGATCCGGGGCGTGCCCGGCAGGTCGGTGCGGATGAAGGCGAGGCCGGAGCCCGCGATGGCGGGCTCGATGCGGAAGGTCGACGGCACCCCGGTGAAGAGCCCGGCGCCGGAGAACTCGACCGGCGTCTTGATCGTCCGCTGGATCTTCCTCATGCCTTCCCGTTCCGTTGCTCGAGGGCCGCGAGCCGTTTCCGGAGCTCCCGGACCTCCTGGAGCAGCTCGGCGACCTTGTTCATCGAGGCCATCGCCCGCATGTGCTTCATGAAGGGCATGGCCGGCGTGCCATTGTACATCTGGCCGGGCGGCAGGTCCTTGCTGAGACCCGCCTGGCCGGTCAGGATCCCGCGCTCGCCCACCTCGAGGTGCCCGGCGATCGCGACCTGGCCGCCGATCATGGCGTGCTTGCCGACCTTCGTGCTGCCCGCGACGGCGACCTGGGCCGCGATGAGCACGCCCTCGCCGATCGTCACGTTGTGGGCGAGGTGGACCATGTTGTCGAGCTTCGCGCCGCGGGCGATCACGGTGCGCCCGAAGCGGGCCCGGTCGATCGCGCAGTTCGCGCCGAGCTCCACGTCGTCGCCGATCTCCACGACGCCGAGCTGGGGGATCTTGCGGTGCACGCCCTGCACGGTGTGGAAGCCGAAGCCGTCCGAGCCGATGACCGTGCCCGCGTTGACGATCACCCGGTCGCCGAGCGCGCAGAACTCCCGGATCGCGACCCCGGGCCAGAGCAGGCAGTTCTTCCCGATCTTCACCCCCGGGCCGACGTACACGAGCGGGTGGATGACGGTGCCGTCCCCGACGACGGCGCCCTCGCCGATCACCGAGTTCGCGCCGACGGCCACGCCCGCGCCGAGGCGGGCGGTGGGGGCGACGGCCGCGGTCGGGTGCACGCCCTGGAGCGGGGGCGGCTTGGGGGCGAAGGCCTCCGCGAGGGCCACCATGGCCCAGTTGGGGTCCTTGACCCGGATCGCGTCCAGCGGCGGCTTCGGCCCCTTCTCGGGGATCACGACCGCCCCGGCGCGCGAGGCGGCGAGCTTCGAGGCGTAGCGCGGGTTGGCGAGGAACGTGACGTCCCCCGGCCCCGCCTCCTCGAGGGAGGCGACGCCCGAGATCGGGCGGGTCCCGTCGCCCTCGACGGTCCCCCCGACGAGCTTCGCCAGCTCCGACAGCGGGATCGCCATGGCTATTTCGTGGGGGCCGGCGTCGGCGCGGCCGAGGGCGCGGGCGACGGGGCGGGAGTCGCCGGGGGCGCCGACTTCTTCCAGTCCTCGTTGAGCCGGACCAGGACCTCCTTGGTGATGTCGTACTCCGGGTTCCGGAAGAACACCACGCGCTGGTTGATGCGGCGGAGGTAGGCCTGGGTGCCCTCGTCCTCCTCGAGCTTGGGCTCCTCGAGGCGCACGACGAGGTCGAGCTTGTGCTCCGCGGCCACGGCCTCGGTCGCCTTCACGATCGCGTTGTAGATCTCGATGTGCTGGCCCGCGGCCTTGTCGATCAGCGCCATCTGGCCGATCTCCTTGCGCATCTTCAGCTCGTACTCGGTGAGCTTGGCCTGCTGGTAGAGCGACTGGGCCAGCGGCGAGCTCTTGTCGCTCAGCGCCGACACGCGCTCGGTCAGGTCGCCGAGCTTCTTCTGGAGGGCCTTGAGCTCGTTCTCCAGCGCGGTCTTCTCCGCCTCGAGGGAGGACTTCACCTTCGCGACCTGCTCGTACTTGGCGGGGTCGAAGCAGTCCTTGAGGTTGAAGGTGCCGATCCGCATGGGGCGGTCGAAGCGGTCCTTCTTGTCCTGGGCCGCCGCCGCGCCCGCGAGCAGGGCCGCGCCGAGGATCGCCGTGGTCAGGGCCGTGGTCCGCATGTCGTCTCCTCCGGTTTAGAAAAGGGTCCCGATGTCGAAGAGCACCGTCTCGCGCTCGTCGTCGTCCCGCTTCGTCAGCGGGAAGCCGAAGTCGAGCTTGACGGGGATGTTGCCGAGCTGGGGGATGATGAAGCGGATCCCGAAGCCGACCGTGTTGCGCCACTTCTCGTGCTTCAGGTCGTCGAACTCCGGGGTCAGGTTCGCGAGGTCGTAGAACAGCGCGCCCCGGAGGAACTCCACGAAGAGCGGGTAGGAGTACTCCGCGCTCGCGAAGACGGAGCCGTTGCCGCCGATGGGGTCGCCGTTCTCCTTGGGCCCGACGCCGCGGAAGTCGAAGCCGCGGATGCTCTCGCGGCCGCCCGCGTAGAAGCGCTCGAAGAAGGGGACGGTCGAGTCCCCGCGCTCCCGGGCGTGGCCCACGACGAGGTCGAGGTTCATCACGTGCTTCATCTTGGTCTCGGACTCGTAGACGGTGAAGTACGTGCTCGCGGAGAACGTCGTCTTGGCGTAGTCGAAGTCCGAGGGCAGGGGGTCGCCCGCCCACTCGTAGGTGAGGCTGATCCGGTGGCCCCTGGTCGGGAAGAGGGCGCTGTCCCGCGTGTCCCAGGCGATGCCCGGGGCCAGGGTCACGAGCTGGTTGCGGCCCGCCAGGCCCAGCACCGTCGAGGGCGTGGTCTCGTCCGTGTTCCGGATCGTGATGTGGAGGACCTGGACCGCGAGGCTGGTCTGGAAGGGCTCGAATCGCTTGTCGAAGGAGATCGTGCCGCCGATGCGCTGCTCGTCCCAGCTCTCCCGCTCCGTGCGGATGTTGAAGGCCCGGACGCCGCCGCCGGTCTCCGTGCCGAAGAGCCAGGGCTCGCGGAAGGCGACCGTGAAGCTCGTCCGGAGGCGGGACGGGCTGAAGCGGATGTTGAACTGCTGGCCGCCGCCCGCGAAGGCCGTGCCCTCCGCGACGTCGGAGAAGCTCTTGGGCAGGTCGGCGATGTCGAAGTTCTTCTGCGAGAACTCGAGGACGCCGAGGATGCCGAAGCTCGACGAGTAGCCGCCCGCGAAGCGGAGGTTGCCCGTCTGGCCCTCCTTGACCTCGAGGACCAGGTCGCGGATCGAGGGGTCGTCCGTCGGCTCCGTCCTCCACGTCACGCCGCCCTGCTCGAAGAACTGGCGGTCGCGGAGGCGGGAGACGCCTCGCTGCAGGAGCTGGTTGTTGAACTTCTCGCCGGGCACGAAGTCCCGCAGCTCGCGGAGGATCACGTCCTGCCGCGTCTTCGTGTTGCCCTGGACCGTGATGCGCCCGAGCTTGACCTCGTGGCCCTCGGTGATGCGGAACTTCACGTCGATCTCGGCGGTGCCCGAGGGGATCACCGTGTCGTACTCGACCTGGGCGAGGATGTAGGCCCGCTCGCCGTAGAGGTCGCGGATCTTCTGGACGTCGCGGTTGCCGACGTTGTCCGAGAAGTACGGGTGGTTCTTGTCGCCGAGCCAGAGGGCGGCGCGGAGCTGGTCTTCCGGGACGACCTTGCCGCTGACCCCCTCGAACGAGATCGACCGGACCTTGAAGCGGCGGCCCTCGTCGACGTGGATGCGGACGTTCACGCCGGTCCGGTCCTCGGTGAAGACCAGGTCCTCGACGAAGACGCGGTCGCCCTCCGTGATGTCGAGGAAGCCCTCGAGCTGGTAGTAGAGCTTGATGCGCTTGAGGTCCTCGTCGAGGTAGCGGCGGATGAAGGGCTCGCCGGAGCCGGGGAAGAACAGGAAGCTGCTCGGCTCCTTGGTGAGCAGGTACTGCTTCAGCGTGCCGAGGTCGATGCCGGAGACCCCGCTGAACTCCACCGACTTGACCCGGACGAGGGGGCCCTCGGCGACGTGCCACACGAGGACCAGGCCCGCGGACGTCTCGAGGACCTCGTCGTTCACGGCGGAGAAGTGGTAGCCCTTCGAGAGCAGGTGCTCGCGGATCGCCTCGCGGTCGAGCTTCAGGAGGTAGGGATTGAGGGCGTCGCCGGGGTTGACCTGGAGGAGCGGCTTGAGCGCGGCGACGGGGACGGCGGCGAGGCCGGTGAACTGCACGTCGAGGATCGTGTCGTACTCCTGGACCGTGACCGTGTAGAGCCAGGTGCCGTCGTCCTGGAGCTTCGGCTCGATGCGGACGTCGCGGAAGGCCTTGCGCGCGAAGAGCGTCTTGAGGTCCTGGTCGCGGGCGGCGCGGTCGTAGGGCGCGCCCTCGCGCAGCGTCAGGAGGTTGCGCAGCTCCGCCCAGCGCTGGCGGCGGAAGCCCGCGGCGACGACGCGTCCGGCCGGCTTGCCCTCCCAGGCCTCCTGGCCCGGGCGCTCGGCCGGCGTCGGCGACGGCGAGGGGTCCTGGGCGATAAGGGGAGCGGGCGACGCGAGCGCGCAGAACGCCAGCGCGGCGAGCAGGAGCGGCGGTTTGTCCGGCACGTACGGCGGCAGATCCCCTCTCCGGTTCGTGGGCCCCGACCCGCGGCTAACACGCGGGTTCGAAGTCCCAAGGGTACCGGGCCTCGTTCGACCTTTCAAGCGGAACCGCGGGCCCGGGGTTCGCTCCCCTCTACTTATTATTGATCCTTGGGGCCGCGCTCCCGGCGGCGCTCGCCGAGGCGGGACCAGAGCGACTCGAGTTCCTCCGGGTGGAGGTCGGGGAGGCGCTTCAAGTGGCGGCAGAAGGCGTCGATCGACTCCTTCAGGGCCTTGCGGTTCAGCGAGAGGAAATCCGCGACCACGCGCGGATCCGAGAGCAGGACGCGCGTCGCGTCGCGGTAGGAGCCTCCGGCCAGGTCGGCGGAGGGGCCGGCCGTCGCGGCGAGGGCGGCGGCGATCGCGTGGGGCAGGTGGCTGATCGCGGCGACGAGCCGGTCGTGGCGGGCCGCGTCGCGGAGGATCTCCGGGCGGGCGCCGACGCCTCGGACGATGGCCTCGACGCGGGCGTCGCCGCCGATGAGGAACCAGGGGCGACCCGCGAAGAGCTCCGGGTCGCGCGTCGACCGGTCCTCGGTGCCCGCCATCGGGTGGCCGGGGACGAAGGTGATGTCGCGGCGCCGGCACTTGCGGTAGGCGGCGACCACGGGCCCCTTCACCGAGGCGACGTCCGTCAGCACGGTGCCGGGGCGGAGGCGGCGGACGACGTCGGGCAGGATGCGGAGGAGCTCCTTCGCGGGCGTCGCCAGCACGGTCACGTCGGCGAGGCGCAGGTCGTCGAGGTCGTCGCCGCGGTCGAGCTCGACGGTCCGGCCGAGCCCGCGGGCGGCGATGGCCGCGGAGAGGGAGCCGCCGATCTGGCCGGGCCCGACGATCGCGACGATCACGGGAGGCGGCGGCCCACGGCGCGGGCGATCGGCCCGAGGGTGGCCATGAGCGCGCCGAAGTCGTCGGGCGTGAGGCTCTCGGGCCCGTCGCAGAGCGCGAGCTCGGGCCGCGGGTGGACCTCGATCATGATCCCGTCGGCGCCGGCGGCGACGGCGGCGCGGGCCAGCGGGGGGACGTACTCGCGCACGCCCGAGGCGTGGCTCGGGTCGACGACGATGGGGAGGTGCGAGAGGCGGTGGACGACGGGGACCGCGGAGAGGTCGAGCGTGTTGCGCGTCGCCGCGTCGAAGCCGCGCACGCCGCGCTCGCAGAGGATGACCTGGCGGTTGCCCTTGGAGAGGACGTGCTCGGCGGAGAGGAGGAGCTCCTCGATCGTGGACATGAAGCCGCGCTTGAGGAGGACGGGCTTGGACTGCCGGCCGAGGGCGGCGAGGAGCGGGAAGTTCTGCATGTTGCGGGCGCCGACCTGGAGGACGTCGGCCGTCTCGGCGACGAGCGGGACGTCCTCGGGGGCGAGGACCTCGGTGACGATGCCGAGGCCGGTCTCGCGGCGGGCCTCCGCGAGGATCTCGAGGCCCTGGCGGCCGAGGCCCTGGAAGCTGTAGGGCGAGGTGCGGGGCTTGAAGGCGCCGCCGCGGAGCAGGTGGGCGCCGGCCGCGCGGACGCGGCGGGCCGCCTCGAGGGTCTGCTCGCGGGACTCGACGGCGCAGGGGCCGGCGATGACGGTGAGCGTGGAGGGGCCGATGGTGACGCCGCCGACCTTCACCTCGCTGCCGGCGGGGCGGGCCTCGCGGGCCGCGAGCGGGTAGGGGCGGGCGAGGGGGACGACGCGGTCGACGCCCTCGAAGGCGCCGAAGTCCGCGGAGCGCAGGGCCGGGGCGTCGCCGAGGACGGAGACGAGCGTGGCGCCGGCGCCCTCGGTGAGCCGGGGCCGGCCCCCGAGCTCCTCGATGCGGCGGACGACCGCGTCGACCTCGCCGGGCGAGGCGCCGGTCTTCATGACGACGATCATCGCTTCGCCGGCCGCCGCCGCCGTCGCGGCGTCGCGGCCAGGTCGGGTCGCAGACACGTGGCCTCCCCGAGGTAGAGGTGGCGGATCCGGCGCCGGGGGCGCCGCGATTCCGCGAGCAGCAGCACCCGCACCGCGCGCTTCAGCGCGCCGCGCACCTTCGCTTCCGTCGTGCAGAGCATCGGGACGTGCACCCAGTCCCCGCCGAGGCCGCGGGCCGCCTCCGCGGGGAAGGCGGCGTCGAGGTCCGGCGTCATCGTGAACAGGGCCAGGACGACGTCCCGCGCCGCCAGCCCGTTCGCCGCGAGCAGCTCCCGGACCAGGGTCCGCGACGCGCCGAGGATCCCGTCGCGCGAGTTGCGCGGCGCGGTCACGGCCCCCCGGAATCCCCGAAGGCTCACGGCAGCTCCTCCATCGTGGCGGGCCGGACCCGCCGTTCCAAGCCCCTCCACGCGAGCAGCGCCTTCGCGGGGTCCGGGTCCGCCCAGAGCCTCCCGCCGACGCAGGCCGCGTGCAGCCCGGCCGCCTTCGCCAGCGCCAGCTCCGCGGCCGACGAGGGCCGCGCGAGCGACACGAGCGTCCGGCCGCCCTCGACGCGCGGCGCCAGGCCGAGCATCGCCTCGAGGCCCGCCGCGAAGTCGGCCGGGTCCGGCACCGACAGCGCGATCGCGGCCACCCGGTCCCGCGCGCGGTCGAGGGCGTCCATCGCCGCCTCGAGCTCGCGGACCGTGCCGGCCTCCACCAGGACCTGGAGGCCGAGCTCCCGGGCGTGGTGAACGTACTCGGAGAGCTGGTTCCTGTCGAGGAGCCGGACGGCCAGGTGGACGCCGTCGGCGGGCAGCACGCGGGTCTCGAGGAGCTGGTACTCGTCGACGACGTCCTCGAGGCGGATGGCGGGGAGGGGGCTGCGGAGGCGGAACGCGGCCAGGCCGGGCCCGCGCAGGGACGCGGCCTCGAGCTGGGCCTCCTCGCAGGCCGGGGCGAGCGCCACGGCGGGATCGTCGGCGAGGAGCGCCAGGCCGCCCTCGCGGCGCAGCGGGACCGGGCGCAGCGGGGGCGCGGAGCGGGCCTGCACCTTCAGGTCGGCGACGGGGCGCTCGGCCTTCGCGCGCCGCAGCTCGCGGAGCTTCGTCGCGCGGATCTCGTCGGCGTTCACGGCGCGGCCCCGACGGGGAGCTCCTCCTCGACCGAGGCGCCGCGCGAGGCCGCGGCCCCCCGGCCGCGGGGCCAGATCTTGAAGCCGCCCGTGGATCCGCCGGCGAGCTCCCAGGTCCCCCAGATGAACCCGGCCTGGCCGAAGCCGCGGTACCAGACGTCGTGGCGGCCGAGGTAGGTCTTGGTCCAGTGGACCTCGAGCGACGCGGAGTCGCAGCGGCCCCGGATCGCGAAGGGACCGACGTCGTCGTCGCCGCCGCCGGAGACGACCCCGTCGCGGAAGGCGAGGTGGAGCTCCATGGGGTGGCGCTCGTCGTCGACGGCGGGGTGCAGGTAGTAGCCGGTCCACGGCCCGCTGGGGAAGGCGGCGTCGTCCATCGGGCCGTCAGTTGTACCGCAAACGGGGGGCGTCCGGGGGGCTTTCTTGACACCTTCTTCCGGGCGTCCGTATGATCGCGCACCATGCCCAAGGCCCCTCCCCAGAGCCCCGTCCTGTACCCCTATCGGTTCAAGGAGATCTTCAAGCAGAAGGTCTGGGGCGGGCCGGAGCTCAAGAAGGCCCTGGGGAAGACCGGGGCGGGGGCGAAGTGCGGCGAGTCCTGGGAGGTCGCCCTCCGCGGCAAGGACTCCAGCGAGGTGGCCGAGGGGCCGCTGAAGGGCTGGACGCTGGACCGCCTGCTCGCGGCGTGGCCGCGCCAGGTCCTGGGCGACGACCACAGCATGCGGTTCTCGACGCGCTTCCCGCTGCTCGTGAAGTACATCTGCGCGCACGAGAAGCTCTCGCTGCAGGTGCACCCGGCCGACGACTTCGCGCAGCGCTACGAGGCGGAGCCGGTGGGGAAGATGGAGGCCTGGTACGTGGTCCACGCGCCGAAGGAGGCGCGCGTGATCCGCGGCGTGCTGCCCGGCACGACCGTCGCGGAGTTCAAGCAGCACCTGAAGGACGGCACGGTCGAGCGCTGCCTCAACACGATGGAGATCAAGGCGGGGGACGTCGTGTTCATCCCGCCGGGGACGATCCACACGGCGACGGGCGGCGCGGTCTTCCTCGAGGTCCAGCAGAACAGCGACCTGACGTACCGCCTGACGGACTGGGGCCGGCTCGTCGACGGCAAGCCCCGGGCGCTCGACGTGGACAAGGCGATGTCGGTGACGGACTTCTACTCGATGGGCGTCTCGAAGTACAAGGCGCAGCGCCTGCCCGGCTTCCCGTACAAGCGCAGCCTCCTGATCAAGTGCGAGAAGTTCACGATGGAGTCGATCTCGCTGGAGCGGAAGCGCGTCAAGCTGCCCGGGGACCGGGCGCGCTTCCACGTCTACGCCTGCACGGCCGGCGGCGGCGCGTTCCACCACGGCGAGGGCCTGAAGAAGCGCACGCCGTTCGAGAAGGGCGCGACCTTCCTGATCCCCGCGCACCTCGGGCCGATCGAGATCTCGTCGAAGGGCTCGTCCGAGCTCGTCGACATCTTCGTCGAGTAGCCCGCCCCCTTTCCCCGCCGCAATCCGCGCCCGTCCCGCCGTTTTAGTTTGTAACTTTCAATTCATAAGTTATAATGCGGGGCGCGGAAGAGGGGGCGACGTGAAGGCACGAGGCGGGGTCCGGTCCGTTCCCATCCTGCTCGGGTGCGCCTGGGCGGCGTTCTTCCTCCATTCCTGCACCGCCCCGCGCCGCGCCCTCGACCCCGTCGCGATGATCGACACGCACTCCGCCCCCCGCATCCAGGTGGGGCTCTCCAAGGGCCTCCGCGTCCCCGCCGCCCGCGTCGCCTTCGAGGGGCCGTTCCAGGTCTTCGGCGCCGCCGGCCCGCTGCCCGCGGACGACGCCGCCGGCGCCTCCGGCTACGTCGAGCTCTCGATCGACGGCGGCCTCAAGGTCGGCTCCCGGTCGTACGCCGAGCCCGCCGTCCGCCTCTCCGCCGGCCCCGACGCCGGGTTCGTCCTCGAGGGGACCCGCTACCGCGGCGACCTCCTCGTCGTGCGCGACGAGGTCAAGGGCGGCGGCCCGCCGGTGCTCACGCTCGTCAACGACGTCGACCTCGAGGACTACCTCGCCGGCGTCGTCGGCAAGGAGATGTCGCTCTCCAAGGGCGAGGAGGCCCTCAAGGCCCAGGTCGTCGCGGCGCGGACCTACGCGTGGTACGAGGTGCAGAACCGCACGCTGCGCGTGCGCGCCGGGGAGAAGTTCGACGTGTACGACGACGAGCGCTCCCAGGTCTACGGGGGCCGCGAGCGCGAGACCGCCCTCGCCATCCGCCTCGTCGCCGAGACCCGCGGCCTCTGCTGCTCCTACGAGGGACGGATCTTCAAGACCTTCTTCTCGTCCACCTGCGGCGGGCACACCGAGCCCGCCCGCCTCATGCTCTCCGAGGGCGAGGACATCCCGCCGCTCTCCGGCACGCCCTGCGGCCACTGCACGGAGGGGAAGTTCTACCGCTGGAGCGCCGAGTTCGACCGCGCCGAGATGGCGAAGAAGCTCTTCGGCGCGCAGACCGTCTCGAAGATCGCCTCGGTGACCGTGACGAAGACGATGCGGGGCGGGCACGCCCTCGAGGTCCTCGTCCTCGTGGACAACAGCAAGAAGGAGTACCGCTTCCACGCCAACGACGGCTTCCGCCGCCGCATCGACCCCCGGGCGATCCGCAGCACGATGATCGAATCGGTGAAGGTCGAGGGCGAGAAGGTGATCGTGGCGGGGAAGGGCTGGGGCCACGCGGTCGGGATGTGCCAGGTCGGGGCGTACCGGCTGGCGGACCTGGGCTGGAGCTCGACGCGGATCCTGGAGTTCTACTACCCGAGGTCGGCGGTCAAGAAGTTCTATTGAGACTTCTCGGCGTCCTTGATCGCGTCCTCGACGTCCTTCTTGAAGCCCGAGCGCGGGTAGGTCCCCATCAGCTCGCCCAGCAGCTCCCGCGAGCGGTGCACGTAGAGCGTCTTGTTCTCCTTGTCGCGCTCGCCGAACTGCTTGGCGTAGCGGGCGCAGGCGATCGAGGACTTCGCCAGGACGGCCTCGTGCTCGCGGGTGTACTCGCCGATGCGGGGCGCGACGTTCAGCAGCCCCCACATGTAGTCGAGCAGGGACTCCTTGATCTTGCCCTCGGCCAGCAGGCAGTCGCCGCGGCCCACGTAGGCGGCCAGGAGCAGGCGGGCCGGGGCGTTCTTCTTGCCCTCCCACTCGGCGATGAGCGCGTCGGAGCGCGCCTTCAGGTCGGGCAGCGCCTTCTGGGCCGTCAGGCAGCGGAGGACGCCCAGCGTCGACGCCTCGGCGACCCGCGGGTCGGATTTGTCGGCGGCGAGCTTCTGGTAGATCTTCAGCGCGGCCGCGAAGTCCTTCGACTCCTCGGCGGAATCGGCGCTGAGCATCTCGAGGTTCTTGTTCCACTCGGTGGCGCCCTGCTCCTTGATCGCGTCGCCGAACTTCTTGACGACCTCGGCCTGGAGCTTGGCGTCGCCCTTGGCCTTCGCGGCCTCGTACTGGAGCAGGAAGGACTCGCGGAGGAAGAAGGAGTCCGGCTTCTCCTTGCGGATCTGCTCGGCGGCGGCGTAGGCGCCGTCGGGGTCGCCCGCCTGGAGCAGGCACTCGACGGCGTACTTGCGGCAGTACTCCTTCACGGGCTCGGAGGTCTGGGGGCTCCGCTTGATGCGCTCGAAGCGGTCGGCGGCGTCCTTGAACGCGAAGTCCTGCATCGCCTTGCGGGCGTTCTGGAACTCGAAGGGGGTGTTGTCCGGGGCGAAGTCGATGTCGAGGACGTCCTTCGCCTTCTCGTTCATCTTGATGGACGCGCCGCCCGCGTCCTTCTCGTAGATGATCTCCTTCACGTTCAGGCCGAGGACCTTGCCCTTCTCCTCGCGCACGCCCTTGGCGGACGAGAAGCGGATCGTGTCGTCCTGCGCCGAGGCGCTGGGGACGGAGGCGAGGATCGCGGCGGCGGCGAGGAGCGAAGTGAAAGTTCTCATGGGTAGCGGCCCATTATAGGGGGAGCCTCGGGACCATCAACCGTTTTTAACGGCGGCGGCGGCGACAAGTTCACCGGGTCCGGCTAGGATGTCGCCATGCGGGGCAGCGCCGTGATCGCCTGGGTCCTGCTGGCCGCCGCGCTCGCCGCCCTCGGCGGCGCCGGTCCCTGGACCGCCGGCGTCCCCGTCGTCCGTCCTCCGGCGGCCTCCCGCGCGACCCCCTCCCCGGCCGCCTGGCCCGCCCCGGTCGAGGCCCTCAGCTCCGGCGCCCGCCGCCTCGCCGTCCCGGACTTCGGCGCCGTGACCCCCACGGCGATCGTCCTCCACTCGACCTCGGGCCACTCCTTCCTCCGCGCCCTCTTCGAGATGGAGCGCCGCGGCACCGGCGTCCACCTCCTCGTCGACGAGGACGGCACCGCCTACCGCCTCGTCCCGCCCGATCGCCGCCTCCGCTGCGCCGCGGGGATCGACGACGTCGCGGTCCACGTCTCCGTCGTGGGGAAGGTCGGCGACGAGCTCGTCGCCAACGCGAAGGCCCTCGAGTCGACCGCCGCGATCGTCAAGGCGCTCGCCGAAGCCTGGTCGATCCCGCTGACCAACCACGACGTCGCCTCGCGGCGCGGCGTGTTCTCGCACATGCAGGCCAAGTTCCGCTTCGGCGGCTGGGGCCGCAAGGAGCAGAAGGACCGCATGGAGCCCGGCGAGTCCTGGGTCCGCGCCGTCCTCGAGAAGGCCGGCGGCGCGTTCCACGAGGAGAAGGACTGGAAGGATCGCGCGGGCCCGGGCTGGACCCAGGTCTGGGAAAAGACGGACCTCGGCGTCCGGGGCGACCTGGCCGTGGGCCGGGGCCTGACGCCCGCGCCCGCCCCCGCGCTGAAGTCCGTCGAGGTCGTCGAGGAGCGCCGCCTCCAGTACGTGGACCGCGGGCGGATCGAGATCCTCGGCGTCGTCCTGCACTTCACGGCGACGGAGACGATCGACCAGGCGATCACGACCTTCGAGCAGCGCCGACTCGGCCCGACGATCATCGTGGACGTGGACGGCCGGGCCTACCAGTGCACGGACCGGCTCGAGGACCAGGTCGCGGCCGCGGCGGGCACGAACGAGAAGTGCGTGCAGATCGAGATCGTCGGTCGCGGGGAGAACGACCTGCTGAGGAACGAGGCGCAGTCCGCGAAGGTCGTCGAGGTCGTGCGCGAGCTCTGCGCGAAGTTCTCGATCCCGCCGACCAACCGCGACGTCGAGTCCTGCCGGGGGGTCTTCTCCCACGGCCAGGCGAAGAAGCTCTGGGGCCGCAGCGCCTGGCTCTGGGGCGGGATGACCGGGGACTTCGACCCCGGCGAGCGCTACATGCGCCGGGTGCTCGAGGCCGCGGGCGGCTCCTACGTCGAGGAGAAGGACTGGCCGGGCCGGACCTCCGGCCGCTGGACCATCCTCTTCGACGACTGGGTCCCCTGATCTACTTCAGCGTCCTCGCCAGGTCCTTGCCGCACTTCCCGCACTTGCCGGGCGCGACCTCGTGGGTCGCGCAGGCCGCGCAATCGAACCAGAGCTCCTTGAGCTTGGTGTCGCCGTGCTTCAGGCAGGTGCCGGCGCGGGGGTCCGTGTACGTGCAGCCCTCGACCGGGCAGGCGTAGGAGCCCGCGACCGCCGTCTTCCCGGGCGTGGAGTGGCCGGTCGTCGGCGCCGCCGTGGGGGCCGGGGCCGTCGTCGGCGCGGAGACCAGGCTCTTGTGGCACTTCGGGCAGCTCTCGGCGTCGGTCTTCAGCTTGCAGTCGAGGCAGGAGTACTTCCCGGTCGTCGATTCCGGCTTCGGCGTCGCCGCGGCGGAGGGCTTGGGCTTCGGGGTCGCGCTCGGGGCGGGGTCCTCGGGCTTGCCGCAGCCCGCGAGCAGGACCGCCAGGACGACGACGAGGTGCTTCGACATGGAGTCTCCTAGTAGATTTTCCCGCCGAGCGGGACCGCGATCCCGTCGCGCGACACCGTGCCGCGCCACGCCGCCTCCTCCGCCTCCGCGAGCCGCCCGGCCGGGACTCCGGCGAGCAGCAGGGTGACCGACTTCCGCCTCCGCACCACGGGCGCGGAGCCGGGACGCTTCTCCTCGAGGCCCTTCGCGGCCCGGCGGGCGGCCGCCTCGAACTCCTCCGCGTCGCGCTCCGAGTCCCAAGCCGAGGCCCAGGCCAGGGCGACGTTGCCCGCGGCGTCCTGAAGGGCGCAGACCCGGTCCCCGCCCCAGCCCGCCGTCGCGGCCGCGTCGGGCGCCGCGCCGAGCGCCTCGAGCCAGATCGCCGAGCCGAGCTCTCCCAGCGTGGACTGGTAGAGCGGGGTCCAGCCCGCGGGCTCCAGGCCCGCGGCGAAGGCCGCGAGGTCCAGCGCGAGCGGCTCCTCGCCCGAGAGGTACTTCTCGGGGTGCAGGACCTGCTCCGTGCTCCGCGGGGGCGTCTTGAACGCGTCGTCGAGGCGGCCGTCGCGCCGCATCCATTCCATGAAGAGGCCGCCCCGGCGCCAGCCGAAGTCCGAGGAGCGCACGAAGAACCGGGGCACGACGGCCTCCATCCAGGCCGAGCCCTCGCGCTCGGCCGCGTCGGCCGCGGCGGCGAGCTTCTTCACGTGGTCGGGGTCCGGGCGCTTCGCGTCCGCCTTCAGGTTGGCCCAGTGGAGCTGCTTGGTCATGTCCGCCGAGCCCTGGCGCACCGCGACGTGGGCCAGCTGGGCGTCGAGGGAGCGGCCCGCGGCCCGGGCGTGCGCCTTCCAGTCCGCGAGCCGGTCGGCCAGCGCGACGGAGAAGCGGTAGACGAGCTCGTCGTCCGGGATCCCGCGGTCGATGACGTGCACCGTGCCATGGGCGTAGAAGGCCTGGGCCTTCGTGGCGGCGAAGGTCGGGATGGCCAGGTCGAGCCTCAGCCGCGCCGGGATCAGCCCGAGCGCCTTCGCGGTCTTCTCGAAGGGCGCGAGGTCGTCGCCGTAGAGCTCGCGGGCCTGCTCGAGGGCCGAGGCGCCCGCCTCCTTGCGCGTCCCCTCGCGGATCGGGACCTTCTCGCCGAACTTCGAGCCGCGGAGTTCCTCGACGCGGCGGCAGATCTCGTCGCGCCGGCGGTCCAGGACCTCGTCCGGGCCCGCGGCCCACGCGGCGAGCAGGAGGAGGAGGGCGGTCCTCATTTCCCGTCGGGCGCGTACTCCGCCTCGAGGGTCTCGGCGACCTTGCCGAGCTCCCAGGCGACGGAATCCCGCGTCCCGCCCTCCGGGGCGGCGGTGAACGACCTCGTGGCGGCGGCCTGCTTGCCGAGGACCTGGATCATGAGCTCGAGGCGGCCGGCCCGGTCCGCGGGCAGCGCCTTGCGCAGCTGCCCGAGCGCGGCGGAGGCGTCCGACCAGGCGGCCGAGGCGTCGCGACCTTCCACGTAGAGCTTGACGAGTTCCGCGTGCGAGACCTTCCAGGCTTTCCACGCGACCCGGGCCGCCTGCGGGTCCGGCGCCGGCGTCGGGGCGGGCGTGGGCGCGGTCGACGGCGCGGGCGCGGGCCCGAAGCCCGGGGGCCAGGCGTTGGGGACCTCGACGGCGTTCGGGGAGAAGGCCGAGCGGACCTCCTGCTCCCAGCGGGTCATCGTGGACTCCCAGGAGGCGCCGGGCCGGCCCGTGCCGGTGTCCGAGGCCAGGCCCCGGTACTTCTCGATGTAGGGCCCGATCGCGGACTTCGCGGGCTCCGCGGCGAAGGCCTGCATCGTCCGGAGGTACTCCGCGATCTCGAGCAGCGAGTGCTCCGCCCCGGAGTAGAAGGGCGTCGAGCCCCGGAGGTAGCCGCGGACGCGGAAGTGCTCGCGGGTCAGCTCGGCGTAGGCGGCCTCGTAGGCCTCGCGGGGGTTCTTGGGGTCGTTCAGCAGGCGCACGCCGCCGGTCCCGAGGCTGATGACGGGGAGCTTCGGGGCGTCCTCGCACGCGGCCAACAGGGGGAGCAGCAGCAGGGCGAGTCGCTTCATGCAGTCATCTTAGGGCGTCGTCCGGGAGGGGGTCAAGGCGCGCCTTGCCGCCCGCCGGAGGGCCGTGTAAACTGCGGATTCGTACCCATGCACACCCGACTCGCCGCGGCCGTGGAGCGGCTCGGCCGCCCGCGCGTGTTCGTGATCGGCGACCTCATCCTCGACCGGTACCTCTGGGGCTCGGTCACGCGGATCTCGCCCGAGGCGCCGGTCCAGGTGCTCGACGCCGAGCGCGAGGAGTTCCGCGTCGGCGGCGCCGCGAACGTCGCCCACAACGTCGCGTCGCTCGGGGCCCGGGCCTCCTGCGGCGGCGTCGTCGGCCGCGACGCCTGGGGCGCCGAGTTCCTGCGCGACCTCCGCCGCCTGGGCATCTCCACCTCGCCCGTCCTGCGGGACGGCTCGCGCCCGACGACCGTGAAGACCCGCCTCCTCGCGCACAACCAGCAGATGATCCGCATCGACCGCGAGCGGCGCGACCCGCTCACGCCCGCCCTCGAGCGCTCGCTGATCGCGGCGATCCGCCGCGAGGCGCGGACCGCCGACCTGGCGCTCGTCTCCGACTACCACAAGGGCACGATGACGCCGGCGGTGTCGAAGGCCGTCGTCCGGGAGTTCGCGCGCCGGGGCAAGCCCGTCCTCGTCGGGCTCAAGAACCGCGACATGGCGAAGTACCGCGGCGCGACGGGCGCGTCCCTCAACCGGGGCGAGCTCGCCCAGCTCTCCGGCGCCGAGGGAGTCGAGCAGGGCGCGAGGATCGTGCTGCGCAAGCTGGGCCTCCAGTACCTCGTCGTCACGCTCGGCGAGAAGGGCATGCGGGTCTACGACCGCACGGGCCAGGTCGCCGGGCTCGCCGCCGAGGCCCGCCAGGTCTACGACGTGACGGGCGCGGGGGACACCGTGCTCGCCGCGTTCTCCGTCGGCCGCGCCGCCGGGCTCGGGCTGGAGGACTGCGCGCTGCTGGCCACGGCCGCCGCGGGGATCGTCGTCGCCAAGGTCGGCACGGCCACCGCGACGCGCCGCGAGCTGCTCGACGCGGCCTCGCACCCGGAGGCCCAGCACCGGAAGGTCCTCAAGGTGGCGGCGCTCGGCAAGGCGCTGGCCGAGGAGCGCAAGCGGGACCGCCGCATCGTCTTCACGAACGGCTGCTTCGACCTGCTGCACGCCGGGCACCTGCGCTCGCTGCAGTTCGCCAAGTCGCGCGGCGACGTGCTCGTCGTCGGCCTGAACTCGGACCGCTCGGTGCGCCGGCTCAAGGGGCCCGGCCGGCCGATCCTGCCCGCCGCCGAGCGCTCGGCGCTGCTCGCGGGGCTCGAGTGCGTGGACTACGTGGCGCTCTTCGACGCCGACACGCCCGCGGAGCTGATCCGCGCGGTCCGGCCCGACGTGCTCGTCAAGGGCGAGGACTACGCGGGGCGGAAGGTCGTGGGCCGGGACGTGGTCGAGGCCCGCGGCGGCCGCGTGGAACTCGTCCCCCTGGTGCCGGGGATCTCGACGACGGACCTGGTGGCCCGAATCCGGAGGCTCCCGTGAAGCAGCAGGCGCTCGAGTCGACGATCCGGGAACGACTCCAGGAGGCGGCCCTCGTGAAGCTCCTGCTCGCGGAGGGGGCGGCGCCGGTCCTCGCGGGGATCGCGGGGGCCTGGACGAAGGCCCTGGCCCGGGGCGGGAAGATCGTGTTCTTCGGCAACGGCGGCAGCGCGGCGGACGCGCAGCACGTGGCCGCCGAGCTCGAGGGGCGGTACGAGCGGGAGCGGCGGCCCTGGCCCGCGCTCGCGCTGACCACGAACACCTCGGCGCTGACGGCCATCGGCAACGACTACGGCTACGACCGGGTCTTCGAGCGGCTCGTCCGGGCGCACGTCCGCCGGGGCGACGTCGCGGTCGGCCTCTCGACCTCGGGCAACTCCCCGAACGTGGTGCTCGGCCTGAAGGCCGCGCGGAAGCTCGGCGCCGTGACCGTCGCGTTCACCGGGGCCGGCGGCGGGAAGCTCGCGAAGCTGGCCGACCACGCGTTCCGCGCGCCCTCGGAGCGCACGGCGCGGATCCAGGAGTGCCACATCACGGCGGCGCACGTCCTCTGCGAGATGGTGGAGCTCGCGCTACCGAGGTAGCCGTGCTCGACACCCTCCTCCGCTTCCTCCTCGGCAGCCTCCTCGGGTGGTGGATCCTCTTCCTGCTCGGGGCGACGGCCGCCGCGGGCCTGGCCTCCGCGTGGCGGGGCTGGAGACGTCGCGCGCGCTGGCACGCCATGAACCGGATCCGCCTCGAGAACCCCGGCAACGCCGAGGTCCGCTTCGAGATCGCGACGATGCACGCCGAGGCGCGGCGTTGGAGGCGGGCCGAGGAGTTCGCCGCGGAAGCGGCGGCCATCGCGAAGGACAACCCCTCCTACGGCCAGGTCCCGCACAAGTTCCTCCGGCTCCGGGCCGACGCGCTGTACGGGCAGGGGCGCTGGGCGGAGGCGGCGGAGGCGTACCGGAAGTCGCTCGAGGTGCGCTACGACGCCGGGTACGACGCGGCGCTGCTTGGCGTGGCGCGCTCCGAGTACCGGGCCGGGCGCCCCGCGGAGGCCTTCGAGTTCGCCCGGCACGCGCTCGACGAGAACAGCTCGCTCCTGGAGGCCTGGTTCCGCCGGGCCCAGGCGGCCGCGGCCCTGGGGCGCGACGCGGACGTCGAGGAGGCCCGGCAGGGCTTCCACCGGGTCGCCGCGCTGCTGCCGCCCTTCGGCAAGCACCGGCGCTTCCGCTGGAAGCTGGCCTTCGCGTTCTTCGGCCTCGCGCGGAGGATCGCGTGACGCGCCGCGCCGTCTTCCTCGACCGCGACGGGACGGTCATCGTCGAGCGGCACTACCTCGGCGATCCGGCGGGGGTCGAGCTCATGCCGCGGGCCGCGGAGGGCCTGGCCGCGTGGATCCGGGGCGGGTACCGGCCGGTGATCGTCTCGAACCAGTCCGGCGTGGCGCGGGGCCGCTTCACCCTGCGGGACCTCGCGAGGGTGAACCGGCGGATGGAGGACCTGCTCCGGGAACGGGGCGTGCGGCTGGCCGGGATCTACTGCTGCCCGCACCATCCGGACCTCACGGGGCCCTGCTCGTGCCGCAAGCCGAGGCCGGGGCTGCTGGCGCGGGCCGCGTTCGAGTTGGGCCTGGACCTCGGGGCCTCGGTGATGATCGGGGACTCGGAGCGCGACGCGGAGGCCGGCCGGCGGGCCGGCTGCCGGGCCCTGGTGCTCGGGCGCGACGCGGCGGACCTGCTCGACGCGTGGCGGCGCGTTACGGGAAGAGCTTCGGGCCGTCCTTCTCCCACCAGGCGTCCCAGGCCTTGAGGGCCTCGGCGTTGTCCGCCGCGGACTTGTTGAAGTCGTAGCCCTTCAGGTCGCCGTTCGTCACCGCCTTCAGCCGCATGATCGCCAGGAGGCGGTACTCCGACTCCTCGGCGCGCAGGACCTTCAGGAGCGGCGGCACGCCCGCGCGGTTGCGGCAGACGAGCAGGGCGGTCCCGATCTCGATCTGCGTGTAGGGGTTGGCGTCGGAGACGTGGGGCTCGAGGACCTTGGAGAGCTCGCGGTCGCCCACGCCCGCGACGACCTTGGCCATCGACGCGCGGCGGCGCTGGTCGCGGAGGCCCTCGGCGAGCGGCCCCTTGAGGTCCTCGACCGGGAACTTCGAGAGCACCTGCTCGGCCTTGGCGAGGAAGGGCAGGTCGAGCGAGTTCTTCCCGATCGCCTCGACGAGCTTCGGGGCGGCCCACTTCGCGTTCGGCATCAGCTCCCTGGCCGCGTCCTCGGCCGGGCCGCCGGACTTCAGCTTCGCGATCGCGGCGTCGATCTTCGCGGCGGTCTCGACGAAGGCCGGGTCGACGGGGGCGGGCGTGGGGGCCGGGTCGCCGGGGCCCTTGCGGCCGAGCCGCTCGAGGTCGATCTTCAGGCGCTGGTTCTCGATCTCGAGGAGCTGGATGCGCTCCTCCAGCTTCATGACGCGCTCGAGGAGCTGCTTGTGGAAGGCGAAGGCCTTGTTGAGCTGCTCCTGGACGCGCATCTCGAGCTTGGCGAGCTTCTCGTCGACGGGGTCCTGGGCGGCGGCGGGGGCCGCGGCGGCGGCCAGGACGAGCAGGGCGGCGAACGTCTTCATCGGGGCTCCTTGATCCACATGGTTACGGGACGCGTTCCGGCGCCTCATCCCTTCGGGACGAAGCGCACCTCGCGGTCCCCCTTCACGACCTTGCCGATCGCCCAGGCCTTCTCCCCGCGGCGCCGGAGCGTCCGGATCACCGCGTTCGTGGAGGCGGGGGAGACGATCATCGCCAATCCGACGCCGAGATTGAAGACCTTCCGCATCTCCGCGTCGGGCACGTCGCCCAGGCGCTGGAGCCAGGGGAAGACCGGCGGGACGTCCCAGGAGCCCTCGCGGATCTCGAGGGCGCAGCCCTCCGGCAGGACGCGGGGGAGGTTCTCGACGATCCCGCCGCCGGTGACGTTGGCGATCGCCTTCACGTTCTTCTTCACCTTGTAGCGGCGGAGGACCTCGCGGACGGGCTTCGCGTAGATCCGGGTCGGCTCGAGGAGGGCCTCGGCGACCGTGCGGCCCAGCTCGGGGACCTTGCGGTGGATGTCGAGTCCGTGCGCGTCGAAGCAGATCTTGCGCGCCAGGGAGTAGCCGTTGGAGTGGAGCCCGCTCGAGGCGAGGCCGATGAGGTCGTCGCCCGGCTTGACGGCCGAGCCGTCGACGATGCGGGACTTCTCGACGATGCCGACGGCGAAGCCGGCGAGGTCGTAGTCGCCGTTCCCGTACATGCCGGGCATCTCGGCGGTCTCGCCGCCGAGGAGGGCGCAGCCGGAGATCGTGCAGCCGTCGATGATGCCCTTGGTGACGGCGCGGAAGGTCGCCTCGTCGTAGCGTCCCGTGGCGATGTAGTCGAGGAAGAAGAGCGGGACGGCGCCGGTGCAGACGAGGTCGTTGACGCTCATCGCGACGAGGTCGATGCCGACCGTGTCGTGCTTGCCGGCCATGGAGGCGACGCGGAGCTTGGTGCCGACGCCGTCGGTGCACGCGACGAGGACGGGGTGCTTGTAGTTCCGGTCGAAGAGCGTGGAGTTCTTGAGCGAGTAGAGGCCCGCGAAGCCCCAGGGGACGTCCATGACCCCGGGGTCGTGGGTCTTGCGCATGGCGCGGAGCAGCTTGTCGATGCCCTCGTCCTTGCGGGCCTGGTCGACGCCGGCGTCGAGGTACGTGATGCCCATCAGGTGCGCCTTTCGTGCTGGTCCTTGGCCATCGTATCGGAGGGCCGGACCGCGTACCGCCCGGACCAGCAGGCGGTGCAGTAGTGGTCGGCGGGCTTGGAGCCCGCGGCGAGCATGCCCTCGAGGGAGAGGTAGCCGAGCGAGTCGAGCTCGAGCTGCTTGCGGATGCCCTCGAGGTCCAGGTTCGCCGCGATGAGCTCGGAGGGGTCGGGGAAGTCGATCCCGTACCAGCAGGGGTGGCGGGTCGGCGGGCAGGAGATGCGGAGGTGGACCTCCTTGGCGCCGGCGCGGCGGAGGCTGCGGATGCGGGCGCGGGAGGTGGTGCCGCGGATGATCGAGTCGTCGACGACGACGACGCGCTTGCCGCGGACGACCTCGGGGATGATGGAGAGCTTGATCTCGACCTTGGAGGCGCGGTCGTCGCGGCGGGGCTGGATGAAGGTGCGCCCGACGTAGTGGTTGCGCATGAAGGCCATCTCGAAGGGGAGCTTCGCGGCCTCGGCGTCGCCGAGGGCGGCGGCGGTGCCGCTGTCGGGTACGGGCGTGACGAGGTCCGCGGCGACGGGGTGCTCCTCGGCGAGTCGGCGGCCGAGGGCGCGGCGGACGCGCCAGACGAGGTCGCCGTGGACGTAGCTGTCGGGCCGGGCGAAGTAGACGTGCTCGAAGAAGCAGTGGGCGGGCTTCGGCTTGCGGCGGGCGGGGCCGATGCGCGAGGAGCGGGGCTCGCCGCCGTCGAAGACGAGGATCTCGCCGGGCTCGACGTCGCGGATGCGCTCGGCGCCGACGAGGTCGAAGGCGGAGGTCTCGCTGGCGACGCACCAGGCGGGGGCCGCGCCGCCGCGGGCGGGGAGGCGGCCGAGGGCGAGGGGGCGGATCCCGTGGGGGTCGCGGGCGGCGATCATCGAGGTCGGCGTGAGGAAGAGCAGGGAGTAGGCGCCCTCGACGGCGGTGAGGGCCTGGCGGAGGCCGCGGTCGAGGTCGCGCTCGCGGGCGGCGAGGTAGAGGATGACCTCGGTGTCGGTGGTCGTGTGGAAGATGGGGAAGAAGCGGCCCTGGGTCTCGAGGTCGCGCCGGAGGGCGCCGCTGTTGACGAGGTTGCCGTTGTGGGCGACGGCGAGCATGGTGCGGCCGGTCTCGACGACGAGGGGCTGGGCGTTGACGGCGGTGCTCTCGCCGGTGGTGGAGTAGCGGACGTGGCCGATGGCGGCGGGGCCCTTGAGGCGGGCGAGGGTGTCGCGGTCGAAGACGTCGGCGACGAGGCCCATGGCCTTGTGGCAGGCGAGGCGGCCGTCCTGGATGGAGGCGATGCCGGCGCTCTCCTGGCCGCGGTGCTGCTGCGCGTAGAGGCCGAGGTAGGCGAGGTCGACCGCGTCCGGCGCGCCGAAGACGCCGAAGAGCCCGCAACGGTCGCCGTACTGCCGCATCAATCGTCCCCCCGCCGGACGACGAGGAGGAAGTCGACGGCGTGCCCGATCCAGGCGGCGGCGGCGGCGCCGAGGAAGCTCCAGCGCAGCCAGGGCTCGAGGAAGAGCAGGGGGCCGACGAGGAAGCCGTTGAGGGTCGCGGCGAAGACGGCGAAGTAGAACAGCCCCCGGAGCGGCCGGTTCCGTTGGATGAACCCGAAGCCGGGGACGAGGATCCAGGGCAGGGACCGGATCATGGGGGACGCGGATTATAGGGCGGCCCCGAGGAGGGGGGCAAGGTTTGACCTTGACGCCCCGAGGGGGCCGCGCTAAGATTCCCGAACCAAAAGGTATATTCATGTAGAAAGAGCCGACCGCCAACAACACGAGCGACCGAAAAGTGGGCCAAAACGCGTCCCGCTTTTTTTTTCGCTCGAAGAGGCGGCCTCCACGACCATGAACATGAACGGCACGGAGCTCCTGAGGATCGTCGACGCGATCCATCGGGACAAGGGCATCGAGAAGGAGGCGATCTTCGTCTCCATCGAGCAGGCGCTCGCCCAGGCCGCGAAGAAGCACTTGGCGCTCAAGGACTTGCCAGAGGTTCGCATCGACCGGGCCAGCGGGGAGATGTCCGCGTCCGACCAGGGAACGGCCCTGGACCCGACGGTGCTGGGGCGGATCGCCTACCAGCAGGCACGGCAGATCTTCGTGCAGAAGCTGCGCGAGGCGGAGAGCGAGACGATTTACGGCGCCTACGCGCACAAGGTCGGGGACATCGTGACGGCCGTCGTGCTGCGCTACGAGGGGCCGCACCTGCTCTGCAAGATCGGCGAGAAGGCCGAGGCGATGCTCCTGAAGCCGGACCAGGTCCCCGGGGAGAACTACCGCATCGGCGACCGGATCCGGGCCTACGTCTCGGCCGTGGAGAAGAAGGGCACGAAGATCCGGATCTGCATCTCGCGCGCGCACGAGGACTTCGTGCGGCGGCTCTTCGAGCTCGAGGTGCCGGAGATCGGCGACGGCACGGTCGTGATCAAGGCGATCGCGCGGGAGCCGGGGTACCGGACGAAGCTGACGGTGCACTCGACGAACGCCCGGGTGGACTGCCTGGGGGCCTGCGTCGGGGTCCGCGGCGCGCGGATCCGCAACGTGGTCGACGAGCTGCACGGCGAGAACGTGGACATCGTGCGCTGGAGCGAGACGCCGAAGGAGCTCGTCCGGCTGGCGCTGAAGCCGGCCGAGGTGGCCGAGGTGAAGCTCAACGAGGCGGAGAAGCGCGCGACCGTGTACGTGACCAAGGAGGAGCTGTCGCCGGCGATCGGCAAGGGCGGGCGGAACGTCCGCCTGGCCTCGAAGATCACCGGCTGGGAGATCGACATTTTCGAGCTGGGGGCTCCGGCTCCGCCGCCGGCCGCGGCGGTCGCCGAGGCGCCCGCGGCCCCTGCAACCCCCGCGGGACCGGCGGACCCCGCCGCCCCCGCCAATCCCGGGTAGGAAACCATGAAGGTCTCGGAACTCGCGAAGGAACTGGGCTACAAGGCCGCCGAGCTGGCGGAGCTGGTCAAGGACCCGCTCGTCGGCGTGCCGCTGGCCAACCCGAAGGGCGACGTGGACGCGCGCACCGCGGCCGTGATCCGCGCCAAGCTGCCCGCCCGCAAGGCGATCAAGGGCGCGCTCGCCGAGAAGTACGCGAAGATCGTCGCGGACCTCGCGGTCGCCGACGCCGCCGCGGCCGAGGCGAAGCCCAAGAAGGTCAAGAAGGAGAAGCCGGTCGCCGTCGAGGGGGCGCCCGAGGCCCCCGCGAAGCCCCGCCGCGCGCTGACCGGCGCCGCGGCCGCCGCCGTCGCCGCCAAGGAGGCGAAGGAGAAGGCGGAGAAGGAGAAGTCCGACAAGGAGCGCGAGGAGAAGAAGAAGGCCAAGGTCATCCAGGAGTTCCGCCTCTCCGACGTGGCGGGCGGAGCGGCCAAGCCCAAGGTCCCCGTCGCGCCCGGCCACCACATCGGCCTCACCGCCGAGGAGCGCGCCGCGCTCATGGCCGAGGCCAAGGACCCGCTCATCGACGTCGACAAGGTCATCGGCAAGGAGCACGAGGTCCGCACGCTCGGCTCGGCCGAGGCGACCGCCATCGACCGCGAGAAGCAGGTCCAGGAGGACAAGGAGCACCGGCACGTCCAACCGCGCGCCAAGCAGGCGCCGGTGGCCCCGGTCCGGCCCCCGGTCCGCCCCATGGCTCCGCCGCCGCGGCCCGGCATGCCGCCCCCCTCCGCGCCCCCCGGCCTGCAGCGCCGCCCGAACTACCCGCCGCAGCCCGTGCGCCGGCCCGTCATCACGCCGCGCCCGGCCCCGCGGCCGCGCCCGCAGGTCGTCCCGATGACCGAGCGGGAGATCGAGATCACCGTCCCGATCTCCATCAAGGACTTCTGCGAGAAGACCGGCCTCAAGGCCGCGATGATCCTCCGCTCCCTGATGGAGAAGGGGATCATGGCCTCGATCAACCACTCGCTGAACGAGGACCAGGTCGTCACCTTCGCCCTGGAGTTCAACCGCTCCGGCATCAAGGTCGCCAAGCAGAAGACCGTCGAGGAGGAGGCGCTCGCCGTCTCCGAGGTCAAGGACGACCCCAAGGACCTGGTCCCCCGCGCGCCCGTCGTCGTCTTCATGGGCCACGTCGACCACGGCAAGACGTCGCTGCTCGACAAGATCCGCGGCGCCGACGTCGCCGCCGGCGAGGCGGGCGGCATCACCCAGCACATCGGCGCCTACAAGGTCACGACCAAGGACGGCAAGCCCGTCGTCTTCCTCGACACGCCCGGCCACGAGGCGTTCACCGCGATGCGCGCCCGCGGCGCCAACGTCACGGACGTCGCCGTGATCATCGTCGACGCGGTCGACGGCGTCATGCCGCAGACCCAGGAGGCGGTGGACCACGCGAAGGCCGCCGGCGTGAAGATGATGGCCGCCCTCACGAAGATGGACAAGCCGGGCGTCAACCCGAACAAGGTCAAGGGCCAGCTCGCGGCCCTCGGGCTGAACCCCGAGGACTGGGGCGGCAACACGATCTGCTGCGAGGTCTCCGCCTTCACCGGCGCGGGCGTCGACCACCTGGTCGAGATGCTCTCGCTGGAGTCGGACCTCCTCGAGCTCAAGGCGAACCCGAAGCGCCCCGCCTCCGGGGCCGTCATCGAGGCCCGCAAGACGGAGGACCGCGGCGTCGTCGCCACGCTCCTCGTCCAGAACGGCACGCTCCGCAAGGGCGACATCATCCTCGCGGGCCGCAGCCACGGCCGCGTGCGGTCGATGCACGACTCCACGGGCCGCAGCATCGCGGAGGCGGGCCCCTCGACCCCCGTCGAGGTCAGCGGCCTCGTCGAGGTGCCGGACGCCGGCGCGCGCTTCAACGTGCTCGACTCGATCGAGAAGGCCCGCCAGGTCGCCGAGGAGCGCCAGAAGAAGGAGCGCGCCACGGCCCTCGCGGAGAAGCAGCACCTCACCCTCGAGAGCCTGTTCTCGAAGATCGAGAGCGGGAAGCTCAAGGAGGTCCGCGTCATCCTCAAGGTCGACGTGAAGGGCTCGCTCGAGGTCCTCAAGGAGGCCCTCGCGAACCTCTCCGGCGGCGAGGTCAAGCTCTCGGTCCTGCACGCCTCGGTCGGCGCGATCAGCGAGGGCGACGTCCTCCTGGCCGACGCCTCCGACGGCATCATCATCGGCTTCCACGTCGACGCCGAGGAGCGGGCCCGCCAGCTCGCCAAGGAGAAGGGCATCGACATCCGCATCTACGAGGTCATCTACAAGGCGATCGAGGAGATGCAGGCGGCCCTCGAGGGCCTGCTGGAGCCCGAGGAGGTCGAGGTCAAGACCGGCCACGCGACGGTGAAGCAGGTCTTCCGGATCTCGCGCGTCGGCGCCGTCGCCGGCTGCGCCGTGACGGACGGCAAGATCGAGCGGAACTCCGGCGTCCGGCTGATCCGCAACGGCAAGGTGACCTACACCGGCAAGCTCGAGAGCCTCAAGCGCGTCAAGGACGACGCCAAGGAGGTCGTCGAGGGCTACGAGTGCGGCATCAAGCTCGCGGGCCACGACGACGTGAACCCCGGCGACATCATCGAGGCCTTCCAGGTCCAGAAGATCGCGAGGAAGCTGACGAAGTGATCGTCGGGACCCTGAAGCTCCGGCTGTCGCTGCGCGACTGCCACTCGCTGAAGGAGAAGCGGCGCGTGATCCTGAGCCTCAAGGACCACGTGGCCAACAAGTTCAACGTGGCGGTCGCCGAGGTGGACGAGCAGGACGAGTGGCACCTGGCCGTGGTCGGCGTGGCCGCGGTGGGGACGGACACCCCGTTCATCCACTCGGTGCTGTCGAACGTGGAGAACTACGTGCGGTACTTCGGCGGGGTGACCGTGATCGACGTCGAGACCGAGACCTGGGGGGACTGAAGCCTTGACGATCGCCTTCCGCAAGGAGAAGCTGGCCTCGCAGATCGCCAAGGAGGCCAGCCAGATCCTGCTCTTCGGCCTGAACGACCCCCGCAAGGGGTTCTGCACCGTGACGCGCGCCGTCGTCTCCGACGACTACCAGCACGCGAAGATCTTCGTCTCGGTGATGGGCTCGGAGAAGGACAAGAAGCTCACCATGGACGCCCTCGCGAGCGCCGCCGGGTACGTCCAGGCCCACATCTCCCGCAGCCTCCGCATGCGACACGCCCCCGAGATCGCGTTCGTCCGGGACGACTCCATTGACAAGGCGATGAAGATGACGAAGCTGCTCGACGACCTGGCCGCCGCCCGCAAGCCCTCCAAGCCGGCGAGGAAGCCGGCCGCCAAGCCCGCGAAGAAGCCGGCCAAGAAGCCGGCGAAGAAGACCGCCCCCGCGAAGCGGACCGACGGCGAAGGCGAGGAGGAATAGTGCCGCGTCCCGACGGCCGGGCCCCGGACCAGCTCCGGCCGGTCTCCTTCCAGCGCGGCTTCCTCGCCAACACCCCGGGCTCCGTCCTCGTGTCGGCGGGCCTCACGCGGGTCCTCTGCACCGTCACGATCCAGCACTCCGTGCCCCAGTGGCTCGTCGGCCGCGGCCAGGGCTGGATCACCGCCGAGTACGGGATGCTCCCGGCCTCCACGGGCGACCGCAAGCCCCGCGAGCGCGCCGGCAAGGTCGACGGCCGCACCAGCGAGATCCAGCGCCTCATCGGCCGCTCGATCCGCGCCATCGTCGACATGGAGATCCTCGGCGAGAAGACCCTCTGGGTGGACTGCGACGTGCTCGAGGCCGACGGCGGCACCCGCTGCGCCGCGATCACGGGCGCCTACGTCGCGCTCGTCGACGCCATCCGCGCCCTCGAGGCCGACGGCATGAAGTTCGCCGCCCCGCCGCTGCGCGACTCCATCTCCGCCGTCAGCGTCGGCGTCGTCCGCGGCGAGACCCGGCTCGACCTCTGCTACGAGGAGGACTCGGCCGCCGACGTCGACATGAACCTCGTCCAGACCGGCAAGGGGCTCATCGTCGAGGTCCAGGGCACGGCCGAGAAGACGCCCTTCGACACCTCGCGCCTCATGGCGCTCTACAAGCTCGCCGAGAAGGGCAACCAGGACCTCCGCCGCCTCCAGCTCGAGGCGCTGCAGAAGAAGCCCTAGCCGAGGTCCACCGGGTCCACGTCGACCGAGACCTGCAGCGCCCGGTTCCGCGCCAGCGACGGCAGGATCCGCCGCAGCGCCCCCCGCACCGCCTCCAGGTCCTGCGCCTTCACGAGGAAGTGCCGCCGGTGCCGCCCCCGGATCCGCGGGAGCTCCGCCGGGCCCAGCACCTGCGCGAGCATCGGCGGGATCTCCGCCAGCAGCCGCTCGCCCAGCCGCACCGCCTCCCGGTCCACGAGCGCCGGCTTCGAGGCGGCGAGCAGGATCCGCACGAGCCGCGAGTACGGCGGGTAGCCCTCCTCGCGCCGGAAGGCGAGCTCCTTCTCCGCGAAGCCCGCGCCGTCGTGCGCCGCCGCGCAGGTGATCGCGTAGTGGCGGGGGTTGAAGGTCTGCACGATGACGCGCCCGCCTTTCGGGCCGCGCCCGGCCCGGCCCGCCACCTGGGTCACGAGCTGGAAGGTCCGCTCCGCGGCCCGGAAGTCGTGCACGAAGAAGCCCGTGTCCGCGTTCACGACCCCGATCACCGTCACGTTGGGCACGTCGAAGCCCTTCGCGATCATCTGCGTGCCGACGAGCAGGTCCGTCGACCCCTCCCAGAGGCCGCGGATCGCCCGCGCGTAGTCCTCGCGGGTGCGCATCGCGTCCGAGTCCATCCGCGCGACCGAGAGGCCGGGGAAGACCTTGCGGAGCTCCTCCTCGATGCGCTCCGTCCCCGCGCCGTAGTCCCAGAGCGAGCCCGCCCCGCAGGCCGGGCAGGCGGCGGGCTTCGGGAAGGCGCGCCCGCAGGCGTGGCACTCGGCCGCGGACTCCGTCTTGTGGAACGCGAGCGCGAGGTCGCACTTCGTGCAGCGCAGCGTCCAGCCGCAGGACCGGCAGCGAGTCAGCCGCGTGTAGCCCCGCTGGTTCAGGAAGAGCAGCGACTGCTCCTTCCGCGCCGCGGCCTCCTTCACCGCCTTCACGAGCACGCGGGAGAGCAGCGGGTAGCGCTTCACGTCCCGCCGCTCGCCCAGCATGTCGATCACCTCGACCGGCGGCAGCGGGCGGCCCCCGATGCGTTCCGGCAGCTCCGCGAGGCGCAGGCGGCCCGTCCGCGCGGCGTGCAGGGACTCGAGCGACGGGGTCGCGCTGCCCAGGACGACGGCCGCGCCCTCCGCCTCGGCCCGCTTCATCGCGACGTCGCGCGCGTGGTAGCGCGGGTCGATCTCCTGCTTGTAGGCCGGCTCGTGCTCCTCGTCGAGCACGACGAGGCCCAGCGCCGGGACCGGCGCGAAGACGGCGCTGCGGGCCCCGACCACCACGTCCACCTCGCCCGCCCGCACCGCGCGCCAGGCGTCGGCCCGCTCGCCCGGCGTCAGCGACGCGTGGAGCACCGCCGTGCGCGGGAACCGGGCCTTGAACCGCGCCGTCGTCTGCGGTGTCAGCGCGACCTCGGGCACGAGCACGATGGCCTGCCGGCCCGCGGCGACGGCGTCGCGGATCGCCTGGAGGTAGACCTCGGTCTTGCCGCTGCCCGTCACGCCGTGGAGCAGCACGCCCCGCGGGGGGCCGCGCCTCGCGTCGGCGATCACCCGCGCCGCGGCCCTCTGCGCCGGGGTCGGCGGGTGCTCCTCGACCGTCGACCCGTAGCCGCCCCCGGCCTCCGCCGCGGGCTGCTCCTGCACGATCTCGAGGCGCCGCTTCCGCGCGAGCCCCGCGACGACGCCGCGGCCGACCTTCGCGCGCTCGGCGAGCAGCCGCACCTCGAGCCGCCCCCCCGCCGACTCGAGCAGCGCCAGCGCGCGCCGGGCCGGCTCCGAGCGCGGCGGGGGCCCGCCGGGTTCCGGGAGCAGGACCGCCACGGGGATCGTCCTCGCGGCCGTCCCGCGCCGCACGCCGGACGGGACCATCGCCGAGAGCGCCTCGCCCCAGCCGCAGAGCCAGGCGTCCGCCATCCAGCGCGCGAGGTCGATCTGCGCCGGCCCCACGAGCGGCTCGTCGCGCTCGATCAAGCGGACGTCGCGGACCACGAACGAGGGCGGGGCCGCGGGCAGCGACTGCACGATGCCGGAGAGGATCTTCGAGCGGAAGGGGACCTCGACCTGCTGGCCGACGCGGATGCGGCCACGCAGCTCCGGCGGCACGCCGTAGGTGAAGGGACGGTCCACCGGCAGGGGGAGGAGGACGTCCGCGTAGGCGCTCATCGCCTCAGGGCACGAGCCGGACCCGGACGATCTCGCCCGCCGCCACGCCGAGCTTCTTCGCGGCGTCGCCCCGCGCCACGGCGATCTCCAGCTTGCCGCCGCTGCCGGGCAGCGCGACCAGCGTCCCGGCCTTTCGCTTGCCGTAGGTCTCGGAGAGCCCGCCGATCGACTTGCCGGCGATCTTCACCTCGACCTTCGAGGCCTCGAGGAGCCGGCCGATCGGGATGTTCGTCACGAGGTTGCCGAAGCGGTCCACGGAGATCACCTCGCCCACCACGACGCCCTCGCGGTGGACGTCGGGCTTCGAGGCGTGGAGGTGCCGCATGGAGCCGGCCTTCGGGCCGACGCGCTCGAAGGCCTCGCCGCGCGAGAGCCGGCCCACGACCGGCGCGAAGACGTCGCGGCCGTGGAACGTGGCCGAGATCTTCGGGAGCATCCACTCGCGGTTGCGAACGAGCCGCACCTCGAGGTCGCGCTCGCGGTCCTCGAGGAACGAGAGCAGCCCGTTGTCGGGGGCGACGAAGACGTGGGTCGGGGTCCGGACCGCCAGGATCTGCCGCTCCGTGCCCACGCCGGGGTCCACGACGGCCATGAAGACCGTGCCCTCGGGGAAGTACGAGTAGGAGTTCTCGAGCAGGAAGTACGCGGACGCGACGTCCTGGGGCGTCACGTCGTGCCCGAGGTCCACGAGGCGGGCCTCGGGGTTCTCGGAGAGGATGACGCCCTTGACCACGCCGACGTAGTGGTCGCGCAGGCCGAAATCCGTCAGGAGGGCGACGACGCCGGAGGGCTTCATTTCGCGGGGACCCGCCCGACCTTGCCGGTCTCCGTCTTCTTCAGGGCCGTCCAGGCCGCGTTGATCCGGCCCGCGAGCGCCGCGTCGGCGCCGTCGAGCACGACCACGTCGGTCCCCCGGCGCTCGGCGACGGCGACGCGGCCGTCGGCCCGGGACCAGGTGGACTTCGCCCCCGCGTTCACGCGGGCCGCCCCCTCGAGCCGCAGGTCGAGCGACTCGGCGAGCGCGGCGGCGAATTCCGCCGCGTCCTCCTCGGTGTCCCAGGTGGAGGCCCAGAGGGACGCGAGCCCGCCCCGGGCGTCCTCGTAGATCCAGTAGCGGTCGCCGTCCCAGCCCGCGGCGGCGGCTGCCCGGGTCCGGGCGGTCCCGCGCTTGGTCTCGTCGAGCAGCACGCGGATCCCGAACTCGCCGAAGCCGTTCGTGCTCCGCAGCGTCCAGCCCGGGGCGAACGACGCGGCGTCGCCGATCGAGAGCTCCTGCGGCCGGTCGCGCGCGTCGAGGTACTTCTCGGGGTGGAGGATCTGCTCCGTGGAAGCGGGGAGGTCGTCGAAGGCGGCCGAGACCGCCTTCCAGGAGCCGCCCGACTTCGCGAGGATCGCGAGCACGAACTCCGCGCCGTAGCCGTAGGGGAAGGTCGCGGGCTTGCGCAGCGCCGCGGGCAGGGCGCCCGAGGCGCCGGGCAGCGAGGCCTGCTTGTAGCCGTCGAGGAAGGCGGGCGCGAAGTTGTCGAAGACCTCCTGGAACCCGTGCTGCAGGCCCGCGATCGTCGCGTCGCCCTCGACGAGGGCGCGGACGGCGAGCGCGAGGTCGTCCCGGCCCTCGACCTCGAGGGGCAGCGTGGACAGGTCGTGGTTCTGGTCCTGGGCCGCGTGGACGAGCTCGTGGACGAGCGTGATCTCCTCGAGCGAGTCGAGCTTCACGCCGAGCTCCTTGAGCTGGCGGAGCAGCTCGGCCTCGCCGTCGGGGGGGGCGGGGTCCCGGACCAGGCGCAGGCGCTTCGTCTTCGGGTGGTAATAGCCCGCGACGGCGCCCGCGTGGAGCTCGGTCGTGAGCTTCCGGAGGTCCGCGCCCTCGGGGAGCAGCCCGAAGTGGACCGCGATGCGGCCCTTGAGCCGGGCGGTCGCGGCCGGCAGGTCCTCGTCGAGCTCCTTCTCGAGGAAGGCCCGGAGCTCGGCGCGCGAGTGGACGGCCGTCTCGACGTCCGACTTGAACTCCAGGCCGCGGAGCGCGGTCACGCGCTTCTGCAGCGCGCGGGCGCGGGCGCCGGGCCCGTCCTGGGCGGGGGCGGGGGCGGCGAGGAGCGCGAGCAGCACCGCGGCGGCGAGGGGGGACTTCATGGATGCTCCGGGGTCGGGTCGCGGCCGGATTTCCGTTGCGCGGCTCCGGGACGCAGGGGTATTGTCGAGAGCCTCTCCGGGGCTGTCAAGCAAGCGCATGAACCTCCACCGATCCCGAGATCGCCGTCTCCGCGAGGAGACCGTCTCCACCCGGCTCTCGGGGGGGCTCCGGGCCGCCGTGTTCCCGAAGCGCGGGCTGCAGCGGCGCATGGCCGCGTTCGCGACCCGCTACGGCTCGACCGACCTCGTCTTCAGCCCGGGCCCGGGCCGCCCGCCCGAGCCGACGCCCGCGGGCATCGCGCACTTCCTCGAGCACCAGCTCTTCAAGAAGCAGGACGTCGACGTCCTCATGGAGTTCGGCCGCTTCGGCGCCAGCTCCAACGCCTTCACGGACTACACGAGCACGACCTACTACTTCGCCGGCACGGAGCGCTTCGAGGACTGCCTCGACCTGCTGATCCGCCTCGTCCTCGCCCCCCACTTCACCGCCGACGGGGTCGCGAAGGAGAAGCTGATCATCGAGCAGGAGCTGCGGATGTACGACGACCAGCCCGATTACCGCGCCTACAAGAACCTCATGGCCTCGCTCTACGTCGCCCACCCGGTCCGCCAGGACATCGGCGGCACCGTCGAGTCCATCCAGGCCATCGACCGCGACCTCCTCGAGCGCTGCTGGCGCCGCTTCTACCACCCCTCGAACCTCTGCTTCGTCGCGTCGGGCGACGTGGACCCCGCCGCCGTCTTCGAGCGCGTGGACCGCGCCGTCGCCGGTCTCGCCGCCGCGGGCGGGGGGGAGATCGAGCGATCGCGCCCCGAGGAGCCCGCCTCCATCGGGCGGGACGTCGTCAAGGACTCCGCCGTCGTCTCGCGGCCGAAGGTCCTGCTCGGCTTCAAGGACCTGGCGATCCGCCCGGGCGACCTCGTGGCCCGGGACCTCGAGATGTCCGTCCTGCTCGACCTGCTCTTCGGCGCGACGAGTTCCTTCCACGCCCGCGCCTTCGCGCGCGGGCTCATCGACGACACGTTCTCCGCGTCCTACGCCTCCGACGAGGCCTACGGCTTCACGCTGGCCGGCGGCGAGAGCGACGAGCCGGAGCGCCTCGCCGACGAGGTGCGCCGCGAGTTCCGCCGCGCCCGGAAGTCGCGCTTCAAGAAGCGCGACGTCGAGCGGGCCCGGCGCAAGCGCCTGGGGCGCTACCTCCGCGCGTTCGACAACCCCGAGGGCACGGGCTTCCACCTCCTCGGCGCGCTGATGAACGACCACGACCTCTTCGACTACCCCGCGGCGATCTCGAGGATCACGCCCCGGGCCCTGTCCGAGCGCCTCGAGGGGGCCGTCGATCCCGGCCGCTCCGTGCTGTCGCTCGTCACCCCCCGCACCTAGGAGAGTCCATGGCCCTCAAGAAGACGACCGGGAAGTCCGCGTCCGGCCGCCGGCCGATGCCCGCGCCGAAGAAGTCGAGCCCGCTCCCGCTGATCATCGGCGGGGTGGCGGGGCTCGTCGTCCTCGTCGTGGCGGTCGTGGCCCTGAACTCCGGCAAGTCCCCGCGCGCGTCGGGCGGGGGCGGCGTCGAGAAGGGGCCGGACGTCCCGCTGCCGGAGTACAAGCGCGCCGAGTCCGACGGGCGGGCCAAGGTGAACGCCGCGCTGGCCTCCGTGAAGGAGAAGGCCGCGTCCCTCGCCTCGCTGAAGCCCGACCAGAAGGCCGAGGCGATGAAGGACCTCTCGAAGGCGATCCAGGACAAGAAGGACGGGACCGCGCTGCTCGAGACGGCGAACCAGATGATCGACAAGTACAACCGGGAGTCCGGCAAGGCCCTCAAGCGGATCGACCTCGAGGGCGTCGAGCGGGACTGGGCCGCGGCGACGAGCCGGCTCGTGGACGGGCTCGAGAAGGACGGCCAGGCGCTCTGCGACCGGGGCTACAACACGGTGCAGACGCTGAAGGCCCGCTGGGACGAGAAGTCGTCCCCCGAGCTGAAGGTCCAGGTGAAGGGGGCGATCGACGACATCTCGCACGGGATGAACCTGTTCGAGTGGGCGAACCAGCTCTCGGGGCACACCTTCGACACGACCAAGTACGGCCAGGCGCGCAAGCTGGCGGCGAACAAGTACAACGAGCTCAAGTGACGGGCGGGGCGGGCGGCTTCGCCGCCTCGTGCTCGGGGTCCGCGGGGTCGGGGCCAGGCAGGCCGGCGGAGGCGGACGAGCCCAGCGGGGGCGGCGCGTGGCCCGGGGGGTCGGGCGGGGAGCCGCCCGGGGGCGCCTCGAAGAGGTCGTCGTCGGGGATCTGCCTCAGGACCTCGTCGCGGGCGTCGGAGACCTGGCGCTTGAGGGCGGAGTACCACCTCCCGACCTTGCGGGCCATCCTCGGGAGCTCCTTCCCGTAGACCAGGATGGCCACGACGAGGACGAGGAACATCTCCTCGAAGCCGATCGATCCCATGGAGAGTCCATCGTAGGCCCGTCCCTATAATGAAGTCAACGGCGGGGTCCGGCGGCCCGCCCGGTTATTTTCGCCGCCGGTTTTTACCCGGGACGCCGGGGGGCGTCGAATGAGCGTTCAACCGTCGGGAAGCGACCCCATGGGCGACGCGGAACTCGTCGCGAGGTTCCGGGGCGGACAGGAGTCCGCGTTCGAGGACCTCGTGCGCCGGCACATGAAGGAGTCCTACGCCTTCTGCCTCCGCCTCGCCGGGAACGCCGCGGAGGCCGAGGAGCTCTCGCAGGAGGGCTTCGTCAGCGCGTACCGGCACCTGGGGGACTTCCGCGGCGAGTCGAGTTTCCGGGGCTGGCTGTACCGGATCCTGGTGAACCTGTTCCGGGACCGGCGGCGGAGCCGGAAGCGCGAGGAGGCGAGGCTCGTGAAACTGCAGGCGGCGGCGGAACGGCGGCAGGAGCTCCAGGGCGCCGAGGGCGTCGGGGAGCTGCACGCCGGCGAGCTGTCCGACGTCGTGAAGGCCCGCGTCGAGGAGCTCCCGCCCCGGCAGCAGGAGGTCCTCGTGCTCCACGTGTACCAGGGCCTGGGCTACGACGAGATCGCCGCCGCGCTGGGCTGCAGCTACGACGACGTGAAGGTGAACCTCTCGCTGGCGCGGAAGCGCCTGCGCCAGGAACTGAAGGACCGCGTATGACGACCTGCGACGACGTCCTCGGGCGGATCGACGAGTACCACGACCGGGAGCTCCCCGCCGCGGAGGCCGCCCGGATCCGGGAGCACCTCTCGGCCTGCGCCGCCTGCGCCGCCGAGCTGGCCGCCCTCGAGCGGCTCGACGGGGCCCTGCGCCAGGTCCCCGCGGCCGGCGCCCCGGCCTGGGACCGCTACCTCGCCGACGTGAAGCGGCGGACCTCCGCCCGGCCGCGCCCGGCCTTCGGGCTCGTCCCCGCGCTCCTCGCCGTCGCGGCCGCCGCGATCTTCGGCCTCGTGTCCTGGATGGCCACCCGGCCCGCGACCCCGACGGGGCCCGCCCTCGCCGAGCGCGTGGGCTCCCTCGTCGACGCCTGGTCGTCCGGCGACGCCGCCGCCCGCGCCCGCGCCGAGCGCGAGCTCACCGCCCTCGGCCCCGAGGGCGTCGGCGCCCTCGTGACGGCCGCGCTCGGGGACGGCCGCCCGGCCCGCCAGGCCGCCGCCGCGCGCATCCTCGCCGCCTCGCCCGACCCCAAGGTGCGCAAGCTCCTCGTCGATCGCTCCGCCGAGCTCGCCCGCGAGGACGACCGGGAGTGGTCCCTCTCGGAGATCGGCGTGGACTCCAGCGACGCCGAGATGGTCGCCCCCGCGCTCGACCTGGCCCGCCACCCCTCGACCTGGGCCGCGGCGCTGGACCTGCTCCGGAAGATGGACCGCGGCGGCCTCGGCGCCGCCCACAAGGAGATCGTGCGGCGCATGCGGGGGCTGCTCGCCTCCGACCTGCCCCCCGAGCGCGAGCTCGGGTTCCGGCTCGCCGCCGAGCTCGACATGCTCGAGGAGGACGTCGTGGAGTTCCTCGACGTCCCGTCCCTCCGCGACCAGGCCCTCGACTTCCTGAAGCGCCGGACCGGCAAGGACTTCGGGACCGACAAGGAGGCCTGGAACCGGCATTTCTCCGGGCGGAAGATGTGAACAGGAGGCCCCGATGATCCGCGCGCTCGTCCTGTCCGTGGTCCTCTCGCTCCCCGCGGCCGCCCTGGCGCAGGACGCCAAGGTCGCCAAGGAGATCGACCAGAAACTCCGGACCCTGAAGCTCGACATCGACTTCAAGGACACCCCGGTCGCCCAGTTCGCCGACTACCTCGCGGAGATCGCCTCGATCAACGTGGTGGTGGACGCGGCCGTGCGGGAGTCCGACGTCAAGGTCACCCTCAAGGTGACGAACGTCTCCGCCCGCAGCATCCTCAACCTCGCCCTCGGGCCGCACAAGCTCGGCTTCGGCGTGCGCGACGGCGTCCTGCGCATCGCGAAGGAGGAGGAGTTCCAGAAGGACGTGAAGCTCTACCTCGTGGACGTCCGCGACCTGCTCTACCCGATCCAGGACTTCCCGGGCGTCGAGATCACGCTCCAGGACTCGGGCCTGCAGACCTCGGCGGGCGGCGACGCGACCTCGTCCCCCGAGCTGCCCATCGTGGACCTCATCAAGGCCCACACCGGCGGCAAGACCTGGGACGACAACCCCCGGGCGTCGATCAACCTGAACAACGGCCTGCTCGTCATGAAGCAGACGCCCGAGGTCTACAAGCAGGTCCTGCGCATCATCGACCAGCTCCGGCGCAACAAGTAGGCGGGGAACCGCCCGGGCCGGAACCGTCGCCGTGGACCCCCGCGGCGAACCCCGGTCCCGGCCGGACGGCGGACCCGGTCACTCGGGCTCGATCGCGATCTCGAGGGTCACGACCGAGGTCACGTCCTTCTCGATCGTCGAGGTGTCGTAGATCCCGCCCGCGCTGACGTCCGTCGACCAGGGCGCGGTGATCTGCAGCACGCCCGCCTTCGCCTCGCGGACGGCGCCCAGCCGGCAGCGGCTGTTCGAGGCGATGCGCTCCGCCCGCGCGCGCGCGTCGGCCGTCGCCTCGCCGATCATCTCGATCTTCAGGGCCGCCAGGCCCGTGTAGACGTACTCGGGCTCCTCGCTGGTGATGCGGTCGCCCTCCCGGATGAGGTCGGTCGCCGCGCCCGCGGCCCCGGCCACCCGCCTCACGTCGGCCTCGGTGATGCGGTACGTGCGGCGGAGCTCGTAGGAGACGACGTCCCGGGTCTCGTTGCCCTTCTCGTCCTTCTTCAGGTGCACCGAGGTCGAGATCGGCCCGGGGGAGACGGACTCCGCGGCGAAGCCCCGTCCGGCGAGGAAGGTCTTCAGCCGCTCCTCGGCGGCCGAGAGGCGCTGGTAGGCCTCGGGCAGCGACTTCGCCTCGCCCTGGACCCGGACGCTCCACGTGGCGCGGTCCGAGGCGAGCCGGCGCTTGGCGGAGCCCGTGACGCTCAGCGCGCGGCTCTCCCGGTACGGCTGGACGCCGCGCTGGACGTAGGCCCGCGAGGCCATCCACGCGCTGGAGACGATGCTGCCGCCGATCGCGAGGGCGACGACGAGCGCGGACCCGACGATGGAACGGACCATGGCAACCCCCTCTCGAGTTACACCGGGCCATGATCTAGATCGGCGGCCCGCGGCTTGAGCTGGAGTTGAATTTGCGATTACAGCGCCGCGCGGACCGCGTCGAGCGACGCGATCGGGCCCGCCGGCCTCAGCGCCCGGACCGCACGCGCGATCCGGTCGGAGGCCCGGCCCTCGTTGACGTGCTCCAGCAGGAGCGAGAGCGCGAGGGCCGCGGCGGTCGCGTCGGGCCCGGCGGCCCCGACGAAGAGGGCGGCGTCCCCGCCGATCCACGCGGAGGGCACCGAGGCCGGTCCGCCGGCCAGCGACTCCGCGAGATCGGCCAGCTCCGTCCCTCGCGCCAGGAGCACGTCGAAGTCCTCGGGATTCCGGACCAGCGCGGCCGCGGCCTCGGCGGGCGCGAGCTCCCCGGCCTCGATCCGGGGATAGTTGCGGGCCACGTCGCGCGCGACGGCGAGGAAGGCGGGGTCGGCGGCCGTCGCGACCTTGAGCCTCCCGGTCCGGATCGCGTGCTCGAACGCGAGGTGCGCGACGCGCTCGACCGCCGGCCGCGAGTCGTCGTCGGCGAGCGCGCGGACGACCACGACGTCGAGGGCGGCCACGCGGGAGGCGACCCCCTCGAGCAGGAGGCAGGCGCGGCGTTCGGCGTGGAGCCCGAGCTCGCGGCGGAGCGGCTCGTCGGGGGGTCTCGTGGCGAAGGCGACGCGGGCCCCGGGACCCCAGTCGAGTTTCGCGCCCGCGGCGAGGGCCAGGGCCTCGAGCCCGGGCGGCGGCTCGCCGACCCGCCCGACCTTGCGGGCCACGATCAGGGCTTCCCGCCCCGGTCCATCAGCAGGCGGCCGGTGCCGGAGTCGCCGATCACCTCCGCCTCCTGGGTCTCCAGGTGGAAGCGCACGGCCTTGCCCTGGATCTCGCCCAGCCCGCCGAGCTGCATCACGGCCCGGGTCAGCCCGTGCATCTCGACCAGCTGCGCGGCGGGCCGGTACTGCATCGCCTCGCCGGAGAGCTGGACGGGCGCGGAGGAGGCGCCGCCGACCCTCGCGAGGCGGACGCGCCCGTAGCCGAGGATCGACTCGACGCCGGTCCCGTCGCCCGAGAGCTGGAGGTGCAGGACGTCCGCCTCCAGGGAGGAGTCCCCGGTGCGGACCCGGTGGCGGTCGGAGAGGCGGACGCGGCCCGCGGCCGCGTCGTACTGCAGCCCGCCGTCCCCCGTGATGTTCACGCGGGTCGTGGCCGCCTCCCGGCCCGGCTCCTCGCGCAGGGCGCCGAGCCCGAGCACCGCGTCGGCCAGCGCCGCCCGGCGCTCGAGGTCCCCGACCTGGACGAAGCGAAGCAGCTTCGGCCCGTGGAGGTGCATGACCTGGCCCTTCCCGTCGGGCCCGCCCTCGAACACGATCAGCGGCGCGACGGCGAGGTTCTCGCCCTGGAGCACGACGGCCCGGGGCGCGCCCCGCAGCGTCGAGCGGTTCTCCACGGCGTTCCAGGCGAAGGCCTCCGCCTCGGCGCGGATCGGCGCGCCGCCCGCGGCGGCGAGGGCCCCCGTCAGCTTCACGCCCCGGTCGCCGCGGAGCTCCAGCGGCTTCCAGGTCCGGCCCGACTCGAAGCACTCGAGCTCGAGGTCCGTCGACACGAGGTCCATCGGCGGCTGGTCGGCCGCGGGCTTCAGGGTCGCCGAGATGTCGCCCTCGAAGGTCACGAGCCGGCGCCAGCGGTCGATGCACACCCGGTTCGCCCGGAGCACGTGGTCGGACTGGCGGAGCAGGACCTGCGGCCCGCCCTCGAGCCGCATGAGGTCGTCGCGGTGGTTCCAGTCGAAGGTCGCGCACGAGGCCTGGAAGCCGCGGGAGTCCTCGAGCGCGACCGACCCGCGCATCGAGGCGGCCAGCGGGAGCGTCCCGCCCGAGCTGCCCGTCCGGGGCCGGGCCACGTAGAACGTCGCGTGCTCGGAGCGCACGGCGAGCGATCCGTTCGCGTCGGCGCGCCGCACGCGGACGTCGCCCCTCGCCTGGACCCGCAGGATGCGCCAGTCGCCCGGGATCTCGCGGGCGTAGTCCTTCAGCTCCATCGGCCCCGCGCTGCGCAGCTCCATGACCTGGGCGGGGGCGGGCGGGGCCGGCTTGCGGCCCGGGAGGTACGACTCCATGGGCCCGCCGAGGATCAGGGTCGCGTTGGCCGTCACCGTGAAGGTCCGCGCCGCGTTGTCCACCTCGAGCGCGTCGCCCGAGAGCTCGGCGTCCGGCGTGGGCCCGCCCCAGAAGGCCTCCGCCGTCAGCGGGAGCCGGAACGCGTAGTGGAGCAGGCGGACCGGCTGCGGGCAGATCATGGTCTGCTTCGCGTGGTCGAGCCTCACGGACTCGGTCGTGATCTGCGTGCCGTCGTCCATCGTCAGGACGATGCCGCCGGAGAGCTCGTAGATCTTGTTCCGGTTGTCCGCGAAGCCGCTGGCGAACTCGATGACGACCTGGCGGCTCGACTTCTCGTCGGAGCCGACGGGGTCCGTGTAGTACGTGAGGCGCCCGTCGCGGATGCGGCCGGAGAGGGTCTTCGTGTTGTACTCGGCGGAGGCGCCCTGGAGGATCGCGACGACCTTGCTGCCCTCGAAGACGAGGACGGGGCCGAAGTCCACCGTGGTCTGCTGTCCGGGGGACGGCGTGGGGTCCTGGGCGAGCAGCGCCCCGAGCAGCAGCCAGAGCGCCGGGCGCGGCATCACACCCCCGCGCCGAGGACGTCCTGGATGTCGAGCATGCCCACCGGTTCCGAGCGCTCGTTGACCACCGGCAGTTCGTCGATCTTCTTTTCGCGCAGCAGGCGCAGCGCGTCGGCGACGAGCTGGTCGGGCCGCACGGTCGTGGGCGTCCGGGTCATCACGTCGCCGATGCGGCCGGAGAGGCCCGAGGGGTTCCTGGAGAGCAGGCGGCGCAGGTCGCCGTCGGTGAACACGCCCGCGAGGCGGCCGTCGGCGGCCGCGACGCTCACCGCGCCCGCGCGGGCCTTCGTGATCCGGGAGATCGCCTCCGACACCGGGGTGTCCTCGCGGACGACGGGGTGCCGCTCTCCGGTGCGCATGACGTCCGCGACCTTCTGCAGCTTGCGGCCCAGCTCGCCGGCGGGGTGGAAGAACGCGTAGTCCTCGGGGCCGAAGCCCCGGGCCTTCTGCACGGTGAGGGCGAGCGCGTCGCCGAGGGCGAGCAGCGCCGTGGTGGACGCGGAGGGCGCCAGGCCCAGCGGGCAGGCCTCCTCGATGCGGCCCGTCTCGATCACGACGTCGCTGAGCCGGCCCAGCGAGCTCTTCGCGTCGGCCGTCATCGAGACGATGCTCGCGCCGATCTCCTTCACCTTCGGCAGCAGCCGGAGGATCTCCTCGGTCTCGCCCGAGTGGGAGAGCGCGAGGACGACGTCCTTCCCGAGGATGCGGCCGAGGTCGCCGTGCACGGCCTCGGCGGGGTGCACGAAGTGGCTGGGCGTGCCGGTCGAGGCCAGGGTCGCGGAGATCTTCTGGCCCACGAGGCCCGCCTTGCCCATGCCGGTGACGACGACGTGGCCGCCGCAGGCGCGGACGAGCTCCGCGGCCTTCGCGAACGTGGGGCCGATGCGGTCCACCAGCGAGCGGATCGCGTCGGCCTCCGTGCGGAGCACCTCGCGGGCGTGGTCGAGGTCCATGGGCCCAGATTATAGGAGAAGCCCCGGGGGCGGCGGGGGCCTATTTCTTGCGCCGGGCGGCCTCGGCCTTCGCGGCGGCCAGCTCCAGCTTCCGCAGCTCGGCCCAGGGCTGCTTCAGGAGGTCCTCGAGCACGGAGGGCAGGGCCTCGTCCCCGTGGAAGACCCGGGTCGCCGCCTTCCGCACCGTGCCCGCGCCGCCCTTCGCCTCCAGCCACTGGAGGAAGAGGAAGCCGCGGCCGTAGAGGCTCTCGGGGTTGTCCGTCTTCTCCCCGATCTCGCGCAGCGCCTTCTCCTGGTTGAGGCAGCCGACGATCATCTCGTCCTGGCCCGCGACCCAGGCCCCGAGGCCCTCGAAGAACCAGTCCTCCGGGCACGCGCCCCGCTCCCAGACGTGGACGAGCTCGTGGGGGAGGATCGTGTCGAGCCGGAGGCAGGGGTTGATCCACTTCAGCAGGGGCTCGCGGCGCTTCTTCAGCCGCTCGTTCTCGCGGGTGAACTCCTCGAGGTCGCGCTCGTTCTTGGCCATCGTGCCGACGAAGAAGGTGAGGCGGGCGAGGTCCTCGTCGACGGCGTCGAACTCCACCATCGCGTGGTTCGCGCCGTCCACGTCCGCGAGCAGGACCTCGACGCGCACGCCGCCGTCGACCGGCCCGAGGGCGTCCTCGACGCGCTTCAGGGAGGCGCGCCAGTGCTCCTTGTCGAGCACGAGCTTCAGGACCCGCGTCCGGACGGGGTCCTTGCGCGCCGCGATCGCGACCTCCTCGGCCGTGGGGAAGGTGACCCGCGAGAGGAAGTCCGCGCGCGCGGGCTCCTGCGCCGGGGCCGGCGCGGCCAGGGCGAGGAGGAGGACGGCGGCGAGTCGCACGGGGCACTGGACGCCCCCGGTTTGGCCTTGTCCTGCGGGAAACACGACCCTATAGTAGCCCGCCATGCTGGACCTTGGACAGGACGTGCTCGACGCGATGACCGCGCACGGCGAGGAGACCTACCCCCGCGAGTGCTGCGGCCTGCTCGTCGGGCGCTCCGACGGGACCACGCGGACCGCGCTCGAGGCGCACCGCGCCGGCAACCTGAACACCGAGCGCGCGCACGACCGCTACTCGCTCGACCCCGGGGACTGGCAGCGCATCGACGCCGACGCCCGCGCCCGCGGCCTCGACATCGTCGGGATCTACCACTCGCATCCCGACCACCCGTCGCGCCCGAGCCGGACCGACTTCGAGCACGCCTGGGAGGGCTACTCCTACGTCGTGGTCGAGGTCGCGAAGGGCCGCGCCGCCTCCTGGCGCACCTGGACGAAGTCCGAGACGGACTTCGACCCGGAGCCCGCCCGCGTCCGGTGTACGCTGTCCTGTTGATCCCCGCCCCCGGTCCCGGTTCCCCGAACTTCTTTCCCGGAGGATACGTCCCATGGCCAGCATCCGCATCCCGACCCCGCTGCGCTCCTACACGAAGGGCGCCGACGAGGTCGTCGTCGCCGGTTCCACCGTCCGCGAGGCGCTCGCGAACCTCTCCGGCGCCCACCCGGGCATCGGCCCCCGCATCCTCGAGGAGGGCGGCGCCGTCCGGCGCTTCGTCAACCTCTACGTCAACCAGAAGGACGTCCGCACGCTCGGCGGCCTCGACGCCGCGGTGAAGGACGGCGACGTCCTCTCGATCGTCCCCGCGATCGCGGGCGGGGCGGACTAGCCGTGCCGACGTACCAGGAACTCGTCGCGGCCCTCCTGAAGTCGGTCCCGCAGGTCGACCCCGCGGGGCTGAAGGCCGCGCTCGAGGGGGCGTCGCCGCCGCTGCTCCTCGACGTGCGGGAGCTGGACGAAGTGGACCAGGGCCGCATCGCGGGCTCGCTGCACATCCCGCGAGGCCAGCTGGAGCTGAAGATCGAGGCCCGGGTCGCGGACCGCGCGACGCCGATCGTGGCCTACGACGCGGGCGGCTCGCGCTCGCTCTTCGCGGCCGAGAGCCTCAAGCGCCTCGGTTACTCCGACGTGCGCTCGCTCTCCGGCGGCTTCCTGCGCTGGAAGAACTCCGGCTACGCGGTGGACGTCCCGCGGCGGCTGTCGGACGGCGAGCGGAAGCGCTACGCCCGGCACCTGGCGATGCCGGAGGTCGGCGAGGCGGGGCAGCTCAAGCTGCTCAAGGCGAAGGTGCTCCTCGTCGGGGCGGGCGGGCTGGGCTGCCCGGCCGCGCTCTACCTGGCCGCGGCGGGCGTCGGGACGATCGGCATCGCGGACTTCGACGTCGTGGACGAGTCCAACCTCCAGCGGCAGGTCCTGCACACGACGGACCGCGTCGGGACCCCGAAGGTGGAGTCGGCGCGGAAGTCGCTCCTGGCGCTGAACCCGGGGATCGACGTGCGGGCGCACGCGGAGCGCATCGACCGGGACAACGTGGACCGGATCTTCGAGGGCTACGACCTCGTCGTGGACGGGAGCGACAACTTCGCGACGCGCTACCTCGTCAACGACGCGTGCGTGAAGCACCGGATCCCGAACGTGCACGGGAGCATCTTCCGCTTCGAGGGCCAGGTCACGGTGTTCTGGCCGGGGAAGGGGCCCTGCTACCGCTGCCTCTACCCGGAGCCGACGCCGGCCGAGCTGGCGCCCGGCTGATCGGAGGCCGGGGTGCTGGGGGTCCTCCCCGGCGTCATCGGGCTGCTGGAGGCAGTCGAGGCGGTGAAGATCATCCTGGGCCAGGGCCGTCCGCTCGTCGGGCGGCTGCTGCAGTACGACGCGCTGCGCGCCGAGTTCCGGGACTTCGAGCTCCCCCGGGACCCGGCGTGCCGCTGGTGCTCGGACGGGGCCGCGTTCCCCGGCTACGAGGCGGAGGAGGGGGCGGGCTGCGCCCGGCCGGCCAAGTGACGACCTGGCGCGACGTGGCCGCGCGGCATCCCGCGCTGTCGGCGATCGGCAACACCCCGCTCGTCCGGGTGGACGCCGCGGAGGCGACGCACCCGGGCGTGGAGATCCACGCGAAGCTCGAGAGCTTCAACCCGGGCGGCTCGATCAAGGACCGCCCGGTGCTGCGGATGCTCTGCGCGGCGGTCGCCGACGGCCGGCTCGCGGCGGGACGGACCGTGCTCGACTCGTCGAGCGGCAACGCGGGGATCGCCTACGCGATGATCGGCTCGGTGCTCGGGTTCCCGGTGGAGCTCGTCGTCCCGGGCAACGCGAGCGAGGAGCGCAAGAAGCGCATCCTCGCGCACGGGGCCCGGCTCGTGTTCACGGACCCGGTCCTGGGCTACGACGAGGCGATGCGCGAGGTGCACCGGCGCGCCGAGCGCGAGCCGGCGAAGTACTTCTTCTGCGACCAGTACGCCAACGGCGACAACTGGCGGGCGCACTACGAGACGACGGCCGAGGAGATCCTGCGCCAGCTCCCCGCGCCGCCGACGCACGCGGTGCTCGGCGTGGGCACGGGCGGGACGATCACCGGCGTGGGCCGGAGGCTCCGGGAGGCCGTCCCCGGGATCGAGATCGCCTGCGTGATCCCGGACTCGTTCCCCGGCATCGAGGGCCTTAAGCCGCTGGAGAACCCCGAGGACATCGTCCCGAAGATCCTCGACCAGTCGGTGATCGACCGGCGCATCAAGGTCACGATCGACGAGGCCTACGAGGAGTGCTCGCGGCTGGCGCGGCACGGGTTCTTCGTGGGGCAGTCGTCCGGCGCGTTCTACCGCGGGGCCCTCGAGGTCGCGCGCTCCGCGCCGAAGGGCAGCCGGATCGTGACGGTGTTCCCGGACCTGGGGGAGCGCTACTTCTCGACGCGGCTCTGGGACGGCTAGGTCCGGACGCCGACCCACAGCCCGTCGCCGATCGGCACGATCACGGAGTGCAGGCGCTTGTCGGCGGCCATGATCTCGTTGAAGGCCTTCACGGCGGGCGCCTCGCGGTCCGTCGGCTTCTCGTCGAGCAGCTGGCCGAACGCGAACGCGTTGTCGGCCATGATGAGCCCGCCCGGCCGGACGATGCGCAGGCACTCCTCGAGGTAGCCGGGGTAGTTGCCCTTGTCGGCGTCGAGGAAGGCCGCGTCCGCGGACCGGTCGGTGAAGCGGGGCAGGACGTCGAGCCCCGCGCCGCGCACGACCTCGACCTTGTCCCTCACGTCGGAGTCGTCCACCCAGCGCTCGGCGAAGTCCGCGTGCTTGTCGAGGAACTCGATCGTGCGCACCCGGCCGCCCGCGGGCAGGGCCCGCGCCATCCAGATCGCCGAGTAGCCCGCGAGCGTCCCGACCTCGACGACCTCCCGGGCGCCGATGAGCTTCAGGAGGATCTGCATGAAGCTCGCCTGCTCGGGGGCGATCTGGATCGGGGGGATGCCCTCGGCCTTCGCGGCGGCCTTCAGGCGGCGGAGGAAGTCGTCCTCGCCGGCGGTCCGGGCGGCGACGTACGCGAAGTGCGCGGCCGTGACGACGCTGGATTCGGAGGACATGGGCCGATTAGAGCAGAAGGGGTTGCACGGGTCACGGATTCGGGTTCAATGGGGCCATGGCGCCTCCCGTCGGCCGCGTGAGCATCGAGCCGGGCTGCATCGCCTGCAACCTCTGCGAGGAGACCGCGCCCAAGGTCTTCCGCGTGGCGGACGGCAACTGCACCGTGCGGCCGGACGCGGACCTCTCCGACGCGGAGCGCATCCGCCACGCCGCCGAGGAGTGCCCCGTCTCGGTCATCAAGGTCGAGGACCCGGCGTGACCTGGGACGCCCGCTACCTGCGCGGCATCGACCACTTCAACGCGGGCGAGTACTTCGAGGCCCACGAGCAGTGGGAGGACCTCTGGATCGAGGTCAACGACGACCGCAAGGCCTTCTACCTCGGGCTGATCCAGGCCGCCGTCGCGCTGCACCACGCGGGGCGGAACAACTTCAACGGCGCCCGGTCCCTGCACCGGCGCATGCGCGCGCAGCTCGAGGCGTACGTGCCCGAGTACGAGGGCCTCGACGTCGCGGGCTTCATGGCCCGCGTCGACGCGGCGGTCGCGCCCGCGCTCGAGGACCCGCCCCGGGCCGTCGACCCGAAGGCGGCCCCCCGGATCGCCCTGCGGGCCTAGGCCTTCGGCGCCGGCGGCGGCAGCACGCCCGCCTGGAGCTCGCTCTTGAAGCCCGTCTTCGCGTGCGCGCCGTCGCAGAACGGCTTGTTCGCCGACTGCCCGCAGCGGCAGAGCGAGACCTTCGTGCGCCCGCCGAGGTCCCAGGCCTTGCCCGTCCCGTCGACGAGCTTGAAGTCCCCTTCGACGCGGAGCGGGCCGTTGTTCACCGGCTGGATCTGGGCCATGCAATCCTCCTAGACGTGGTTGCGGAGCATCAGCTCCTTGGGATGCGGTTCGAGGTAGGTCTGTCCCGCGAGGTAGCGCACGTCGTGCCGGCGCACGAGGTGCCGCAGCAGCGTGATCGGGACGACGAGCGGGAGCAGGCCCGCGCGGTAGTCGGCCACGAGGCGGGCGAGTTCCTCCCGGTCCCCGGGGTCCGCGCACTTCTTGAAGTAGCCCGCCATGTGCTGCAGCACGTTGACGTGACGGCGCACGGTCGCGGGCCGGGCGAGCCCGGCGAGGAAGAGGCCGCGGTACCGCGACTCCAGCGTCGGGCGGTCGAGCTTCTTCGCCCCGGCGACGAGCGGCCCGAGGGCCTTGTACGTCCCGGGGTCGTGCGCCATGAGGAGGAGCTTCTCGTTCGAGTGGAAGGCGACGAGCCCGCCGATCGTCCAGCGTCCCGAGAAGAAGTCCTTGAGGCGGCGGTTCGCGAAGATCCGCTCGATGAAGTTCTCGCGGATCGCCGGATCGTTGAGCCGGCCCTCCTCCTCGACGGGGAGCTGGGGCAGGCGGTCGATCAGCGCCTCCGCGAAGAGGCCGCGGCCGGTGCGGGCCGGCACGCCGTTCGCGTCCCAGACCTTCACGCGCTCCATCCCGCAGGTGGGGGACTTCGACTTGAGCAGGTAGCCGTCGAGGTCGAGCTTCGCGATCGCCGCCGCGCGGCGGGCCGAGTAGGCCGCCATCCGCTCCGTCAGGTCCTCGCCGCGGCGGGGCGCGACGAGGGCGACGCCGGCGCCGCGCTTCTCGAGGCGGATCGGCTCCCGGGGCGTGCCGAGGCCGAACTCGACCTCGGGGCAGACGGGCACGAACTCCACGAAGCGGCCGAGCAGGTCCGCGATCCAGGCGTCGCGCTTGTGGCCGCCGTCGTAGCGGACCTCCTCGCCGAGGAGGCAGGCCGACACGCCGATCCGGAGGGTGGCGGGCATGGGAGGAGTGTAGCGGCGGGCATCCCTTGTGCGAAAGGGCCGCGGGGGCGAACATCGGGGAATGCCCGAGCCCCGCGTCTCCGTGCTGCTGCCCGTGCACCGGGAGCCGCCCGAGTTCCTGGAGCGCTCGATCGGCTCCGTGCTCGCGCAGACCTTCCGCGACCTCGAGGTCGTGCTGGAGGGGGACGGCGTCGAGGACCGCGACGCGATCCGCCGGCTCGAGTCCTTCGCCGCGGGCGACGCGAGGGTGAAGCTGGTCCTGGGGCCCCGGCGCGGCCTCGTCCCGACGCTCAACGCGGGCCTGGCCCGCTGCCGCGGGGACTACGTCGCGCGGCACGACGCGGACGACTGGTCGGAGCCGGAGCGGCTGGCGGCGCAGGTCGCCGTCCTCGACGCGAGGCCGGAGCTCGGGGTCGTCGGGACCGACGTCGTGCGGCATCGCGAGGACGGGACCCGGCTCTGGGTGAGCCGCTACCCGAGGACGCCCGCGGACGTGAAGGCGGCGCTCGACCGCGAGACGCCGTTCTGCCAGGGCGCGACGCTCTTCCGGCGCGCGCTGGCCGAGTCGGTCGGCGGCTACCGCGAGGGGATCCCGACCGTCGAGGACTACGACTTCTTCGGGCGGCTGCTCGCGAAGGCGGACGGGGCGAACCTCGCCCGGCCGCTCTACCACTACCGCTACCGGCGGGGCTCGCTCTCGGGCTCCGGCGCCCGGGAGCAGGTTCTCTGGTCGCACGCGGTGCGCCTGCTCCGCGAGGGCAGGGCGGCGGATCCGGCGGCCGCGCGGGCCGCGGCCGAGTCGGCACTGGCCGGCCCGTCGTTCGAGTACCAGGCCCGCCTCTGGGAGGGAGACCGCAAGCTCCTCGCCGGGAGCAACCGCGAGTCCCTCCAGGCCTACGGCCGGGGCATCGGGTCCGCCCCGTGGCGTCTCACCGGCTGGGTGAAGTTCGTCCGCTGGCTGCTCTACGTGCCGTTCCCGCCCGCCCGCCGCTTGCTCTTCGAGGGCCTGCCGGCCATGGTGGCTCCCGTGTTCCGACCCCCGAGTCGCATCCCCGCGAGGATCCCATGACCTGGACGATCGTCCTCCTGCTCGGCAGCAACCTGTTCATGACGGCGGCCTGGTACGGCCACCTCAAGTTCAAGCAGAGCCCGCTCGTCGTGGTGATCCTCGCGAGCTGGCTGATCGCGCTGCCGGAGTACTGCCTGCAGGTCCCGGCCAACCGGATCGGCTACGCGTCGGGGATGAGCGTCTTCCAGCTGAAGATCGTGCAGGAAGTGATCACGCTGGCGGTCTTCGCGGGCTTCGCGGCCTGGTACTTCCAGGAGCGGATCCGCTGGCACCACGCGGCCGCGTTCCTCTGCCTGCTCGGGGCGGTGTTCTTCGCGTTCTACTTCCGCGAGGCGAAATAGGGGGAACGGCCCGGGCGGGAACCGCCCGAACCGTTCCCCCGGAGAGAGGGGCTACTTCAGCTCGATCCGGCGGACCTTCGCGGTCTCGGCCTTCGGGATCCTCAGGACCAGCACGCCGTGCTCCAGCTTCGCCTCCACGCCCGCGGCGTCCGCCTCGCGGGGCAGCCGCACCGAGTGCTCGAACGTCGACGCGGCGCGCTCGCGCCGGTGCCAGCGCCGGGCCGGCTCCGCCTCGACGGCCCGGGCGCCCCGGATCGTCAGCAGGTCGCCCTCGGCGGACACGTCGATCTGCTCGCGCGCGAAGCCCGGCACGTCGAGCTCCACGAGCCAGGACTTCTCGTCCTCCGACACGTCCAGGGCCGGACGCCACGTCGCGTCCTCCTCCGTGAAGAACGCGGGGAAGGCCCGGTCCATTTCCGAAATCAACCGACCCAGCGGATGACAGCCGTTGCCGTTCATGGGTTCCTCCTTTGCAATCGAGTTGCAGGAAGCTTTGCAAGGTCGATGCCAATCCGCGGGCGGAGATGAATCGCAAGGCGATGGACGCCAATCGGATGCGGTGGCGCTCCGGGAGCCGGTGCCCCCGGTGTCAAAGCGGCAGGATCACCACGACAGGGCGGCCGCCACCGACAGGAGGTCGTCGTCCGGGTCGCCCGGGCCCGCCGTGCGGTTGATCTCGTACTGCGCCTTCACGAGCAGGTTGACGTAGATCCGGTAGCCCGCGCCCACCTCGAAGCGCCGGGTGTCCCGCTCCCACTTGTGCTCCGCGCCCCCGACGTCGATCCGCCCGAAGTGGATCGCGCCCACGCGCGCGCAGGCGAAGAAGCCCGGGAAGAAGGCGTAGCGGCCCTCGACGTACCAGCCCAGCGCCGAGGGGTGATCGGCGACGTTCGTGACGTCCCAGGTGGTCCGGTACACCTCGGCGAACGCGGTGAAGTGCCCGATCCCGTACTCCGCGTCGATCCCGACGAGGGACTGGTCGTACTTCGAGCGGTCCTTCGAGGCGGGGAGGAGGTCCTCGATCTCGCGGCGGAGGTAGGGGCCCTTGGCCGCGTTGAGCCCGAGGCGCAGGCCGATCGTCGGGACCCAGCTCGCCCGGCCGGACCACGCGAGGTGGTCCCGGTCCCCTCCCTGCCAGGTCCACTCGTCGGGCCGCTCGCAGGGCGCCGCGTTGGTCAGCGCGAGCCGCAGGTCCGCTCGCTTCGACGCCGCGAAGAGCAGGACGCCGCTGTGGTAGACCGGGCCCCAGAGCATCGAGACCCAGTCCAGCTTCTTGTCGGGGATGTCGCGGCGCGAGAGCAGCCCCGCGCCCGAGGGCACCGGCTTGCCGTCACCGATCGTCGTCACGTGGTCGTACACGATCGGCGCCCGCACGAACGGGTTCTTCATCGGGTCGTGGCGGGGCACCCAGTTGCCCAGCGGCGTCGCGAACTTGCCGGCCTGGGCGGAGAACGACCAGTCCCCGCCGACCTCCCAGGTCCCGCGCACGAAGGCCTCGTCGAGCCGCAGGTCGAGGTGGCCCACGGCCTGGGGGTCGAAGCCGTCGTCCGCCCGCGCCTGCAGCAGGGCGCTCCAGTGCTCGCCGTACGAGGCGTCCGCGAAGACCGTCAGGCGGGGGCTGAAGAAGGAGTCGTCCTCGAGGAGCAGCCCCGGGGCCGTCTCGTCGGTGGAGTAGAACTCGACGTCGGCGATCCCGGAGAACGAGAGCGAGAAGTCCCCGAGGTCGAGGCGGGGCCCGGCCTCGTGGAGGCCGAGGAAGCCGTCGTCCTGGGCCGAGGCGGGGAGCGCGGCGGCGAGGGCGAGGAGCAGGGTCGCGGTTCGGATCACGGTTTGGCCTCCAGCGCCTGGCGGCGCGCGGTTTCCCCCGTCCCGACGCCGACGACCTCGAAGACGGGGATCGGTTGGTCGAAGCCCTTCACCTGGATCGGGGCCAGCGGCCGCAGCTCGGCGGCGCTCCCGACGTCCTTCTGCACGTCGCCGCTGACGAGCACCTGCCCGGGCTTGGCGGCGGAGCAGAGCCGGGCCGCGAGGTTCATCGCGGCCCCGATGCACGTGTAGCTCATCAGGTCCTGGGAGCCCATGCACCCGGCGACGACCTCGCCGGTGTGGATCCCGACGCCCATCGCCAGGGGCTTCTCGCCCCGCGCGGCGCGCTTCTCGTTCAGCTCCCCGAGGCGCCGGCGCATCTGGTGCGCGGCCTCCACGGCGGCCAGCGAGTCGTTCCCGTGCGACTTCGGCGCGCCGAAGACGCCGATGATCTCGTCGCCGACGTACTTGTCGACGATGCCCTTCGCGTGGACGATCTCGCGGCTCATCAGGGTCATGTACTCGTTGAGCATCGCGACGACGTCCACCGGCGGCATGCCCTGGGTCATCGCGGTGAAGCCGCGCAGGTCGGCGAAGAGGAGCGTCGCGCGCACCAGGCGGCCGCCGAGCCCGAGGTCGCCCTTGAGCAGCTCGTCGGCCACCTCGCGGGCGACGACCTTGTTGAGGACGGCCCGCACCTTCTCCTTCGTCTCGAGGTCGCCCGCCATCGTGTTGAAGGCCCGGGCGAGGTCGCCGAGCTCGTCCCGCGAGCCCGCGTCGACCCGGTGCCCGTAGGCGCCGTCCGCGACCCGCCGCGTCCCTTCGACGAGCTTCAGCACGGGCCGCGAGATGCCGCTCGAGATCAGGCTGCTGACGACGACCGAGAGGAGGAGCGCGCCGCCCGCGACCGTGAGCAGCAGCAGCCGGAGCCGGTTCCTGGCGTCCTCGAGCGCGCGGGTTCCGACGAAGACGGCCGGCGACGCCGTCGGGGCCGCCTTCACGACGATCTCGAACGGGGACCCGTCCACGCGGGCGGAACTCCGCCCGGCCAGGGGCGGGGGGAAGCGCCGCCGGGCGCCCACCAGCGTCCCGTCGACCACGAAGCCGGAATCGTCCTCGGGGTCCTGGAGGGCCTGGATCTCGGCGACGACCGAGGCCAGGCTGCGGCTGAAGACGACGACGCCGAGGAGGGTCTCCTGGGGGACGACCGGGATGGCCACGGCCCGGTAGGCCGTCGCCCCCCGGACGAGCACCGACCGGGCGGGTGCCGCGGACTCGATCGCGCGCTTCAGCAGCTCGGGTTCCCCGGCGGGGATCCCCGGGTCGCCGGGGACGAACTTGTCCCCGGAGGGGACGAGCCGGGCGATGACGGTGCCGTGGCGGTCCGCGATCGCCAGGGCGTCGAGGCGGTTGCCGAGGTTCCGGAGCTGCAGCTCCACCGCGGCGTGCGGGCCCGCGTCGGCGTAGGTCTCGGGATCCTCGAGCGCCAGGTTGAAGCGGGTCGCCCGGGCGAAGTCCTCGCCGATCCCGGCCATCCACCGCTCGTCGTTCCTCTCGACGGCCTCGAAATGGTGGATCGCGGCGGCGACGCGCCGCTCGACGAGCGTCTCGACCGCCGAGCCGAAGCCGCGCTCGGCCGCGAGCAGGGCGCCGCCGAGGAGGACGGCGACCGTCAGGAGCAGGCCGAGGAAGATCTTGGTGCGGAATCGCAGTCTCACGCGGCCCCCGTCACCGGAGATCGATCTCGACCTTCGCCGCGCCGGACGCCGGGACCTCGATCTCGCGGACCGCCGCCTTCAGGGGGTCCTCCGGCTTCTCCTTGGGCTCGTAGTTCTCCTGGTAGACGCAGAGCCGGTACCTGCCCGCGGGCAGCTCGCCGCGGATCTCGAAGCGGCCCTCGGCGTCGCAGGTCGCGAAGAACGGGTTCCCGAGCACGGCGACCACGGCGTGCATGTTCGAGTGGATCTCGCAGCGGAGCTTGACGAGGCCGGGCCTGTCGAAGTGCACCTCGCGGTCCTCGCCGGTGCCGTAGCGGCCGAGCTCCAGCTCCTTGGCCTTCGAGCGCGAGAACACGTTGTGGTATTCGTCGTCGAGGTTGGGGAAGCGGACCCGGGACCCGACGAGCACCGGCAGCGCGAGCGGCGAGAACTGGCGATCCTTCTGGGAGATGACGGCGGGCTCGGCGGGCGGCGTCCAGGTCCCCGGCACCGACTCGAGGAAGACGATCGCGGGGCCGCGGCGGACCTCGGCGGGCACCTTGTCGCCCGGGTAGCGCGTCGGCTTCTTCCGCGCGGGCGGCGCCTCGGGGAGGCGCACGACGCCCTCGACGCGGACGGCGGGGCCCCCGGCGCGGGGCGGCGCGATCCCGAGGAGGAGCGCGAGCAGGACGGCGGTCCTCATCTCATTCCTCCCGTTCCTTCGGGGGTTCCTCCGGGGGCCGGTTCCGCTCGAGGTAGATCCGGGCCTGGTCCATGAACCGGCGCATCCCCTCCGCGCCCCGGGGGTCCATCGCGGCGGCCTTCTCGAACCACTCCAGCGCCTTGCGGTACGGCGCGGAGGCGTCCTGCTTGGTGAACTCGAGGAAGAGGCCGCGGTTCATGTGGACCCGTCCCATGATCCAGGTCCCGTTCGCCATCGTCGGGCGGAGCCGGATCAGCTCCGCCGCGTCCTTCTCGGCCATGGCCAGGACGGATTCCGGATCCTCCTTGCGGGCCATGAGCATGAACGAGAGCCCGATCGCGGCGTCGAGCCGGATGCCGACGAAGTCGGCGCGCTCGGGCTGCAGCTCCAGGGCCCGCGTGGCGGAGGCGATCGACTCGCGCTCGGCCACCTCGGCCTGGTCGCGCTGGGACCCGAGCGCGTCGGCCCGCTGGTGGTAGGCCTGGGCCCGGCGATAGAAGAAGTCGCCCGTGGCCTGGGGGAGCTTCACCGCCTGGTCGTAGTCCGAGATCGCCTGGTCGATGAGCGCGGGGTGCGCGGCCTTCTCCCGATCGAGGATCGCGCGCACCTCCGGGCTCGAGGGAGACTTGGCGGACATCGCCATGTAGTAGCGGGCGAGACCGCGGGCGTACCACGCGTTGGCGTTCTTCGGCTCGCGCTTCACGGCCTCGGTGAAGAACTCGATGGCCCGCAGGTCGAGTCCGATCGCCTTGGCCTCCTGGCCCTTCCCGCGCAGCCAGGCGGCGGCGTTGCGGTAGCAGGTGCCGCGCCAGTTCCAGATGCGGTGCAGGCCGTCGTCGATCTTGAGGGCCGCCGCGAAATTCTCGGCCCCCTCCTGGTACGCGTCGATCGGGTCCAGCCCGCGGTCGGAGAGGATGCCCCCCAGGGTCATCAGGGCGCCAGCGAGCGACACGTGGTTGCCCCAGTTCGGGCTCTCCGCGACGCGCTTGCGGTCGATCTCGACCGCCGCCTGGAGGTCGGGGACCGGGTCCTGGCCCTGGGCGCGCCGGCGCGAGCCGCGCTGGAAGTGGATCGTCCCCTTCAGCTCCTCGGAGCTGGCCCGGGTGGGGTCGGCGGCGAGGGCCCGGCCCGCGTCCTCGAGCGCGATGTCGAGCTCGGCGATCGAGGCCGGATCGGTGACGGCCTTGCGCATGCCGATCTGGAGCCGGGCGCGCGAGCGCCACTCGTAGTAGGCCGCGAAGCCGCGGTCCGTCTCGATCGCGGCGTTGGTCAGCTCGATGACGCGGGGGAAGTCCTCCCGGCGGAAGCTGAGGAAGAGCAGCGACTCGTAGGTCTCCTCGGGCACGGGCGGCGCGGACACGAGCCGCTCCAGCGTCTCCGCCGCGCCCTCGTCCTCGCCCCGGGAGATGGCCGCCATCGCCTGCGCGACGGCGTACTGCACGTCGGTCACCTGGCGGAGCTCGGGGGAGAGGGCGCGCAGCGCCTCGAAGTCCTTCGCGACCGCCTCGCGTGCCGCGTCGAGCCGCGGGTCGGGCCGCATCTCGAGCTCGAGGTCGCCCTTGCCGATGGAGTCGAGGTCCCGGGCGCCGGTCTGCAGGGCCTTCGACGTGGCCTGCACGCGGACGTAGCGGACCCAGTAGGAGTTGAGCACGATCCGCTCGTAGCGCGCGGGCCCGTAGGCGGGGTCCTTGGCGAGGGCCCGGTCCTGCTCGCTGAGCGCGGCGTCGTACTTCATCCGCGCGCGCAGCATGCGGCCCCGGAGGTAGTAGGGGTCGGGCGCGTCGGGCACCTCCGCCTGCACCTTCGCGCAGAGCTCCTCGAGGCGGGTCGCCTGCTTCTGCATCTCCTCGACCCGGCCGGCCCGGCGGGCGTTCAGGGCGGAGTCCAGGAGGTCGGCCGCCCGGCCCCGCATCTCCTCGACGACCTGCCGGTGCTTGCTGGCGGCGAGCTGCTCCGACTTGCGCAGCTTCGGGAGCATGAACGCGAGCGCCGTCCCCACCCCCACGACGAGGAGCACCGAGGCGACGACGACGATCTTCCGGCGGGCGATGGCCTTGGAGAGGCGGAGGCGCACCGTGGGAGGGCGCGCGACGATGGCCTCGCCGCGCCGCCACCGGGCCAGGTCCTCCGCGAAGTCCGCGGCCCGGGAGAAGCGCCGCGCCGGGTCCTTGTCGAGCGCCTTGAGGCAGACGACCTCGAGGTCCGCCGGCACCGCGCGGCCGACCTTCGTGGGCGGCGCCGGCTCCTCGTGGAGGATCTTGTCGTAGACGGACGCGGCCGTCTGCCCCGTGAAGGGGATGCGGCGGGTCAGGATCTCGTAGAGCACGGCGCCGAGCGCGTACACGTCCGTCCGGGCGTCGATCTCCTTCGTCGCGCCCCGGACCTGCTCGGGCGCCATGTAACCGGGCGTCCCCATGACGGCCTGGGTCCGCGTCAGCTGCGTCTCGAAGAGTTCGGCGTGCGCGAGGCCGAAGTCCGTGACCTGCGCCCGGCCCTCGGGGTCGATCAGCACGTTGGCCGGCTTCATGTCGCGGTGGATCACGCCGTGGTGGTGGCAGTAGTCGATCGCCCGCGCGGTCTCCTCGAGCATCCGGATCAGCTCGGGCAGGGGCGTCGATCCCTCCTCGATCAGCTCCGCGAGGGTGTTGCCCGCGACGTAGGCCATCGCGATGAAGTGCGTGAAGGTCTGGTCGGGGTTCGCGATGGTCCCGACCTCGTAGACGGGGACGACGTTGGGGTGGTGGAACTGGGCCGCGATGGTTCCCTCGCGCTGGAACCGCTTGATGGAGCGGGAATCGCTCGCGCTGTCCTTCAGGATCTTCAGCGCGACCTTGCGCTTGAGCTCGATGTCCTCCGCCTCCCAGACGGTCCCCATGCCGCCGCGGCCGATCTGCTTCACCAGGAGGTACTTGGAGATCCGCTGTCCGGCCGCGCTGGAGGTTCCCGCGGGATGGGACCCCGTGGAGGTGACCCGCGTGCGGGCCGTGGGCGGGTTGCGCGTGGAGTCGGGCGGCTTGCGCGTCTCCTGCGACTTGGGGTGCCCCGGCCCCGGCGACTTGGTCGAATCGCCGAGGAATTTCTGGACGCGGCGTCGTTCCTGGCTGGGGTCTTCCATGGGGGGATGGGTGGCCCCATCCTAGCACGGGGGCGGGCCGGGTCCAACGCGCGATCAGAAGCGCAGCGCCAGCAGGAGCTCGCCCTGGACCTCCTCCTCGGTCAGCGCGTATTCCCGGATCCGCTCGCGGAGGATCTGCTGCAGGAGCCGCCGGGAGTAGGTGAGGTAGTTCCGGACGTCGGTCTCCTTGAGGCGGAGCTCGGCGCCAACGTCCCGGTAGGTCGGGCCGCCCCGGCCGCCGTCGGGCCGGGAGGCGGGCTCGAGGCAGTAGATCCGGAACGCCTCGTAGTAGAGGGCCTTGTTGTCCTTCTCGAGCGTCTCCTTGAACTGCGCCAGCGCGGCCTTGAAGAGCGCGTCGAACCACTCCCGGTCCCAGGCCTGGTCGGCCGTCTCGTCCGGCGTGGCGGGGCCGATGGCCTCCAGCTCGCGGGGGCCCGCCTCGAGGCTGAACATCCGGCCCTCGGGCCGGCGGGTCGCCGCCGAGCGCTCGGCGTCGATGACGAAGTTCGTGAGCGAGCGCTTCAGGTAGCCCCGGAAGCTGCCGAGCTCGGGGCGGAGTTGGGCGAGGAACTCCTTCTCGAGGAGGTGGGAGAAGAAGGCCTGCGTCAGGTCCTTGGCGTCCTCCACGGACTTGCGCCAGGCAAGGCGGACGTGGAGGTACACCGGGCGCCAGTACGCGCGCAGGAGGCGCTCCAGCTGCTCGCGGTTGCGCGGGCTGGCCTTGTCCGCCGCCGCGAGGACGTCGTTCCAGATCGTCGTGGGGAAGCGCTGGCCGCCCCCCGCGCCGAGGCTCGTGTCCTTGAAGCCCTTCACCGGCCGCCAGTCTACCTCCGGACTTTGGCCGGGTCGCCGGATTCCGCCGTGGTAGGATGCGGGGCCATGAGCGACGCGAGGGACCTCGCCCTGGGCCAGTTGCTGCTCCAGAAAAAGCGGCTCACCCCGGCCCAGCTCGAGGCCGCCTGGACCCACCGGAAGGCGAAGCCGGGAACCACGCTCGCCCAGTCCATCGCGGCCCTGCGGTTCCTGCCCGCCGCCGAGCTCCAGGAGCTCGCCGCGACGCTGCCCCCCGCGGCCGCCGCCACCGCGAAGACCGTCGACGCGAGCGCCCCTCGCCCGGCCCCCGGCGGCGCCTTCCCCCGGAAGTTCGGGAAGTACGAGCTCAGCGCCCAGCTCGGCGAGGGCGGCATGGGCGTCGTGTACAAGGGCTGGGACCCCGCGCTGCAGCGCCACGTCGCGATCAAGCTCATGAAGAAGTCGGAGAAGCCCGACGACGTGAAGCGCTTCTTCCGCGAGGCCCGGGCCGCCACCGCCCTCAACCACCCGAACATCGTGCCGATCTACGAGGCGGGCGAGCACGAGGGCGCGCCGTTCATGGTGATGAAGTTCGTCGAGGGCCACAGCCTCGACAAGGGCCGCCTCCGCCCGAGGCGGGCCGCCGAGGTCCTCCGCGACGTCGCCTCCGCCCTCGAGCACGCCCACAAGCAGGGCATCGTTCACCGCGACCTCAAGCCCGCGAACCTGATCGGCGACCCCGAGGGCCACGTCTACGTCCTCGACTTCGGCCTCGCCCGCCAGGTCTCCTCGGGCCACACGATCACCCAGGCCGGCGTCGTCTTCGGCACGCCCGCCTTCATGCCGCCCGAGATGGCCTACGGCGGCAAGGCCGACGCGCGCAGCGACGTGTACATGATCGGCTCGACGCTCTACGCCCTCCTGACCGGGCGCGAGCCGTTCCGCGGCGGCAGCATCCTCGAGGTGCTCGACAAGGTGTCCAAGCAGGACCCGGTGCCTCCCCGCCAGCTCGACTCCTCGATCCCGGCCGACCTCGAGACGATCGTGCTGAAGTGCATGGAGAAGGAGCCCGCGCGCCGCTACCGCAGCGCGGCCGCCGCGGGGGAGGACCTTCGGCGCTGGCTCGCGGGCGAGCCGATCTCCGCCCGCTCCTCGTCCCTCGCCCGGGGCCTCGTCCGGGGGCTGGCGCGCCGGCGGGGCCTCGCCGCCGCCCTCGCCGTCGGCCTGGTCACCGCGGTCGTCGCCGGGGCCTGGGCGGTCGTGGCCTCGGGCCAGCGCGCCGAGAAGATCCGGAACCTCGTCGAGCGGGCCGCGGCCGACGAGCAGGCGGGCAACCTCCGCGAGGCCCGCGACGGCTACTTCGCCGCGCTGCAGGTCGACTCCCGCCACGCCCGGGCCAAGGAGGGCCTGGCCCGGGTCGAGGGCCTCCAGCGCGGGGAGGAGCGCCGCCGCGAGCAGGCCGCCCGCGACGCCGAGAACCTGCTCAAGGACCGCCAGAAGGCCACGAGGCTGCTCGAGAACGCCCGGCTCCTCGTCGAGCAGATCCAGCGCGACGAGGCCGACCCCCGCACCGAGCCCGGCTCCTCCGGCGAGGCCCTGGCCCGGGCCCTGGCCGACCTGAAGGAGGCCGTGCGCCTCTCGCCCCGGGACGCGGCCGCGCGGCTCTGGTACGGCGAGGCCCTAGACCTCGCCGGCCTCGATGGCGCGGCGATCGCCGAGCTGCGGGAGGCCGTGAAGATCGAGCCCCAGCTCGCCCGCGGCTGGGTCCGCCTCGCGCGGGCCCTGCTCGTCGCGCACCGCCTCGGCGGGACGGACGACGTCACGGCCGCGCGCCGGGAGCTCGACCGGCAGGAGCGGGAGGTCGCCGAGGAGGTCGGGCGCTGCATCGCGCAGGCCCGGAGCGCGGCGGCCGGGCTCGAGGCGGAAGTGGACCGCAGCATCGCCGCGGCCCTCGCCGACTGGAGCGCGGGCAAGACCCGCGAGGCGCTGGACCGGGCGCGGGCGGACCTCGCCCGGGTCGAGGGCCGGCCCGGCGCCGAGGAACTCTGGTGGCTCGTCGGCGAGCTGACCTACGGGACGCGCGAGAAGATGCAGTGCTACGGCATGGCGCTTCGGGTCCGCCCGAAGCACTTCCCGTCGCTGTACGCGAGGGGCTACCTCGCCGAGGAATCCGGCGACCTGCAGTCGGCCTACGCCGACCTCTCCCGGGCCGTCGCGCTCCGGCCCCGCCACCTCTCGGCCCTGGTCCGCGTCGCGAACATCGCCCGCGACCTCCGCAAGGGCCCCGAGGCGGCCCGGTTCCTGGACGCGGCGCTCGAGGTCAACCCGGGCAGCCTGCGGGCCCGGCTCGGCCGCGCGCTGCTCCACCTCGCGGAGGGCCGGGACGAGGACGGCCTGCGGGAGCTCGCCGAGTGCGAGAAGCGCCACCCGCGCAGCGGGGCGCCGCACTTCAACATCGGGGTCTGGCTCGCCAACCACGGCCGGATCCCGGAGGCCGAGGCCCGGCTGCAGCGGGCGATCCAGCTCGACCCCGGCTACACGCCGCCGTACCGCGTGCTCGCCGCCTTCCGCCGCAACGAGAAGAAGTACCAGGAGGGCCTCGATCTGATCGAGCGCGCCTGGGCGCTCGACAAGACCGACCCGAGGACGCTGTCCGAGCGCATCGACCTGCTCGGGTACGTCGGCCGCCTCGACGAGGCGCTCATCGCCTCGAAGGAGCTGCTCGCCGTCGACCCGTACTCCGCCGAGTCCCACCTCCAGGTGGCGTACGTCTACGACAAGGCGGGGCGGCGCGCCGAGGCCCTGGCCGTGGCCCGGGCGGCGCTGTCGCTGGCGCCGCCGGGCTGGGGGCGGAGGCCGGAGGCGGAAACCCTGCTCCGGAAACTCGAGGACGGCCGCTAGGATGGGGGCCCCGTGGATCCACTAGAGTTCGCGACCTCGCTCGCCGTCGCCCTCGGCGTCGGCCTGATGATCGGCCTCCAGCGCGAGCAGTCCGCGCTCGAGGCCGGCACGGAGTCCGCCGGGTCGCTCGGAGGGATCCGCACCTACCCGCTCTTCGCGGTCGTCGGCGCCGTCTCGACGGTCCTGTCGGGCGTCCTGGGGATGTGGATCGTCGCCATCGTCTTCATCGCCATGACCGCGCTGCTGGCGATCGCGTACCGCGAGGACGTCCGCTCCAGCCGCGACCGGGGCCTCACGTCCGAGGCGGCCTTCATGGCCACGTTCCTGCTCGGCGCGCTCGCGATGCAGCCCGGCCTCTTCGCGACCGCGAAGGACCGCTGGCTCTCCGTCGCCTCGCTCGGCGTCGTGGTCACCGCGCTCCTCTCGCTCAAGAAGCCGCTGCACGCCTGGGTCGCGCGCGTGACCAGCGAGGACGTCTTCGCGACGGTGAAGTTCCTCGTCGTCGCGATCGTCGTCCTGCCCCTGCTGCCCGACCACCCGATGGGTCCCGCGAAGGCCCTGAACCCCTACAAGATCGGCCTGATGGTCACGCTCGTCGCGAGCATCAGCTTCGTCGGCTTCGTCGCGTTCCGGGTGCTCGGCGCGGGCAAGGGCCTGGGCCTCACCGGCCTCGTCGGCGGCCTGGCCTCGTCGACCGCGGTCACGCTCTCGATGTCCGGCCTCTCGAAGCGCGACCCCTCGATCGCCGGGGCCTGCGCGATGGGGACGGTGCTCGCCTCGACGGTCATGGCGGGCCGGGTCCTCGCCCTGGTCGCCGCGTTCAACGCGGCCCTCGTGCCCCTGGCCGCCGTGCCCATCGGCGCCATGCTCGTGGCCGGCCTGGTGTTCACGCTGCTCACCTACCTCCGCGTCGGGCGGACCGCGGCCCCCGCGGACGGCGTGAAGATCGGGAACCCCTTCGAGCTGGCCTCCGCCCTGAAGATGGGCCTGGTCTTCGCCGTGGTCCTCGTGGTCACCAAGGTGGCCAGCGAGAAGTTCGGCTCGGCCGGCTTCTACGTCGCCGCCGTGCTGTCCGGCTTCACGGACGTCGACGCCATCACGCTCTCGGCGATCCGCATGGCCGCCGACGGGTCGCTCGGCGCCCCGCAGGCCGTCACGGGCATCCTGGTCGCCTGCGTCGCCAACACCGTCGCGAAGCTCTTCCTGGCCGTCTCGCTCGGCGCCCCGGGGTACCGGGGCCGGGTCGCCGTCGCCTTCGGGGCGATGGCCGCCGCGGGGGCCCTGGGCCTGGTCTTCGCCTGGAGGTGAACGTGCCGATCCGCGCCCTCGCCCTGCTCGCGCTGCTCCTCGTCCCGCCCCAGGACCCGCCGAAGCCGCCGGCCGAGCGGATCCTCGACGCCGCCCTCGCCGGGACCGGGGCCGTCGACAAGCTCCGCGACCTCTGCGACCGCGTCGGACACCGGCTCAGCGGCTCGCCCGGGCTGGAGCGCGCGGTCGAGTGGGCCCAGGCGCAGCTCCGGAAGGACGGCCACGAGAACGTCGCCGCCGAGAAGGTCATGGTCCCGAAGTGGGTCCGCGGCAAGGAGTCCCTCGTCCTGACCGACCCGCGCCCGCACCCGGGCGCGATGCTCGGCCTCGGCGGCTCCGTGGGCACGCCGCCGGAGGGGATCTCCGCCGAGATCCTCGCCTGCGAGGACGAGAAGTCCTTCGAGGCCCTCGGCGACGCCGTGAAGGGCCGCATCGTCCTCTTCAACAACCGGATGCCTCCCTTCGACCCCGAGAAGGGCAGCGGTTACGGCGACACGGTGCGCTTCCGGGTGAACGGCGCGGCCCTGGTCTCGAAGAAGGGCGGCGTCGCCTGCCTCGTCCGCTCCGTGACCGCCCGCAGCCTCCGGACGCCGCACACCGGCATGATGCGCTACGCGGCCGACTCCGCGCGAATCCCGGCCGCCGCGATCTCCGGCGAGGACGCCGACTACATCGCGCGGCGGATCGCCGCGGGCGAGAAGGTCGCCGGCCGCCTCGTCATGGAGGCGAAGGACGAGGGCCTCGCCCCCTCCGCGAACGTCGTCGCCGAGCTGCGCGGCGCGATGAAACCGGACGAGATCGTCGTGATCGGCGGCCACCTCGACAGCTGGGACGTGGGGCAGGGCGCCCACGACGACGGCGCGGGCGTCGTCGCCGCGATGGAGGCGCTGGCGCTGATCCGCTCGCTCGGCCTCAGGCCGGCCCGCACGATCCGCGTCGTGCTCTGGACGAACGAGGAGAACGGGCTCGCGGGCGCGACGACGTACAAGCTCGACCACGGCCCCGAGCTCGCGAAGCACGTCGCGGCGATCGAGGCCGACTCCGGCGGCTTCAAGCCGCTGGGCTTCGGGGTCGCCTGCAGCGACGCCGGCCGGCAGAAGCAGGCGGCGGCCGTGCTCGCGGAGCTCCTCAAGCCGCTGGCCCGGATCGGCGCGACGAAGGTGAAGCCCGGGGCCTGCGGCGCGGACGTGGGGCCGCTCAAGGATTCCGGCGTCCCGGCGCTCGGGCTGCTCAACGACGAGTCGACGTACTTCGACACGCACCACACGCACGCGGACACCTTCGACAAGGTGAACCCGCGCGAGCTGCAGGAGTGCGCGGGCGCGATGGCCGTGCTGGCCTGGGCCCTGTCCGAACTGCCGGGCCGGCTAGGCGAGTAGCCCGGAGAAGTGGCCGCGCCAGGACTCCGAGAGCCGGGCGTCGGCCGCCAGGGCGGCGAGTTCCTCCCGCGGCCCGCCCTTCCGCCGCAGCCGGACGAGGTCGTCGATGCTCCAGCGCGCGGCGGGGTGGTCGAGCCGCTCCACGGCGGCGCCCGCCGCGATCGTCCCCTCGCGCAGCACCCGCAGGTACCAGCCCGTCCGGGCCGTGATCTCCGAGTCGGGGAGCCGCGAGATCCCGAGGCGCTTGTTCAGCTTGCCGCAGGGCTGGCGGGGCTGGGAGACCTCGAGCTCGACGTCGCCGATCCTCCAGCGCTCGCCGAGCCGCACCCGGCCCTCGTCGAGGCCCGAGACGGAGAGGTTCTCCCCGAAGGAGCCGTAGGGCAGGGAGGCGAGCCCGAGGTCGCGGCACCACGCGGGGTAGGCGTCGGCGGCGAACGCGAGCAGCGCCCGGTCGGGCCCGCCGTGGACGCGGAGGTCGGCCTGGCCGTCGCCGTCGAGGTTCGTGCGGCGCACGGCGACGGGGCCGGCGACGGGGAACTTGAAGACCCCGGAGGTCCAGCCGCCGTGGTCCTTCGGGAGGCCCGCGTTGACCGAGATCAGGCGCATCGCGACAAGATAGCGGAGCGCCCCGGGCGGGTCGCGGGAAACTCCCGAGCGGCCGTCGAAAGGTCCGCGGCCCGGGCGCGAATCCGGATTCGGATTCGAGGGGTGCGAAATGGCCCGGATCTTGCTTTATTGAAACTGTCCGGTTGGCGAAGGGATCGCGCCGCGGGAGTTCGGTTGGGTCCGGTCCGGTTGGTTCCGGTTGGCCGTTGCGGTGTCCGGTCCTGATGGGTTCGGGTCCTCGCGGTGTCCGCGGCGCGATCCCGGTCCTCCCCGCCTTTTCCCCCTTGAAACCCGCCGCGGCTCCGCCATGGTATGGCCATGATCACCCGACGCCCCGCGGACGAGCGCGGCCGGGCCGACCACGGTTGGCTCGACACCCGCTTCACCTTCTCCTTCGCCGACTACCACGACCCCGCCCACATGGGCTTCCGCACCCTGCGCGTCATCAACGACGACCGCGTCGCCGGCGGCACCGGCTTCGGCAAGCACCCGCACCGCGACATGGAAATCGTCACCTACGTCCTCGACGGCGCCGTCGCCCACGAGGACTCCATGGGCCAGTCCACCGTCATCCGCGCGGGCGAGGTCCAGCGCATGACCGCGGGTCGCGGCGTCTTCCACAGCGAGCAGAACCCGGGGAAGGACACGCTCCGCCTCCTGCAGATCTGGATCCACCCCGAGCGCCGGGGCCTCGAGCCTTCCTACGAGCAGAAGCGCTACTCCGACGCCGAGAAGCGCGGCCGCCTCCGGCTCGTCGCCTCCCCCGACGGGCGCGACGGGTCGCTCACGATCCACCAGGACGCCTTCATCCACGCGGCGCTGCTCGCCAAGGGCCAGCGCGTCGCGCACCGCCTGGCGAAGGGCCGCGGGGCCTGGCTCCAGGTCGCCCGCGGATCCGTCGCGCTCAACGGGACGGAGCTCGGGGAGGGCGACGGCGCCTCCGTCGAGGACGAGGAGTCCCTCGAGATCGTCGGCCGCTCCGACGCCGAGTTCCTCCTCTTCGACCTCGCGTGAATCCCAAGACGCCGCCCCCGGGGAAGGACGCGCCCCGGGTCGACCCGGCCGAGGCCGCGTCGGGCGGCTGGACGATCGTCGACGCGCGCCGCCGCGAGGGCGGCGACGTCCCCGAGGGCTCGATCCCCCACGAGGAGCTCGCCGCGAAGCGCAAGTCGCTGGACCCCTCGATCCGCCTCGCGTTCTGGTGCGGCTGACCCGACGACGCCACGGCGGCCCGTCTGGCCGCCTCGTACCGGCGCCTCGGGTTCGACGCCCGGGTCCTCCGCGGCGGCGTGGCGGCGTGGCGCGCCGCGGGCCTGCCGGTCCGGGCCTTTACGCCGCGTCCGCCGTCGTAGAGGATGGTCCCGATGAAGCGGATCCCCGCGGCCCTGCTCGCCGTCGTCGCGGCGTGCGGCGGTCCCGCGCAACCGGAGAAGACCCCGATGGCGGCCAACCTCGAGACGGCGACGTTCGGCGGCGGCTGCTTCTGGTGCCTCGAGGCCTGCTACCGCGACCTCGCGGGCGTCGAGTCCGCCGTGTCGGGCTACATGGGCGGGAGCACCGAGCGCCCCGACTACAAGTCCGTCTGCTCCGGCGCGACGGGCCACGCGGAGGTCGTCCAGGTCCGCTTCGACCCCGCGAAGATCGCGTACGCGAAGCTCCTCGAGGTCTTCTTCACGATCCACGATCCGACGACGCTGAACCGCCAGGGCGCGGACGTCGGGACGCAGTACCGCTCCGTCATCTTCACGCACACCCCCGAACAGGCGGCGCAGGCGAAGGCGGCGATCGCGCGGCTCGAGGCGGAGAAGATCTGGCCGGATCCCGTGGTGACGGAGGTGACGCCCGCGCCCGCCTTCTGGAAGGCGGAGGACTACCACCAGGACTACTTCCGGAAGAACCCGGAGCAGGGCTACTGCCGGGCGGTCGTGCGGCCGAAGGTCGAGAAGTTCCGCAAGGTCTTCAAGGATCTAGTCCCGCGCTAGGAACCTGTCCGGGTATTCCCATGAGCCGCGGCCTGCCGAGGGGCGAGCCTCCCAAGGAGCTTGGAGGAGACGAGCCCTGGAGGGGGCTGTCGACGACGAGCGACGCCGGGAGGCGACGCCCATCGACAGGCCCTTCGGGGTGATGGCGGCCGCAGGCCGTCTGCGGCGTCAGGACTCCTCAACAGCCCCTTCGGGCTCGTTTCGTCGTCCTTCCTTGCATCCGACCCGCGGGCGCCTTCACCGCGGCCATGCGAATACCCGGACAGGTTCCTAACCGAGCCGCCTCTTCAGGTTGGCGGCGAGCACGTCGAGGAAGGGCTCCGTCGGCAGCCACATCTCCTTCGGCGGCTCCAGCGTGCCGGCGACGCTCCGCGCGAGGTCCTTGGTCATCTTCCCGCTCTCGACCGTCTCGACGCAGACCTCCTCGAGGTGCCGCGCGAAGGTCCCGACCTCCGGCGTGCCGTCGAGCTTGCCGCGGTGGGCGAGGCCCCGGGTCCACGCGAAGATGCTCGCGATCGGGTTCGTGCTCGTGACCTGGCCCTTCTGGTGCTGGCGGTAGTGCGCCGTCACGGTGCCGTGCGCCGCCTCGGCCTCCATCGTGACGCCGTCGGGGCAGAGCAGGACGCTCGTCATCATGCCGAGCGAGCCGAAGCCCTGGGCGACCGAGTCGGACTGCACGTCGCCGTCGTAGTTCTTGCAGGCCCAGAGGAAGCCGCCCTCCCACTTCAGGG
>CAYXGZ010000014.1:0-72697 GCA_964464755.1 uncultured Planctomycetales bacterium
CGCGAAGGGCTTCTCGTGGAGCAGGCACTGCATGCCGTGGCGGTTGGCGACGCTGCGGAGCGTCTCCATGACGAGCATGTTGTGGTCGATGGCGACGTTCGCGCGCTCGAAGATCGGGGCGACCTCGAACTGGGCGGGGGCCACCTCGTTGTGGCGGGTCTTGATCGGGATGCCGAGGCGGTAGCACTCGCGCTCGGCGTCCATCATGAACGCGAGGACGCGGCTGCGGATGGAGCCGAAGTAGTGGTCCTCCATCTCCTGGCCCTTGGGCGGCCGGGCGCCGAAGAGGGAGCGGCCCGCGTTGATGAGGTCGGGCCGGAGGAAGTAGAAGTTCCGGTCGACGAGGAAGTACTCCTGCTCGGGGCCGACGGTGGAGATGATGCGGCGCACCCTCGAGTTGCCGAGGAGCTTGAGGAGGCGGACGCCCGCGCGGTCGAGCGCGTCGAGCGAGCGGAGCATCGGGGTCTTCTCGTCGAGCGCCTCGCCGTTGTAGGAGCAGAAGGCGGTCGGGATGCAGAGGGTCTTCCCGTTGGCGCTCTCGACGAGGAAGACGGGGCTCGTGGGGTCCCAGGCGGTGTAGCCGCGGGCCTCGAAGGTGGCGCGGAGGCCGCCCGAGGGGAAACTCGAGGCGTCGGGCTCCCCCTGGATGAGGGTCTTGCCGGAGAACTCGCCGACGGCCCGGCCCTCGGCCGGGTAGTTGATGAACGAGTCGTGCTTCTCGGCCGTGAGGCCGGTCATCGGCTGGAACCAGTGGGTGTAGTGCGTGGCGCCGCGGGCGATGGCCCAGTCCTTCATCGCGTTGGCGATCGCGTCGGCGTGGTTCGCGTCCAGCTTCTCGCCGTTCTCGATGGAGTCGAGCAGCCCCTGGTAGACCCGCTTGGGCAGGGCCTCGCGGAGGGCGGCCATCCCGAAGACGTTCTCCCCGTAGAGCTCGGTGAAGGGGCGGCTTCCGTAGTCGACGGTGGCGGCCGGCTCCGGACGGGCGGCGATGGTCTGGATGGCGCGGCGGCGGGCGTTCTCGGACGGCATGACGGGTCCTCCTCTCCTGGCGACTCGTCCCCGGGCTCCAATGCCGTGGACGCGGAAGGATACCAAACCCGGCCCCGGATTCAAACGAAACGGAAGGCCGCGGCCGGGCGAAAATTCCGCTGCCGGCGGCGGCTCCGCGGCGTATCCTGACTGCCACCCGAGGAGGCCCCGATGAAGACGATCGCGATGCTGGCCCTGCTGACCGCCGCGGCCCTGCCGGCGCCCGCCGGCCTGGGCGGCAAGGTGGAGTGGTGGAAGGACCTCGCCGCCGTGCGCGGCCGCGCGCAGCTCGAGCAGCGCGCCGTCGTGCTGTTCTTCGGCGACTCGAACTGCGTCGTCTGCCAGGGCCTGAGCGAGGGCGCGCTGTCGAACGACCGCGTCGTCGCCGCGTTCCGCCAGGTCCTGCCGTTCCTGGTCGACTGCACGGACCCGAAGCCGCACGAGGGGCTGATGAAGGAGTTCGACGTCACGGGCTTCCCGACGCTCGTGATCGCGGACCCGCACGGCAAGAAGATCAAGGAGATCGAGGGCAAGGACGCGGACGCGATCGTCGCGGCCCTCGACGAGGCGGGGAAGCGCTTCCCGGGGACGCCGGTGCTCTGGGAGCGGACGCTCGAGGCGGCGATGGAGAAGGCCAAGGCGGGGAAGAAGCCGGTCGGGATCTACTTCCACGACGGCAAGGAGGAGCCCGCGAAGCTCGCGGCCCGCATCGCCAAGGATCTCGGCAAGCGGACCGAGAAGGCCGTCTGGGTCGAATTGGTCGCGACCAACGACGAGAAGGACGAGACGAAGCTCAAGTACAAGTACGAGAGCCTGCCCTGCATCGGGATCCTGGACCCGCGCAAGCCCGACCCCGCGGCCTCGCCGCTGGGGATGATCGAGATCCTCAAGGGCGACAAGGCGGAGACGGTGAACAAGTACGTGGACAAGGCGTTGGAGAAGTACAAGAAGTAGCCCGAGAGCCCGAAAGCCCGAAAGCCGGAGAGCCGGAGAGCCGGAGAGCCGGAAAGCCGGGAGGCCGGAAGGCAGGGAGGCCGGAAGGCAGGGAGGCCGGAAGGCAGGGAGGCCGGAAGGCAGGGAGGCCGGAAAGCCAGAAGCCTGGCGGCTACCTTCCGGCCTTCATCATCCGCTTCACCGCCAGCATCTGGCCGCGGTGCTGGGCCTCGTGGTCCGCGATGTGGTGCAGGATCCAGCGCACGTTGAAGACCTTGCGGACGCCGGGGTCCTGGTAGGTGCGCGTCGCGTCGATCTCCTCGGCGGGGTAGCCCTCCAGCGCCTTGCGGGTGTGGGCCCGCACCCAGGACAGCACGGCCGCGAAGTCGGACAGCGGCAGCGGCCCCGGGTTCGACATCGCGTCGTCGTTGCGCAGCATCGGCGGCCGGTCCGGGGGTAGGTCGGTGCGGCCGAGCAGGTCGTTCTGGATCCACTCGAGCTCGACGGCCGCCACGTGGCGGAGGAGCTGGCCGATCGAGTTGCCGCCCGAGGGCGGCTTCCACGCGAGCTGGTCCGGCGTCAGGCCCTCGACGGCGTCGAGCGTCTCGCGCCGCGCCTCCTCGAGCACGCCCATCCAGAGCCCGAGCTCGCCGGCCAGGTCGCGGACGGGGCCGAGGATGCGGTAGAGCTGGCGCCGCGTGGGGTCGACCGGCGTCGTGTGGCCCATCTACCCGTTCTTGATCTCGAGCTTCACCAGCTGGTCGCCCTGCTGGATCGCGTCGACGATGTCCTGGCCCTTCTTGACCTGGCCGAAGACCGTGTGGACGCCGTCGAGCCAGTCGGTCGCCTTGTGCGTGATGTAGAACTGGGAGCCGTTGGAGCAGCTGCCCGCGAACTTGGCGCCCGTCTTCGGGTCGTGCTTGCAGGTGCCGGCGTGGGCCATCGCCAGCGAGCCCTTCTGGTGCTTGATCGAGGGGACGATCTCGCAGGGCGACTGGTAGCCCGGGCCGCCGCGGCCGGTCCCTTCGGGGCAGCCGCCCTGGACCATGAAGTTCGCGATGACGCGGTGGAACTTCAGGCCGTTGTAGAAGCCCTTCGCGGCGAGCTTCTCGAAGTTCGCGACGGTGTTCGGGGTCTGGTCGAAGAGGTCGACGACGATCTCGCCGCGCGAGGTCGTGAAGACGGCGGTCTTGCCCATGGGGTCCTCCGGGGTTGGATCGACGAGGATAGGACGGGCGGGCCTAGTTGTCGACGATCTTGATGACCGTGGCGGGGGGCTTGAGGAGCTCGAGCCCGTTCCAGCGCACCTTGCCGCCGACGTTGCGGGGGCCCTCGGTGCGGATGTCCTTGAGGCCCTTGGGCGGGCCCATCTGGTCGGGGCCGCCCTCGTTCCAGGTCCAGGTCGGGTTGGGGTGCTTGGGCGTGCCCTTGAACTCCGGCCGGCTCATCACGATGTCCCAGCAGTCCCGCTTGCCCTCGGAGCCCGGGGGGCCGTCCTTGGGGGCCTGGTGGCCGGCGCTCTTCTCGGTGCAGATGATCTGGGGGTTCGGCGCGGCGCGCATCACGCACTCGCACTGCGGGGTCTGGTAGTACTCGTCGGGCAGGCCGAAGACGCCGTGGAACATCTCGTGGGCGAGGACGCTGACGCCGCTCTTGCCCGGGCAGTGGATCTCCCAGCGCGGCGTGCCGCTGGCCGCGCAGTAGGCGAGGACGCCCATGCCCTCCTTGTTGTCCATGCCGTACCAGTCGAGCTTGCCCTTCTCGACGATGATCTTGCCGTCGGAGGCGGAGTCCTCGACCTCGACCTCGGCGATGTAGAACTGGCCCTCGCTGGCGTTCCAGACGTACTCGCTGAGGTGCTGGATCTTCTCGCCCCAGTCCTCGAGGAACTTCTTGTCGACGTTCTCCTCGACCGTGACCGTGATGGACCAGGCCCGGCCGGCCTTGGCCATCTCGGCGCCGAAGACCTTGAGGCGGAACTCGAGGGAGTTCTTGATGCGGTCGAGCGCGGTGCGGGCGCCGCCGTGCCGCGGGTTGGCGACGAGGATCTTCTCGTAGTCGGAGACCGCGGCGTCCTCGAGGCCGACCTCCTCGGACCACTTGGCGAGGGAGAAGAGCTCGTCGGCGCTGGCCTCGTCGTCCTCGCCGGCGAAGTGGACGCGCTTGATGCCGTAGGCGATGCGGTACTCCTCGCGGGCCTCGTCGAAGAGGCCGAGCTGCTTCTCGCACCACTTGGCGAGGTCGAGGCGCTGGCGGATCTCGTCCTCGGGCTTGAGCTTGCCGGCCTCGAGGTCGGCCACGAGCTTCTCGACGCGGAGGCGGCGGGAGATGCGGTAGTGCTCGACTCCGCGGTCGCCGAGGAGGTGGGTCTTGCACCACTTGCCGAGGGCCTGGTGGGAGTCCCAGGTCGGCTTGACGTTGGGCTTCTTCGACTTCTCGTACTCGACGAGGTAGTCGGCGCGGCGCTCCCAGCTGGTGCGGCCCACGAAGCGGGCCTTGATCTCGTTCTCCTTGATCGTGCGGGTGGCGCCCTTCTCGTCGACCTCGATGACGTAGGCCTTCTTCACGGGGTCGTAGGCCTTGATCTTGCCCTCGACGACGCTGCCGTTCTTGAGGACGAAGTTGTCGCCGGAGGAGGGGGGGAGGGCCCCGAGGAGCAGGGCGGCCGCGAGGGCGGCCGGGGCGGCGTATCGCATCGCCAGATGATACGCCCGGGGCGGGGCGGGCGGTGGCGGAAACTCGGGGGCGGGCGGGGCTGACGTGATCCGTCGGCGCGGGCGAAAAGTGGCGACGGAAATTGTCAGGCGCCGGGCGGGCGCCCCGAGCCGTTGACGTGGCACGCCGCGTGCAGTCCACGGGGGAATGGTCCGCCGCGACTTCCTGCACCGCTGCTTCGTGCAGTACAACCCGCTCTACTTCGCCAGCGCGTTCTGCATCCTCGCCGGCGCCTTCCTCGTGGGGCACGGCCTGCCCGCCGACGACTTCGGCTCCAAGGCCGCCCTCGCCGCCGTCCTCGGGGCCTACCGGCTCCTCGTCCTCGGGGGCGCCTTCCTCCTGCTGCGCGCGGGCCAGCAGCGGCCCGCCGTGCTCCTCGGCCTCGTCTCGCTCGCCTTCCTGCTCGATCCGGCGCTCCTCGGCGAGCGCCTCTTCTCGCACGTCGGACTGATGAGCCTCGAGCCGGGGATGCGCGCCCGCCGCGTGGCCCCCTGGAGCCTCGGCCTGGCCCTCTCCGGACCGGTCCACGTCGCGCTGCTGGTCCGGCTCTTCCGCCTCAAGGGCGCGTGGCCGATCGCGGCCGCCCTCGGGGCCGCCGCGGGCCTGCTCCCGCTGCTCCCCTGGCTGTTCGAGGCCGCCGGTCCGGGCGAGGCGCGCCGGCTCGCCCACCTCGGCGCGTGCAGCCTCGGCGCCCCGCTGCTCGCTCTGGCCGGATCCCCCGCGTTCCGCCGCTGGAGCGACGGCCTGGACCCGCGGATCGGTCGCATCGCGGCCGCGGTCCCGTACGGGGCCCTCGCCGTCTTCGGGGTCCACGCGCTGTCCTGGTCCGCGTTCCCGGACCTGCAGCCCGGGCCCGCGCACCTGGCGCCCTACCTGCTCGCGGCGACGCTGGCCCTCGTCGGCCGCCGCCGGGACCACGCGGAGCCCGCCGCGTGGATCGGCGCCGCGGCCTCGATCGGCGCGGCGCTCCTCGACCTCCGCGGCCCGGCGGCCCCCGGCGCGACCGCGCTGCTGGTGTCCGCCGCGTGCTTCCTCTGGGCCGGGCGGAACGGCTTCCGGATGCTGCTGCCGGCGGTCGCGAGCGCGTTCCTGGGCGCCTGGACGCTCGTCGGATTCCCCGGCGCGGGCTGGCTGCTGGTCCCGGGAGCGATCCTCGTCGTCGCGTCCGCCGCGCAGCGCGACTTCCGCTGCCTCGCGGGGGCGGCGCTGGCGATCGGGATCGGCCTCCGGGGCTGCGGCCTGGAGCCGGCCGGCGGATTCGCGGGCGCGGCCCTCCTGCTCGGCGCCGGCGTGTGGTTCCTGTTCCCGGCGCTCCGGCGCTGGATCCTGCCGGCGGGGGCGGGCGTCGCGCTGGTGCTGGCGGCGTGGACGCGCCGCGCGTGGTGGCCGGGCACCGCGTGGGCCGCCGGCGTGGCCTTCCTGGCCGCGGGCTTCGCGCTGCTCGGCGCGGGCGTGGCGGCCAACCTCGGGTTGGCCCGGCGGGGGGCGCCTGGAGATTAGTTTCTCCTCAGTCCGGGGCGAGACCCCCCGGAATATTCGCCCGACCCCCCGCGTTCCCTACGTGCCGTGATTGCTATACTCCCGAGGATGACCCGCGCCGCCGCCCTGCTGCTCGCGCTGGCCGCCGGCGCGCTCCCCGCCGCCGCGCAGGACGATCCGCCCAATCCGGACACCATCAAGCTCGTCTCGATGTCCGCCGACGGCTCGACGCTCCACGTGACCCTCTCCTCGGCTCCGGGCTTCCATGTCTACACGGCCGATCCGGCCGCCAAGGCCCGCACCGATTTCTCGTTCGAGGGCGGCGCGACCGTCGCGGGGAAGATCGCCGAGCCCGCCCCCAAGGATCACCAGGGCTTCCTCGGCCACGAAGGCGAGGTCCGCTTCTCGATCCCGATCGCGGCGCCCCCGGGGACCCCCGCGGGGCCGTACGCCCTCAAGGGCCGGATCCGCGGCTCGGTCTGCGACGACAACTCCTGCACGCCCTTCTCGTTCCCGATCTCCGCGACGCTCCAGGTCCCCGCGGCCGCGCCGACGCCCGCCCCCGCGCCCGCGCCGGGCGAGCCCGACCTCGCGACGAAGAAGGCCGAGGAGAACCTCGCCAAGGCGGGCCTGCTCGGCTTCCTCGTGGCCGCGATGGGCTGGGGCCTCTTCTCGCTCGTCCAGCCCTGCGTCTACCCGCTGATCCCGATCACGCTCACCTTCTTCGTCAAGCAGGCGGGCCAGTCGCGATCGACGGGCATCGCGCTCTCCTCCGTGTACGCGTTCGGCATCATCCTCAGCTTCACCGGGCTCGGGCTGCTGCTGACCTGGATCCTCGGCGCCCGGGGCGCCCAGCTCTTCGGGGCCAACCCCTGGGTCAACCTCTCCATCGCGATCCTCTTCCTCGTCTTCGCGGTGAGCATGTTCGGCGTCTTCGCGCTGGAGCTGCCGCAGAGCTGGACCGCGAAGCTCCAGGGCGGCGGCCCGCGCAAGGGCATGGGCGGCGCGTTCGTGCTCGGCCTGCTGTTCTCCGTCGTCACCTTCACCTGCACGATCCCCTTCGCGTCGAACATCTTCATCCTCGCGGCGGGGAGCACCCAGAAGATGGCCGGCGTGCTGGCCATGCTGACCTACAGCACGACGATGGCCCTGCCGTTCTTCCTCCTCGGCTTCTTCCCGTCGCTCATCAAGGAAGTGCCCAAGAGCGGCGGCTGGCTCCACACCGTGAAGGTCACCGGCGGCTTCCTCGAGCTGGCGCTGGCGACGCAGTACCTCGCCAACGCCGACCTCGGCTTCAAGTGGGGCGTCATCAGCCGGCAGGTGGTGCTCGTGGTCTGGGTCGCGGTCACGCTCTTCACCGCGCTCTACCTCCTGGGCATCTACCGGATGAAGGACGACTCGCCGGCCGAGGAGCTCGGATTCGTCCGCCTGATGTCCGCGCTCGCCTTCGGCTTCCTCGCGGTCTACTGCCTCGGCGGCGTCTTCGGCCGGCCCACGCCGCTGCTCGACTTCGCGCTGCCGCCGGACCTCAACGCGCCCGTCGCGGCGGGGAAGGACGGCCCGGCGCTGAAGCACTACAAGACCCTCCGCGAGGCGGAGGAGGAGGCGCGGAAGTCCCGGCGCCCGATCTTCGTCGAGTACACCGGCGCGCAGTGAAAGACCTGCCAGGACAACAAGGGAAAGGTCCTTTCCCTTCCGGAGGTGCAGGCGGAGCTCGAGAAGTTCGTGCTCGCGGAGCTCTACACGGACCTGCAGGACGAGATCTCCGACGAGAACCAGCGCGTCCAGTACCAGCGCTTCGGCACGACGACCCTGCCGCTCTACGCGATCCTCACGGCCGACGGGAAGACCGTCGCGGAGACCGGCGGCGCCCAGGTCGCCCGCGACGAGTTCCTGAAGTTCGTGAAGGACGGGTACGCGGCGGCGGTGCAGGCCGAAACGTCGAAGGCCGTCGAACGCAAGGTTCACGCAACGCTGCCCCCGGCCGAAGAGGAGGCCAGGAGGACTCGGAAGCCGATCTTCGTGAACTTCATGGGTGTCCAGGACAAGACTCCCATGCACAACAAGTTGAAAGTGCTCTCGCTGCCGGAGGTGCAGGGGGAATTGGAGCGCTTCGTGGTCGCCGAGCTCCACACCGACTTGCAGGACGAGACGTCCGACCAGAACCGCAAGATCCAGATGGACCGTTTCGGGACGACAACGCTACCGCTCTACGTGATCCTCACCGCCGACGGGAAGAAGGTCGCGGAGACGGGCGGCGCCCAGATCTACAGGGATGAGTTCCTGAAGTTCTTGCGCGACGGCCACTCGGCCGCCAAGGCCGGTGGCACTCCCGCCCCGACGCCGGCCCCCTCGACCTCCAAGGCCCACGGCAACACGATCGACGACCTCGCCGCGGCGGAGGCCGAGTCGAAGAAGACCGGCAAGCCGCTGCTCGTCGAGTTCACCGGCGAGAACTGAGCCGCCTGCCTCAGCAACAAGGACAAGGTGCTTGTCCTTCCGGAGATCGAGGAGCTGCTCAAGGGCTACGTCCACGCGCGCCTCTGGACCAACCGCCGCGCGCCCGAGCACCGCGACGCCGACAAGGCGAACGCGAAGATCCAGAAGGAGCGCTTCAAGCTGAAGTACATCCCGTGGTACGTCGTGCTCAAGCCCGACGGGACCGAGGCCGGCAAGGTGGACGGCGAGCTCGATCCCGCCGCCTTCGCCCGCCTGCTGAAGTCCGGACTCGGACAATAATCCGCGCGCGCCTCCGTTCTGGGGGTCGAGACCCGGAGGTCCCCATGAAGCCCGCCGCCTTCCTTCCCGCCCTCTTCATCCTCGCCGCCGCCTGCGCCCACGCGCAGGAGGATCCCCGCCGCCACGCCGAGGAGCTCCAGCGCCAGCACGAGGAGCGGATGCGCGCCCTCGAGCAGGAGCACCGCAACCGGATGGAGGAGGCCAACCGCGACTTCAAGCGGAAGATGGAGGGATTGCAGCAGCAGGAACGGCCCGGGGGTGAGCGCCCCAAGGGCCCGCCCCCCGGCGCCGGGCACCGGCCCGAGGGCGGCGGCGACGAGAAGCTCCACCAGGTGATCCGGCAGCTCCTCCAGCGCGTGGAGCGCCTCGAGCAGGAAGTCGCCCGCCTCCGCGGCGGCCGCGGCCCCGGCCGGGAGCCCGGGCCGGCCCGCCAGGAATACCGCTTCGAGAAGGGTCCGCCGCACGGCCAGCCCCAGGAGCGCCGCGAGTACCGCTTCGAGAAGGGCCCGCCGCCCGGCCAGCCCCAGGAGCGCCGCGAGTACCGCTTCGAGAAGGGCCCGCCGCCCGGACAGTCCGAGGAGCGCCGCGAGTACCGCTTCGAGAAGGGCCCGCCCCCCGGCCAGGGTCCGCGCGGCATGGAACGCCGCCCCGGCGGTCCGCCCCCCGGCCGCGGCGGGTTCGACGGACGCCACGACGAGCTCCGCCGTCGCATGGAGGAGCTCCGCCGCCGCTGGATGGACGACGACCGGCCCCGCGGCCGGCGCGACGACTAGTTTCCTTGAGGATTCCGGCGGCGCGGGTAGAATCCCTCCCCATGCCTCCGCCTCCCCTCTGCGATCCGGCCCGGTTCAAGGCCGACCACGTCCGGTATACGACTGACGACATCCGCAAGGTCCTGCCGCACCGCGGCGCGATGGCCCTGCTCGACGCCGTCGCCTTCGTGGACCGCGCCGACGAGATCGCCGTCGGCTACAAGGACGCCCGCCCCGACGAGTTCTGGGTCCCCGGCCACTTCCCGGGCAACCCGCTGCTGCCCGGCGTCGTCATGGTCGAGGCCGCGGGCCAGCTCGCGGTCTTCTATTACAAGCTCGCCTGCCCCGAGATCGCCGACCGCCTCGTCGTCTTCGGCGGCGTCGACAACGTCCGCTTCCGCGGCTCCGTCCGGCCCGGCGACCGGCTCTGGATCGTCGTCAAGAAGGTCGAGGTGAACCGCCGCGTGGCCAAGTGCGACGCCCAGGGCTACGTGAACGGCAAGCTGACCTTCGAGGGGACCGTCATCGGGCTGCCGGTGTGAGGACCTGGACCGGCCGCATCCTCCAGGGCCTCGGCCTCGCGATCGTCCTCATCGGCCTCTTCACCGGCGTCTCGCTCAACAACGTCCGCCTCGAGCTCATGTACCTCGGCGTCGGCGTGGTCGTCTTCTACGGCGGACGCTACGTCGAGACGGGGAAGCTCGGCTAGGGTGGGGTCACGGGGGATCTGAACCCGGGGCGGTCCGGCACGTAGGTACTCGCATGAAGTTCCTCCCCGTCCTGCTGCTGCTCGGCGCGTGCGCCGCTCCGCCCGTCCCCGCGCCGCCCCCCTCGTACCAGGACACCGGGCTCGGCCTGGTCTCCGAAGGACCGATCGCGCTATCCCCCAGCGGTCGATTCGTGGCGCTCTTCCCGGAGCCGAAGCTCCTCGCCGTTCATTCCACGCTGGCGGGCTCCAAGAGGTGGTCTGCGGAAGCTGATGCGCGGACTCGTCCTCATTGCTACGGGAGCAATCTCTGGGTGGCGACGCAACGCGGGATCCTGACGCGATTCGAGGTCGGACAGGGGGAGTTCCTGGGGACCCTGCCCGCGGGAAGGAGAGGAGCCGGATCCTCCGTGACTCCGGTGCCGATCGGAATGGACGATCATGGAGACCTGCTGCTGGCCGGGAAGTCCGAAATCGAGGTCTACATCCCGGAGCACGGCCGGTGGTATCAACTGCCCAGAACCTTTGGCCCCGGGGCCATCAGCAAGGACGGCCACCTGATCCTGAGCCTGGGGGATTCACTCGATACCTCCACGATCATCGGCTTCGTCAAGCGTGGAGACTGGAAGCTCAAGATCCACGTCGCGGCACCAATTCCCTTCAAGCATCTCTCCGGCGATGCCGGATTGGAGCGCGTGGTGCTAGCTGCCGACCGAGGCGACGGCCTCTGGATCTTCCGGCCGGCGGACCAGGTCCTGGCGAAGGCGCTCGAATTCTCCTCGATCACCGCCCTCGCCGTGAGCCCCGACGGATCGACCCTGGCCGTGGGCGTCGTGGATGGCCGCGTCCTGATCCACGATTTCCGGACGCTCCGTCTCCAGCAGGAGCTCCCGGGCGAGGAGGCCCCCCAGTCCCTCGCGCTGTCGCGGGACGGAGGCGTCGTCGCCTGGCTCGACGGCAAGGCCGTCCGGATCTGGAAACGCTAGATCAGCCCCTCGCCCTCGCGAGTCAGCACCGGCCGGCCGCCCGACATCCGGACCAGCCCCGCCGACTCCAGCCTCCGCAGGACCCGCGCCGCGCGACCCGGGTCCAGGCCTCGCAGAGCCGCCCGCGCCGCATCGTCGTCCGCGCCCCGCAGCGAGGGCAGCAGCCGCTCCGCCGCCCGGAGCTCCTCCTCCGACGCGCCCCGCAGCAGCCCCGCGCCGCCGAAGATCTCGCCGTACGCGTCGAAGATCATCCCGGGGATCGCCGCGGCGCAGCCGAGGGCGAAGTGACCGCGGTCGAGATCGTCCTCGATCGTGAAGGGGTTGCCCACGAGCCCGCCGTACCAGCCGAGGTAGTACGACTCCTTGGCCTGGTAGGCCCGCCCCAGCATCCCGAAGATCGCGATCGCGAGCGCGCCGTAGATCGGCCAGAACCACTCCGGCCGCGTCGACTCCAGCGTCGTGCCGTGCCCCAGGAGCAGCGCGGCCGCGAGGGCGGCCACCGCCCCGCCGACCCAGGCGAAATCGGACTTCGCGACCCTCCAGCGCTCCTTGGGCCGCGCGAAGTAGGAGATGAACATGAACAGGAGGAAGAGGTCGAACCCGACCAGGTACCCGTGCCGGAACCCGTAATGGTCGATCACGGGGAGGTCCGCGAAGTGCGCCGCCCAGAGGATGCCCGCCACCGCGCCGACGAGCAGCACCGGCGTCAGCGCGATCGCGAGCACCGTGAAGACGATCCGGTCCCGGCGGTCCCGGGCCAGGGCCTCCTCGAGGCGGCGTCGGAAGTCCACGACCCTAGGACCCCGCCCGCGCTAGGATGTTCCCGATGATCTGGTGGTGGGTCGCGACGGCCGCCGCGTTGCTCCTCGGCTTCCTCACGCTGGGGATCCCGGGCGCGCTCTGGGTCGTCGTCTCCACGCCCGTCCTGCGCGTCCTCTTCGGCCGCGACTGGCGGGAGCGGATGTCGGGGGACCGGGCCTGGCCCGCGATGCTCATGATCGCCTTCCTCTGGCCCGCCGCCATCGTCCCCGCGCGCCTGCTCGCGGCGAGGGTGGCGCCCGCCGGCTGGGAGTTCTGGGGCGTCGTGCTGGGGACGATCTTCGCGGGCGGCCTGCTCGTCACGGTGATCGTCGTCGCGGCCGCCGGCCCGCCTAGTTCCGGCCGTCCCGGACCTGCACGTCGCTGAACGACGCCTCGGCGTTGCTCCAGAGCCCGAGCATCCCCTTCGGGTCCATCGCCCGCTTCACCGCGTAGACCGGCTGGACCTTGCCGACCTCGCCGAAGCACACGACGGTGATCTCCCCGTCGCTGACGACCGCGACCTCGTAGAGCTCGCGCGGCTTCACCTTCGCGGGGAGGTCCTCGGCGCGCTCGGCCTCCCAGCTCCCCTCGCGCCGCCGCGCGGTCTCGAGCTTGCCGGACGAGCGGACCGCGGCCCGCCGAGCGTCGCCGATCACGTCCTCGGCGTCGAAGAGCAGCGCGAGGTCCCAGCTCTGCTGGAGCTGGTTCAGCCGGAGCTTGGCGCGGAAGCCCGTCGCGCCCTCGGTGCGGGCCTTCTCGACGAAGAGCGGGCTGCCGCCGGCGAGGACCATCGCGTTGGCGGCGGAGTCGTACTTCGCGGGCGCGGGCGTGCCGCCGTTCTTGCCGGACCAGGTCCAGGCCTTGCCGGTCGGGGTGGGGGTCTGCATCGGCACGGCGGTCCAGGTCCCGGTCTGCAGCAGCGCGGCGCCGTAGAGCTGGAGCACCTCGTCGGCGCGGTACTCCTCGTGGTCCTTGCGGATCTTCTGGACGAGCTGGCGGACCCGGGTCCAGTTGCGCTCGCCCTTCGCGGCCTGGGCCTCCTCGAACCAGTAGCGCGAGCGGGCCTCCTGGACGAGGAGCTTGAGGGTCGCCGTGTAGTCGCGGTCCTCGTGCTCGCGGGCGGTCTCCTCGAGGGCCTTGTGGGCCTCGGCGTACTTGCGGGCGGCCGCGAGGTCGTTGGCGCGGCGGAGGAACTCGCGCGCCATCCGTTCCCGCTCCATCTCGATGCGCTCGGCGAGGTCGTCGAGGCGGAACGCAGGGACGGGGGCGCCGTGCTCGCGGGCCTTCTCCATCCAGCGCTTCGCCTGGGCGAAGCGGTCGGGCGCGGCGGAGTAGAGGTACGCGACGCCCACCGCGTAGCAGAGCCGGGACTGGGCGGGCTCGGCGAGGGCGCGGGCCACCGGGTCCTGCGCGCCGTTCTCCGACGCGCAGCAGAGCAGGGCCACGTCGCGGGCGGGCAGGTCCTCCAGCGAGACGTTCTTCACCGGGCCGGCGGGGCCCACGAAGGTGAACGGGTCGCCGGGCTTCGCGGCCGGCAGCAGCTTCCCCGGGGTCCGGCCGAAGCGCTCGAGGACCACCTCGGCGTCCTTGAGCCGGGCGACGCCGCGGTCCGCGCGCCGGCGCACCCACTCCCAGCGCAGGATGTCGCCGCAGAGGCAGGCGAGGCGGGCCGCGGGCGTGGACTTGTCCGCCGCGGGCACCTCGATCTCGAGGCGGTTCAACCAGGACTCGCACTCCTCCTCGCGGGCCTCGCTCGGCTTGAAGGCCTGGAGCGTGGCGATGGGGAGCTTGCCGAGCCGGACGATGGACCCCGCGAGCTTGCGGGGAGGGTACTTGCCGAGGTAGCCGAGCACGCCCTCCCAGGCCTCGTCGCTGCGGCGGCGGGCGAGGACGGACTCGAGCGCCGCCTCGAGGTCGCCCACCTCGCTGGAGATCCGGGGCAGGAGCTGGAAGCGCCGCTCCGCCTCGCGGTCGGCGGCCCGGTCCTTGAGCTCGACGAGCCGGTCGCGGAACTCGCCGGGCGCGTTGGCGAGGAGGACCTCGAGCCGGGCCGCGGCGTCCTCGAACTCGTCCGCCTCGATGAGCGCGGGGACGTTCTTCTGGAGGTCGGCCTGGACCTGCGCGACGATCGCGGTCTCGGTGTCGGCGAGCTCCTTGCGGATGCCGCGGCCGGTCTCGCAGATCTCGCGGAGCGTGGGGGGGAACTGGAGCAGCAGCTTGCGCGCGGTGAAGAGGTCCTTGTCCGCCTTCGCGGCGTCGAGGCGGGGCCGGAGGTCCTCGGCGTAGCCGCGGGACACGGCCTCGGCCGACTCGCGGATGGCGCGGCGCCCGGCCTCGACGATCGCGGCGCTGCCCGGGCGGTTGGCGTACTTGACGGCGAGGCGCTCGACGCGCTGGAGGGCGTCGGGGTAGACGGCGACGTCGCGGGGCCCGGACTCCGCGGCCTCGCGCTGGATGGCCTCGACGAGCCGGCGGGCCTCGTCGAGCTCGGGGTCGGCGGCCTCCGGGGTGGGCAGGGCCGCTCCGGAGCCGGGCCGGGGCTCGGGGGACGGCCGGGCGGACGCGGGGACGCCCTTCCAGAGGAGCAGGGCGATCACGAACGACGCGGCGCCGGCGACGATCCAGGGCCAGGCGGCCTTGCGCTCGCGGACCACGGGGACGGTGGAGCGCAGCGTGGACGGCGGGCGGCCGTCGAGGAAGGCGGCCAGGTCGCCCGCGGCGGAGCCCGCGGAGCGGTAGCGGTCCTCGGGCCGCTTGGCCATCATCCGCAGGACGATGTCGTTGATCGCGACGGGGATCTTGGAGTTCAGGTTCACCGGCGAGACGGGCGTCTCGTGGATGTGCTTGTTGAGGATGGCCAGCGCGTTGCGGCCCGAGAACGGAACGCGGCCGGTGAGCAGGGTGTAGAGGGTGACGCCGGCGCTGTAGATGTCCGAGGCGGCCGTCGGGGCCCGGCCCTTCGCCTGCTCGGGGGAGATGAAGTAGGGCGTGCCGACGACGGTGTTCGTCTCCGTGAGCCGGTGGTGCGCGTCGGCCTGGATCGCGAGGCCGAAGTCGAGGATCTTCGGCTGGTTCTGCGGCGTGACGAGGATGTTGTCGGGCTTCACGTCGCGGTGGATGACGCCGGCCTCGTGGGCGTGCTGGAGGCCCTCGAGGACGCCCTGGACGAGGCGGGCCGCGTCGCGCGGGGGCAGGGTGCCGAGGACGTTGAGGACGGCCTGGAGGGACTCGCCCTCCACGTACTGCATGACGATGAAGTAGGTCCCGCCCTCGTGGCCGATGTCGTAGATCGACACGATGTTCGGGTGCTCGAGGCGGCCCGCGGTCGTCGCCTCGCGCTGGAAGCGGGCGATGTACTCGGCGTCCTTGGAGAGGTGCTCGGGGAGGATCTTGACGGCGACCTTGCGCTGCAGGGCGGTCTGGAGGCCGAGGTAGACGGAGCCCATCCCGCCGGAGCCCAGCTTCTCGAGCAGCTGGACCCCGCCGAGGACGGTCCCCACCAGCGGATCGGCCTTCGTCATCGCCACCCCGGTATGTGGTACGGCCCCGGAGCGCTACTCGTGGGGCGGTCCCGATTCGCCGTCCGCGGCCCGGCGGGCCTCGCGGAGGGCCTCGTCGGTCTCGCGCAGCTCCTTGGGCTCCATCCCGCCGATCTTCTCCCAGGCGCCGTACTGCTTCCAGACCCAGAGGAGCCGGGCCCAGCGGTCCTCGACGCGGCCGAGGGCGCCGCGCAGCGCGCCGTCCCGGGCCCGGGCGTCGCCGCTGCGCCGGGCGTCCCGCGTCATCCCCCACAGGGAGACGGCGAGGAGGGCCATGCCCACGGCGGCGAACGAGAGGCGGGCGGGGCGGCCGAGCGAGCTCCATGCGGCCATGAGGAGCGCGAAGTAGAGCAGGGGCCAGGTGATGCCGCCGTGCCGCAGCACGAGGTGGTCGAGCGCGCCGGCCGCCGGGGCGGGGGCCGGGGCGGCCGCCGTCGCGGGCTTCGCCGGGGCCGGCCCGTGCTCCATCGGCGAGTGCGTGATGAACGCGGTGCCCGTGGTCGTCGGGGCCCGCGAGCCGGTGGGGATCGACAGGACGCGGTAGCAGCGGCAGCAGGCGAAGCGCGTGCCGGGCTCGAGGCCCTCGACGAGGAACGTGGCGCCGCAGCCGTCGCAGCGGACCGCGCCCTTCTCCTGGCGGCGGAGGATCTCGAGGACCTGCTCGCGCGACAGCTGCCCCGCCTCGAGGAGGAGCCGCCCGACGGGGACGTTCTCGCCTTTCGCGCGGAGTTCCTTCTGCTTCTCCATCGCCGCGTGGACCTGCTCCGTCGTGCAGAAGCCGGCGCCGACGGCGAGGTGGCCGAAGAGCCCGCCCTCCTGCGGCTTGACGACGCGCTCCGAGCTGTTGACGCGCTGGATGTCGAGGATGACCTCGACCTGGAGGGCCGTCAGCCAGCCCTGGTCCTGGAGGACGCGGCCGAGCGTCGGCTTGGCGGGCGAGGTCTTCTGGATCTTCAGCGCCTCCGCGAGCTGGTCCTCGCTGAGGAAGCGCTCCTGGACGGCGATGCTGCCGAAGAGCGAGACGGCCGGGGAGGCGGAGGAGGGCGTCGCGTCCGGCGCCTCGCCGTCGATCGGGAGCGGGTCGGCGAGCGACGGGGCCTCGGCGGCGAAGAGCGTGCTGTCGAGGCTCTCGTCGGGTCGGGAGCTGCGGGTCTCGGGGGCGGAGCTCACCGGCCCGCCTTCTGGGCCTGGGCGAGGCCCGCCTGGTAGGCGGCGAACTGCCCCTTGCCGGCGTGCTTGGCGACGTAGAGGGCCTCGTCCGCCCGCAGCATCAGCTCGCGGAAGTCGGGGGCGTCCTCGGGGAACGAGGCGCCGCCGATGGAGAGCCGCAGGTAGTGCGGCTTGTCGTTCCAGCGGTAGGGCGTCTCCTTCGCGAGGGCGAGGATGCGGCCGGCGACGGTGCGGACGCCCGCGCGGTCGGCCTCGGGGAGGATGACCTCGAACTCGTCGCCGCCGTAGCGGGCGACGGCCGCGGCGCCCTCCTGGTCCGGGTCCTGGATGCGGGCGACGAGGTCGACGTTGCGGACGCCGGCGACGAGGATGCGCGCGGCGGTGCGGAGGGCCTCGTTGCCGGCCTCGTGGCCGAGGGTGTCGTTGATGCCCTTGAAGTCGTCCATGTCGATCATGAGCAGGCCGCAGGGCCGCCCGTGGCGGCGGGAGCGGGAGACCTCGGCCTCGACGCGCTTCTCGAAGTGGCCGTGGTTGAAGACGTGGGTGAGGCCGTCGTGGATGGCCCGGGCGCGGAGCAGCGCGTTGTCGAGGGCGACGGCGGCGTGGTCGGTGAGGATCTCGGCGAGCTCCGTCTCGCGGGGGCCGAAGGCGCCGACGACGAAGGGGTTGTCGAGGTAGACGGCGCCGATGAGGCGGAGCTTCACGCGCAGGGGCACGCAGAGGATGGAGCGGAGCTGGTGGTCCTGGACGCTCTCGCTGAGGCCGATCGTGGGGTCCTCGGTGGCCTGGTCGGCGGTGATGCGGCGGCCCGTGTCGCGGACGCGCCGGAGGATCTCGCGGGAGAGGCCCATCTCGTCGGGCTTGAGGTCCTGCTTCTCGCGGTTGCGGGAGAGCTCGATCTTGAACCCGTCGCGCTCGAAGAGGACGACGGTGCCGCGCTGGGCGTTGCAGAACTCGAGGGTGACGTCGAGGATCGTCGCGAGCAGCTTGCGGATGTTCTGCTCGGAGTTGATCTTCTTGATGACCTCGAAGACGGGGCGGAGGGCGGCGAGCGAGGCCTCGTCGGCGGTGGCGACGGGGCGGGACGGCGTGCGCGGGGCCTGGACGGGGGCGCGGAGGATGGCCGACTCGTTCTGGTCGCGGCCCATGGCGGCGACGACGGCGGGGTGCTTGAGGTAGCGCTCCTTGGCCTCGGGGGCGAGGCCGTTGGCGATGCGGTGGACGATGTCGGCGGCCTCGTTGCGGTGGACCTGGGCGACCTTGCCCCGGCCGGCCTTGAGGTGGACGCCGGCGAGGGCCGCCTTGACCTGCCACTGCAGGCCCGCGTGGGGGGCGCGCTGGAGCTCGGTCTCCGCGGCGGCGAGCAGCTCGAGGGCCGCGTCGCTGCGTCCCGAGCGCTCCTCGGCGAGGGCCTTCACGAGGCAGGCGCGGGCCTTGAGGTCGGCCCGGCCGAGGGCGGCGCCGATCGCGAAGGCGGCGGAGGCGAAGGTGCGGGCCTCGTCGGGGTTCTCGGCGGAGAGGGCGACCTCGGCGGCGACGAGCTTGGCCTCGGCGGCGGCGGGGTGGTCCTTGACCTTGGCGAGGAGGTCCATCGAGGCGTCGACGCCCTGCTCGGCGAGCTCGATGTCGCCGAGGCGGAGGCAGGCGAGGGCCTGGACGGCGAGGGCGGCGCCGCGGGCGAGGGGGTCGTCGGCGCGCTTGGCCAGGTCGAGGGCCTCGAAGGCGAAGCTGCGGCCCTTGGCCGGGTGGTTCAGGGCGCAGAGAATCTCGGCGGAGCGGACGAGCGCGAGCCCGGCCGCCCCGCGGCGTCCCGCCTTGAGGTGGTCGATGGACAGCCTCTTGGCGGCGGCGAGGGCCTTCTCGTAGGCCCCTTCGGCGACGAGCCGGTCGAGTTCGTCGAGCATGGCGAGGGACGGCGATTGTACCGCCGGGGGGCGGGCCGGGTCCACCGGAAGCTTGGCCGCGCGGGGCCCCGGCCGTATATTGCGGGAACTTTGCTCCGGCCGCGTCGTATTCACGGTCGGAAGGTAACCGGAGGAACCCCACGATGCGCTTCGCGACCCTGGCCCTCCTGGCCGCCGCCACCGCCGCCTTCGCCCAGGACCCGCCCGCCAAGCCGCCCGCCGAGGAGTACGAGGAGCGGAAGGCGAAGATCCACCGGAACCTCGCCGACGAGTACTTCAAGATCGGCGAGTTCCTCACGGGCCAGAAGATGTTCACGAGCGCCCGCAGCGAGTACAACAAGGCCCTCCACTTCAACCCCGACCACGAGGGCGCGAACAAGGCCCTCTGCAAGCGCCGGGACGACCAGGGCCAGTGGGAGGTCGACCCCGACAAGAAGCCCAACATGGGCGACAACCTCGCCGGCGACGAGAAGCTGAAGTGCCGGGTCCAGTACGACAAGAAGGTCGACACGATGGGCAAGACCATCGGCAACCAGTACTCGAGCCTCGGCGACTTCTGCGCCTCCAACAAGATGGAGACGGAGTCCGTCGAGTGCTGGAAGAAGGCGATCGAGTTCGACCCCCAGAACTCCAACGCCCGCAAGAAGCTCAAGCACGAGCGCCAGGGCAAGGACGGCCCGTGGCTGCCGCCCTTCGAGTCCAAGATCCGCAAGGAACTCCGCGAGGGCATCGCGAAGGCCGACGGCGGCCAGCCGACCAAGGAGCAGACCAAGGTCGAGGCCGACCTCGGCCTCACCCACGAGAAGCGCAAGTCCAAGAACTTCTCGATCGAGGCGGGCGGCCTGACGCAGGAGAAGCTCAAGGTCGAGCTCCAGCACGCCGAGCACGCCTACGCGATGTTCCAGAAGTACTTCAACCAGCAGTCGCTCTTCGGCCAGGAGTACCACTTCATCGTGCTCAAGGACAAGTCGGTGCACGAGAAGTACGTCGACCGCTACCACCCGGGCCCGGCCGCCAAGAAGGACCAGGCGCGCAAGTCCGCGGGCATGGGCGGCTTCCCGAACAGCGAGTGGACCCTCGGCGACCGGCCCCACGTGAACGACTGGGTCGTCCACATGACCGCCCAGTGGTGCTCCGAGCACCTCGTCGGCGGCGAGCGGCACTGGCTGCACGAGGGCCTGGCCTACCACTTCACGAAGACCATGCTCGGCACCGCCGGCACCCTCTGCGTCGACCTCGCGGGCACCGGCTCGGAGGGCGGCGGCAAGAACTACCAGGACCCCGAGAACTGGCCGATCGTCATCCGCACCTGGATCCGCGAGGGCAAGGACCCGAGCATCGCCGAGGTCGTCAAGGCGACCAACCTCGCCGAGCTCAGCGGCGGCGAGACCGTGAAGGGCTGGAGCCTCATCGACTTCCTCGTCACCGAGCACCGCGAGAAGTTCATCGACTTCATGCAGAAGCTCCGCGGCACCAAGCAGACGGACGACGAGAAGATCCTCCAGGAGGTCTTCGGCTGGAGCTGGGACGACCTCGACGCGAAGTGGAAGGCCTACGCGAGGTCGAGCTACTAGCTACGACGCGGGATTCGACGCGGGGCCTCCGGCGACGGGGGCCCCGCTTTTCTTTTCCCTCGACGCCAGCGCCTTGATGCGGCCGCCCAGCCGCTCCAGCAGCCAGGCCTCGACCGCGACGTCCGTCGGGTCGGGCAGCACGGCGGCCAGCTTCTCCAGCGGCAGCTCGGCGCGCGCCATCGTCCGGTGGCCGCCCGCGGTCCCCCAGGGCAGGAAGCACTCCTCGGCGACCTTGCCCGCGTGCTTGCGGAAGCCGTCGCTGCGGAACACGACGACGACCCGACCCGGCGCCCGGCAGGCGACGATCGCCCAGCCGATCCCCTGCAGCTTGATGAGGAAGTCCGCGACGTGCACGCAGACGTCCGGGTTCTCGACGCGGCCGACGTAGCTGAAGGCCGCGTCCTGGCGGATCCGCTTGTTCGCGATCGCGATCCCGAAGAAGTCGAGCGTCGACTGGGGGAGCTGCTGCAGCTCGATGGTCCGCAGCACGATCTCGTCGACGTGCGGGCGCAGGTGTCGGAACGCGAGGATGTCCGGGTCGCTCACGTTGCGCGTCAGGTTGGCCGTGTCCACCTTGAGACCGTAATAGAGGGCCGTCGCGATGCGGCGGTTCATCCGCACGCCCGTGTCCCGGTAGTACTCGGTGAGGATCGTGGACGTGGAGCCGTAGCGCGGCCGCACGTCGGCGAAGCGGTGCGCGGGCAGGTCGGTCTCCGGGTGGTGGTCGATGACGAGGTCGAAGCGGGGCACGAGGCCCGGGGCGAAGAACGAGGGCTGGGCGTCCACGGTCGCGACGGTGGTGCCGGGCGCGACGAGGTCCGGCCGGTACTTCGTCGCCGGGATCTTCAGCAGCTGCACCATCGCGGAGTTCTCGGGCCGCGTGAACTCGCCGGTGTAGACGATCTGCAGGTCCTTGCAGTCGCGCAGCAGGAGCTCGCGGAGCGCGAGGGCGCTGCCGAGGGCGTCCGGGTCCGGGTTGCCCCAGATCACGATGACGAGGCGGGCGGACTCCTTCGCGATGGCCCGGAGCGCGGCGACCTTGTGGCCCGAGCTCGTGCGGCGCACGACCTCGCGCATTTCCGTCTTGTAGATCGAGCGGTCGGAGCGGACGACGGCGTGCGGGAAGTCGCGCGAGAGCTCCCGGGCCGAGAGCGGCGTGAAGACGAGGAGCGTGCCGGCGAGGCGCTGGGCCTGGAGGTTGGAAAGCGCCGCGCGGAGCGTGGGCTCGAGGTAGTCGGCGACGATGACGAGGTCGTCGGGGCCGAGGACGAGCTTCCGGTCCGCGACGCGGAAGTCGGCCGGGTCGGCCTCGAGCGTGTGGATGCCCCGGGCCTTCATGGAGCGGAGCGTGTCCTCGTCGAGCGACACGACGAGCGTCTCCGAACGTCGGGCGTGCACCGCGTCGAGGATGTCCCCGATGCGGTGTCCGCGGCCCAGCAGGACGATTTTCATAGGGGGGCGGGGGGAGGGCCTATAGTATCAGATTCCCAGATGGCGAGAGTCCTCATCCTCGGAGCGGGCGGCGGCCTCGGGAAGGCCTGGTCCGCCCGCCTGGCGCGCCCCGGCGCGACCCTCGAGCCCGCGATCCCCGGCCCCGTCGAGGTGACCGCCCTCCGCCGCGAGGACGTGGACATCTCCCGGCGCGACCGCGTCGAGGAGGCCTTCGAGTCGGCCCGCCCCGACGTCGTCCTCAACTGCTCCGGCCGCACCCAGGTCGACGCCTGCGAGAACTCCCCCTGGGAGGCCTTCCTCGTCCACCGGGACGGGGCGGACCACGTCGCGCGGCTCTGCGCGGCCCGCGGCGCCCTGCCGGTCTACTTCGGCAGCGACCTCGTCTTCGACGGCGGCCGCTCCGAGCCCTACGGCGAGGACGATCCGCCGAACCCGCTCTCGGTCTTCGGCGACAGCAAGCTCGCGGGCGAGCTCATGACGATGAAGCACGCGCGGCGGCACCTCGTCGTCCGAGCGGGCTGGGTCTACGGCCAGCCGGGGCGGCACTTCCTCCGCGTCTTCGAGGACGGCGTGACCTCCGGCGAGATCCTCTTCGGCTACGACGACCAGATGGGGCAGGCGACCTGGATCGAGGACCTGCTCGACGGCGTCCTGCACCTCCTGCGCAACGGCCACCAGGGCCGCTGGCACCTGGGCTCGGCGGGCCGCGCCACGCAGTTCGGCGTGATGCGCCGCCTCAAGGAGCTCCTCGGCCTCGACTCGGCGGACCTGCGCCCGATCCAGCGCGTCGTGGGCGGCCGCCACGCCCTCCGGCCCCGCTTCTCCGTGCTCGACACCTCGCGCCTCGCGGCGACGGGGTTCACCCTCCCGCCCTGGGAGGAACGCCTGGCCCTCTACGCCGAGCGGATCCGGCTCGGCGCCCGCAAGGAGCGGGACACGCGGATCGCCACCAAGTAAGCGGAGCCGACTCCCGATGCGGATCCCCCCGACCTTCCTCGTCCTGGCCCTCCTCCTGCCCGCGGCCTGCGCGGGCCCGGCGGCGCCGCCCCGGGCCGGCGAGTGGCGGCTCGCGAAGCTCCGCCAGCTGACCTTCGACGGGACGAACGCCGAGGCGTACTGGTCGCCGGACGGCTCGAAGCTGGTCTACCAGGCCGTGAAGGCGGGCGACCGCGCCGACCAGCTCTACCTCTACGATTTCGCCACGGGGGAGTCGAAGCGGATCTCGGACGGCAAGGGCAAGTGCACCTGCGCGTACTTCCTGCGCGACGGGCGCATCGTCTACTCGAGCACCAAGCACGCGGGCGACGCGCCCCCGCCGCCGCCGGACCGCTCGAAGGGCTACGTCTGGCCGCTCTACCGCGACTTCGAGATCTACGTGCTCGACCCCGCGACGGGCCGGGAGCAGCGGCTGACGGACTCGGACGGCTACGACGCCGAGACGACGGTGTCGGTCGACGGCTCGCGCCTCGTGTTCATGTCGCAGCGCGACGGGGCGTTCGGCCTCTACACGATGAACCCGGACGGGACGGACCTGCGCAAGGTGACGCGGAAGCGCTGCTACACGGGCGGGGCGTTCTTCTCGCCGGACGGGACGCGGCTGGTGTACCGCTCGTTCTACCCCGCGGACGCGAAGCAGGAGGCGATGCTGGACCGGATGCTCGCGGAGCGGGCGCTGATCCCGTTCCCGGGGATGGTGATCGAGATCTGCGAGGCGGCGGCGGACGGCTCGGGCGAGCGCGCGGTGACGTCGACGGGGAAGATCAACTTCGCGCCCTCGTACCACCCGGACGGCCGGCGCATCATCTTCACGAGCGACGCGGCGGCGACGACGCGCGGCGGCTACAACCTCTTCCTCGTGAACGCGGACGGGAGCGGCTTCGAGCAGGTCACGCGGCACGCGGGCTTCGACGGCTTCCCGGTCTTCTCGCCCGACGGGAAGCGCCTCGTCTTCATCAGCGATCGGAACGCCAAGTCCCGCCACGAGCTGAACATCTTCGTCGCGGACTGGGTGGAGTAGGGGAGTAGCCCTCCCGGGCCACCGATCGCGTAAGCTGGAGTCGTGCTCCGATTCGTCGCCGGCCTGCTGATCGTCGCGACCTGCTCCTGCGGCTCCGCGCCGCCCGCCGGCGGGCCGCCGGCTCCATCGGGCGACGCCCTGCCGGCGATCGTCCTCCGGCCCCGGAAGCTCCTCCGCCCCGGGTCCCGCCTGATCCCGGAGGACACCCGGTTCGCCCCGTTCTCCGCGTTCCGGCGACCGGCGTCCCCCGAGGAGTTCGCGCACGTGCGGCCCTCGCCCTACGACGAGGACCAGGCCCGCACGTTGGCCCGCCTCTTGATCGGGGAGCACATGGACGTTCGGCCCGGCGAGCTCGTCTTCGAGGGGGCCGGGACCTCCGAACTCGGGTCCAGTCCCGCCGTCCAGGTGCACGAACTGGACTTCCGGCAGGTGCACTCGGGCGCCCGGTTGCTGGCCGGGGGACTTGACGGCTTCGCCGGGGTCCGGATCGCCGTCCACAGCGTGGACGATTGGACGCTCGAGGGGTCGATCGTCGAGGTGGTCCCGGAGCCGGGCACCTCGCGCCCGACCCTGGGACCCTCGCAGGCCTGGAGGCGGGCCTGCGAAGTCCTGGCCTTCGACGCCTCCTGGATGCACCGCTCGTCCCTGCTGCTGGCCTACCAGCCGGCGGACGGGGAACGCCCGCCGTTCCATGGCCCGCTGGACCCGCGCCACGGATGCTGCTGGTACGGCCCGGATCGGCGCGTCGACGGGCGAAGCAGGTTCCGGCCCGCGTGGATCATCCGGATCGAGCGGGACGCGAGGGACCCGAGGATCCTGGCCTGGTGGGCCGCGAACCCCGGGGGCACGGTCACGCTGGACGCCTGGACGGGCGAGGTGCTCCCCGACGGGAACCCCGCGCCGACGTGGAGGTCGCCGCGCGACTGGGAGCGGGCCGAGGCCGGAGCCGCGGACTGGAGCTCGTTCCCGGCCGACGCGCGCTCGCGCCTCGAGCGGCTGCGGCACGGCCTCTCGATGTCCGAGTGCGACGCGATCCTCGCGCCGATCGTCGTGGAGCGGCGGATCTCGACCTACCGGGGGAGCGAGACCTCGGTGGCGATCTACCGGCTTCGCGGCGGCGTCCGCGTCGCGATGGAATTCACGGGGTCCCGCGGGCTCCCCGGCGTGCCCGGCCCGGTCCTGGAGTGGATCTCCGCCGAGCGCGAGTAGCTTCTACCTCGTCCTCGCCAGCTCCAGCAGGGCCCCCGCCATCAGCGTGAAGGCCACGACCGCGTTGACGTGGAAGAAGGCGCGGTTCACGCGGCGCAGGTCGTCGGGCCGGACCAGCGCGTGCTCCCAGGCCAGCAGCACCACGATCGCCGCGACCGCGCCCGCGTACCAGCCGCCCAGCCCCAGCCACGCCACGGGCGCCGCGAGGAAGAGCACCGCGACGACGTGGAAGGCCTTCGCCGCCGCGAGCGCCCCGGGGATCCCCAGCGCCGCGGGGATCGACTTCAGCCCGGCCCTCCGGTCGAAGTCCGCGTCCTCGCAGGCGTAGAGCACGTCGAAGCCCGCCACCCACGCCGTCACCGCGCCCGCGAGCAGCAGGGGGAAGGGCGCCAGCTCCGGCCGCAGCGCCAGCCACGCCCCGACCGGCGCGATCGCCAGCGAGAGCCCCAGCACGACGTGGCAGAGCGGCGTGAAGCGCTTCGTCAGCGAGTACCCGAACGTCACCGCGAGCGCGACCGGCACGAGCGCCAGCACGAGCCCGTTGAGCAGCGCCGCGCAGCCCGCGAAGAGCGCGACCGACGCCGCCGTGAAGCCCCACGCGAAGCGGATCGAGACGAGCCCGCGGGGGATCGCCCGCCCCGCGGTCCGGGGATTCGCCGCGTCGTGGCGCGCGTCGACGATGCGGTTGAAGGCCATCGCCGCGCTGCGGGCGCCGACCATGCAGCCGAGCAGCAGCAGGCACTGCCGCCAGGTCGGCCAGCCCCCGGCCGCGTAGGCCGCGCCCACCGCCGCGAAGGGCAGCGCGAAGACGGTGTGCTGGATCTTGATCATCTCCAGCACGACCAGGACCTGGCGCAGCACGAGGGGCTCCGGGATTCGGGTTTCAGCGGGGCGGCGCGGACGTCCAATGTGATAGATTCCTCGGGGGACTTCCACAAGCCGGATTCCGGAGCGCCACGTGCACCGACGGACCTTCCTGCGCGGCTCGGCCGCCGCCGCCCTCGCCGCCGCCGGCCCCCGCCACCTCCTCGCCCAGGACCCGCCCCCCGTCTTCCAGGAGATGACCGCCGAGCAGGCGGACGCGGTGAAGCGCGGCCTCGACTACCTCGCCCGCATCCAGGGCCGCACCGGCGCCGTCGGCAGCACCTGCCAGACCGCCTTCAGCTCGCTCGCGGGCCTCGCCTTCCTCGCGGGCGGCAACTCGCCCGGCCGCGGCCCCTACGGCAAGAACGTCCTCGAGATCCTGCAGTTCGTCCTCCGCACCCAGACCAAGAACGGCTACCTCAACGAGGCGGGCGGGGGCGGACGCGCCGCGGGCGGCAGCGGCATGCACGGCCACGGCTTCGCGCTGCTCTTCCTCTCCGAGGTCCTCGGCATGTGCGGCGACCTCTCCGACCGCCTCGGCAACGACTCCGTCAAGGAGGCCGTCCAGCGCGCCGTGAAGGTCGTCGAGTCCTCGCAGGACGGCAACGGCGGCTGGTCCTACGACCCCTCGCCCTCCGGCCACGAGGGCTCCGTCACCGTCACCCAGGTCCAGGCCCTCCGCGCCGCGCGCAACGCCGGGATCCAGGTCTCGCAGAAGGTCATCGACAAGGGGATCCAGTACATCAAGAAGTCCACCGCCTCCGACGGCACGATCATGTACAGCCTCGGCGGGGGAGGGGGCGGGACCTACGCGCTGACGGCGGCCGGCGCCTGCGTCTACGCGTACTACGGGCTCTACGACGGGCCCGAGGTCACCCGCTGCAGCAAGGCGCTCTACGACTTCGTCACCGGCAAGCGCGCGGGCGGTCGCGGCGGCCACGACGCCTACGCCAACTTCTACGCGGGCCAGGCCTGCTTCTTCCTCAAGCGCAAGGACCCCAAGTTCTGGACCGAGGGCTACGGGCGCATCCGCCAGGAGCTCCTCCGCACCCAGAACAAGTCCAGCGGCGCCTGGAGCAACGACGGCTACGACGGCTCGTTCGGCACGGCCTGCGCGACCCTGGTCCTGCAGATCCCGAACCGCTACCTCTCGATCTTCCAGGACTGATTCGCCGACACCCCGGGCCCGCAGCGGGGTTCCATGGCCATGCGCACGCTGCTCCTCCTCGCCGCCTGCCTCGGCCTCGCCGCCGCCCCCCAGCAGGGCAAGGGGAAGTACCCCGCCCAGGGCGAGGGCATCGCCGAGGGGAAGGACGCCGTCCTCCCGACCCTCAAGAAGCTCAAGCTCAAGGCCGACGACAAGGACGAGACCGTCGACCTTTCCGCGCTCAAGGGGGCGAAGCCCCTCCTGCTGATCTTCGGCAGCTACACCTGACCGCCCTTCCGGTCGCAGGCCGCGACCCTGGAGAAGCTCCACCAGTCCTGGAAGGAGAAGGCGGGGATCTACCTCGTCTACATCCGCGAGGCCCACCCCAGCGACGGCTGGCAGGTCCCCGCGAACCGCAAGGAGGGGATCGAGTTCAAGGACCCCACCACGGACGCCGAGCGGCACGGCGTCGCCTCCGAGTGCGCGAAGAAGCTGAAGCTGACGATGCCGTTCCTCGTCGACGACCTGGCCGACACGATGATGAAGGCCTACGCGGGCTGGCCGGACCGGCTCTACGTCGTGGCGAAGGACGGGAAGGTCGCGTACCGCGGCGGCCTCGGCCCCGGGGGCTTCAAGCCCGCCGAGGCGGAGGCCGCGCTCAAGAAGCTGTCCGAGTGATCTACTTCACGTCGTTGGGCCGCGCCCGCACGAGGACGACGAGGTCCTCCGTGTCGTCGCCCGACTTCCGGCTGTCCACCGCCGCGATCGTGTAGCGGTCCGCCCGGCAGGTGAGGCTCGTGTTCCAGCGCCACGCCGCGAGCCTCGGCAGCTGCAGGTAGCCCGCGCCGGTCGTCGGGGCGTCGACCTCGCGCATCGAGCACGAGGCCAGCTTCGCCCGCAGGTCCACCGCGACCCGGTCCGTTCCGCCGACGAAGTGAGGCCGCACGTCCACCACGAAGCCCGTCGAGATCGTGGACATCACGGGGTCCTGCGTCCCGGCGAACGTCGCGACCTGCGGCTCGTAGTCCGAGAGGTAGGCCTCCTGGACGAGGCGGGCGACGTGCACGCGCTGCTGCGGGTAGCAGGTCACCTCGGCGGACTCCACGACGGACACCGCGCCGCCCTTGGCCGTCTCGTCGAGCAGCTTGCGGACGCCCGCGACGTCGGCGAAGTAGCCGCCCGGCGCGAGCGCGGGGATCTCCTTCTCCCACTCCGACCGCGAGCCCTTCTTGAAGCCGATCACGAGGAGCTCGACCGTCATGGTCCGGGCGCGGGCCGAGAGCAGCGTCTTGAGGTACTCGTCGACCAGCTTGAGGACCGCGGGCTTCTGGCGCACGACGAGCGTGCTCTCGGTGGCGTTGATCGCGTTGCGCTTGTTGCCCCAGGTCTCGGGCGCGACGCGGGTCCGGATCAGCTCCACGAGGCTCTCGGGCGTGACGCGCGTGCCCTTGGCCTCCTCGAGCGCGAAGCTCGCGCCGGTGAGCGGAGCGCCGCCCGCGCCGGCGGGCATTTCGAGCGCCGGGCCGGGGAAGTCCTGCATGACCCGGGTCAGGGGGGACACGTCGTAGATCCGCAGCAGCCGCTCCTCCTCGAACGCGGGCTCGGGGGCGGGCTTGTCCTCGAGGGCGACGACCCCCGCCGAGGCGAGGAAGACCAGGACCCGGCCCCGGACCTGGACGGCGCCGAGGACGGCCGTCTCGCGGTCCCGCGTCGTCACCGTCGTGCGGACGAAGGCCCGGTTGACCCGGGGATGCTGGATCTTCGACTCCCGGACGTCGGTGCGGGGCTTCACCTCCGACGGGTCCTTCCTGGGGTCGCCCGGCTTGTCGGGCGAGTCGTCGAAAGCCGCCGCCGAGCCGGCCTGGACGGCGAGCCGGAGCTTCTTGTCCGTCAGCGCCTCGGTGTCGCCGAGCGCCGCGCGGGCCTCCATCGTGATGCCGCCCTCGAAGGGCTCGATGTGGGGGCGGACGTCGAGCGCCGCGCCCGCGGAGACCGTGTGGATGATCGGGTCGATCTGGACGCTGCCCGTCGCGACCTGGATGTCGATGTCGCCGACGTAGGAGACGCCCGCGAACTCCTGGAGCCCGACGCGCTGGCCGGGGTAGGCCGTCGCCCGCAGGGCCTTGAGGATCTCGGCCTTGCCGTCCTTCACGGCCGCGTGCAGCTCCTTGATCGCCGCCGCGGGGAGGATCGAGGGGCGGTTCGGCGCCGCGGAGCCGCGGAGCTTCCCGAAGAGGGCCGGGTCGACGGACACGAAGAGCCCGTCCACCACGACCATGCGGCCGTGGATGCCCCGCCAGTACGCGAGGTACTGGGAGATCTTCTCCTGGACGGACTTCACGTTCGTCACCGTGAGCTGCCCGTCCTCGAAGGTGATCTTGGCGTTCTGGTGCTCCCAGGAGTCCTCCTGGATGTTGCTCTTCACCAGCGCGACGAGGTCCTCGCCGGAGATGAAGCTGCGGTCCGGCTCCTCCTTCGAGCTGGAGACCCCGTCCATCCCGAAGTCCGCGCAGGGGTGGTCGGGGATGGACTTCGTGAGGAATTCCACGTCGAAGACGCGCGTCTCGAAGGGGTCGTCCTGGGCCGCGGCGCCCGCCGCGATCGAGAGCACGAGGGCCACGCCGGCGAGTCGGAGCATCGATCCTCCTGGGTGTGTGGGGTCAAGCAGTAGACGCCATGCTTCGCGGCCATGTAAATCGAAATGTTAGAATCGCGGCCCGTGAAGATCCTCTTCCTCACCCACCGCGCCGGCACCCCGAGCGTCCGGTACCGCGTCGAGGCCTTCCTCCCGCGCTTCCGCGAGGCGGGGCACGAGGTGCTCGCGCGCGAGTACTCGAGCGGGATCCTCGACCTCTGGCCGGTGCTCCGCGCCGTCTCGGCCGCGGACGTCGTCGTCCTCCAGAAGCGGCTCCCGCCGCGCTGGCTGACGAAGGCGATCCGCCGCCGCGCGAAGCGGCTGCTCTACGACTTCGACGACGCGGTCTACCTGAAGCGCACGGCCGAGGGGGCCCGGCCCTGGGGGACCCGCGTGCGGCGCTTCGAGGCCGTGGTCCGCGCGGCGGACGCGGTCACCGCGGGGAACTCCCACCTCGCCGAGCAGGCCCGCGGGGCCGGGGCGAAGTCCGTCACCGTGCTGCCGACGGTCCTCGATCCGGCGAAGTACGAGGCGGTCGGGCGCCGCGAGCACGAGGGCGTCATCGCGGGCTGGATCGGCGCGGGCGGCAACCTGCCGTACCTCGAGGCGATCCTGCCGCTGCTGCGGAAGTCGCCCGTGCGGATCCGCGTCGTGTGCAACCGCTTCCCCGAGGGCGTCGAGGAGATCCCCTGGAGCGAGGAGACGGAGGCGGAGGCCGTGGCCGCGATGGACATCGGGCTGGCGCCGATGCCGGACGACGAGTGGACGCGGGGGAAGTGCGGCACGCGCGTCCTCCAGTACCACGCGGCGGGCGTGCCCGTCGTGGCGGACGACGTCGGGGCGCACCGCGACCTGGTCGGCGACGGCGGCTACCTCGTGCGGAGCCCGGAGGAGTGGGCCGAGAAGGTCGAGTTCCTGGCGCGGAACCCGCAGGTCCGGGCCGAGCTCGGGGCGAAGGGCCGCGCGCGGCTGAAGGAGCGCTTCACGCCCGCCGCGGTCTTCGGGACCTGGAAACCGCTCGTCGAGGGGCGTTAACTCCCTTTCCCGCCGGCCTTCCTCGTCCTATAACACTCCACATGAACTCCAAGACTCGCAACCTCCTCGTTGGGGCCGTCGTCCTGCTCGCCGCCGGCGGCACCGGCGCCGCGCTCTGGGCCACCAAGTCCGCGCACGATCGCTACGTCAAGGAGACGCTCGCCCTCCTCCCGGAGGCCGAAGGGGCGTACGCGAGATCCTCCATCGGCCTCGCCGAGAAGGCGGCCGCGGATGCGGTGGCCCGCGAGTCGGCGCACCCGACCTGGTTCGCGCCGGAGGACAAGCCCCGGATCCTGGCCCTGCGGGACTTCCTCGCCGGCCAGCGCGAGCTCTGGGATCGCGGCGACCGGTTGAACTCCGACGTCGACCGGGACCCCGCCGCCGCCCGCGCGGGCCTCGAGGAGCTCCTCGCCAAAGCGAAAGCTCTCGCCCCCCGCAGCGAGCCGATCCTCGCGCGATTCGGCCCGTCGCTCGCCCGCGCCCTCGCGAAGGAGCGCGAGCTCGCCGAGGCCGCCGCCCGCAAGGTCCTGCCCGACGCCGCCAAGGCCTACGAGGAAGGGAAGTGGGAGGCGCTCGACGCCGCCCTCGCCGCGTCCAAGGCCGCGATCGACGCCCTGCCGCCCGCGAGCCGCGAGGCGGCCGCGAAGGCCCTCGAGGCCGACCTCAAGCCCGCGACCGAGCTCGCCGCGCTCGTCGCCGGCGTCCGGGGGATCAAGGACCTGAAGGAGGACGGCCCCGCGAAGGCCGACCTGCTCCGGGGGAAGCTCGCCGCCCTCGCCTTCCCGAAGGCCCGCGACGCGGCGCTGCGCCGCGAGATCCTGAAGCTCGTCGCCGAGGTCGAGCCCGAGACCCGGCCCGCGCCGGACTCGATGCCCCTGACTTCCGGCATCCGGCAGGCCCTGGTCTCCGCCTGGACCCGGGGCGGCGGCTGGGAGATCGTCGACGCCAAGGACGAGTCCGCGGTCGTGCTCCAGGGGCCGGTCCACCGCGTGGTGCTCCGGCTGGGCGCGTCGCAGCGGCTGCTCGTCGAGGTGGACCGGGTCCGCCTCGCGTTCTCCGTCGACCACGTCCGCGGGCAGGAGACGGCGGGCCTGGAGCTGGCCGTCGAGGCCGCGGCCGGGATCCGCGCCTCGAAGCACGCGTTCCGCTTCGCCGCCGAGCCCTGGGAGGTCAAGACCGACGCCCCGGGCCGCTACGCCGCGATCGAGCAGGGGACGAAGATCGCCGCCTGGTTCGAGGGCCGGATCTTCGAGGGCGACAAGCCCGCCGACCTCGACCTGTCGAAGGAGCTCGAGGCCTTCCTCGCGAGCGCCCGGGCCCTGGAACAGGTCGTGCTCTCGAACGCCGGCCTGCCCGAGGAGTACCGCGGGCCGCTGGCGGCGATGATCCGCGGCGCGCACTCCCGCGCCCCGCCGCAGGACCACCTCGACGGCCCCTTCTGCCGGTACGCGCTCGCGACCGGCTACATCGAGTCCCAGGCGCCGAAGGTCGACGAGGCCCTCGCCGCCGCCCTGAAGTCCTACCGCGATGCCTACGCCGAGTTCGCCCGTCCCCGGATCCGCCTCGAGCTCAAGGCCGCCGACGGCTCGACGCTCGCGGGCCGGACCAACCTCGAGCGCGAGGCCCACTACCGCGTCCGCGACGCGGCGGCGAAGCGGACGATCTTCTCGATCCCGCCCCGCGACCACATGGGCTCGCGGCTGGCGGTCGTGTCCGTCTACGAGGGCCTGCACGACGAGATCCCCGGGGGCGCGGAGCCCGTCGAGGTGCGGATGCGCTCCGGCGTGGCCGGCGAGCTCTCGCGCTGGACCGCGGCCGGGGGGAAGCTGGAGTTCGACGCCGAGCGCTGGACCGCGGCGATGAACCGCGACGTGCGCTGGCCCGAGCACTTCGGCAATCCCGCGTGGCAGGTCCCGCCGCACGCCCTGAAGGTCGACGGCCGCGGCCAGGCCCGCGAGATGCTGCTGCCCGGCGGCTCGCTGAAGGCGGAGGCCTTCGACGCGATCGCGGCCGGCCCGGAGCGCGTGGCGGCGCAGGACCGCTGGGTGAAGCGCTGCGGCGAGGTCCTGGAGTCCCCCGGCGAGCTCCACCTGCTCTACCGCTACTTCGTGCAGTACGTCCTCGACAGCCCCGTGACGACCGCGAACGGGCTGATCGGCAGCAGCCGCTTCACCGGCGACGTGCACCAGCGCGCGTACCAGACGCTCGACCGCCGCCAGGCGGGCCGCTACCTCACGGACTGCGACGACCTGGCCGAGCTCTACTGGACGATCCTGCGCTCGCAGGGCCGGCCCGCGTTCGTGCTGGGCGTCCCCGGCCACGCGACCTGCGGCCTGGCCGAGAAGGACGGAGAGGGCTGGACCTTCTTCTGCGTGGACACGGGCCCGCCGCGCCTCGTGAAGGCGCCGGAGCTCGACGCCGCCGTCGAGCGCCTGCTCAAGAGCTACGACGACGACGGGAGCATGTCCTTCGACCCCCGCCAGATGCAGTTCCTCTTCCGCTTCGCGGGCGAGCCGACCCGCTCGCCGTACTGGCTCGACAGCCGCGTGCTCCGCGACCCGCCGTACGCGGACCTGATGATCCAGGTGCAGGAGTACTGGCACTTCGGCTTCTACGCGCTCGGCATCGAGACGATGAAGAAGCTGCTCGAGAACGACAAGGCGCCCGCGAACTGCACGGAGATCGCGGGCCTCTACGAGCGCGTCGGGATGCACGCCGAGGCCCTGAAGTGGGCCGACGAGGGGCTCAAGGGCCTCGACCCGAAGGACGACGTGAGCCGGCTCGACGAGAGCCAGCGCCGCGTGCAGGCCCTGCGGGGGATGAAGAAGGACGCCGAGGCGCTGGAGGTCCAGCGGGCCGCCGCCCGGGAGCTCGTCGAGCTCGTGGCCGCGAACCCGCGCGAGGGCGGGCGCCTCCGCCCGCTGCGCTTCCGGCTCGCCGGCGGCCTCGCGGGGCTGGACCAGCCCTGGGAGGGCTGGGCGCTCATCCGCGAGGACGTGACCCGCATCGTCGGCCGCGGCATGGCGCCGGAGTCCCTCATGGGGATGGTGACGGGCATCTACGCCGCGATGGCCAAGGTGAAGCGCGGCGGCCGCGAGCTCTCGGAGGACGAGGCGAAGCAGTTCGAGGAGCTCGAGGCGCTGCTCGCGCGCTACCAGGCGACGGGCCTCTTCAAGGCGGACGACTCCGGCATGGAGCTCTGGCGGAAGTACGGGCAGCTTTACTCCTTCCTCTCCGCGAAGCTGGGTCCCGAGGCGGCCGCGGCGGAGCTCCTCAAGCCCGAGTTCCCGAAGGAGCCGCGCCAGCACCAGCAGCGGAAGGGTGCGACGCCCGAGCAGGACTGGGCCTGGATCCGGCTCTCGCCGCTGGCCTGGGCGGACGCGATCGGCGCGGCGCTCGACAAGGACTCGAAGACCGCCGGCGGCCCGGCCGTCGCCGTGGCCCGGGCGAAGGCGATGGAGGTCGCGCTCGCCGAGACGGCGAAGCAGGGCGCGCTGGGTCCGCTGGAGTTCTCGGTCCTCGGCCTGCGCCTGATGCGGGCGCTGCTGGACAACGACGAGAAGCTGCTGCGCGCGGTGTTCGCGGAGATGAAGCGGCAGAGCTGGGCGGACCTGACGGAGTCCCTGGCCCGGACGCTGGGCGCCACGGCCGAGCGGATGAAGGTGGAGGACTTCGAGAAGGCCTTCCGGATCTTCGCCGGGCACGGCGTGCCGCGCCGGCACTACTACGGAGTGGTCTACGCCGCGGTGGGGGCCGACGCGCCGAAGCACGCGCTGGCCGCGTCGCGCATCTGCCGGGAGCTGTTCCCGGACGACGCCGACATGCGCCGGGAGCACGCGCTGCTGGAGCAGATCTCGAAGTAGCTCAGGCGGGGCGGGCCGCGACGATCTCGAGGACGTCGCCGAAGCCGGCGAGGCTGGCGAGCTTGCCGACCGCGCGGATGCCGGAGTCGACCGGCCTCAGCGGGTTGCGCCCGAACTTCAGGGCCATGCTGCGGCGGAAGTCCCCGCCCGCGGCCCGGGTCCGCAGCGTCCGGATCTCCAGCCCCGCCTCGCGCGTCATCCGTTCCAGGCTGCGGCGCGTGAAGAAGTTCACGTGGCGGGGGACGTCGAGCTCGTACCAATGCTCGCGGAAGAGCCGGGCGTTGAGGCCGGCGAAATTCGGGACGTGGGCGAGGAGCAGGCCGCCCGGGGCCAGGACGCGGCGGACCTCGCGGGCGACGGCCCCGGGGTCCGCGACGTGCTCGAGGACGTGGAAGAGGGTCGCGAGGTCGGCCGAGGCGTCCTCGAGGCCCGCGTCGAGCACGGTGCCGGTGCGGACGTCGAGCCCGGCGGCGCGGGCGCGGGCGGCGGCCTCGGGGTTGATCTCGACGCCGCGGACGGACCAGCCCTTCTCGCGCATCGAGAGGAGATCGCGGCCGCTGCCGCAGCCGAGGTCGAGGAGGCGGCCGGGCTTGAGCTTCGCGACGGCCGCGAAGCGGGTGGACTTGCGGCGGCGCGGGGCGGCCTCGGCGTGGGCGTCGTAGGTGGCGGGGTAGACCTGCGCGGGGTCGGCGGGGACGGGGTCGAGGAAGGCCATGCCGCAGGCGCAGCGGACGACGGAGAAGCGCAGGGGGGTGGTGGCCGCGTTGAGGTCGCCGGCCTCGAAGAGGACCCGGCCTCCCCGGGCCCCGCAGAGGGGGCAGTCGCGGCGCCGGGTCGCGATCGTCATGACGCGACATGATAGCACCCGTTTTGTATCCTGTGGGGCCATGGGCAACGTCCTCGCCATGACCGTGCTGTCCGGCGGCGCGTTCGTCGTCGCCATCCTCCTCTTCCTGCTGGGGTCGGGCCTCCCGGCCGCGGGCCTCGCCGTGCTGAACGCGATCGTCATCGGCGAGCTGATCCCGCTGTTCATCCGCCGCGAGCCCTGGCCGAACCGGATCCCCGCACCGCCCGACGTGGCGCTCTCCGTCGTGTCGACGCTCTGCTTCATCGCGGGGGCGCTGCTGAAGTTCGTGCCGCTGTTCTGGGGCTCGGCGCTGATCCTGTCGGTGGCGGCGTTCCGGATCGCCTGGTTCCCGTTCCGGTCGAAGGAGGCGCCGCCGGGCATCAAGGCCGCGATGGCCATGGCGCTGGCGACGGTGGTCGCGCTGAACCTCGGCTTCACGGCGATCAGCGGGCTCTGGGCGCTGCAGTGGAACGAGCAGCTGGCGTGGCTGGGGGTGAAGACCGGGGTGCCGACGCCCGAGCCGACGCCGACGCCCGCGCCGCCTCCGGAGGTCGACCTGACGCCGGTCGCGAAGGTGGGCGCGAAGCCGATCACGCGGGCGATGCTCGACTACCAGATGTACATCGACCGGGCCGCGGTGCCGGGCGAGGAGCCGGACCCGGTGATCGCGCTGGCGAGCCTGCTGCACTCGTACACGGCGCTGCGGGTGCTGGAGAAGAAGTACCCGCAGCCCGACCTCGTGCTGGACCTCGCCAAGGAGGCGAACTGGATCCACGCGAAGGTGAAGGACGCGAAGGTCCTGGCGGAGGTGCGCAAGCGGGGTGGCGACGCGATGTTCTACGACGTGTTCGTGGGGGCGAACGGCCTCTACGTCCGGCGGCTGCGCGAGGTCTTCGAGAAGGCGGCGAAGGAGGAGCTGCGGGCCGCGGCGGCGGACGCGGTGTCGCGGGCGCAGGCGGCGGACGGCAAGCCGCAGTCGCTGGAGGAGCTGACGGGGATCGGGGCGGTGCCGATGTGGTACTCGTCGCGGCGGCGGGACTTCTTCTCGCTCTTCGAGTCGGACGACGAGCCCAAGGAGACGCCGGACCCGCGGGACCCGCTCTTGCCGGAGCTGCAGAAGCTGGCGCCGCAGCAGGTGCTGCCGAAGCCGGTGGTGACGGAGCGCTTCGCGCTGATCGTGCGGCGGATCGCGGACTCGGCGGAGGGCCGGCGTCGCTACGAGGTGGCGCGGCTGAAGCTGGAGAGCGACTTCGACGTGTGGTTCGCGAAGGAGAGCCGGGGGGTGGTGATCGACGTGCCGGACCCGGCGCTGCGGGCCGCGCTGCGCCAGAAGGCGGTGATCGTCCGGCACCTGATCATGGAGCCGACGGCGAGGCCGAAGGCGGAGGATTAGCGGCCTCCCGGGTCGTCGCCGCTGCTAGGGCCGGTTCTCAGGCGCCCGGGCCATCATTCCCTTGAACGCAAAGCTCCCTTGAGCAGGCCCTGCCTGGGAGGCCTGCGCCCCTGGCGTCTACTTGGGGAAGAGCCAAGGGCCATCGCCGATCTGCACCATGAATGGAGTTTCCCTGTAGGCGGCCTTGAGGGCCTCGTGAGCTCTCTCCAGATTCCGCTCATCAACGGAGATGTCCGCCAGAACGGTGCCTTCAATGCCCCATGGGATTCCCGCCTTCTGCAGGGCACTCCCTACGATCTCACGGGCGCGACCGTCGCCGCACTTGATGGTCGCCGCGACGGCCCTCGAGCGTTCGGGCGAGCCCGGGGTGTGGCAGGATGTGCACAGCAGGCCCACGGGGGCGCAGATCGCCACCTTCGCGTTCCACATTCAAGCTCCACGCCCACCAGGGTAGGGGAGTAGGGGGGGACTCCGCCCGGGCAACCGTACCTGCCTGTTCGGACGCGCCCATCGAATCCGAGCATGCCCCGTCTCGAGCCCCGAGGTCCTGTCCTCGAGGCGTCGTCTACCCGGCCCGGGGGCGATCCACGATGCGGCGCGCCAGTGCTGGCGGAGCGGCGGGACCCGACGCCACGGCGCCACGGGGAGTTCCGCCCGCAGGCCCCCTCGATCGTCTCTCAAGCTCCCGGTGGACTCGATCGGCGCCAGCGACACAGGATCAGGACAAGCACAACCCAGAAGACCGGGGCCAGGTTGCCGGGTCCTTCGCCCGCCCCGCATCCGCCCCCGCCGCCGCCCCCGCCACCTCCCCCGCTCGGCGGCGCCGGATCGGAGTACGCCAGGTTGACGGTGAAATCCGCATCGGCCGGATCCGTGTTGCTTCCAAACGGAACCCACGCCGAGGCGGCGCCGCTCGAATCGACCGTTCGACCCTGCCAGTGGTATCCCAGCATGTCGATCAAGCCGTCCACCAGGGCGTCGGACGACGAGCCGCCGGGGACCGGATCGCCAGCCACGCTGGGGGCGCCGACGAACGCAAATCCGACCGGCTGGATTTCCACTTCCAGCTGGACCGTGTCGCCCGGGTTGGCCCCCGTGCCCGAGAGAATGACGCTCGACTGGTTGGAGGTCCCCCCAACGCCCATCACGAACCCGCTGAGGCGCCTCTGGCCGAGGCCCGACGGTCCTGCAGGTGCGGTATTCGCGGTCCTGGTGAAGTCAGGATCCCCCGGAAACGGGATGATCGCCGACATGACTCCGTTCGTGTCCTCGACCCAAGCCTGCCACTGGTAGTCCTCGCCCACGACGAGCCCGCTGACGACCGCCTGCGCAACGGAGCCCGAGGGGGCCCATGGGCTCGCGCCAGTCGGGACTCCGATCAGCGCCTCGCTCGACGGGCGGACTTCGATCCGCAACCTGGCCAATTGACCCGGGTCACCGCTGTCGATGTCACCCCGGATGAGGATCGTGGCTTCACTCGTGGAGCCACCTTGAGCGATCGCCGTGACGCCATCGGTTCGACACTGCGTGGTTCCCGCCAGCGAGGGCGGGAGATTGGTCGCCGGGTTGACGTAGAAATCGGTCTCCGAATCCAGGTTGCCGCCGAACTGGACCCACCCGGTCATGGCCCCCAGTTCGTCGATCACCCGGTAACGCCAGTGGTAGTTCCCGGGCGGGAAACCCGTCATCGTGAAGGTGGCGTAGGCGCCCGACGGAATCCAGTCGCTCTCCTGCGTCTGGACGCCCAGGAAGAGAGACGGGACATCCCGCATCTCGACCTGAATGCGGCAGGAATACCCCGCGGATCCCATCGCGCGGATCCGCAAGACGACGGTGGAATGGCCCGTGCTGCTCCCGACCGGGATGAGCGTCGTTCCGTCACCCATGTACTGGCCGGCGTTCGCCCCGTACGGGCTGGTCGTGGGCGCCCCCAGCACGGAGAAGTCGGCGCTTCCTTCAGGATTCCCACCGAAGGACATGAAGGCGGAGGCGGCCCCCGTCGAGTCCACGGTTCTCGCCTGCCAATGGTAATCACCGTCCGGGAGGCCATTGACGACGATCTCCGCGCGGGCGCCCGAGGTGACCGCCAGGCTCTCCGCCGTCGGAATCCCCGTGAACGCGTCTGCGATCGCCCTCACTTCCACCTGGAGCCGGAGCATCTGGGTCACGTTCGCATCGCCGACGGTCGCCCTGAAAACCACTTGGGAGTCGTCGTCCACGTAGGCCGGGCCTTGCGCGGAGCCTCCCGGATTGTCGTGCTGCGCCAGGTTCGCCGGAAGCTGGGGCGTCGAGTTCGTGGACACGTCCACGGTGAAGTCCGCCTCGATCATCGGCGCGTTGCCCCCGAACTCCACGTAGGGCGACGCCCCGCCCAGGGCGTCCACGGCGCGGGCTCTCCAATGACGAGAACCGTTCGCCAATCCAAGGACGGTCACGGTGGCGACGCTCCCGGACGGCAGGAAATCGGAGTAGTGGGTGGGGCTCGAGACCGCGAACGGCGCGCCGAGGGGCTCGTGCTGGATCTCCAAGCGCACCCCCTCCGCGTCGGGATCGATGACCCGTCCCTTGAACGTGATCGCGCCGTCCGAAACCGTCGCGCCCACGCCCAGCGGGAACGGGCCGCCATGCCGGAACTGTCCAAGTGCCAGGGGAGTACCCGGGGCCGAGTTGCCCGGGGTCACCGCGACGATGAAGTCCGGCGTCCCGGGGTCGGTGTTGTCGCCGAAGGGCGTCCAGTCGCCCATGAGCCCCGAGCTGTCGACCAGCCGGCACTGCCAGTGGTAGGAGCCGTCGGCGATCCCGGTGCCCACGGCGCGCAAGCTGGCGCCCACCCTCTCCAAAGGACCCTCCGCCGTCGCCGACTCGATGAATGGCGCGCCCGTCGGACGGGCTTCGACCTGCAGTCTCACGGACTCCGCCGGATCCGGGTGATTGCCGACACCCCGGAAGGTCACGGTCGACTCGCCCGTGGTCCCCCCGACGACGAGGTGAGAGGACCCGTCGCTCCGGCGCTGCTCGACCCCGGTGGGGAGCCCGGGGGGGACTCGACTCACGATGACGAGGTCCTTGTTGTAGCCCAGCGATCCCGGAAGGCCGGGGGCGGCCAGCGAGAGATTCGCATCATTCAGGTCGGAGTCCCGAATCGTCCCTCCGTTCAGCGTCAACGAGGCGCCGCTTCCATAGTCCAGGTCGGACGACGCGTGGCCCGAGGCGATCGTGTAGACGAACGTGAGGGTCGTACTCCCCGAGCCGGACTGGAGATCCAACACGGCGTCCACCGTGCCGGTCTCGAGGGTCAGCTGGGGTGTTCCGGTCACGTAGACCCCCTCCGAGAACGTGACGGTGATCGCGATGACCTGGCCGATGCCGTACGTCCCGTTGCCTCTCGAGGAGGTCACCCCGGTCACGACGGTGGGATCGTCATCGATGATCGTCGCGGTGTGCGTCGTGATGGCGCCGGCGGTCGCGTTCGTCGGGGTTCCCATGGACACGACGACTGTCTTGTTCGATTCGCTCTGGGAATCGCCCACGACGGTGATCGTCACGGCCCCGTTGGGGGATCCCGCCGGAATGGTCAGCGGGCTCGAGGTGATGGTGTAGTCCCCCGGATTGCCGGCCGTCCCTCCGACCGAGAACGGAACGGTAATCGCTCGTCCCGACACGGCGGAAAGGGTGGCCGTCGCGGTCATGGCACCGACGGATTCGTCCGCGGATTGGGTTGCAGCGCTCCAAGTGACCGTGGGCGTCGGATCCTCGTCGTTGATCTGCAGGGTGATCGAGACGGGGTTACCCGGGGATAGATTCAGACTCGAACTCAAATCGAGGGCGAAGACCACGGTTTCGTTGTCCTCGTCCAGGAGGTCATTGACCAACGTCAGGGTCGTGTACCCGGATTGCTGACCCGCGAGGATCGTGATCGAGGCCGCCGAGAGTGTGTAGTCCTGAGGATTCGAAGCGGTCCCGGTCACGGTCAGGGGGATCGTGACATCCGCCGCGCAGTTCTCGGAGATCTGGGCATAAACCTGAACCGTGGGCCCCGAGGATTCCGAGATGCTCGTGGAGGTCGTCGTGAAATAGATCGGCATCACATGCGTGATGACCACGTCATTGCCGTCGCCTCCATCGTAATCGATCCGGTAGGTACGGCTGCTCATCGAGAAGGTCGCGCCGTCGGCCAGGCCCGAGAACGTACCGACCACCGGGTCGGTCCCGTCGTTGTTGACGAGTATCCAGCTACGTCCCCCGCCGGCCGTGGGACCGGAGAGCGACAGGGTCGCCCCGGCCAGGTCGACGGTGCCGGTCACGTTGACTTGGTCGTAACCGGTTCCCGGGGCGGGCCCGTTGATCTGCGCCGAGAAGGTCGACGCCGACGCCAGGGCGAGGTTGCCGGTATTCAGCAGTCCCTGCGTGGATACCGTCCCCGGGCTGATCGTGCTGGCCCCCACCATCGTGACCGCGCCGGCCGTGCCGCTGCCGACCAGGCTGGCCCCCGCATTCACCGTGATCGGAACGGCGAGGGTCCCGTCAAGCCTCAAGGTTCCGCCGTTGACGGTTGCCGCTCCCGTGGCGGTGTTCGTGGCGGTCATCGTCAGCGTGCCGGCGTCGGCCTTGGTCAGGGTTCCGGAACCCTGCAGGACTCCGGAGAGCGTCGTGTGCCAGTCTCCGCGAACCGTGAGTCCATAACCGGCGTTGTTGATCGGGCCGCTCAAGGTCATGGTCACGTTCGGAGATTGCGATCGGATGACGCTTGCCGCCGCCAGGGTGATCACTCCTGCAAAGGTCGTATTGGAGCCGCTGTTGTGCTGGATGACACCGAAGGCGGCGTTCGGCCCGGTTCCACTGATCGTCACGGGTTCGGGGGACGTGTAATTGGCCGAGGTCTGGATGGCCAGGTACCCGCCGTCGGCGACGATCGTCCCGGCCCCGGTGGTGCCCAGGCCGTTGTTGGGTCCGACTCCAATCGCGCCGGCGTTCACGTACGTGACTCCCGTGTAGGTCCCCGAGGCCAATCGCACCGTCATGCTGCCGAGCTTCGTGACGGACCCGCTCCCGCTGAGGTAGGCACCCTGGATTCCTGCTCCGGCCCCGTCGAACGTCAGGTCGAAGCTCCCCATGTTGATCCCATTCACCAGGGTCAAGCCCCCGTTGGGCACGCAGATCAGGCTGGACGACCCCAGGGTGATCGGCCCGCTCCACATGGCGGATCCGCTGATCACCTCGATCGCCCCGCTCCCGGAGATTCCGGTCCCGTTGATCGTCAGGTCCTCGTTGACGAAGTAGCTGCATTGGAGCCTCATCGAGGCCCCGGAGGCGATCGTCGTTCCCACCGCGGCATCTCCGAAGGCGGAACTCGACGTGACGATCACGAGTCCGGCCGAGATGGACGTGGCTCCCGTGTAGGTGTTCGTGGCCGAAAGGGTGAGCGTTCCCGTCCCCGTCTTCGTGAGCGCGACGCTCCCCGAGATGACCCCGCTCATGGCCAGCGAGGTACCCGGTTCGACCGAGATATCCGTGGCCCCCGTCAGGGCGACGGCCAGGCCGACGGCGTTCGTTCCGGCGCTGTTCGTGATCGGCCCGGCGAGCGTGATCGAGTTCCCGCTGAGGCTGAAGCCGCCCGAGAGAAACGTGAGGGAGACGAAGGACGTTCCGGCCGCCAGGTCGTTCGTCGAGGCGAGGCGCGTCGTTCCGTCGAAGACCAGGGCGTCTCCAGCGACGGGGACGGTGTCACCCGACCAATTGGCCGCTGTCGACCAATTGCTGTCGGCGCCACCCCCATCCCAGGTCCTGGTGACCCTCGGGCGCGGGCTGTTCGCGGCGACGCCGGTGGTGAAGAGGATCACCAGCCCGAGGAGGGGACCCAGTTTCCCGGGAGTAGCAAAGCGGTTCTCGCTCATTTCCTTTTCTCCAGTCGGGCCGTATCGGGCCGCTGCGGCTCCGCCAGATAGCGACAGCGCCGATCACCGTTGGGAGACTTCGAAACTCGGCGCTCTTCCCCGGGGACACCCCCGGGGCCATTGGATCTGCAGTGAACTTCCGAGCCTGGGATCCCCATCGGTTCTCAGGGAATCATACCTCCGGAAGAGCCGCTGGGCTATTGACCTGCTGGTGGTTGTAGGTTGGCCCTCGGTCAGGCGGCGACCCTCAGCAAGTCCCCCTGGAGCCAGGCCAATCGAGGCGACGGGTTGGGATCTGCAGTCGCGGTTAAGGCGTTCCCGACCCCGCCTCCTACTCTTCCCTCGACCCCGCCCGAAGCCGCTCCAGCAGGATCCGCGCCTTGTCCGCCATCTCGCCCTTCGGCGCGAGCTTCAGGAACGCCTCGAAGTCCGCGATGGCCCAGGGCCGCTCCGCCGCCGCCCGCCCCTCGCGCTCCGCCAGCACCATCCGCGACGCCCCGCGCCAGTAGTGGTTGTCCGCGATCTTCGGGTCGGCCACGATCCCGTCCTCGGCCTTCGATCGGATCTCCCGCAGCAGGGGCAGGGCTTCCGCGGGATTCATCCGCGAGGCGGCCGACATCTTCCGCCGGCACCACTCCGCGCCGAACGTCGCCTTCGCGTTGCCCGTCGAGAGCCGGATCCCCGCCTCCAGGTCCCGCCACCCGGCCTCCGAGTCGCCCAGCTCGAAGTACACGTTCGCCCGGTCGCCGTGCACGATCCCCGCCGCCACGCCCAGCTCCATCGCCTTGTGGTAGTCCGCGAGCGCCCCCGGCAGGTCGCCGCTCGCCCGCCGCGCGGAGGCCCGCTGGTAATGCGCCAGCCCCGACCGCGGATCGAGCGCGATCGCCTGGTCGAAGGCCTTCGCCGACTCCTTCGGCCGGCCGAGGCGGTTGAGGTAGGCCCCGCGCTTGTGCCAGGTGCCCGCCTCCCGCGGGTCCGCCTTGTCCAGCGCCGCGAGCGCCTCCTCGAGGCGGTTCATCTTGGCCAGCGTCGTGGCCCGCGTGATGAAGTACCGGGGATTCGGGTCGATGCGGATCGCCTCGTCGATGCACGCGAGCGAGGCCTCGAGCTTCCCCGCGCGGTACCACGCGCTCGAGGCGAAGTAGTTCGCGTGGAGGTCGGCGGGCTCCTCGTCGAGGTACTTCTTCAGCCGGCCCGCCGCGACCTCCGCGTCGCCCTGCAGGAGCGCGAGCAGCCCCTCGAGCAGCTCGAGGCGGGCGGGGGACACGCCGCCGCGCGCGCGGACCCGCGCCACGGCCTCCGCGTCGCCGGCCAGCATCCGGTCCAGCTCGGCCCGAGACTCCGCCGTGCGCTCGAGGTAGGGCGAGGCGAGGCGGTCGATCTCCGAGAGGTGGTCGCAGAGCTGGAACCGGGTCCGCTCGAGGAGGATCCCCGGGTGGTTCGGGTCGATCGCCGCCGCCTCCTCGATCGCCTTCTCGGCGTCGCGGATCGAGTTGCCGCGCAGCAGGTGGCGCACCCGGAGGTGGTGCGCCTCGATCGACCGGGGGTACGCCGCGAGGCAGGCCCGGATCGCCGCGTCGCTCTCGCCGCGCTTGCGGGCGACCGCGGGGCTCGAGGCGGGCAGGTGCACGTAGTCGCTCAGCGCGGCCTGGGCCGCGGAGTGCAGGTCCCGGAAGCGCCGCTCGGAGTCGACCGTCTCCTCCGTCGCCTCCTTCCGCGCCTTGGCGACCATCCAGGGCACGGCCGCGGCGAGCAGGACGCAGGCCGCGACGGCGGGAATCAGCACCCGGTGCCGCCGGAGCACGGCCAGCGCGCGCTCCGCGGGCCCCGGGGGCCGGGCCAGCAGCGTCTGGCCGTCGAGGTAGCGCCGCACGTCGGAGGCGAACTCGGCAGCCGAGGCGTAGCGGTCCTCGGGGCGCTTGCGCATCGCCTTGCCGACCAGCGTCTGGATCTGCGTGTTGATCTCGGGCCGGAGCGAGCGCAGCGAGGGCGGGTCCTCGAAGAGGACCTTGTGGCCGATCTCCACGACGTCCGCCCCGGTGTAGGGCGGCTCGCCGGTCAGCAGCGACCAGAGCGTCGCGCCGAGCGAGTACACGTCGCTGCGCACCGAGACCTGGGCCCGGTCGCCGCGGATCTGCTCGGGCGGCGCGTAGATCGGCGTGCCGATCATCGTGCCGGACTTCGAGAGCCCGGGGCCGGCCTCGTCGGCGCGGGCGAGGCCGAAGTCGGAGAGGTAGGCCCGCTCCTGGCGGTCCACGAGGACGTTGCCCGGCTTGATGTCGCGGTGGAGGATGCCCGCCTTGTGCAGCTCCTGCGTCGCGAGCGCGACCTGGAGGATGACCTCGAGGGCGCGGCGGATCGGGAGCTTCGCGCCGTCGAGCGAGCCGCCCTCGACAAGGGCCATCGCGAGGTAGGGGCGGCCCTCGGACTCGCCGACCTCGTGGATCGGCACGAGGTTCGGGTGCAGGACCCGGCCCGCGAGCCGGGCCTCGCGGAGGAAGCGGGCCACGCCCGCGGAGGAGTCCGGGCGCAGGCGCTTCACGGCGACCCAGCGGCCGAGGTCCGGCTGCCAGGCCTTGTAGACGACGCCCATTCCGCCCCGGCCGATCTCCTCCACGAGGATGAACTTGCCGAAGCGCCGCGAGGGGTCGTTGGCCAGGCGCTCGGCCTCGGCGGGCGTGTCCGCCGCGGAGCGGGCGATGAGGTCTCCGAGCTCGAGGTTGCGCTGCTGGGCGACGAGCTCGCCGGCCTGCGACGCCGTGAGGTGGCCGCGCTCGACGAGGAGGGCCGCGAGGTCGCGGTCCGAGACGCCGGTGTCGACGGCCTCGAGGCAGTCCGCGAGCTGGTCCTCGGTGATCCAGCCCCGGTCGAGGGCGAGGTCGGCGAGGGCCTCGAGACGGAACGACGGGATCCGCAGGCGCAGCGCGTCCAGCCCGGCCGGGTCCGCGCTAGCCCCCGAAGAGTTCCCGGAGTTCGTCGAAGAGTTCCGCTTCGTTCCGGACATAAGTTCCGACCTTCTCCATCAGGATGGCCCGGAGCTTCCGCCGGCAGAACCGCAGGGCGTTCTGCACCTCGAGCGGGCCCAGGCCGTGCTCCGCTCCGAGTTCCGAGTACGAGGGCCGGGGCCCCGCGGGCGACAGCTCGAAGCGGCGGAAGATCTCCATCTCGCGCGCGCGGCCCTTCGCGGCCATCTCGGCGACGAGCGTCTCCACCGCCTCCTCGAGCAGCTGGATCGCCCAGGCCCGGTCCAGCGCGGTCCCCGGGTCCGAGCCCAGCGAGGGCGGCTCCGGCCCCGCGTCCTCCACGTTCCATGAGAGAATCTTCCGGTCTCCACCCCTCTTTTTCGCGCGGCCCCGCTTCCACTCGTCGAGCAGGAAGTGGTGGAGGGCCCCCTTGAGGTAGGCGCGGAAGCTCCCCTTCGCCGGATCCGCGGTGGAAATCACCTGCCCGTCCAGGATCCGCGAGAAGAACTCCTGCGTCAGGTCGGCCGCCTCCTCTTTCACGAGGCCCGAGTACGACCGCACGGCCCAGTAGACCGGTTTCCAGTAGCGCTCGATGAGCCTCGCGAGGCGCTCCCGGTGTTTCTCGGGGTCAACATTTTGGAGCGCAATGACTTCCGACCACAGCGTCGAGGGGAACGCGGCGGCGGGGGAACTCGACGCGGCGGGAGGCGTGGGGGCCATCGGCGGGAAGTATAGCACTTTCGATTTTTTTTGGCCGGGGCGGCGGGGAAGTTCTCAAGAGGGGTGTCCGGCGCTTGCCGGGTTGGAACCCTGGGTTGGAGGTTTCATGATCTCGATCCGCTCCGTGGTGGTGGCGGCGGTCCTGTTCATCTCGGCGGCTCCGGCCGCGTCCGCGCAGGATTCGTGGTCCGTGAAGGCCGCGAGCCCGCGCATGCTGTCGAATCACGGCATGGCCGCGCTCGACGGCAAGGTCTACGCGTTCGCGGGCTTCGACCCCTACTCGTGGGTCGCGGCGTCCGTGACGCTCGAGTACGACCCGGTGACGAACGCCTGGACGTCGAAGGCGTCCTCGCCGGCGCTCTACAACGTCGCGGCGGCCAGCTTCGGCGGCTCGATCTGGGTGACGGGCGGCATCTCGGACGAGGAGGGCCGCGACGTCGCGACCACCTACCGCTACGACCCCTCGACGGACACCTGGACGCTGCGCGCGTCGATGTCCGGCGCCCGCTACTTCCATTCGCTCGTGGCCACGGCGACCCACCTCTACGCGGTCGCGGGCTCGCGCTACGACGTCGGCAACCTCTCCTCGTGCGAGAAGTACGATCCGGCGGCGGACGCCTGGACGACGGTCGCGCCGATGCCCACGGCGGCCACGGCCTGCTTCGCGGGCGTCGTGGCCGGCCGGATCTACGTCGCGGGCGGCTACACCGACTGGGGCCCGACGACGCAGACCCACGAGTACGATCCCGCGGCCGACCGCTGGATGCGGAAGTCCGACATGCCCGTGTACGGCCGCTACGCCGGCGGCTCGGTCGCCCTCGGCGGCCGGCTCTGGTGCCTCGGCGGCGAGGACTGGTACACGTACTCCTCGATGACCTCGACCCTCGAGTACCGCCCCTGGACGGACTCGTGGACGGCGCGGGCCTCGATGCCCTACGGCAACGACTACGGCGCGGCCTGCGCGACGGGCGGCCGCCTCTACTCGCTCGGCCACCAGGCCTACGCGAGCTACGCCGACCAGCTCCAGGAGTACCTGCCTCCCTCGTTCGGCTCGGCCCCCGCGGCCCCGTCGGACCTGAAGCAGATCGACGCGGCCGGCAACGAGGTCGGCGCGGCGGGCTGGATGGCCGGGACCGAGATCACGCTCGAGGCGACGGTCGAGGATCCGGACTCCGGCGAGCCGGTGCTGCTCGAGGTCGAGCTCCAGCCGGCGGGCGGGACCTTCCGGGGCCTCGCGACGCGGCAGGGCGGCCTCGCCGAGCCCGGCCGGCACGCGATCGTGCACGGCGGCCTCGACGGCCACGACTACCGGTGGCGCGCCCGCTGCGTGGACGTCAACGAGAACGCCAGCGCGTGGGTCGACTTCGGCTCGCCCACCGACGTGGACTTCCGCAACGACCAGGCCCCGCCCTCGGCGCCGGCCTGCGCGAGCCCCTACGACGGCGCGGACGCCCAGGTCCTCATGAGCGAGGGCGGCAGCGTGACCTTCGCCTGGACCGACGCGACGGACAACGCCGGCGTCGCCTCCTACGAGGTCCAGGTGACGATGGACGAGGGCTTCAACAACGTGCTGCGCACGGCGACGTCCGAGTCGACGAGCCTCGCGCTCTCGCTGGCCACCTCCCGCTACGCCTACCGCTGGAGGGTCCGCGCGACGGACATCTCCGGCAATGTCGGGCCCTGGTCGGCCCCCGCGGCCTTCCGGGTCTACTTCGAGGACCGGAAGAACCACGGGGCGGGCGACGCCGTGAAGTTCTGCGGCTTCTCCGCCGGCTCCGGCCACGGCGGCCTCGCCCTCGGCCTCGTGCTCGCCGGCGTCCTCGCGCTGGCCTCCGGCCTGCGCCGCCGCCTGCCGGTGCTCGCGGCCCTGCTCGCGGCCGCGGCCCCCGCGTCGGCCCAGGACTCCTGGCAGTTCCGCACGGCGTGCCCGTACTACGTCTCCGAGGCGGGCGCCGCGAACGTCGACGGCCGGATCTTCGTGTTCGGCGGCTACAGCTACAACTTCTACTCGGGCATGCACACCGAGACCTACGAGTACGTCCCCGCGACGAACTCCTGGACGTACCGGGCCTCGCTGCCCACGGGCATCGGGGACATGGCCACGGCCGTCGCCGGCGGCCAGGTCTACTGCATCGGCGGCTACACGGACTCGTCCTGGTACCGCGGCTACTACCAGTACGGCACGGTGCCCTGGTGCTTCCGCTACGACCCCTCGACGAACGCCTGGACGGAGATCGCGGAGCTGCCGACCCCGCGCAGCCACCTCGCCGCGGGCGGCGTCGACGGCAAGGTCCTCGCCGTGGGCGGCTTCCAGTACGAGACCCAGCTCGCGATGAACGACGTCGAGGAGTACGACCCCTCGACGAACTCCTGGACGCGCAAGTCGGACTACCCCGAGGACGCGATGCTCCAGTTCTACGGGGTCGTCGCGGGCCGGATGGTGGTCGCGGGAGGCTGGCTCAACGACTACTCGGCCTCGCCGAGGACCTGGATCTACGACGCGTCGGGCGACCGCTGGACCGCGGGCGCCGACCTGCCGATGGGGAACTGGGGCGGCGGCAGCGCGGTGCTCGGCAACCGGCTGTACTGCTTCGGCTCCGGCGTGGACGTCGCCTACGAGCAGCGGAACTACGAGTACAGCGTCCTGTCGAACCGCTGGAACCGGCGCGCGGACCTCGCGTCCCGCCTGACCTGGGCCCCGGCGGTCGGCGGCGCGACCCGGGCCTACGCCTTCGGCCACGCGACGGAGTACGGCCTCGCCACGCAGAACCAGGAGTACACGCCGCCCGACTTCGGCGTGGCCCCCGGGGCGCCCTCCGGCCCCGTCCAGCGCACGCCCGCGGGGACGGAGATCGCGCCCGGCGCCTACATGGGCGGGGACGCGATCGAGTTCGCCGCGGTGATCTCCGATCCGGACAGCGCCGAGGTGGGCCTCGAGGTCGAGCTGCGCCGCAGCACGGAGGCCTTCACGGGCACCGCGACGAGCACGGGCGCGGCGGGTCCGACGGGCCTGCGCACGGTGTCGGTGACCGGCCTCCTGCCGGGCGACTACAAGTGGCGGGTCCGGGCGTACGACGACAAGGACAACGTGAGCGCGTGGATCGACTACGGCGGTCCCTCGGACTCGGACTTCCGCAACGAGCAGACCGGGCCGTCGCGCCCGACGCCCGTGACGCCCGCCGCGGGGGCCGCGCTGCAGAGCGGGGGCTCGGCCATCGGCTTCAGCTGGACCGCCGCGACCGACGACCAGGGCGTGGCGTCGTACCGGATCGAGATCTCCGACGACCCGGGCTTCGGGTCGCTCCTGCAGGCCGAGGAGACCGCCGGCCTGGCGATCGACCTCGCGCTGCCCCCGTCGTGGATGACGTACTACTGGCGCGTGCGGGCGACCGACGGGGTGGGCAACGTCGGGCCCTGGAGCCTCGTCAAGTCGTTCTCGGTCGTGACCGCCGAGGCGGCGGGTTCCGAGGAGAACAAGGGCTGCCTGGGTTCCGCGACCGGCGCGGCGGGCCTGCCCCTGGCGTCCTCCGTCCTCGCGTCCGCCGTCCTGCTGGCCTTCGCCGGGAGGCGGCGCCGCTAGCTCTCATCGGCCAATCCAGCCCGGGCCGGCCATCGATCCCGGGTTCAGGCGAGCGTCGGGGCACCACCAACCACCACCCCCGGCGACGCCCGAACCCCTCCGATCGGGGGCCGGCTCGCGGCGTTTTCGGATACTCGCGCGGTCGGGGTTCCGGTACAGTAATTGAAGTACCCAGGAGGCAACGGATGCGCAAGGCGACCGCGATGGCGGTCCTCACGCTCGCGGCGGCGATGGCCGCGGGGGCCCAGGACCGGAAGTTCGACAAGTCGTACCCCCAGGACGGGATCTGGTGGGCGACGTCGTGGGACGAGGCGGTGGCGGAGGCGCAGGCGCGCAACGCCCCGATCCACTTCACGCTGCACAAGGACGGCTGAGGACCCTGCCAGTCGATGGAGTCATCGACTTATCCGGACAAGAAGCTGATCGAGCAGTCGCGCAACTGGGTCAACGTCATCTGCCACTCGGGCACGGCCCACCAGGTGGACGCGATCGTCGGCGGCAAGCAGGTCACCGTCTGCAAGGCCTACTGGGGCATCCCCTGCTCGGTGCACGACGACATGTACAAGAAGGCGAGCAGCAAGTACCCGGACATCACGGGCGTGCCCTGCACGGTCTTCGCCTCGCCGGACGGCAAGGAGATCGAGCGCAAGGCCGGCGGCATGAGCGGCAGCGAGCTGGCCAAGAAGATGGAGAAGATCCTCGCGGGCATCCCGGGGGAGAAGCTCTCCGCGGTCGAGTGGAAGTACGCGAAGCAGATCGTCGACCAGGGCGACGCCCACCTCGAGAAGGGCGAGTACCGCAAGGCGAACGAGGCCTACACGAAGGTCTCGAAGCTGCCGAAGAAGGCCCTCAAGGACCAGGGCGCCGCGGCGCTCGAGAAGCTGAACGCCAAGGGCCTGGAGCTGATCGAGGAGGCCAAGGGCAAGCTCGAGTCCGAGAAGGACGCGGCCCTCAAACTGCTGAAGAAGGTCGCCGACGAGTTCAAGCCGCTGGCGTGCTCCAAGGACGCCGCGGAGCTCATCAAGGCGAATCCGCCGAGCCCGGCGAAGTAGGCGGCGCCGTCCGACCGGTCATCCGCGCGGCGGGGGAGCGATCCCCCGCCGCGTCTTTTTCCGCCGGTAATGGATTTTCGCGCCGTCCTGTACGTTAACCCATGCGATCGAGCTGGATCCTCGCGCTGCTCTGCCTCGCGGCCCCCCAGGAGCCGACGGCCGCGGCGCCCATCGACGCCCACTTCGAGGCGGCGTGGAAGGCGGCGGGCCTCGTCCCGACGGCCGTCGCGGACGACTGCACGTGGCTGCGCCGGGTGTCGCTCGACCTGCTGGGCCGGCTGCCCCGGCCCGAGGAGATCCGCGGCTTCGTCGCGGACAAGGACCCGGCCAAGCGCGCGAAGCTCGTCGAGCGCCACCTCGCCTCCGAGGAGTGCGCGGACTTCCTCGCCGACGTCTGGCTCGACGTGCTCGTCGACCACGCGGTCAGCAACCAGGACTTCGCGCGGGCGGACCTCGGCCCCTTCAAGCTCTGGCTGCGCTCCTGCTTCGCCGAGGACGTGCCGTACGACCGGATGGTGCGCGCGCTGCTCTCGGACCGGGGCCCGCGCCGCGACAAGCCCGCGGTCAACTACAGCCTGAAGCACCTCGCGGCCGACCCGCTGCCCGTGAAGCTCGCCGTGCTCTCGGCGCGCCACTTCCTGGGCCGCGACCTGCGCTGCGCGCAGTGCCACGACGACCCGTTCCAGTCGCTGACCCAGGAGGAGTTCTGGGGCTGGGTGGGCTTCTTCCGGCCGCTGCGCAACGCGGGCGACCTCGTCGAGCTGAAGGAGGCGCCGCGGGCCGCGAAGCGGGACGACTTCGGCGAGCTGGCGGGCGTGCCCGCGAGGTTCCTCGACGGGCGGTCGCCGGATCCGGCGAAGCGCCTCGGCGAATCGCTGGCCGACCTCGCGCTCTCGATGGAGGACAATTCGGTCGCGAAGGCCTTCGTGGACCGGGCCTGGAAGCACTTCTTCGGGAGGCGCCTCGCCGCGGAGCCCCCGCGCTCGCCGGGGGTGCCGGCGCTGCTCGACCGCCTCGCGGCGGACTTCCGCCGGGACGGGTGCCGCATCCGCCCGCTGCTGCGCGCGATCGTCTCGTCGCGCCCCTACCAGCTCTCGTCGGCGGGGAAGGACGAGGACCGGAAGCGCTACGCGGCCGGCCCGCTGAAGGCGATGGGCGCGATCCAGTATTTCCGGGTCTTCACGGACTTGTTCACGCTCCACGAGCTCCACATGAAGATGTACGAGCAGATGGAGAAGAGCGCCATCGCGGGGGTCCAGTTCAAGGACCCCGAGGTGATGCGGATCATGTTCTACGCGTGGTCGCAGGACCTCCTCCTGCCGCGGGGGCGGGACCCCGAGGCCGTCGAGGGCATCGGCACGGTCCGCATGGCGATGAAGACGATGAACAACAAGCGCGTGCAGGACATGATCTCCGGCTACTGGGGCCGGCTGAAGCAGGTCTGCGAGAAGCGCGCGAAGCCCGCGGAGCGGATCGAGGAGCTCTGCCTCGTGATGTGGGGCCGGTTCCCGACGGACGACGAGCGCCGCGAGTACGCGAAGTTCGTGGGCAACCCCGCGTACTTCGACCGCAAGCCGATCGAGGACCTCTTCTGGGTGATGCTGAACTCGTCGGAGTTCCTTTTCAACCACTAGCCATGAACGACTGCTGCAACCGCCGCGGGTTCCTGACGATGTCGCTCGGCCTGACGGCCGGCGCGGCCCTGGCCTCGCGGCTCGGGCTCAGCGCGCTGGGCCAGGACACGCCGACCGCCGCGCTCGCGAAGGCGAAGCGCTGCATCGTGCTGTGGATGATGGGCGCGCCGAGCCAGATGGACACCTGGGACCCGAAGCCCGGGACCGAGACCGGGGGGCCCTTCAAGGACATCGAGACGGCCGCGGACGGGATCCGCATCGCCGAGCACATGCCGCGGATCGCGCGGCAGATGGACAAGGTCTCGCTGATCCGCACGGTGACGTCGAGGGACCCGAACCACGACACGGCGCAGTACCTGCTCCACACGGGCTGGCGGCGCGCGGCGGACGTCGAGCACCCGGCGCTCGGGGCCGTCATCACGCAGGAGCTGGGGCTGCAGGTCGCGGACCTGCCCGGCGGGGTGGTGCTCGGCAGCACGCCGCCGTCCGGGGCGGGCTACCTCGACGCGGCCTCCGGGCCGATCGTCTTCGACCGCCTGGCCTCGCCCGCGGAGGACGTGCTCGCGAACGCCTCGAATCCCCGGGACCGCTTCGAGCAGCGCTGGAAGCTGCTGAAGCGCGCCGAGGAGCGCTTCGCGGCGGGGCACGAGGACGCGCGCGTCGAGCAGCGGCGCCGGGCCTACGAGAAGGCGTACCAGGTGCTGACGAGCGAGCGGGTGAAGGCCTTCGACGTGCGCAAGGAGCCCGAGGAGTCGCGGCGGGCCTACGGCGACTCCGACTACGGCCGCGCGCTGCTCATGTCGCGGCGCCTCGTCGAGGCCGGCGTGCGCTTCGTCGAGGTGATGTACGGCGACTGGGACACGCACCGCGACAACTTCGGGCAGGTGAAGACGCTGCTGGACCAGACCGACGGGCCGATCGCGGCGCTGCTGGAGGACCTGGCCCGGCGCGGGCTGCTCCAGGAGACGCTCGTGCTCTGGATGGGCGAGTTCGGGCGCACGCCGCGCATCAACGGCTCGAACGGCCGCGACCACTGGACGACGTGGAGCGTGGCGATGGCCGGCGGCGGCATCCAGGGCGGCCGCGTGGTCGGCCGGACGGACCCGCTGGGGATGTCGATCGCCGAGCGGCCGGTGCCGGTGGGCGACTTGTTCGCGACGATCTACTCGTGCTTCGGCATCGATCCCGGGAAGCAGCTCGTGACGGTGCCGCGGCCGATGAAGGTGGTCGAGGCGGGGACGCCGGTGAAGGAGCTCTTCTAGCGCCGGGTCGACAGGTCCTCGAACTTCGAGAGCGTCCAGGCGACGCGCAGGCCGAACTTCGTCGAGGTCATCTTCACCAACCCGATCCCGTGGGCGTACCACTCCGCGTCGGGCGTCTCCTCGCCCGTCCTCCGGTCGCGGCGCACGATCTCGACCTTCATCGCGGGCTCCTTGCGGTCGAGGAACTCGACGGGCTCCCAGCCGGCGACGCGGCAGGACGCGGTCTCGGGCCAGCCCGGGAAGTCGATCGTCCAGGTCGTGCCGATCTTGAAGGGGAGGGGGAGGATGAGCTGCTCGGTGTCGCCGAGCCGGCCGAGGATGCCGTCGTCGCCGCGGCGCACGAGGAGCTCGCGGCGGTTCGCGGGGAGCGTGGGGAAGTCGAAGCGCAGGATCCAGCCCTGGTCGCTCCAGCCGGCGATCTCGCGGGTGCCGCGGACGTTGCGGCCGGCGAGGTAGGTCCACCGCAGGCCCTCCTGGAGCGGGTAGGCGTCGGAGACCCGCGGCGAGGGGCCCGCGGGGCGGTTGGAGAGCGTGTGGACGATGCCGGCGAGGAGGGCGCCCGCGAGGACGAGGCCGAGGACGCGCTGCCAGGCGGTCACCGCTTCACCCCCGAGATCACGAAGATCATCCCGTAGTGGCAGTGGCGGACGCGGACGTCGTCGAGGCGGGGGCGGAGCGCGGCGAGCGTGCGGTCCTTGAGCTTGGGCCAGCCGGCCCGGAGCATCCGGGAGATCATGAAGCCGGGGCCGATGTACCAGCCGGGCGGGAGGTTGTCGTCGGCGATGACGAGGCGGCCGCCGGGCTTGAGGGCGCGGAGCAGGGGGTCGAGGAGTTCCTCGTCGAGGATGGTGCTGATGACGTAGGTGGAGAGGATGGCGTCGAAGCTCGCGGGGCGGAAGACGTCCTGGCGGGCGGCGGCCTGGACGAGGCGGAGGTTGGGGCGGGGGCGGACGCGGTCGAGCATGCCGAGGGAGAGGTCGCTGCCCACCATGAGGCCGCGGGGGCCGATCTTGCCGGCGATCCAGCGGAAGTTGAGGCCGGTGCCGCAGCCGACGTCGAGGACGCGGTCGCCGGGGCGGAGCTTCAGGGCGTCGACGGCGGCGCGCCGGTAGGCCGAGTCCCCGCCGAAGGAGAGGGCGCGGACGATGGCGTCGTAGTAGCCCGCCCTCGCGTCGTAGGTCGAGCGGATGACGTCGGCCATTCCCCGAGGATACCGCTCAGCGGCCGATCCGCTTGAGGAATTCCCGGAGGTCGGCGAGGAACTCGGGGGTGTGGCCGGAGACGAGGTCGTTGTGGCCCGCGCCGGCGATCTCGGAGAACCACTTGGGCTCGCGGGCGGCGGCGAAGAGGCGGGCGCCCTGCGCGAAGGGGACGATCTCGTCGTCGCGCCCGTGGACGAGGAGCTTGGGGATGGCGACGCGGGGGATGGCCGAGAGGTTGTCGTAGCGGGCGCGGACGAACCAGTGCGAGGGGAACCAGGGGGTGACGGTGCGGGCCATGTCGCGGACCGAGGTGAAGGCGGCCTGGGTGACGAGGCCCGCGGCGGGGCGGCGGGCGGCGAGCTCGATCGCGGGGGCGGCGCCGAGCGACTCGCCGTAGATCACGATCCGCGAGGGGTCGACGCCGTAGCGCGAGGTGAGGCAGGTCCAGGCGCCCTCGGCGTCCGAGAGGAGCCCCGCCTCGGAGGGCGAGCCCCTGCTCTTGCCGTAGCCGCGCCAGTCCACGCCGAAGCACTCGAGGTCGAGGGACGCCATGAGCTCGAGGAAGGGGAGGCGGTCGGCGACGTGGCCGGCGTTGCCGTGCAGGTAGAGGACGGTGGCGCGCGGGTCCCGGGGCCGGGCGTACCAGGCGACGAGCTCGGTGCCGTCGGCGGCGGGGAAGGAGACCTCCTCGACGGGGACGGGGGAGCGCTTTCGGGCCTCCCAGTTGCCCTCCGGGAAGACCGAGGGGTGGTAGATGAAGGAGTCGCCGAGGGCCATGAGGAGGAGCGCCAGCGCGCCGGCGGAGATCCCGAGGCCGAGGAGGACGGCGCGCGCCGCCCGGAAGATCCACCCGCGGCCCCGACGCCCCAGTGTACCCGGCGTCCCGCCGGCCGGGTCCATCGTTAACATGTAAACATCATAGCCCGCGCCCCGGCCCGTTGCACGGGGAACCGGGCCCGCGTAGGATGTCGCCCATGTCGAAGGTCGCCCGGTCGAGCCGGGGGATGGTCGTCGCCGCCCACCGCGCGGCGGCGGAGGCGGGGCACGAGGTGCTCGCCGCGGGCGGGAACGCCGTCGAGGCGGCCGTCGCGGTCTCGCTGGCCATCCAGGTGGTCGAGCCCTTCGCCAGCGGCCTCGGCGGCGGCGGCTTCCTGCTCGTCGCGCCGGGGGGCGACCCCGCGAAGGCCGTCGTCCTCGACTTCCGCGGCACCTGCCCGTCGATCCAGAGCCCCGAGCACTTCTACCCGAAGGGCGCGACGCTGCCCTGGGTGCCCAAGATCGGCCCGTCGTCGGCCACCGTGCCCGGCCTCGGGCGGGCGCTCGGCGAGATGCTCCGGCGCTGGGGCGGGAAGCTCCCGCTCGCGACGCTCGCCCGGCGCGCCATCGAGGTCGCCGAGCAGGGCTTCGAGGTCGGCGAGAACTACGAGTACGTCAGCGGGCTCTTCGAGGGCACCGTCCGCTGCTTCCCCGACGCGGCGAGGATCTACTTCAACCAGGGCCGGCGCTACCGGCCGGGCGAGCGGCTCGTGCAGCGCGACCTGGGCCGCACCTTCCGGAAGATCGTCGCCGAGGGCTTCGAGGTCCTCTACACCGGCGAGATCGGCCGGGCGATCACCGCCGCGGTCAACGCGACGGGGCCCGTCTGGGGGGAGAAGGACCTCGAGTCGTACGAGGTGAAGGTCCGCGAGCCGCTCCGGGGCGAGATCGCCGGCGCGTCCATCGCCACCGTCGGCCCGCCCAGCCGCGGCGGCCCGGGCATCCTCGCCGCGCTGCGGCACTTCCACGAGCGCGACCTGCCCTCGCTGGGCCACAACACGGCCGCGTCGGTCCTCGCCTGGGGCGAGGCGATCCGCCGCATCTTCCACGAGCTCGAGCCGGTGGTCGGCGACCCCGCGTTCTTCCCGGCCGAGCCCGCCGCCCCCGGGAAGAAGCCGACTCCGGGCTCGCCGAGCACGACGCACTTCACCGTCGTGGACGCGGGGGGCACCGTCGTCGCGATGAGCCAGACCATCGGCCACTTCTTCGGCTCGGGCGTCGTCGTCCCGGGCTGGGGGATCCTGCTGAACGACGACATCTCCGACATGGAGCGCCGCGCCGGCGGGCGCAACAGCGTGCGGCCCGGCCTGCGCTCCGTCGCGAACATGGCCCCGACCGTGGTGTTCCGCGGAGGCCGCCCGGCCCTGGCCCTCGGGACGCCCGGGAGCCTGCGCATCTTCCCGGCGATGGCCCAGGTCATCGCGAACTGGCTGCTCCACGGCCTGGACCTCGAGAAGTCCGTCGCGGCGGGCCGCGTCCACTGGGAGGACGAGATCTTCTGGCTCGAGGGCGACCTCGACCCGGCCGTCCGCGAGGCCGTGAAGGCGGCGTGGAAGGGGAGGATCGTCGAGCGGCGGAAGCAGGACCTCTTCTTCGGCGGCGTGCACGCCGTGTCGATCGACCCCGACGGCACGATCACCGGCGTCGCCGACCCGCGCCGCGACGGCGTGGCGCTCGGCCTCTGATCTACTTCACGAGCGAGCGGGCGATCACCAGCCGCTGGACCTCGCTGGTGCCCTCGTAGATCTCCGTGATCTTCGCGTCCCGGAAGTAGCGCTCCACCGGGTAGTCCCGGCAGTAGCCCGCGCCGCCGTGGATCTGCACCGCCTCGGTGGCCGCCTTGTTGCACGCCTCGCTCGCGAAGAGCTTGGCCATGCAGGCCTCGGTGGTGCAGGGCTGGCCGAGGTCCCGCAGCTTCGCCGCGCGGAGCACGAGGAGCCGCGCCGCGTCGATCGCCACGGCCATGTCGGCCAGCTTCCACTGGATCGCCTGGAAGTCGCCGATCGGCCGGTCGAACTGCTTGCGCTCCCGCGAGTACTTCTGCGCCGCGTCGAGCGAGGCCTGGGCGATGCCGACCGCCTGGCTGGCGATGCCGATGCGGCCGCCGTCCAGCGTGTTCATCGCGACCTTGAAGCCCTCGTTCTCCACGCCGAGCAGGTTCGACGCCGGCACCTTGCAGTCCGCGAAGGAGAGCTCGGTGGTGCTCGACCCGCGGATCCCCATCTTGTGCTCGTTCTTGCAGACCGTGAACCCCGGCGTCCCCTTCTCGACGACGATCGCCGAGATGCCCTTCGTCTTGGCCTCGACGTCCCGGCTCGTCCGCGCGAAGACGATGAAGAGGTCGGCGTACTGGCCGTTCGTCACGAAATTCTTCGTCCCGTTGAGGACGTAGTGGTCGCCGTTGCGGAACGCCGTCGCCGTGAGCGCGCCCGCGTCCGAGCCGGAGCCCGGCTCCGACAGCGAGTAGGCGCCGATCCAGGTCCCGGAGGCCAGCTTCGGCAGCCAGCGCTTCTTCTGCTCCTCGGTCCCGAAGCGGTTGAGCGGGCCCTGGACGAGCGAGTTGTGCACCGAGATCGTGACGCCCGTGGCCGCGCAGGCCCGGTTGATCTCCATCATCGCCAGGGCGAGGCAGACGTTGCCGGCGCCCGCGCCGCCGAGCGCCTCGGGCGTGATCATGCCCATGAGGCCCTGCTCCGCGGCCTTCGCGAAGATCTCCCGGGGGATGGCGCCCGCCTTGTCGAACTCCGCGGCGCGCGGGGCGACGACCTTGTCCGCGAATTCCCGGGCCGAGTCCCGGACGAGCTTCTCGTCCTCGGTCAGCGTGAAGTCCATGGCTAGCAGAGCTCCAGGGTGAGGGCCAGGCCGTTGCCGCCGCCCATGCAGAGGGTGGCGAGGCCCGTCTTCAGGTTGCGGTCCTGCAGGGCGTGGACCAGGGTCACGACGATGCGCGCCCCGCTGCACCCGATCGGGTGGCCGAGGGCGACGGCGCCGCCGTTCACGTTCACGCGGGCGGGGTCCAGCTTCAGCTCCCGCACGAGGGCGACCGTCGAGCCCGCGAAGGCCTCGTTGATCTCGACGAGGTCCGCGTCGCCCGGCTTGAAGCCCGTCTTCTTCTCGAGGTTCTTCACGGCCTCGAGCGGCGCGATCATCACCCACTTCGGGTCCACGCCGCCCGTCGCGTAGCCCGTGATCCGCGCGAGGGGCTTCGCGCCCCGGCGCTTGACCTCCTCGCCGCTCATGACGACGACGGCCGCCGCGCCGTCGTTGATGGTCGACGCGTTGCCCGGCGTCACGAGCCCGTCGGCCTGGAAGGCGGGCTTGAGCTTCGCGAGCTTCTCCACGGCCGAGTCGCCCCGCGGGCCCTCGTCCGTGTCGACCACCTTGACCTCGCCCTTGTCGCCCTTGACCTCGACGCCGACGATCTCGCGCTTGAACTTCCCGCCGGAGATCGCGGCCGCCGACTTCTTGTGGCTGCCCACGGCGAACTCGTCCATGTCGGCCCGGCTCACGTTGTACTTCTTCGCGACGATCTCGCAGGTCGAGCCCATGTGGACGTCGTCGTAGACGTCCCAGAGCCCGTCGTGGACCAGCGCGTCGAGCATCCGGGCGTGGCCCAGGCGCGAGCCGCGCCGGGCGTCCGGCAGGAGGTAGGGCGCGTTGGACATGCTCTCCATGCCGCCGGCGACCGCGATCGAGAGGTCGCCCGCCTTGATCGCCTGGGCGGCGAGGATGATCGACTTCAGGCCGGAGCCGCAGACCTTGTTCACGGTCACGGAGCCGATGGAGGTGGGCAGGCCGCCGTGGATCGCCGCCTGGCGGGCCGGGTTCTGGCCGACGCCCGCCTGGAGGACGTTGCCGAGGAAGCACTCCTGGACGTCGTCGGGGGCGAGCCCCGCGCGCTTGACCGCTTCGCGGACGGCGGCGGCGCCGAGCCGGGGGGCCGGAAGCGAGGACAGGCCGCCCAGGAACTTCCCGATCGGGGTGCGGACCGCGCTGGCGAGGAAGACGTCGGTCATGGGGGACCTCCGGGCGACATCCTAGCAACCCGCCGGAGAAACCCCTAGATTCCGGGGCGCGCGATCAGTAGCCGGACCCCGAGGCCCGCTTGCGCATCTGCATCTGGGTCAGCGTGAGGAGCACGCCGTTGAGCTGCACGTCGTCCGGGGAGATCTTGATCCCCTTGTTCAGCCACTGCATCGCCTCGGTGTAGTTCAGCTCCGCGGCCCAGAGCCGGCCGAGCCGGTAGTAGGTCCGCACGAGCCACTGGTCGAGGAGCACGTCGAGCTCCTTCGCCTGCTTGATCACGGCGACGTCGTTCGATTTCGCGAGGGCTTCGGTCAGCTTGCGGCCCTCGAGGAGCTTGGCCTCGGAGGCCTTGTAGGCCTTGTCGGCCTTCGTGAGGTTCGTCTTCGTCTCCTGGTCGAGCGCCTCGGACCACTGGGCCTTGGCCTCCTCGACGAGGTCGAGGACGGCCTGGAGGGACTTCTTGTCGGCCGCCTCCTTGTCCTTGGCGACCTGCTCGTCCTTCTTCTTCGCCTTGTCGGCCAGCTCGGCGGCGCGGCGCTCGTTCTCCTTGCGCAGCTCCTCCGCGAGCTTGCCGGCCTCCTTGAGGCCCTCCTCGTGGTAGGGCGTGTCGCGGAAGCGCTCGCCGAGCTCCTTGAGGAGCTTCAGGGCCTCCTCGTAGCGCTTCTGGGCGCCGAGCTTCTTGGCCTCCTCGAACTTGGATCGCGCCTCCTCGTTGCGCATCTCGTCGCGCTTCTTGCGGGCGCCCTCGGCGAAGGACTTGTCCAGCGCGGCCGCCTTGTCGTACTCGGCCCCCGCGGTGACGTAGAGCCCGTTCTGCAGGCAGTACTCCCCGAGGTCCCAGTGCGCCTGCGCGCTCGCGGGGTCGATCCGCTCCGCCTTCACGCGGTAGACCGACATCGGCATCATGTCCTTGAAGTCGACGGAGATCCGGCTCCCGTCCTTCAGGGCCAGCTCGATGCCCTTGTCGGTGACGGAGGCGATCTTCCCGAAGAGGAACTTGCCGTCCGCCTTGAGCTGGATCGCGTCCTCGCCCTTGTCCTGGGCCCGGGCGGGCGCGGGGAAGGCGAGCAGGGCGACGAGGGCGATCGTTCCGATGGCGCGCATAGGCACTCCTGGGGCGGTCCTTACCTATACAGACGCGGCGCGCGGGCCCATTCCCGCGGGAATCCGCCGCTACTTGCCGCAGCAGCCCCCCTTGGGCTGCTCGGGCTCCGGGATCGGGTTCAGCTGCTGGCCGCACTCCGGGCACATCCCGGCGGCCGTCGCCCGGGAACAGCCGAGCGCGCAGGCGAATTTCGCCGCGGGACAGGCCGGCTCCGGCAGCTCGGCGTCCTTCAGCGAGAGGCTCGCGCCGGCCAGGCCCTTGCGCAGGCCCGCCAGCGTGGCCCGCGCCGGGAAGTCGCCCGCCGCGATCCAGCCCTCCTCGGTCGGGTCGACCGAGGTGATCACCGTCGGGGCCGCCGAGAAGATCCGCTCCAGCGTCGCCCGGTCCGTGGTCCCCGTCCCCCAGAACCGCAGCTTGCCGGCGATCGACGTCGCGCCCTCGTCCAGCGTGTACTCCGCCTTGAGCTTGAGCTTCTCCTTCACCTGCTCGGAGGCGGCCGCGAGGAGCTCGACGACCTCCCCGACGCGGAACAGCCCCTGGCGGTGCGCGTGGACGACGAGCAGGACCCGGCCCTCCGGGATCCACCAGTGGCCCGTGGCGCCGGGGATCTTGTCGGACACGGCCTTGCGGATCGCCGCGTAGTCGTGGTACTGCGTCGCGCCCTGGACGGCGACGTGGATGCGCCGCTCCGGAGCCTCCTGGAGGAGGGGGAGCAGCAGCGGCAGCGCGAGCAGGAGGGTCTTCACGGGGGGATTATACGACGGGGCCGGGGCGGCCGCCGGTCACTTCGCGCGGTGCTCGCCGCCCGCGAGCTTCGCGAGGAGCGGGAGCCCCTTGCCGGGCTCGCCGAACGCGACGGTGTGGACGATCGCGCCCAGGGGTCGCAGGCGCCGCGCGGCCACGCGGGCCACGAGCTCGTCGTCGACCAGCCTCCCGACCGTGGGCTGTCCGTCCGTCAGCACGACGATCGTGTCCGGGCCGTCGTCGCGCAGCCGGCCCGTCTCGGCGTTGCCCACCGTGGCCGCGGCCTTCTCCATCGCGAGCAGGAGGTTCGTCCCCTCCTGCAGGCCCATGCGGTCCACCCACGCGACCGCCTCGCGGCGCGAGCCCGCGTCGAGCACCCGGGTCGTCGTCGTGAACGCCGAGGAGGACTCGCCGAAGAAGAGCACGTTGACCCGCGCGCCGTCGGGCAGCTCGCCGAGGAGCCGCTTCAGCTCCGCCTTCGCGGCGGCGAAGCGGGACTCCTCGCGCATGCTCAGCGAGCGGTCCACGACGAAGCAGACGCGGGTCGAGTCGACGGGGATCTCGAAAAACGTCGTGCGGCCGGGGCCCTCGGCCCGCCTCGGGGCCGACGCGACGTAGCGGCCGGCCTGCCAGTCCTCGCCGTTGGCCTTCCACCAGTCGGCCCAGGTCTCCGGATCCGCGGGCAGCGACGTGCCCGTCGTCGCGACCAGCGCGGCGCCCGCCGCCGCGCGGAAGCGCGCGTCCGAGCCCTTCATCGCGGCGACCAGGGGCCCGACGCCCTCGCGGATCCCGCGCAGCGCCCCCGCGGCCGCGAGCCGGACCTGCCAGTTCGCGTGGGCGAGGTGGGCCAGCGCCTTCGGCGTGCGCGCCGCCTCGAGCAGGGCCGCGAGCACCGCGGGCTCGGTCTCGCGATCGAGCAGCGCGGCGAGCTCGGCCTCCGCCTTCATCCGGCCCAGGCCCTCGGCGAGCTCCGCCCGCAGCAGCCAGGACCCGGAGGACGAGTACGCCTCGACGACCGCGGGGATCGAGCCCCGCGGCAGCTGGCCGAAGGCCTCGCGCAGCAGGTCGTGGATGCGCTCGCCGGCGATCGCCCGCCGGTTCGCCTCGTCGAGCGACTTGCGCGCCCGATCCAGGGCGGCGGCCTTCTCCGTCTCCTCGAACGCCGTGAGCGTGATCGTGGTCTCGACGCGGTAGACGTCGCGGCTGGTCGACACGACGGCGGAGTGCAGCGAGGCGATGCGGTCGCGGTTGCGCGGCAGGAGCGCGGCAAGGGTCCGGCCGGCCTTCGCGGGGTCGCCCGCCGCCAGGTCCCGGATCGCCGCCTCCGCGGCGTCCGCGTCCGCCTCGCGGATCGCGGCGTGGAGGCGGTCGGAGGGCGACTGGAGGAGGAGCAGCGAAAGCAGGAGCGGGGCCATCGATGGATCGGACGCCGCGCCGGGGCGGGGGTAAAACTATTTCGGCGCCGCGCCGAGCGGGATCTCGAGGCCGAGCGACGCGATCCACTCGAGGTCGAAGGAGTCGCCGCCCTCGGGGAGGCGGACGTCGAGCACCTTCGTGTAGGTCGGCAGCAGGGTCCAGCGGTTGGGCAGCCGGATCGGGGCCGCGACGATCAGGCTCGACATCAGGTAGCGCGTGTTCGGGTCCGGGTCGCCGTCCCAGTAGCCGCGGGTCTGGTAGAGGAGGGAGTACTTCGCGGAGATCGCGATCCACGGGGCCGGGCTCCAGCGCGGGCCGAGGACGAGGTCCAGGGACGACGGGGCGCGGTAGCCGTGGCGGTTCTCGTAGAGCGTGGCCTGGACGCCCGCGCCCGCGTCGAGGGCGAAGCGCTCCCCGAGCGGCGTGAACCACGAGATCCGCGCGTAGGGATCGAAGGTCCCGCTGCCGCCCTGGATGTGCTGGTGGGGGAGGCCGAGCAGCCCGCGCTCGTAGGGATCGGCGTAGGTCCGGGCCGTCGGGAGGCTGAGGCCGAAGGTGAAGCGCCAGGGGCCCTCCTGGAGGTTCGCGCCGATGCGGAGGTCGCCGAAACCGTCGAGGCGCTCGGTCCGGTGGTGCAGGTCGCCCTCGGGATTCGCGAAGGGGGTTCCGTCGGGGAGCGTGTACCTGGCCTTCACGGACTTGAGGTCGTAGGGGACTTCGAGGAGCGCGTCCCAGGCGCCGCCGAGGGGGACCTGGAGGGCGAGCTCGTGGCGGGTCCAGTCGACGGAGACGTGGTGGGTGTTGGGGACGGGGTCGACGTCGGGGTGGCTGCCGTCCATCGGGACGAATTGCGAGCGCAGCCTCAGGGTGACCTGGTCGACCGCACGGGTCGAGCCGTCCTTCGGGAGGACGGGGTTGCTTCAAGCCGGTCAGTTCTGGGCGGAGGCCGCTCCGGCGGCGAAGGCGAGGGCGGCCAGGGCGAGGACCGCGCGGAATACCAGGCGGCGGGTCGGATCAGCGCTTCGCATCGAAGCCCGCCTCCTTGAGCGCGCGGATGACGGCGTCGAGGTCGAGGGTCCCCTTCGCGGAGACGACGAGCTGCATCGAGACGGGGTCGAACTTGGCGTCGGCGACGCCGGCGACCTTGCGGGCCGCGCCCTCGGCGATCGTGCAGCACGCGCCGCAGGTCACGCCCTCGACGGAGAGGCGTTCGCCGTCGAACGCGAGCCGGCCCTCGGGGGTGTCGAGGACGAGGTCGACGAGCTCGGCCTCGGGGAGGCGGCCGATCCAGGCGTGGCAGGTCGAGCCCGCGCGGCAGAGGACGACGGTGTTGGGGCCGCAGCGGAAGACGTGGTAGGGGCGGCCGTTGCGGGTCCGGCGGGCCGAGTCGGGCAGGGCGGCGCCGGAGTCGGGGACGACGAGCAGCGAGATGGGGACGGGGCCCTTGCGGTAGAGGATCCAGGGCACCGCCTTGGCGCTGCCCTCGACTTCGCAGCTGCATCCGCCCTCGCAGCAGGTTCCGGCGCCGAGGTTCGGGGGCGCCAGCTCGAGCTTGAGCTTGTCGCGGAAGTACCCCTCGACGGCCTCGGGGGCGGCCTCGGGTAGGCGGCCCGTGGCGACGAGGCGGTCGTGCGCCTCGGAGGTGGCGCGCACGAACGCGGGGACCTCGGCGACCGCGTCGCGCGTCGGCAGGAGGAGGAACGAGAGGAGGAGGCCCGCGGCGGCGGCGAAGGGGGCGATCCAGGCGACGAGGCGGCGGCGGGTGCCGCTGCGCTCGGCGGCGTCGAGGCCGCGGCGGATGCGGTCGGCGAGCTGGGGGGGGAAGGCGGGCGCGGGGGCGGAGGCGATGCGGAGGTTGAGCCGCGCCAGCGTCTTGAGGACGCGGCGGCAGTCCGCGCAATCGGCGAGGTGGGTGCGGACGAGGATGGCGTCCTCGCCGCCGATCTCGCCGTCGGCGAAGGCCCCGACGAGGAGCCCCAGGTCCCGGCATTCGTTGCTCACGCCCTCGTAACGCGCGAGGCCTGCGCGATATTCAAGGGGCTCACAATTTGCCCCCACCGGCGCGGGGATGGGGTATCCTTGGGGTGTGGAGCGCATGGTCCATGGGACCCCGCTCCCTGGGGGGGAATGGATGTTGAGGCCCCTGGTCCTGGGCTTGGTCCTGGCGGGTGCCGCGGCTCCGGCCTCGGCGCAGGACCTCGGAATCCCCCTCTCGTTGCACCCCTCGATCGGTCTCCCCTCGACGGGCGCCGCGGCCGTCCACGTCCCCACGCTCCTCGAGCTGCTCCACGAGAGCGGCGACTTCGACCAGCAGTGCCGGGAGACGTACCGGACGGCGTGGCTGGGGATGCAGCCGATCGACGGCCCGCTGGCCCTGGACATCGTGCTGGGCCTGCCCTGCGGCGTGATGACGCTGATCAACGACGGGTGGCGCGGCCTGGTGGACCCGGGCGGCTGCCGCTCGGTGCTCGACGACCGGAACCGCTCCGCCCTGGCGAAGATCCTGGACGCGACGGACTACGAGGCCGAGGAGCGGCCCGGCCGCGCCGTGCTCCAGCTCTGGGGCGAGCGCGAGGTGAGGTACTTCTCGAAGATCGCCGACTCCGACGCGATCCCGATCGGGTACATCCTCGGCCTGGAGGATCTCGACGCGGACGTCGTGAAGGACGGGCAGAGAAAGCTGCTCTTCGACGTCGCGAAGAAGGTCTACTTCAGCCGCGGCTTCGGGCAGATCGACGACCGCATCCGGCACGACGGCTTCAACGTCTCGTCGTGGCGGGCCATGGACTTCGTGGCGGCCCCGCCGGTCCTGGCCGCGTACCTCTACCTCCGCGGCTGGGAGAAGCCGGTCAACTTCGGGCCGGTGCGGGCCGTGTTCCACCTGGAGCCCGTGCAGAAGATCCTCGACCGCCGCTCGTCGGACTCCGAGGACCTCGTGACGGCGGCCGGCCTCGAGATCGGGGTGCGCGGGCTCCCCGTGAAGTTCCTGGTCTCGGCGGGCCTGCACGACGGGGACATGGAGATCGACTTCATCGGGATCGGGACGAGCCTCGGCAAGGCGAAGCAGGCCGTCCGCACCGAGCACGACATCGAGGATTCCCGGGACCGCTAGGAGCCCGCCCCCAGTTCCCGCGCCAGCGCGTTCCTCGCGTGGTGCAGCCCCGACATCACCGAGCCCGCGGGCCAGCCCAGGATCTCCGCCATCTCCGCGTAGCTGAACCCCTGCACCTCGCGGAGGAGCAGCAGCAGCTGCTGCCGGGCGGGGAGGCGGGAGAGGGCCGACGCGACGGCGCCCGGCTCGAGCCCCGCCGCGAGCGGCGGGATCGCCTCGAGCGCCGGCTCCACCCCGGGGTCGAGGGTCGCGGGTTCCAGCCGGCGCCTCCGCCTCAGGTCGACGTGGGCGTTGCGGAGGATGGTGAAGATCCAGGACTTGAAGTGCGACTCCTCGCGGTAGGCCCCGAAGCCGCGGTAGCCGCGGAGGCAGGCCTCCTGGACGAGGTCGAGGGCGTCGGCCTCGGAGCCCGAGAGGGCGAGGGCGGCGCGGTACAGGTCGTGGTGGAGGGGGGCGAGGAGGCGCTCGAAGCGGGCTCGGGCATCCGGGGCGGACATCGCCTACTTCGGGATGCGGACCGCCTCGTACTTGTGGTCGCGCTTGCGCTCGACGCGGGCGGAGTCGATCTCGTCCTTGTCGGGCGCGACGGCGCGGGCGGTCGCGATCGAGCCCTGGTCCTCCGGGATGACCTGGCCGAACACCGTCGCGTCGCCGGGGGCGTCGACGGAGTTGAGGAGGATCTGGAACTCGGTGCCGGAGTTGCCGGCGCCGTCGGGGCGGCGGACGAGGAGCAGGGCGCCGACGTCGCCCGGGCGGGCGGTCTTCTCGGCGTCGAGGGCGAAGTTCTTGGCGCCCTCCTTCTTCGGGTTCACCTGGAGGCGGTCGTCGTCGACCTTCTTGAAGGTGAGGCCCGCGAGGTAGCCCTCCTCGACGAGCTGGATGAAGTTGGCGACGGAGTTCGGGGCCTCGTCCTCGAAGAGCTCGATCTTGATCGGCTCGGGGCGGCCCTTGATGCGGATCGCGACGATCGGGTGCGGCTCCTTGACGGGCGTGCCGCGGAGGGGGTTCCCCTTGACGCGCGAGGAGGCGTAGGGGTGGACGTCGAGGAGCGGCGTCTTGAGGGCGGCCTGCTCCTTGGAGTCGCGGTACTCCTTGTTCTCGCGGAGGACCTGGGCGGAGCGCTCGACGGAGGTGCGGAAGGCCGTCTCGTCGGGGAAGCGCTGGATGAAGTCCTCGTAGACGGCGAGGGCGTCGTCGATCTGGTGGTGGCGGACGTAGTGGTCGCCGAGGACCACGAGGACGCGGGGCTCGCCGCGGGTGCCGGCGTACTTCTTCTTCAGCTCGAGGAGCTTCGTGGTGCCGGCCTCGGCGGTGGGGGAGCCCGCGGCGGCCGCGAGGTCCTTCTCGAGGCGGTCGAAGAGGGTGCGCTGGTGGAGGACGTTCACGTAGATGATGACGCAGACGACGATGAGGACCGCGGAGAGCGTGATGATGATCTTCGCGTGGCGCTCGCCGAACTCGTTGACGCGGTCGAGCCAGCCGCCGCCGCCGACGGCGGCGTCGGCGTCCTGGATCCCGGGCCTCTTCTCGCTCACCGGCATGGGTTCCTACTTTTTCGCGTCCAGGCGGACGGTCGCGACGACCTTGTGGCCCGTCGAGGTCAGCTCGACGGTGCAGGTCTCCGGGTCCTTCTGGAAGACGAGCTTGACGGGGTCCTTCCCCTCGCCGGAGACCTTCTTCCAGCCGTGGACGGGGAGGGCCTTCTCGTAGAAGTCGGCGACGTCCTGGAGCTTGCGGGAGCCGGAGTACTTCTGGGTGTAGGTCCGGATCTTGCCGCTGGGGGCGACGTGGCCGTAGCCCTCGTCGTAGTCGAGGCCCTCGGGGGCGGGGACGTCCTCGAACACGGCCTTGACCTGGCCGGGGTTCGGCTCCTTGGGCGGGCCCTCGCAGCCCGCGGACGCGAGCGCGAGCGCGAGCAGGGCGGCCAGCACGGCGGCGGCGCGGGTAGTCATCGCGGGTTCCTCTCTCGGGGATTTCGAGGGACCTATCCTACCGGGGGCGTCCCCCAAGTCAACCGGTTTTTCCCCCCGGCGCGGCGGCGGGGGCCGGGTTTTTTCGTTGCGCGGGGTTCCGGGGGCCGGTAGTATTCCGCAATCTTCGCGCCCCGGACCGTCGCGGTCCGCGGGACCGGAGGGGGGACTTCCATGTACTTCGACTTCGCGAATGTACTCGTCTACCTCCTCGTGGCGTGCGGCTTCATCCTGGGGTCGTTGACGGCGGGCAAGCTGATCCGCCGGAGCCGGCCGGACGAGCAGAAGCTCTCGACCTACGAGTGCGGCGAGGACACGATCGGGACGTCCTGGATCCAGTTCAACGTCCGCTTCTACATCATCGCGCTCATCTTCCTCATCTTCGACGTGGAGATCGCCGTCCTCTTCCCCTGGACCGTGGTCTTCAAGGAGGTCGGCCTCCTCGCCTTCGTCGAGATGATGGTCTTCATGACGATCCTCCTCGTCGGCTTCGCGTACGTCTGGGCCAAGGGCGACCTCGAGTGGCTCACCAGCCTGGGCGAGGTGAAGGAGGGTCGGCCGGAGGAGGGGCGCTAGGTGGGCCTGTCCGCCAAGGACGTCTACGAGCGCCTCAAGGCCGGCGTGCCGGGCGCGGTCCTCGAGGTCGTCGAGGGCCCCGGCGACGCGTTCGCCGTGGTGGACCCGGCCCGCTGGGCCGAGGCCGCGGGCTTCCTGAAGACGACGGCCGACCTCGACTTCGACTACCTCGCCTGCCTCGGCGGCACGGACGACCTCGCGAACTTCTGGGTCGTCGTCCACCTCTACTCGATCCGCCGCAACCACCGGGCCGTGCTCAAGGCGAAGCTCGACCGCACGGCGCCGGCGATCGCCTCGCTCTGCGGGACCTGGGCCGGGGCCGACTGGCACGAGCGCGAGGCCTACGACATGTACGGGATCGTCTTCGACGGGCACCCGGACCTCCGCCGCATCCTGCTGCCGGAGGACTGGCCGGGCTACCCGCTGCGCAAGGACTACGACTTCCCGGACCACTACCAGGGGATCCCGCTCAAGTAGCGGACACGGCACATGCTGACGCTGGCCTCGGGCGGCGGGTTCTGGAGCGAGCACGTCCTCCACGGCGACTGGTGGATGGCCTTCCTCGGCATCTTCGCCGTCTGCTTCGTCATCGTGAACTTCCTCTCGGTCTACGCGGGGCTGAACACGCTGATCGAGCGCAAGCTCGCGGCCTACATGCAGGCCCGGGTCGGCCCCTACCAGGTCGGGCCCCACGGCAGCCTGCAGTGGGTGGCCGACGCGCTGAAGCTGATGATGAAGGAGGACGTGGTCCCGGCCGCCGCGGACCAGCTCCTGTTCCGGCTCGCGCCCTACGTCGTCTTCGCCGGGTCCTTCGCGGCCTGGGTCGCGCTGCCGTTCACGGTGGACTGGTCGCCGGCGATCATGAACGTCGGCATCCTCTACATCCTCGCGGTCTCCGCGGCCGTCGTGATCGGCGTGCTCATGGCGGGCTGGTCGAGCGGCTCGAAGTGGGCGCTCTTCGGCGCGATGCGCGCCGCGGCGCAGATCGTCAGCTACGAGGTCCCCGTCGGCCTGACCCTGCTGGGCATGCTGCTGATCTTCGGCACGCTGGACATGCAGGAGATCTCGGCGGCCCAGGCCCGGGGCTTCGCCTTCAACCTCTTCCCGGACTGGAACGCGGGGATGTTCTCCTGGGGCGTCTTCCGCCACCCGCCCTTCACGATCATCGCGCTGATGGTGTACTACACGGCGGCCTTGGCCGAGACGAACCGCACGCCCTTCGACATCCCCGAGGCGGAGTCCGAGCTCGTCGCGGGCTACCACACCGAGTACAGCGGGATGCGCTTCAGCTTCTTCTTCCTCGCCGAGTACGGGAACATGTTCGTCGTCAGCGCGATCGCGACGACGTTCTTCCTCGGCGGCTGGCTCTCTCCCTTCGGCCACTACGTCCTGCCGGCGCCGATCGAGGGCTTCCTCTGGTTCATGGTGAAGTGCTTCGCGCTCGTCGGGCTGATGATGTGGCTGCGCTGGACGCTGCCGCGCTACCGCGTCGACCAGCTCATGGACCTCTGCTGGAAGAAGCTGACGCCGCTGTCGTTCGTGAACCTGGCGGCGATCGGCATCGGGGAGTTCTTCCCCTGGGCGGGCGCCGCGCTGGGCGGCCTCTGCCTGGTCTTCCTGGCCGCGCTGGTGGCGAAGGAGGTCGTGTCGCGGCCCCCGCCCGAGACCCTGGCCTCCGTCAAGGCCCCCCTGAACCCGTGACCCCATGCCCGCATCGGAACTGATCGTCAACGTCCTCTTCTACGTGTTCGCGCTGGCCGCCCTGGCCGGCGCGGCCGCGGTGGCCTTGTCCCGGAACATCGTCCGCTCGGCCTTCGCGCTGCTCGCCGTGCTGTTCTCGACCGCGGCGATGTACGCGTTCATGCGGGCCGACTTCATCGTCGTCGCGCAGATCATCATCTACGTCGGCGGCATCCTCGTGCTGATCATCTTCGCGGTCATGCTGACCCACAAGATCACCGACGTGAAGCTGTCGAACGAGTCGGCGCCCGGGGCGGCGGCCGTGTTCGCGGCGGTCGCCGTTCTCTGCACGCTGGTGATCTCCGTCGGGATGCACCGCTGGGAGCGGGCCGTGCCCGAGCGCCCGGCCCAGGTCCCCGCGGCCCCCGGCGCCCCCGCGACGGCCGCGCGGCTGCGGATGTGGCAGGGCGACGGCCGCACCGGCGTGCCGGTCGGCGACGCGGTGCTCGACGGCTTCGTGCGGCTCGAGGCCGTGCTGGCCGGCGGCCGCACCCCGCGCACGAAGGTCCAGTTCCTCGTCGAGGAGCGCCAGGCGCCCAAGGGCGACGCCAAGGCCGCCCCGACCTGGAAGGAGGCGGGCCGCAAGGACGTCCGCCTCGAGGCCGCACCCTCAGGCGAGCTCCTCGCGCGGGCCGACTTCGAGCGCCTGCCCCCCGCGTCGTACCGCTGGTCGTTCCGCGTGGAGACGCCCGACGGCTTCACGCCCTGGATCCCGTACTCGGCCCCCGGCTCGGGCGCCGCGGACTTCCGCGCCGAGCGCGGCCTGACGCGGGCCATCGGCCTGGCCTTCATGGGCCCGTACCTCCTGCCCTTCGAGGTCGTCTCCGTGCTCCTCCTCGCCGCGCTCGTGGGCGCCGCGTTCCTCGCCCGCAAGGAGGTGAAGGAATGAGCGAGTTCCTCTTCACCCGCATGCCGCTCGAGAACCTGCTGGTCCTCAGCGCCCTGGTCTTCTCGCTCGGCCTCTTCACGATCTTCACCCGCAAGAACGCCGTGAGCCTCCTCATGGGCGTGGAGCTCGTCCTCAACGCGGCGAACATCAACTTCGTGGCCTTCTCGCAGTACCTGCCCGGCGCGGGCATCCACGGCTCCATGTTCGCGATCTTCGTGATCGTGCTGGCGGCCGCCGAGGCGGCCGTCGCCCTGGCCATCATCATCGGCATCTACCAGAACTTCGGCCGCGTGGACGTCGACCAAGCGGACCTCATGAAGGAATAAATGGAACTCCCCGCGCTGCTCTGGCTGATCCCGCTGCTCCCGATCGCCGGGTTCGTGGTCAACGTCTTCCTCGGGAGCCGGCTGCCGAAGCCCGTGGTGTCGCTCATCGCCTGCGGCACGGTGCTCGGGAGCGCGGTCGTCGCCTGGATGGCCTTCCTCGACGTCCGGCACCACGTCCACGCCGACCCGAACTACCGCCTCGTCTCGACCTTCGTGAACTGGATCGCGATCCCCGGGACGGACGGGCTCTCGCTCGACGGCCGGGGCTGGCTCCAGGTCCTCGTCCAGCACAAGCTCGTCGTCGACCCGCTCACCTGCGTGATGCTGCTGGTCGTGACGAACGTCGGCTTCCTGATCCACCTCTACTCGACCGGCTACATGGCCGACGAGAAGCGCTACGCGCGGTACTTCTCGTACCTGAACCTCTTCACGGGCTTCATGCTCATCCTCGTGATGGCGTCGAACGCCCTGCTGATGTTCGTCGGGTGGGAGGGCGTCGGCCTCTGCTCGTACCTGCTGATCGGCTTCTGGTTCGAGAAGACCGAGAACGCGGCGGCGGGCATGAAGGCCTTCCTGGTCAACCGGGTCGGCGACTTCTTCTTCACGATCGGCCTGCTCGTCCTCTTCGTCTACCTCGGCCGCGCCTTCGGCGTCTGGACGGTCGACTTCGCCCAGATGAAGGAGGTCGTGACGGCGCACAAGGAGGAGTTCTCGATGGCCGTCGCGACGGCCGTCGGGATCCTGTTGTTCCTCGGCGCGACCGGCAAGAGCGCCCAGATCCCGCTCTTCGTCTGGCTGCCGGACGCGATGGCGGGCCCGACGCCCGTCAGCGCGCTGATCCACGCGGCGACGATGGTGACGGCGGGCGTCTACATGGTCGC
>CAYXGZ010000015.1:0-69171 GCA_964464755.1 uncultured Planctomycetales bacterium
GGCGGCCCCTCCGGCGGCTCCCCCGGCTCCGGCGGCCCCGGCCCAGTAAGGCACAGCGAGGACACCCATGGCCGACATCGACGCCAAGGTCGTGATGAAGCTCCGCGCCGAGACCGACGCGAGCATGATGGAGTGCAAGAAGGCCCTCACCGAGGCCGGCGGCAACGAGGCCAAGGCCAAGGAGCTGCTCAAGAAGCGCCTCGGCGAGATCGCCGACAAGAAGGCCGACAAGGCCGCCACCGTCGGCGCCATCGGCTCCTACGTCCACACGACGGGCAAGATCGGCGCCCTCGTGGAGGCGGCCTGCAACACGGACTTCGTCGCCACCAACGCCGAGTTCCAGGCGCTCCTCAAGGAGATCGCCATCGGCGTCGTCGCCTTCAGCCCGAAGTACGTCTCGAAGGAGCAGGTCCCCGCGGAGCTCGTCGAGAGCGAGAAGGCGAAGTACGCCAACGACGTCAAGGGCAAGCCGCCCGAGATCGCCGCGAAGATCCTCGACGGGAAGATGGAGAAGAACCTCTACTCCCAGCTCTGCCTCCTCCACATGCCGTACCCCAAGGAGGAGGTCTTCAAGGGCACGTACGGCGAGTACGTGAAGCAGTGGATCGGCAAGCTCGGCGAGAATATCGTCGTCCGCCGCTTCCACCGCATGGAGATGGGTCAGTAGCGGCCGGGAGGGAACCGTGGCCAAGCGCCCGAAGTACCGCCGCGTCCTCCTGAAGATCAGCGGCGAGGCCTTCTGCCCCGAGGGCGGCCACGGCCTCGACATCGACGAGGGCCGCTCGATCGCCCGGCAGATCATCGAGGCCTCCCAGGTCGGCGCCCAGGTCGCCGTCGTCGTCGGCGGCGGCAACATCGTCCGGGGCGGCGAGATCTCCCGCTTCGGCGTCAACGCCGCGACGGGCGACTACATGGGGATGCTCGCCACGGTCATCAACGCCCTGGCGCTGCAGGACCTCCTCGAGTCGATGGGCCGCTCGGTGCGGGTCCTGACGGCGCTGCCGATCCAGTCGGTGGCGGAGCCCTGGATCCGGCGCCGCGCGATCAGCCACCTCGACAAGGGCCGCATCGTGATCCTGGCCGCGGGGACGGGCAACCCGCACTTCACGACGGACACGGCGGCGGCGCTGCGCGCGGCGGAGATCGGCGCGGAGATCCTCCTCAAGGCGAGCAAGGTGGACGGCGTCTACGACCGCGACCCGCACAAGACCTCCGGCGCGAAGCGCTTCGAGCGGCTGAGCTACCTCGACGTGCTGAACAAGCGGCTGGGGGTGATGGACGTCACGGCGATCTCCATGTGCATGGAGCACCGCCTCCCGATCCTGGTCTTCAACCTCCGCAAGGAGGGCAACATCGTCCGCGCCGTGAAGGGCGAGCCGATCGGCACGCTCATCGGCGAGGACCCGCCGGCCGCCAAGCCCCGGAAGAGGTGATCATGTCCTACGACGACATCGTGCTCGAGGCCGAGGACAAGATGCAGAAGGCGCTGGACGTCCTCGGCAACGACTTCAAGGCGGTGCGGACGGGGCGGGCGACGCCGGGGCTGGTGGACGGCGTGAAGGTGGACTACTACGGCGCGCCGACGCCGCTGAAGTCGCTGGCGGCGGTGACGGTGCCGGAGCCGCGGATGATCATGATCAAGCCCTTCGACGCGGGGGCGCTGGACGAGATCGTGAAGGCGATCCAGAAGGCGGACCTCGGGCTGAACCCCCAGAGCGACGGCAAGATCGTGCGGCTCGCCATCCCGCCGCTCTCCGAGGAGCGGCGCAAGCAGATGGCGAAGCTGGTGAAGGAGAACGGGGAGAAGCAGAAGCTCGCGATCCGCAACATCCGCCGGGACGCCAACACCCAGGCGGAGCAGGAGGAGAAGGACCGCAAGCTGACCGAGGACGAGAAGAAGTCGACGAAGGAGGAGATCGACCGCCTGACCAAGGAGTACGAGGGCAAGGTCCAGGAGGCGGTCGACAAGAAGACGAAGGAAGTGATGGAGGTGTAGGCCCGCCGCCGCCACTCCAAGTTCAACAGCCCCTCCGCGTCGGTCCCGTCACTATCACCTGCCGCCTCCCGGGTCCCCGCCATCTTCGCGGGGTATACTCGGGGTCGATGCCCGCGTCCCGCAATGCCGGCTCCCTTTTCCGAGCGGGTTCCCCCGCACTTCCTGCTCCTCCAAGTCCTCCACTGTGGCCCGAAATGGCTTGGGCCTGTTTCCAGGTTGATTGGACTTGAGGGGCATCGTATCACCTTGGCCTAGGTGCACTCGAGATGAGGTGCAGCGGCGAGCTGCCTTGGCAGAGTAGTAGCATGAGGGCTGTAATTGCTCTTTCGAGGGGCGGCTCACTAGTCTCGTGACACGCATGGAGGAGACCGATGGGGATCGAAGGTGTTCCAATCTCAACTGCGATCACAAAGCTGATCGAGGAGGGCGACAGGGCTGCTAGTGCTGAGCAGTTCGCGCTAGCATCTGCCAAGTACCGGGAGGCCATCAAGACCCTTTCCAGCAATCCGCAAGCCCGAGCCACTTGCGAAGTCCTCGAAGGGCAGGCGACTCTATGCGAAGGTCTTCAGCACTTCTATGGGGTCGACGGGCACATGGCTGCTCTGATCTTCTTTGAGCGGGCCATCCAGCACTTCAAGTCGGGCGGGTATCGTGAAGGGATGCTCCGTGCAGAAGGCTTCCTGAACATGTGCAAGGCGGTGGAGTCCGCATCTGATGAGGACTTCGAGGACGCGGTCGCGCATTACCTTCGCGCAAGAGCCGGCTTCGCGAGATTGGCGCAAGTGCCGCGAGCCAGCAAAGTAGAATTCGACAAGCTCTGCTTGGTCATTGACATCGAGGTCGCCGTTCTCCAGGTCATGGATGACCTGAGCGATCGGGACTTCGATGGCGCTAGGTCCGGGCTGGCGGATGGAAGGCGTGCGCAGATGCAGTTGATCGAACTCCTTCCAAGTGGACAAGCTCGGTCGTTCTATGAGGCCTATCTCCAGTTCGCGGACGGGCTGTGGTCATATGTGAAGGGGCAATTTGAGGTGAGCCTCTTCAGAATCCCAGAAGGAAGAGAGTGCCTGAGGCCCGCCTTGGAGAAGTTTAAACAGGCGAAGGCCGAAATGGATAAGAGTGGCCCTATGCGCCCAAGGGGACCCTCTCTAAGTCAGATGTTTGAAGGGCTTCGCCTCAAGTGTGAGGGCGATCTCAGGGCAGCGGATTCCACTGAGGCCATGTTCGCTGGCCGGTGCCTTGATGCGGTCAAAGCCGCTCGCGAGGCCGCAGGAATCTACGACCAATCAAGTGCGACGTTCGCAGCAGCTGGTGCACTCGGGTTCGCAGGCCTGTACGACGCAGCGGAGGAACGAGATCGCTTGAGGTCTCTAGCTGACGTACTGTCGAGGAGTCGACTATCTCAAGCCAATGCAGTTCCTGAGTTCGCGATCTTCGTAAAGGACGATGCTCTTGCGAGGGCGCTCGAGCGTGATTTCAGGGAGATTCTCTTTGCCTATCAGGCGGGCGCCTGGAAGCTCGCCATCATTGGTTGCGGAAGCGTGCTTGAAGCCTTGCTACTCTGCACTATCCAAGGCAACTGGATAAAGGTCCAGTTAGCCATGGGGCTGCCCTCGGCGTCCGTTCCACAGGCTGCGGAATCATGGAATCTGGAGAGGCTCATCGATGCTACATCTAGGGCCAGACTGATTTCACGTGGCGTGGAGCACTTTTCCGACGCCCTGAGGGACTTTAGGAACCTAGTTCATCCGTCCAAGGAAATGCGGGGCAGGTACATAATCGACGAGGCGGCCGCGGTGGCGTCAATGAGCGCGATGGAGGTGATTGTCAAGGAGCTGCGTGTCCCTTGACGGTACGCCTTCTATCGGGGCTGGTCGAGCGGCGGCCCCTCGGCGGATCGGATCTCATAGCTACCTCGTAGGAGAACCCGGATGTGGTCGGACAATGAGACGGCTGAAGACCTCTTGGGATTTCAGGTTCATGCGGACCTGATTCGTCGGGTGGTGCTGGACGCCAAGATGTTGCCCGTTACGGTCGGGGTGTTCGGTGACTGGGGGGGAGGAAAGACCAGTCTCATGAAGATGCTTGAGCACGACTTGGACCCCGGATCATGGGCGGCCGGGTCAGCCGAGCATGCCGCGCACGAAGGTGTCGCCGTGATCTACGTGAATCCGTGGCTGTTCGAGGGATACGACGACGCAAAATCAGCCCTTCTGGGGGCGGTGCTGCTCCAGCTTGGGGAGCACAAACGTTTCGGTCCGAAGGTGCGCGATCGGGCGGTGTCTCTGCTGAAGTCCATCAACGTCATGCGCGCGGTGAAGCTGGGCGTCAAGCACGTTGCCTTGCCGGCCGCCGCCGCCTTGGCGACCGGTGGCTTGCCTGCGGTCCCGATGGCGGTCGGTGCCGGTTTGGGGCTCGCGACGTTGATTCCGCGCGCGGATGAGGGAGAAGGGAAGACGAAGGCTGGACAGCCCACATCTGCGCCGGACTGGGAAGGCTTGATCAAGGGCGATGCCGCCTCGGCGGCACCGATCGATGTCCGGACGTTTCGGGAGCGGTTCGACAAGATGCTGGCGGACTCCGACATTCGGTCTCTCGTCGTGCTTATCGACGACCTGGACCGGTGCACGCCAGAGCGGATCATCGACAGCCTGGAAGCTGTCAAACTGTTCCTGAGCGTTGAGCGTACGGCTTTCGTGGTGGGGGCTGACCCCCGCATCGTTCAGCACGCGATCCGTTCAAGGTACGCCGGACCTGCGACGAGGGGGGACGCCCCGGCGGAGAGCGACCGCCTCGTAAGGGATTACTTGGAGAAGCTGGTCCAAGTGCCCTACCGGCTTCCGCGCCTGTCAGCATCGGAGATTGAAACGTACATGGGTCTGCTGTTCTGCAAGCAGCAGCTCACGGCCGAAGATGCAATGGTGTGCGTACGGACCTGCGCCCAGGAGAGAGCCAGAAACCGGTACGGCACATTCGGCTACGCGGCAGTCAAGGACGCGCTGAACCGTCCCGATCTCGGCCCCGGCCTGATGTCGGCGCTGAGCCTTTGCGCGAGCGCCGCCCCGTTGATCGCAGATGGGCTGAAGGGCAATCCGCGGCAGGTAAAGCGCTTCCTCAACGCGCTGCTGCTCCGAAAGCAACTGGCTTCAGTGGCCAAGCTCGCGAACATCCGGGACGACGTGCTGGTGAAACTGATGATCCTGGAGTACTCCGATGAGGAACGGTTCCTCGAGCTATTCGGATGGCAGGGGCGCCAGGACGGGCATCCCCGGGAATTGGCGAGGCTTGAGGCCGCGCTGCTCGGACCTGAGGGCAGGGTGGAAAACGAGGAGGGCGCGAGGGCAGTGGGGCCCGGTTGGGCGACAGCCATGATGAGGCGGTGGATCACGATGGTGCCGCCCCTGAAGGACGTCGATCTGCGGGACTACTTCTGGGTCGCACGTGACCGGTTGGAGTCGACGTTCACCGGCCTCTCTCTTGTCCCGCCGGTCGTGAGGACGATACTGGACGGGCTCGTGTCGGGCGTTGCGGCGAAGCGGAATGTGGCCGTAACCACGGCGAAGTCGCTAGGTGAGGAGGAGCGCAAGAGCCTCCTCGGTCTCATTGATCAGGTGATCTCTCGTCAGCCCGATCAGAAGACAGGGTACGAGGCATTGCGCGTGCTGGCGGAGGGACGTGTGGAGGGGGCGGCGGAGCTGCTGGGCGCGATCCTCGACAAGCGGCCGGACGAGCTGGTGCCGCCATCGGTCGGCCCCGACATCGTAATGTTGTCTCGGCTCCTGCCGGCGCCGGTCCCGGAGTTGCAGGCGGCGATCAGCCGTCTTGAGAAATCAAACACGCGGGTCGGCAAGGCGGTGAAAGACGCGATGAAGGGTGGGCGATGACATGGGTACCTCGGCCAGCTACAGCGCGCCGCCTTCATGGGGGCCGATGAAGTCGAGAGTGACGCGCTTGGCCAGTGACGGAGCCCTTACGCCCAATCAGGCGGCGGACCTGCTGTCTCAGTTAGTCGGCGGGAACGGCGGGGCTGCTGGAATGTCCCGCGGCGCGGGCGGCGGCGGTAGGTCGGGGAGAGTGGCTCACGGCGGCCCGGCCCGTGCCGTTGCGGGACGCCTGGGCAAGTTCATTGCGGACGTCCGTTCGGTTGGCCTTGACGAAGCGTTGCGGCGGACGGGCCTTGACGACCTCGTTGGCCGACCTGTCGGAGAGATCCTCAACGGCTTGATTGACCACCTCGGCGGGCCGGCGAGCACATTGGATGACGTCGACGCCCGCGCCGCGCTCGCCCGAGTGCGCGAGGAGCTGCTCGACAGCGCAGCTTCGCCGGCAGAAGTGGAGCAGATTCTGGCAGATCAAGCACTGAGTCTTGAGCAAGTGTTGGAGATGTTCTTCGGCTACTACCTGTACGAGGTGTTCTGTCGCGTCTTCTTCGAGCGACTCGTACAGCGGGTGGGCGAGACACGGGCCCAGTCGTTCCTCGGGCAGATCCTCGACTACGTCCGTTCGGCCCTGCGCAACCGTGTGTACGGGCGGACCCTGACGGCGATGAGCGGAGAGGACGCCAGACGGGACGCGTTGGTGACCGACATCATGGAATCGACCCTTCGGGTCTTCGGGGGATAATTGCGCATTGAGTGTGATGTTGATCCAAGGCAGAGGACGGCGGCGGGGTCCGCGGTGCTTAGGCTGCGAGGCAATGGGGACACGGATCTCGGACAGCTCGACGTCGAGTATGCAAGACTCCTCCCATTGGGGGTTCCGGGGCCGGTCGCTCTGGACTTTCTGCTGTTGGCCGGGACTGTGTACGCCGCGGACAAGCTGGTGTCTCGCTCGATAGTGGAAGACCGGTGGACGCGGGATTTTGAGCTGGTCCTGCCGGTGTCTGATCCGGCGCGATGGCACGGAGTCGCGGGAGTATTGACGGAGTGCCTCTCGTTCCTAACAGGCGATCGGTGGACTCTGGATTTCACTGCTCTGGGAAGCCGACTGCGATGGCCAAGGCGGCGGCGAGGCCGCCGGGTGCCGAGGCCGGTCGGAGACACCGTGTGTCTGTTCTCCGGTGGTCTGGACTCTCTCGCAGGCGCCATTGATCATCTGGAAGCGCACGCCGACGAACGGGTGCTCTTGGTTGGGCATCATGATGGGCAGATGGCAGGGCCTCTCTCGGACCAGCGGGCGCTGCTGAAGCGTCTTGGGCCGGCCTATCCGAACCGCGTGAGTGCGGTGTTGGCCCGGGTGGGGCACAGCGCGGAGGCCCAGGAGATTACGCTGCGTGGACGTTCCCTCATATTCGTCGCTCTGGGAGTCTTGGCGGCTGCCGCTCAGGGGGAGGGGACTCCGGTGCTGATCCCTGAGAACGGAACAATCGCTCTGAATCCACCGTTGACGCCGTCCCGTCGGGGCTCATGTAGCACGCGGACGGCTCACCCCCATTACTTGGGCGTTCTGGGGCAGGTCTTGTCAGGTGTCGGGTTGAATCACGCACTGAGTAATCCCCTGGCACTGAAGACCAAGGGAGAGGTCGTGACCGGCTGTCTAAATCGTGGATTGCTAGCCGGTCTGGCCCCGTTGACAGTTTCCTGCGCCAAGAGAGGGCACAAAGTCACGTGGCCGAACCGCAATGCGGCATCCTGCGGCCGTTGCATGCCATGCATCTACCGCCGGGCTGCACTACATGCCGGGGGGCTGGACACGGAGACGTATGGTGCGGACATCTGTCGGGGCGAGGTGGATCTCGATGATCCGGGCCTCGAGGCGCCCAACGACCTGCGAGCGTTGTTCTCGTTCCTCCGGGCCGACCATTCGGCGCATCGGATCGGGTCAATGCTCATGGCGAATGGGAGCCTCGACGCCTCACGAGTGGCAGGCTCTGCCGATTTAGTGCGCCGCACGATGGAGGAGGTGCGGGCGCTCCTCCGAGACAAGGCAACCGTGGAAATTCGGCGCCGCGCAGGCATCAGGGATTGAGGTGCATGATTGCTTGATGCGCATTGCCACCTTGACCGGTACCCAGACCCGCTCGCTGTGGCAGCGGAAGCCCGCTCCCGTGGCGTTTTCGTGGTGGCCGTGACCAACCTGCCAAGCCACTTCGTTGCTGGCCAGGCACCGACGCGCGGGTTGCAGGGTGTGCGATTGGCGCTTGGTCTTCATCCGCTCGCGGTCGGTGCAAATGAGCACGAGGTTTCGCGTTTCCGGCCCTTGCTTGCCCAGACATCGTTCGTGGGGGAGGTAGGCCTTGATTTCTCACGGGAGGGCATCGGAACGCGAGAGCTCCAGCTGCGGGCGTTTCGGGAGGTCGTTGGGGCAATCCGCGACGCCGGCGCGAAATTCATCACTCTTCACTCGCGGAGAGCGGAGATGGCGGTACTGGAGGTGCTGCAGGAGTTCCGGGTGGGCCCCGCGGTCTTTCATTGGTTCAGTGGAACACCCGCCTCGCTGGAGCGCATACTCGAGGCCGGGCACTTCGTGTCTATCAATCCGGCCATGACTCAGTCGCAAAGGGGCACTGAACTTATCGCGAAAATGCCCAAATGCCAAATCCTGTCGGAGACCGATGGGCCGTATTCACGCCTCAAGACTGGGTCGTGTAGACCTTGGGACGTGTCAATCGTTCAACAGCATCTTGCGAAGACGTGGGGAGTGACCGATACCGAGGTTCGGAATCAGGTGTGGGCGAACTTCCGCCGGTTGACGGCGCTGGTCCATGGTCTAGTCGAGACGAGCGAGGTGGACTGATAGTGCCCACCCTTTCGGTCACATGCTCCGAGTTTGATCCCTTCGTTTGAAAGGGACTTCCCGGCTCGCAAGCGGAGGCGTGTTCCAGGGCCTGCTCTGTGCTCTCGGCGGGTACTGTGGGCAGATCGAACACCGCGCATATGATGGGTGACGGCGTCCATTCCAGGCTCGAATTGGTCTAGTGAGTCACGGTGGTGCTTGCGATCCTCAAGGAAGCAGAGAGCGCCGAGTTGGTCTCGACAAACGGCACGATCCTGTCATCTGGATTGCCCTTCGACTGGTCTATCTTCAGAAGCCGACGAAGGAGGAGATCGACCGCCTGCCCAAGGAGTACGAGGGCAAGGTCCAGGAGGCGGTCGACAGGAAGACGAAGGAAGTGATGGAGGTCTAGTCCTCGACCAACCTCGGCGCCGGGTGGCGGAAGGCCCGGTGGACGAAGCCCGACAGGCCCTCGATGCCCTCCGGATCCTGCGGGATCGTCTCGATCGTGTTCACCTGCGGCCCGGGGATCTCCTCGTAGCCCAGCCCCAGGTTCGCGAAGCCCTCCCGCTCGCAGATCTCGTTCAGCGCGTAGCGCGGATGCCCGCGGTCCGCGGGACGCGACCCCGCCGAATCCTGGTGCGCCTTGCCCTCGATCTCCTCGCCGTTCGCGTACCGCGCGTAGAGCCAGAAACCGGCCTGGTCCGCCACCTCCAGCCGGTATGCCTCGCACTTCAGCTCTCGTGACAGCGCCAGCGCGAGCAGCTCGTCCGTGTAGCCCCAGCGCGTGCGCGTGACGTTGATGTAGTACCGGTGCTCCAGGACCGAGGTCCAGCGCCGGATCTGCGGCGACACCCAGTACAGCCGCCACTCCGTCTCGTGGACCTGCCGCGTGCGGACCGGGTGCTCCTCGCGCGTCATCGAGAACGGACGGAAGCCCTCGGCACCGAGGTGAGCCTCGAGAACCCGGAGCACGTCGGCTTGAGAGGCCGCGACGTAGAGATGTCCGAAGCCCATGAGATTGAGCAATTAGCAATTAGCAACTAGCAATCAGACCGGACCTTCCGAATGAGCGAAGCCAGCATGCGTTGCACCTCGACCGTCGGCGCCCGAAGACGTCCCGCGTCGGCCTTCGACAAGTAGCCGAGACCTTCCGCCAGGTCCAGAAGGGCGTCGAGCTCGTTGACCGATCCCATGGCGATCTGCAGCATCCTCGCGAAGTCGGCGTTCCCGTCCCGGCCGCAACCCTCCGCGATGTTGGCGACCACTGAAACCGCGGCCCTCCGGACCTGGGCCGTCATCCCGAATCGCTCGCCGGGCGGCCACGATCCCGTGGCCTTGTACACCGCGAGCGCCAGCGCGCGTCCCTTCTTCCAGACCTCGAGTGTCCGGAAATCCTTCATGTCGCTTCTTGCTAATTGCTAGTTGCTAATTGCTCTTCGGCCTTCGCTGATTGCCTTCGGTCATGCGTGTACGAACTTGGCTGGTTCCTTCAACGAGGTCTTCAAGAAATTCTCCAACCCGATCCTCATGTCCTGCGTGCCGCAAACCTCGCCGAACTTCGAGCTCTCCAGCGACAGGGCCTCGTCGAGCGGCCGGCCCGCGGCCTCGAGGATCGTCTTGCAGAGGATGTCGTCCACCTTGCGGCTCAGGTGCCCGAGGTCCACGTCGGACAGCGTCACGGCGATGTTCATCGGCCCGCGCGGGATGCCCTTGGGCTTCAGCCGGCCCGCCGCGATGTCGCGCACCAGCTCCACGCCCCGCGCCACCAGGTCGCCCTCCACCTCCTCGTGGATCAGCCCCCAGCGCAGCGCGTCCGCGCCGCTGATCACCCCGCCCGTCCGCAGGATCCGCCACGCGGTGCCGAAGTCGATCAGCCGCGGCAGCCGCACCGAGCCGCCCGCGCCGGGGATGATGCCCAGCTTCACCTCGGGCTGGCCGAAGAGCGGCTTGACCCCCTTGCGCGCGATCCGCAGCGTGCACGCGTAGGCCAGCTCGCTGCCGCCGCCGAGCGACAGCCCGTTCATCGCGCAGACCACCGGCTTGCCGAGGTTCTCGATGAAGTTCTGCGTGTCGTGGCTCTGGCGCGACGTCGCCTCGCCGTCCGCCGGCGACTTCACCGCGGCGAGCATGCCGATGTCCGCGCCGGAGACGAAGGCCTTCACGCCGAAGCCCGTCAGCACCGCGCCCTTGATCTTCGGGTCCGCCTTCACGGCCTCGAACTGCCGCTTCAGCTGGTGGTAGACGTCGAGGTTCAGCGCGTTGAGCGTCTTGGGGCGCTTGATCGTCAGCACCGCGACGTCGCCCTCGTCGCGGCGGAACACCGCGGGGATCTCCCACGGGCCCGACTGCTTCAGCAGGACGTCGGCGACGACGAAGCCCGGGTTCCCGGCGGCGTAGGCCTTCACGAGCCCGACGGCCTTCTCGACGCCGAGGTCGTTCATCAACTTCAGGGGGGGCGTGACGGCGAGACCCAGCTCGAGGCCCAGCTCGAGGTCGCCCGGCGCGACGATGCCGCTCTGGAGGATCTCGCCGCAGAGGCCGAGGTAGCCGCCGATGAGCCGGCGCGAGACCTCGTCGTAGGTCTTCTCGTCCCACTCGACCTTCTCGCCGCGGCCGGCGGTCTCCCACTGGCCCTTGGAGGCGACCATCGCGTCGAGCGACGGGGGCGATGCGAACCACGGCATGACCTTGTCGTGGTAGTGCGTGAAGCCGACCTGGGTGATCGGGTTGCCGCCGGTGAGGTTCATGGCGGTGAAGGGGCCGACGCCGAGGCCGAGGACCTTCTGCGCGATGGCGTCGACCTGCTTCGTGGTGGCGACCTTCGCGTCGGCGATCTTGAGGGCGACGAGGAAGATGCCCTCGAAGACGGGGTCGATGGCGTAGCCGTAGCGGCTCTTCACCTGGATGGGGACCTTGCCGATCGCCTCGTAGAAGGCCATGCAGAAGCGCGCGGTGGCGTCGGAGGTGTCGCGCCCGGGGACGACCTCGACGAGGAGGTTGCGCTCGGCGGGGAAGAAGTAGTGGATGACGAGGGTGCGGTCCTTCTTCTTCACCTTCTCGAAGATGACCTCGGGCTCGAGGTGGCTGGAGTTGGAGGCGAGGATGGCGTCGGGGGCGAGGCCGGCCTCGAGCTTCTCGAAGATGGACTGCTTGATCTCCTTGCGCTCGGTGGCGGCCTCGACGACGAGGTCGGAGCCGGCGAGGCCGGCGAGCTCGGTGGTCCAGGTGACGTTGGCGACCATGGCCTCGGCGTCGGCGGGCTTGAAGGCGCCGGACTCGACGCCCTTGGCGATCTTCTTCTTGAGCTTGGCGGCGCCGGCCTCGAGGGCGGCGGGGGCGACGTCCTGGACGACGACGGGGACGCCGTGGGGGGCGAGGACCTTGCTGAAGTAGAGGGCGATGTCGGGCCCGATCTGCCCGCTGCCGATGACGCCGATCTTCCGGATGACGCGGCCGTTCAGGGTGAAGGGCATGCGGTGCTCCTAATCGTGGCGGGTCTCCCCCTGGGTGCGGATCTGCCGGGTCTGCCCGGCGGGGGGCGCGATCTGCTCGAACACGGCGGACAGGGACTTGATGTCGTCGAGGAGGTAGTCCGCGGCGCCGGGCGGGGGCGGCGGGGCGCCCGGGGTGCGGAGGAGGGCGCTGAGCATGCCGGCGGCGCGGGCGCCGGCGACGTCGGTCTCGATCCGGTCGCCGACGTGGAGGGCCTCGCCGGGGGCGACGACGAAGCGCTGGAGCGCCTTGTCGAAGAGGTCCTTGGCGGGCTTGCGGAGGCGGACCTCGTCGGAGAAGTAGAGGGCGTGGAAGCAGTGCTCGAAGCCGAGGAGCTTGAGGAGCTCGCGGAGGACCTTGCCGGGGGTGCGGCCGGTGTTGCAGACGAGGGCGACCATGAGGCCGCGCTCCTGGGCGTCGCGGATGACCTCGAGGGCGCCGGCGACGGGGAAGGGCGGGAAGTGGACGGCGGCCTCGCCGTAGTGGCGGGCGATCTCGAGGAGGGCGGCGGGGGGGACTTTCTTGTCGACGGGGCCGCCGAAGGCGGCCTCGAGGAAGACCTTGGCCTGCTCGATGACGGAGACGTCGAGGTTGGAGCTCCAGAAGGGGGCCATGCGGGAGATGACGGCCTGGTGGGCCTGCTCGAGGGTCGCGAGGGGGAGGGGGGCGCCGTGGGCGTCGAGGATGCGGGCGGTTTCGCGGACGCGGTAGTCGCGGCGCGAGACCTCCAGCTCGGGGTCCTCGTGGACGAGGGTCTCCCAGAGGTCGAAGGTGACGGCGCGAAGCATGGCGGCGGCACGGTAGCACGGAACGGGGTTGCAGGCAATGAACGGGGGGAGTGTGGTGAGGGCGGTGAGGATTGAACTCACGACCCACGGTTTAAAAGACCGTTGCTCTACCGCTGAGCTACGCCCTCACGACGACGGGGGCCATCTTAGGCGGAGCCGGGAGCGGCCACAAGGGGGCGGACCGGCTCCCTTGGGACCCGGGCGCCGATGGTGTACGCTTTTCCCTTCGCATCCCCGAGGAGCTCCCATGGGTACGCCGAAGGAAGCGCAGCTGAATTCCTGGACGAACGTGTCGCCGGGCTGGAAGAAGCACGACGCCTGGCTCGTCGAGTCCTCGCGGCCCTGCACCCAGCGGATCCTGGAGCGCGCCAAGGTCGGGCCGGGCGGACGCGTCCTCGACATCGCGAGCGGGACGGGGGAGCCGGCGATCCCCGCCGCGCACCTCGTCGGCCCCCACGGCTTCGTCCTGGGCACCGACTTCGTGGAGCCGATGCTCGCCTTCGCCCGCGAGAAGGCCGCGAAGGCGGGGCTGCGCAACCTCGAGTTCCGCTGCGTGGACGGCGAGTCCCTGCAGGAGCCGGACGCGTCGTTCGACGCCGCGACGATGCGCTGGGGCCTCATGTTCATGCCCGACGGCCCCGCCTGCCTCCGCGCGGTCGCCCGGGCGCTCAAGCCCGGGAGCCGGGTCGCCCTGTCCTGCTGGGCCGCGCCCGAGCAGAACCCCTGGGCCTCGATCCCCGCGAAGGTGATGGTCCGGAACGGCTTCATCTCGCCGCCTCCCCCGGGGGCGCCGGGGCTCTTCGCGTACGCGGACCCGAAGCGGCTCGACGCCGAGTTGACCGCCGCGGGCTTCCGGGACGTGGGCGTCGAGCCCGTCGAGCTGGTCATGGTCTCCACGGAGACCGCCGAGGCGTACTGGGACTACGTCCGCGAGCTGGCGGGCCCCCTGGCGAGCGCGTTCGCCAAGCTGACCCTGGAGCAGCAGCGGACCGTGACGTCCGAGATCCTCGCCGAGGCGAAGCGGGCCTCGCCCGGCGGCCGGATCGTCCTGAAGGGCCTGACGTGGGTGGCCAGCGGCCGGGCGTGACGGGACCTGAGATGTGTGGTATCGGGTCCTGAGTCCCCGATCGCCGGGGTAGGCTGGGGGCATGGGCCTGATCGATCGGGATCGGCCGGTGCTCGCGGCGATTCAGGCCGCGCTCCTCGGGATGGCCGCCCTGATACTGGGGCTGATCCTTTTCGCACAGTTCGCCGGGAGCAGCACTCGCCATCGCCCCATGATCAGGGCGCTGATCGAGGTCTTGCATCAGCAGTGCGAGAACTACCGGATCCGCTACGGCTGCTACCCCCCGACCGAACCCTACGAAGGCAGCGCCAATCTCCATTACTACCTGGGTCGGGAGTGGATCCAGGACTGCCGGCCTTTCGGCCCGATGATGGCCTTCCCTGCCGAAGTCCTCGAGGGCCGTCCCGCCGTGACGACCCCGGAACCGCCGAGGCGCCTCGTGGACGGCTGGGGCCGTCCGATCCGCTACCGCGTTCCCGGGGTGCACAATCCAAAGGGTGCGGACATCTGGTCCGAGGGCCCCGACCCGAGGTCGCCCGACGACGACATCGGGAATTGGGCGACGGAGTGAGTCAGCGTCGCTCGGGTTGTCGTGTCGCTCGGCGATTCGAATCAGCATTCGAGTGCCCTCGCGTCCGCCTTCGCCGGGACGAGGTAGAATCGGTCGTGAGGAACGCTAGACGCGAGAACGCCTCCAGCGACGTCGGGCGCAGGACTCTCCTGGCGAAACCGACCGTGGAGCTCGGATGAAGCTCACCATCCTCGACCCAATGGGGAGCCGGAAGGCCGGAGCCCAAGTCGTGGTGGCCAAGCCGGAGCTTGGCGCCGAAATCCTGCGTTTGAAGGCGGATGCGAGAGCTGAGGTGCTGCTCCCGGGAGAATGCCGGGACCACTTCGTCCTGGTGTGGATTCCCGGAGTCGGAGGGGGGTTGCTCCGGCCCGGCGCACCTCGGGGGGAGACCCTGACCTTGGAGGCGCCGATTGTCTTGGAGGGCAGTTCCAGGGATTTGGTGGCGGCCTGGTACTTCCTTGCCGGCGGCCGGCGAATTCGAGCCGACCGATTCGCGGTGAGGGAGGAGGGGTGGCGGTGCCTGGAACAGTGGCGCGAGGATGATCTACATCTCGCCTTGGAGTTGGACTACTCCCAACTAGAGGGGCTTGAATTCAATACGATTCCGAGATTCGCGGACGGGATCCTCATCTCCCGATCTCAGGGGCGAATTGTCGATCGGACCTCGTTTGACGGTCCATGACCGTGCCCCTCGAGAGGGCGGGCAAGCGAATGCCACCTCGACGTCCCGCCGTGTTCTCCCAAAGGGACCAGCCGCTTGAGTTGCTCTTATTCAGGAGAATCGACACCCCCTGGAGGATTTCCTCATCCGAGAGTCGCGCCCGCCCACGCAAGACCGTCCGTCCATGGGCTACCCTAGAAAGAGGAGTCAGGAGCGGTGTCATGCGAGGGTGGCGACTTGCCGTCGGATACCTCGTCCTGGGCGCGCTGATCCCCCTGGCGATCGTCAATTGGCCATCCATGGACGACCGGGACCTGGGGCCCCAGGGGCGTTTCGCGGTCCAGGTTCCTGCCACCGCCAAGGAGCTCCTGGGGGCGTGGGTCCTGAACAAGGCCTGGGATGGCTACATGGGCGTGGCGATCCGCTTCAACGGGGACGGCACCTTCGACTACTGGTTCTACAGCGACGTCGGGAGCCTCGGGCCGCCTCCCAAGTACCCGGTTCGAGGTCGCTGGGAGATCAAGGGAAGCGCGGTGATGCTGGAATCGACAGCCCACGTGTACGACACGACCTGGCACCTGATTCGCCACCAGGGCCAGCTGGCCCTCATGCCCATGCGCACTCCCACCTGGGACCGGCTCCTGTTCCAGATCGCCGGGTTCGATGAACGCAATCCGTTTCTCCACCGGAGGTAGTGCACCCTTGGTTCGTTCCCGCTCCTCTCCCACCGCAAGCACGACTCCATTGGAGGCTGGCCTCTCGCCCCGCCCGCCCTCCGACGAGCCGCCGCTGCGCGCAGCCGTCGTCGCCGCCATCCTCGCCCTCGACCTCGCCGTGCTGCTCGTCCTCCGCTACGGCTTCGGAAGCTACCTCTGGGCCTCGCAGGACTGGATGTTCGCGGTCCACGCCGCCCTGGGCCTCATGATCCCGCTGCTCGCCCGACCCCGCGGCGCCTCGGCCGGCCTCGCGTTCTCCGATCTCAAGCAGCGCTCGCGGCGCTTCCTCCCGGTCTTCGCCGCCTGCCTCGCCGGCTTCGCCCTGTTCGGCGCCGCCGGCGTCGCCGGGGCCCGCCTGCTCGGCCGGCCCGAGGAAATCCAGCCGCCGCTGACTTTCTCCGAATCCATGTCCCCGGCCGGCTGGTTCCTCGGCTTCATCGTCATCCACCCGCCCGCGGAGGAACTGCTCTACCGCGCCGGCGTCCACGGCCTGCTCCGCCCCCGCCTCGGCGCCTGGCCCGCCATCCTCGCCGGCGGCGCCTGGTTCGGCTTCGTCCACTACCTCTACGGGATCCCCGCGCCCAGCGCCGCCTGCTACGGCTTCGGCGGCGTCGCGCTCGCCTGGGCCTACGAGCGCACCGGCTCGCTCCTCTACCCCTGGCTCCTCCACGTCCTCTTCAACGGGCTGGGCTGGTTCGCCTCCCTGCATCCCGAGTGGTTCGAGGCCCTCCGGGGCGGACGCTAGAATTCGTCGATTTCGATCAAGACGCTTTTCCCGTCCCGGTGTAGGGAGCGGTGTCCCCCGAGGTCGGGCGCCCCAGGGCGCCCCGGGGGAGGCCGCCGAACCCGGAGCCGCCATGAAGACCCTCCTGCCCGTCGTGACCGTCCTCCTCCTCGTCGGCGCCACCGAGTCCCGCTCCCAGGCCGCCGCCAAGGACCCGGCCGTCATCTGGAAGGTCGCGCTCCAGAGCGACTCCAAGGGCTCCGCCGCGGCCGAGGACCTCGACGGGGACGGCCGGCCCGACGTGGCCTTCGGCACCTACTTCAACGACGAGCACGTCTACGCCCTCGGCGGCAAGGACGGCCGCCTCCTCTGGAAGCGCAAGTCCCAGTCCGGCCCCTTCGACGCCTCCGTCACCATCGCCGACCTCGACGGCGACGGCCGCCCCGAGCTCCTCTCGGGCGACTCCTCCACCGGCAAGGTCTTCTGCTGGGACCCCGCCGGCAAGGAGCTCTGGGGCATCCCCCTCCCGAACAGCACCGACTCGCCCCTCGCCATCGGCGACCTCGACGGCGACGGCAAGCCCGAGATCGCCGTCGGCTCGATGTGGAAGCAGAACGGCCTGGGCGACCTCAGCGTCTACCGCGCCTCGACCCGCGAGCTGCTCTGGCGCCGCGAGGTGAAGGGCTGCGTCCAGTCCGAGCCCGTCCTCGTCGACCTCGACCAGGACGGCGGGCTCGACGTCCTCGTCACCTCCTGGCGCGGCGACCGCTGCATCCACGCCTTCCGGGGCCGCGACGGCGCCCCCCTCTGGAAGTTCGAGACCGCCGGCGACGACAAGTCCATGGGCATGTACCACGGCGTTACGGTCGTCGGCGACGGCAAGTCGCTCCGCATCCTCATGCCGACCTGCGACGGGGACATCTACGCGCTCGACGCCGCCGGCCGCCTCGCGTGGAAGCGCTACGTCGACGGCGAGTACTTCTTCGGCCCCGGCGCCGCGGGGGACCTGGATGGCGACGGGAAGCTGGAGTACCTCGTCTCGGGGCACGGCCTCCGCGCCTTGAGCGCCGAGGACGGCCGGGAGCTCTGGTCCCGCACCTGGGACCTCCCCGGCGGCGTCCTCGAGCGCGGCGTCGCCCTCGCCGACATGAACGGCGACGGCCGCCTGGACGTGATCGGGGCGGTCGGCCGGAAGATGCTCGTCCTCGACGGCCGCAGCGGGAAGGACCTCGCCTCCTTCGAGGTGCCCCTCGAGGGCGCCGAGGGGTCCCAGCACATCTCGTCGGCCCCCGTGGTCGCCGATTTCGACGGCGACGGGAAACTGGACGTCTTCTTCGTCGCGGGAAGAGGTTACAGTGGGGACGGAGAGTACGCGCCCACGTTGAACAAGGGGACCGCCTACGCCGTCCGCCTGGGCTCGGCGGGCGGCCCGGGGTGGAGGATGTTCCGCGGGAACCTCCGCCGGACCGGAACCCCGGACGCGGCCGCCAAGTAACGCGAGGAGACACCATGATCCCGATCCTCTTGCTCGCCCTGGTCGCGCAGGCCGGGGATCTCGCCGGGCTCCGCAAGCAGTTCGAGGCGGAACGCGCCCTGCCGTTCCTGCAGCGCTACGGGACCCTCTCCCAGGTCGGCGAGCTCAAGACCCCGGAGGCGGCCGAGTTCCTGGGCCAGGTCTTCGACGCGGACTCCGACGCGAGCGTGAAGTCCTACGCCCTCTACTGCCTCGGGACCTGCGGGGGCCCCGAGGCCGCCCGCCGGCTCTGCCGCATCGCCCGCGACGAGTCGATGGAGATCAGCCTCCGCATGACCGCCGTGGCCTCCGCGGCCCGGACCCGGGTCAAGGAGGGAGTCGACCTGGCGGTCTCCATCGCCCGGGACCGGAACCCCGCCAACGCGCTCCGCGCCGGAGCGCTGGCCGCCCTCGTGGACGCCGATCTCAAGGACACGGAGTCCCTCTGGCGGGAGTCGCTGGCCGACGAGATGCCCTACGTGCGGGCCTACGCCCTGCGGGCCCTCGCCCCGCTGAAGGACGCCGCGATCCTCGACCTGGCCCGCAAGGCGCTCCTCGACTCCCGCGAGGCCGCCGAGGTGCGATCCGCGTCCATCGTCCCCTGGACCGCGGTCGGCGGGGCCGTGGGCGTCGCCAACCTGCTGGCGGCCGCGCCGGTGGCCGACTGCAATCTCCGGGGCGAGCTCGAGGCGGCCCTCGTCGCCGTCGCCAACGGCGGGGCGCTCGACGCCCTGCTCGCGGGGCTGAAGCGGACCGATCCGGCGATCCGCGCCCTGGCGGTCCGCGCCCTCGGAGCCACGCGGGCCCCGGCGGGCGTCGAGCCCGTGGAGGCCGCGATCCGGGACCGGGAAGTCGTCGTCCGCATCGCCGCCCTGGAGGCCGTCGCCGCCCGTCACACCGCCGAGAGCGCCGAGCTGCTCCGCCGCGAGGCCGCCCGCGGGGACGACGAGGCCTCCCTCGTCGCGATCTCGCTCCTCGACCGCTACCCCTCGGACGCGACCGTCGCGCTGCTCGTGAAGCTGGCGGACCAGGGCCTGAAGATGGCGCACTACATGACGGTCCTCGACGTCCTCGGCCGCCTGAAGCGGCCCGAGGCGCTCGGGATCTTCGAGCGGGCCCTCGATCGGAGGGACTGGCCGGTCCGCTCCGCGGCGATCCAGGGCCTCCGGGGCATCCACGCGAAGGAATCGATCGACCTGCTGATCGGCCGGATCTCGAAGGAGGAGGGCCGCCTCCACGGCGACGTTCTCTCCGCCCTCGGCGTGCTCACGGGCAAGGACCTCGGCCCGAAGCAGGGACCCTGGGTCGAGTGGTGGAAGGTCGCCCGCGAGGCGTTCACGTTCCCCGCCCCCGCGGGGGCCGGGCCGCGGGCCACCGTCACCTACCACGGGCTGCCCGTCGTGAGCCGCCGCCTCGCGTTCTGCCTCGACGTCTCCGGCAGCATGATGGCCGAGGTGGGGGGCTATCCCCGCCTCGAGGTCGCCAAGCGCGAGCTCGCCCGGGTCCTCTCCGCGCTCGACGCGCAGGCCCAGGCCAACCTGGTCTTCTTCCACGACTCGCCGAAGGCCTGGCAGCCCTCGCTCGTGCCCGTCCGGCCGAACCTGGCCCGGGCGCTCGAGGCCATCAAGGCGGTCCAGGTGGGCGGCGGCACGAACGTCTTCGACTCCCTGGAGCTCGCCTTCAAGGACCGCAACGTCGACTCGATCTACCTGCTCAGCGACGGGATGCCGAACCTCGGGAAGTTCGTCCAGCCGGACGACATCCTCAAGGAGATCCGGGCGATGAACCGCACGCGGCGGATCACGATCCACGCGGTGTCCTTCGGCCCGAACCCCTTCATGAAGCGGCTGGCCGCGGAGAACGGCGGGGAGTACGTCGAGAAGTAGCTAGCGGGACTTCTCGACGGCCTCGCGGACCCGGCCCAGTTCCTCCTCGATGGTCTGGCGCACGCCCGGGAAGGTGGCCGACAGCTCGAGGGCCCGCCGCAGATCGGACTCCGCCTGCTCGAGGAGCTTCCTCGCCGGCCCGGGGGCCTGGCCCTCGGCGAGCATCCGCCGGTCGATCGCCATGCAGAGCAGGAACGCAGCATTCGTGGGATCCCCCTTGACGCAATGGAGGTCGTCCTCGAGCGCCCCCGCGTAGTCGGCGGCCACGCGCCGGACCCAGGCCCGCACGGAGTGGCCCGAGACCCAGCCCGGCCGCAAACGGAGCACCTCGTCGCAATCCTCGAGCGCCCCCTTCATGTTGTTCGCGTACACCCGGGCCTGCGCGCGGTAGCTGCGGGAGAAGATGTCGTTCGGGTTGACCTGGAGGGCGGCGTCGCAGTCGAGGCTGGCCTGGGTCCACTGCTCCTGGATGAACCTGGAGTAGCCGCGGGCGCGGTAGGCCTTCCCGAAGTGGGGCATGAGGCGGAGCGCCTCGGTCTGCCACTTCTCGGCCTCGGGACCGGCCCCGGTCATCCAGCCGATCCAGTAGCAGGCCTCCTCGGACGGCGCGGAGCGGTGCTCCTTCTTGAGGAACTCGACCGCGCCGTCGAAGTCGTTCTCGCCGTAGCCCTTCATCAGCGCCGTCGAGATCACCCGGGCCGTCTCCAGCTCCTCGGGGCGGAAGAACGCGTCGGCTGCGCCCCCGGGGAGCCGGCCCTTCTGGAGGGCCTCGCGGGCCCGCCGGACCTCCTCGTCGAAGACCTGCTGGGTCTCCGGCCGCATCCGGTCGATGTACCTCGCCCGCTCCTGGCGTTCCAGCCGCAGCCACCCGACCAGGGACCAGCCGGCGGCGAAGTCGGGGGCCAAGTCGACGGCCCGGGTCGCGTCGGCGAGCGCGCCGTCGAGATCCTCGATCCACTGCCGGCCGCGGGCCCGGACGTACCAGGCCTGGGGCAGTCCCGGGTGGGCCTCGAGGAACGCGCCGAGCTCCGAGATCGATTTCTCGATGGCCGCGCGCGTCTCGCGGGGATCCGTCTGCGCCTGGCTCCAGCGCTGGCGCTTCAGCAGCAGGTCGGCCCAGAGCTTGGACAGGTCCTGCAGGACCCGCTCGCGCTCCTCCGACTGGCGGCGCTCCTCGGCCCGGGCCTGCGAGCTCCGGACGACCTGGACGACGACGAGCCCGGCCACGCCCAGGGCGAGGACGCTCGCGACCAGGGCGAGGGTCCGGCGGCGCACCCAGCGGGCCGCCGCCGAGGGGCGGGTCGTCTCGATCCTCCGGCCCTCGAGGTAGCGCGAGAGCTCGTCGGCGAACTCGCGCGCGGAGGCGAAGCGGCGGGCCGGGTCCTTCTCCATCGCCTTCAGCACGAGGGTCTCCAGCTCGGGCGGGACGCCCGGGGCGTGCCGCGACGGGGGAGGGGGATCCACCTGGCGCACCTGGTCCAGCAGGTCGGCGAGGTTCGTCTCCGTCCACGGGGGCCGGCCCGCGAGGAGGCGGTAGAGGGTCGCGCCCAGCCCGTACACGTCGGTCCGGACGTCCGAGCGCCTCCCGGCGGCCTGCTCCGGGGCCATGTACAGCGGGGTGCCGATCGTGGCCCCGGTCCGGGTCAGAGACGAGCCCGGCTCGAGCTCCTTCGCGAGCCCGAAGTCCGTGACCCAGACGTTCCGGTCGCGGTCGTAGAGGAGGTTGGCGGGCTTCAGGTCCCGGTGGACGATCCCCTGCGAATGGGCGTACTCGACGGCCTCGGCGGCCTGCCGCACGGCCTCCGCGGCCTCGCGCGGCGGGAGCTCCACGTCCTCGAGGGTCTTCCCCTCGATGAGGCGCATCGAGAGGTAGGGGGTGCCGTCCACCTCCCCGACCTCGTGGACGGGGACGATGTGCGGGTGCGAGAGCCGGGCGGCGAGCTTCGCCTCGCGGGAGAAGCGGGCCAGGAGCTTCTCGTTGTCCGTGTGGAGGATCTTCAGCGCGACGACGCGGCCGAGGTCCTCCTCGAGGGCCCGGTAGACGGCGCCCGCGCCGCCGCGGCCGATCTGCTCCTGCAGCAGGAAGCGCCCGAAGCGCCCCGAGCGGCGGGGGCCCGGGCCCTCCGCGTCGGGCGCGGGGCCGGAGAGCAGCCGGCGGAGCCGGTCGAGCGAGTCGTTCGAGCTCACGTCCCGAGGATCTCCCCGAGCTCGCGCTCGACCTCGCCCTCGGTGGCGACGTAGTCCCGGATCCGCTCGCGGAGGAACTGCCGCAGCAGGCGGCGGCAGTAGGCGAGGCGGTTGCGCACGTCGTGGACCTTGAGGTCGAGCCGGCCGGCGACCTCCGCGTAGCCGGGCTCCGCCTCGGCCCCGGGCTGGAAGCAGTAGGCCCGGAGGATCTCGAGGTACGCGGCCTTGCCCTCGCGGGCGAGGAAGGCCTCGAGGTCCCGCAGCGCGGCCTCCATCACGGCGGCGACCCAGGCCCGGTCGAAGGCCGCCTCGGGGTCCTCGGCGCGCTCGGAGCGCAGGTCGGAGCCGAGGCCGGGCGCGGAGAGGTCGAGCTGGAAGACGCGGTGGCCGGCGCGGTCCCGGAACTCGTCGCGGCGGGCGTTCGAGAGGTAGTTGCGCAGGGCGCGCTTGAGGTAGGCGCGGAAGCTGCCGCGCTCGGGGCAGAGGCGGGCCCACGCGCCCTTGGTGAGCAGGCCGACGAAGAAGCCCTGGGCGAGGTCCTCGGCGTCCTGGACGCTCCGGCCGCCGGAGCGCCGGATGAACGCGAAGACGGGCTTCCAGTAGGCCTGGCAGAGGCGCTCGAGGCTTTGGCGGCACCCGGGGCTGGAGGGATCCGCGGCCGCGGCGATGTCCGTCCAGAGCGTGGTCTGGAAGCGGCTGCCGGCGCCGTCGAGTTCGGTGGGGGGGCTGGTCATGAGGGCTCGAGGAGGATCCTACCAGATGCCCCGCGGGCTTAGCGCGCGCGGACGGTGCCGACGAAGGCCAGCCCCAGGCCCACGAGGAAGAACACCGATCCGAGCCGAATGGGCCAAGCTGGCGGAGTGAATGTCAGATCCGCCTCCAACCGGTCGTGGATCGCAGCTCGCCGGTGGTCGTCGGGCCCGTTCCACTCTTGGGAGGTCCAGCCTCGGGCAATCGCATCTACGAGCGGATTCGGTAATCCCGTCTGAAATCGATTCGGAATCGGTGAGTCCAGAGTCCTGGATTGTTGGTTGCTGGGCGCAGTCGGGGATCAGCGCCCTCGAGCCGCCGCAAGTGACGTAAGATGATCTCCATGGAACTGCTCCCGAGCGGGCTCCAGCCCCTGGTCGACTACGAAGTCGAAAGATACGAGATTCCCGACGGCTTGGAGGCGATCCTCCGCAGGGGGGAGCACCTGGTTTCACACGCCGGGTACACGTTCTCCGGGTGCATCTGGTTCGATGCCCAGTCTGGGACGTTCAAGGAGAGCGTCTGGAAGAAAGGTCGCTGCGTTCACACCCTGGAAGCCAAGACCCTAGGCGATGTCGTGAACGCGGCGATGTTCATGTTCTATCCCCCTCCGCGGTGACCCGAGGTTGGCGGTATCCGGTTCCGAACCTCGGATCGCCGGGGTAGGCTGGGGTCATGGGCCTGATCGATTGGGATCGGCCGGTGCTCGCGGCGATTCAAGCCGCGCTCCTCGGGATGGCCGCCCTGATCTTGGCGCTGATCCTCTTCGCACAGTTCGCCGGGAGCAGCACCCGCCATCGCCCCATGATCAGGGCGCTGATCGAGGTCTTGCATCAGCAGTGCGAGAACTACCGGATCCGCTACGGCTGCTACCCCCCGACCGAACCCTACGAAGGCAGCGCCAATCTCCATTACTACCTGGGTCGGGAGTGGATCCAGGACTGCCGGCCTTTCGGCCCGATGATGGCCTTCCCTGCCGAAGTCCTCGAGGGCCGTCCCGCCGTGACGACCCCGGAACCGCCGAGGCGAGTCGTGGACGGCTGGGGCCGCCCGATCCGCTACCTCGACCCCGGCGTCCGCAATCGAAAGGGCGTGGACATCTGGTCCGAGGGCCCCGACCCGACGTCGCCCGACGACGACATCGGGAATTGGGCGAGTGATTGATTCAGCGGCCCACAGGTGATGCGAGGCAGCGAACGCCAACGCAGTGCCTCATGAAACAACGTCAGCCCCACGGAGATCCAACTACGGCTGCATTTGGCCGATGCAGATGACGCCCGGCTATTCCAAGAGGTGAACCCGTCGGCCATCGAGGTCTAGCTGGCGCCGCAACCCTCGAATCACCGCCCCCGGGCCGCCGGGATCGCGGTCAGGACCAGGCCCACGAGGAAGAAGACCGACCCGAGCCCGCCCAGGATCACGGCGGCCAGGTGCCGGCTCCAGAAGCGGTCGATCAGCGCGTTCGACGGGTCCTCGCGGTCGTGCAGCACCTCGACGCGCTCGCCCACGTCGTAGGCCGGCGGGCTGCTCGACATCGAGTCCTTGAAGCGCACCCGCTCGCCGCCCGCCACGAACTCCACCACCGCCTTGCGCCCCTTGTTCCCCGGCTCGAGGGCCACCACCACGCCCTCCGCGCGCTCCGCCCGGGCCGCGAAGTCGCGGTCGACCTTCCACGCCAGGAAGGCGCCGCCCAGCATCAACCCCCCCACGCCGAGCCAGATGAACGGGAACCAGCGGGGCAGGGGGGCGGCCATGCCCCGATCCTAGCCCGTCCGGGGTCCGCCGGGTAGTCTGGGGACATGCGCCGCGACGCGGGACGGACCTTCGAGCTCCAGATCTGGGTGATGTTCGCCGCGTTCTTGTCGGTGGTCGCCGGCTCCATCTGGAAACCCTGGGGCTGGCTCGCCGGCCCGGTGGTGCTCGTCGCCGCCTTCCTCGGCGTCCTCGTGCTCGGCGCGCTCCACGCCGCCGCCGCCGCGCGGGGCAAGGCCCGCCTGCTCCGCATCGTCCGCCGCGAGGAAGCCGCCCAGCCGTGGAAGATCATCCGGGACCTGGCCTCGGACTCCTCCTTCACCGACGCCGAGAAGGACGAGGTCCGCCGGGCCGCCGCCGACCCCTCCCACCCCGCCCGCGAGGGACTCGTCGTCGCGATGTTCGGATTCGTCCCGTACTGGGAGCCCGCGGATCCCCGCACCCTGCAGCTCGCCGTGGACTGCCTCGTCGAGAAACCGGGAAGCGATGCCGCGGTCGGATTTGTCGAGCTGATCGGCTCCAAGGGGGAGGGCGGGCAGCTCGCGCGCGCCGTCCGCCTCGTCCTCGACGCCGGCACCGACGAGGCCAAGCTCTCCGCCGCGCGACACCTGCTGTCCCGCGCCACGACGACCTACAAGCCCGGGCACGAGGTCTGCGCGGAGAAGGTCCGGGAATGGAACGCCGAGCTCGCGCCCTGGGCCCGCGAGGACTGGCAGCGCAAGGCCCTCCGGGACCTCAGCGGTTCCTAGGCTCGTCCCCGGACGAGCAGGAATCGGACAGTCAGGTCGGCACGCCGAGGCGGGGCAGGATCCAGAGCTGGAGCGCGAGCCAGCCGACCACGACGCCGACCAGGACGAGGATCTCCATGCCCTTCCAACCCCGCGGCGGGCGCCGGGATTCCCGGCGCCGGGGGATTGCTTTCAGGAACCACGTTAACTAAAATCCCGGCCAAACCGGAGGTCCAGGCATGCGCACGTGGCTCGTGGCGGCGGGGATCGCTCTCGCGGTGGCGGCGTCGGAACGGCCTCCGGTCCAGGAGGCGGCGGCGACGGGCCGCGTCGAGCGCGGCCGGTACCTGGTGGCGGTGGCCGGCTGCGGCGACTGCCACACGCCCCTGAAGATGGGGCCCAGGGGCCCGGAGCGGGACGTGGCGCGGCTGCTCTCCGGCCATCCCGAGGGGACGAAGCTCGGCGCCGCGCCCCGGACCGCGCCGCCGTGGATGGGCGCCTTCGACGCGACGATGACCGCCTTCGCCGGGCCCTGGGGCACGACCTACGCCACGAACCTGACCCCCGACGCCAACACCGGGATCGGGATCTGGACCGAGGAGATGTTCTTCAAGGCGATGCGCGAGGGAAAGCACATGGGCGCGGGCCGCGCGATCCTGCCCCCGATGGGCTGGGAGAACCTCCGCGCGATGACCGACGAGGACCTGAAGTCGGTGTTCGCCTACCTCAAGTCGCTTCCGCCGGTCGCGAACCGCGTCCCCGAGTGGCAGCCGCCCGTCGCGCCCGAGGGCCCGCCGGGGAAGTAGCGCCGCGAACCCTTGACGGTTGACCGATCGGTCAAGTAGCCTTCCCCCCCGCATGGGACGCCCCCCGGGGACGAAGGACCGCCTCCTGCAGGCCGCCATCGACCTGCTCTGGGACGAGAGCCTGGCCGACGCCAGCGTCGACGCGATCTGCGTCCGCGCCGGGGTCCGCCGGGGCAGCTTCTATCACTTCTTCCGCTCGAAGGAGGACCTGGTCGCCGCGGCCCTCGACGCCAAGTTCGAGGCCATCCGGCCGGAGCTCGACCGGATCTTCTCGCCCTCGGTCCGCCCCCTCGACCGGCTCCGCGGCTGCCTCGACCTGCTCCTCGAGGACCAGCGCCGCAAGCTGCAGCAGGTCGGCCGCGTCGTCGGTTGCTGCTACGCCAGCGTCGGCGCCTCCTGCGGGACCGGCGCCCAGGCGATCCAGCGCAAGGCCCAGCAGCTGCTCGAGATCCAGATGCGCTACCTCGAGACGGCGATCCGCGACGGCCAGGCCGAGGGCTCGATCCCGGCGGGGAAGCCCCGGGCCCTCGCGCAGGCGGTGCACGACTACCTCGAAGGCGCCCTCACGGCCGCCCGAATCCAGAACGACCTCAAGCCCATCCGGAACCTGGAGCGCGGCGTGTTCGCGCTGCTCGGGCTCGGACGGCCGGTCCGCCCGGCCACCTCAAGGAGAGGATCATGACCCACGCCCGGCTGTCCCTCGCGGCCCTGCTGCTGCTCGCGGGTTGCGGCAAGCCGCCGCCGCCCGCGTTCGAGCGGCCGCCCTCGCCGGTCCAGGTCGCCGCCGCGGTCACCCGCGAAGCCCCCCGGTACCTCGACGAGATCGGCCGCTGCGTCGCCCGCGAGCTCGTCACGATCCGCCCGCAGGTGAGCGGCCGCCTCGTCGCGGTCCACGTCGCCGACGGCGCGGACGTCAAGGCCGGCGCCCCGCTCTTCAGCATCGACTCCCGCGCCTACCGCGCCCGGCTCGACGCCGCGCAGGCCGGGCTCGGCCAGGCCGAGGCGGCCCGCGACCTCGCGAAGCTCGAGTACGACCGCGCCGCGGGGCTCGCGGAGTCCATGGCGGTGTCCAAGCAGGACGTCGAGGCGCGCAAGAGCGCCGTCGAGGTCACCAAGGCCCGCGTCGAGGAGAGCCGGGCGGCCGTCGACGCCGCGAAGCTCGACCTCGAGTACTGCGAGATCGCCTCGCCCATCGACGGCCGGGCCGGCCACCGCCTCGCGGACGTCGGCAACATCGTCGGGCCCGGATCGGCCCTGCTCGTCCTCCAGCGGCTCGACCCGATCTACGCCGACTTCAGCGTCACGGAGAACTCGCTCTCCGACGTGCAGCGCAACCTGGCCCGCGGGGCGCTCAAGGTCGAGGTCCGCCTCCCCGACGAGGGCGACCGGCCCTGCGCGGGCGAACTCACCTTCGTCGACAACGCCGTGCAGGAGGGGACCGGCCGCGTGAAGCTCCGCGCCACGGTGCCTAACGCCGAGCGCCGGCTCTGGCCCGGGCGCTTCGTGCGCGTCCGCCTCGTGCTCGAGACCCTCCCCGCGGCCGTCCTCGTGCCCGCCACCGCCGCCCAGCTCTCCGCGCGCGGGCCGTACGTCTACGTCGTCAAGGAGGACGGCACGGCCGAGCTGCGGCCCGTCGTCCTCGGCCAGCACCAGGGCGAGCTCGTGGTCGTCGACCGCGGAGTCCAGGCCGGCGAGCGCGTCATCACGAACGGCCACATCGGCGTGATGCCCGGCGGCAAGGTCCGGGTCGTCGATCCCGCCGCCGCCCCGGGGGCGAAGCCGTGAACCTCTCCGAGCCCTTCATCCGCCGGCCCGTGATGACGACGGTCATCACGGTCTCGACGATCCTCTTCGGCGCGATCTGCTACCTCGGCCTGCCGGTCAACGACCTCCCGGCAGTCGACTACCCGGTCATCCAGGTGCAGGCCGCCTACCCGGGCGCCAGCCCCGACACGATGGCGAACAACGTCGCCACGCCGCTGGAGCGGCAGTTCATGCAGATCAACGGCCTGGAGCTCGTCACCTCGCGCAGCACCCAGGGCAACACGACGCTCACGCTGCAGTTCGCGCTCGAGAAGAGCATCGACGCGGCCGCCATCGACGTGCAGACGGCGATCTCCCGCGCGACGGCCGCGCTGCCCTCGGACATGCCGTCGGCGCCGACGTTCACGAAGACGAACCCGAACGACCGGCCGATCATGTACATCGCGCTGACGAGCGACACCGTCACGTCCGGCCGCCTCTACGACTTCGCCAGCACCCAGCTCGGCCAGCGCATCAGCATCCTGCCGGGCGTCAGCCGCGTGGACGTCTTCGGCACGAAGTCCGCCGTGCGCATCAAGGTCGACCCCTCCGCGCTCGCCTCGCGCGGGATGACCGTCGACGACGTCGCCGCCGCGGTCCGCGCCGGCACGAGCACCGTCGGCGCCGGCCAGTTCGAGGGCCCCTCGGGCTCGATGCTCCTCCAGCCCCGCGGCCAGCTCGAGGGCGCCGACGCCTACCGGGCCCTCGTCGTCGCCTACCGGGATGGCACGGCCGTCCACCTCGGCGACGTCGCCCGCGTGGTCGACTCCGTCCAGGACGAGCGCATGAGCATGCACTTCTGGGTCCGCGGCTACGAGGTCCCCTCGGCCACGGTCGTCGCGGCCGTGAACCGGCAGGCCGGCGCGAACGCCGTCGCGGTGGCGCGCTCCGTCCGCGAGCTGATCCCCGTGATCGCCGCGGAACTGCCCGGCTCGGTGCGCATCACGCCGATCTACGACCGCTCGATGACGATCGTGCGCTCCGTGCTCGACGTGCAGGAGACGCTGCTGATCGCCTTCGTCCTCGTCGTGCTCGTCATCTTCGCGTTCCTGGGCCGGGCCACGGACACGCTGATCCCCGTCGTGGCCCTGCCCCTGTCGCTGCTCCTCACGTTCATCGCGATGAAGCTGCTCGGCTACAGCCTCGACAACCTCTCGCTCATGGCGCTGACGCTCGCGATCGGCTTCCTCGTCGACGACGCGATCGTCTTCCTCGAGAACACGGTGCGCCGCATGGAGCGCGGCGAGCGGGCCCTCGACGCGACGCTGAACGGCGCCAAGGAGATCAGCTTCACGATCCTCTCGATGACCGTCTCGCTGGCGGCCGTGTTCCTGCCCCTCGTGCTCATGTCGGGCCAGGTCGGCCGCATCTTCCGCGAGTTCGCCGTCACCATCGTCGTGTCGATCCTCGCGTCGGGCCTCGTCTCGCTGACCCTGACGCCGCTGATGTGCGCGCGGCTGCTCAAGGACCGCGGGCACGGCGTCGCGAAGACCTGGATGGAGCGGGTGATCGGCGCGGTGGAGAAGCGGGTGCTCGGACTCTACGGCGCGTCGCTGGGCTGGTTCCTGCGACGGCGCTGGATCTCGGCGCTGACCTGGGCGGCCTGCCTCGCGGGCACGATCTGGCTGCTCGTGATCGTCCCCAAGGCCTTCCTGCCCGTCGGCGACAGCAGCGTGGTCTTCGGCGTCTTCATGGGCCGCGAGGGCGTGTCGCCCGTCCAGATGCAGGCGATCCAGGCCCACGTGGACTCGACGCTGCACTCCGACCCGAACGTCGTGACCTGCTTCACGGTGACGGGCGGCGGGGCCTTCCTCGCCTCGAACCAGGGCATCACGTTCACCTTCCTCCGGCCGCCCGGAGAGCGGCCGCCCATCGACGCCGCGGCGGGCATGCTCATGGGCAAGCTGAACTCCGCGCCGGGCACCTTCGCCTTCCTGCGGCCGTTCCCGGTGCTCGAGATCAGCACGGGCGCGGTGAGCACGAACCAGGGCCAGTACGCCTACGCGGTCTCGGGCGTGAACCCGGACCAGGTCTACGCGGCCGCGGGCCAGCTGATGGGCAAGCTCCGCGAGTACCCGGGCTTCGCCACGATCTCGTGGGACTACTTCGCCAATACGCCCGGGCTGGACATCGAGCTGCGCCGCGAGCAGGCCCGGGCCAGCGGGGTCTCCGAGGCGCGGATCCTCGCGCTGCTGCGGACCGCCTACGCGCAGAACTACGTCTATCTCACGAAGAAGCCCGAGGACCAGTACCAGGTCATCCTCGAGGTGGACGACGCGGCGCGCTCGTCCCCGTCGGACCTCGGGCTGCTCTACATCAAGTCGGACGACGGCCAGAACCTGGTGCCGCTCTCGGCCCTGGTGACCTGGAAGCCGTCGGTGGGTCCGCAGGCCGTGAACCACATCAACCAGTTCACGGGCGTGACGCTGTTCTTCAACCTCAAGCCGGGCGTGCCGCTCGGCGACGCCACGGCGGCGATCGAGAAGGCGGCGGCGGAGGTCGTGCCCCCCGGGGTGCGCTCGGGCCTGCAGGGCGAGGCGCTCACGTTCCAGGACACGATCCGGGACCTCGTGCTGCTGATGATCCTCGCGGTCTTCGTGATGTACGTGATCCTCGCGATCCTCTACGAGAGCTTCGTGCACCCGCTGACGGTGCTCTCGACGCTGCCGCCGGCGCTGGTCGGGGGGCTGCTGACGCTGCACCTCGCGGGCGAGGAGGCGACGCTCTACGCGTTCGTCGGGCTCTTCATGCTGATGGGCATCGTGAAGAAGAACGGCATCCTGATCGTGGACTTCGCGCGGCAGCGGCGCGAGGCGGGGGCGCCGGCGCTCGAGGCGGTGCGCGAGGCGAGCCTCGACCGCTTCCGGCCGATCCTGATGACGACGCTGGCCGCGGTGGTCGGCGCGGTGCCGATCGCGCTGGGCTTCGGGGCGGACGGCGCGTCGCGGCGGCCGCTGGGCCTGGTGATCGTTGGCGGCCTGCTCGTCTCGCAGCTCATCACGCTCTACGTCACGCCGGTGATCTATCTCTACCTGGAGTCCTTCCAGGAGCGCGTGTTCGGCCGCCGGGCCCGCGCGGAGGAGGCCCCCCATGCGTAGGCTGCTCGTCGTCGCGGCGGCGCTGCTCGCGGGCTGCCGGGTCGGTCCGGACTACGAGGCGCCGAAGCTGGAGGCGCCGGGGGCTTGGAGCTCGGGCGCGTCGGGCGACGTGGCGCTCCGCTGGTGGACGCTGTTCAAGGACCCGGTGCTCGACTCGCTGGTGGCCCGGGCGGTCGCGGCGAATCCCGAGCTGAGGATGGCGCAGGCGAGGACTCGCGAGGCGCGGGCGCTGGCGGTCGCGGCGCGCGGGGCGTCGTGGCCGGAGGTGGAGGCGGGGGCGGGGGTGACGCGGAGCCGGTCGAGCGGGAACGGGATGCAGCCCGACATGGGGCAGGACCTGGAGCGGACGCTGTACCGCGCGGGCTTCGACGCGTCGTGGGAGCTCGACTTCTTCGGCGGCAACCGGCGCTCGGTCGAGGCCGCTGAGGCGGACGTCGAGGCGGCGGAGGAGGAGGGGAGGAGCGTGCTCGTCTCGCTGCTGGGCGAGGTGGCGCGGAACTACGTCGAGCTGCGCGGCGCGGCGGCGCGGGTCGCGGTGCTCGGGGAGAACCTGCGCTCGGCGCGGGAGTCGCTGGAGCTGACGCGGAGGCGGGTCGCGGGCGGGCTGGGGACGAGCCTGGACGTGGCGCGCTCGGAGGCGCTGCTGGCGCAGACGGAGGCGGACCTGCCGGCGGTCGAGGCGGAGCGGCGGCGGGCGCTGCACCGGCTCGGGGTGCTGCTGGGGCGGGATCCGGTCGCGCTGTCGGAGGAGTTGAAGGGGGCGGCGCCGGTGCCGGCGGCCCCGGAGCGGATCGGGGTGGGGCTGCCGTCGGAGCTGTTGTCGCGGCGGCCGGACGTGCGTCGCGCGGAGCGGCGGCTGGCGGCGGCGACGGCGCGGGTGGGCGCGGCGACGGCGGAGCTCTACCCGAAGTTCTCGCTGCTGGGGGCGTTCGGGCTGGAGAGCGTGGACGCGTCGGACCTCCTCAAGGGGGCGAGCCGGTTCTGGTCGATCGGGCCGGCGCTGCGGCTGCCGCTGTACCGGGGCGGGCGCTCGAAGGCCGGGGTGGAGGTCGCGGAGGCGCGAGTGGCCGAGGCGAGGGCGGGTTACGAGCAGGCCTTCCTCGGGGCGCTGGAGGAGGTCGAGAACGCGCTGGTGGGTTGGGCGCGCGAGGTGGAGCGGCGCCGCTCGCTGGCGAGCGCGGTGGAGGCGAATCGGCGGGCGGTGGAGCTTTCGCGGGAGCTGCTCGCGAAGGGCCTGGTGAGCTCGCTGGACGTGCTCGAGGCGGAGCGGCAGCTGTACGCGACGCAGGACTTGGCGGCGCGCAGCCAGGCGGCGGTCTCGTCGCAGGCGGTGGCGCTCTACAAGGCGCTGGGCGGAGGGTGGGAGGAGAAGTAGGGGGCGCTGCTGCCTAGCAGCCGTGCATGCTGTATCCCACGGCATTGGGATTGAGGGGGTAATCCCCGGCGTCCATGTTCGACTCGCCGGACTCTTGGATTCTTGTCGAGCTGCCCGAAGGGCCTCCTTCGTACTCGCAGCGATACCGCGGCGAGAGGGTCAGGTGGCGAATCGAGCCGTCCTGATTGTAGATGCACGCGAGCGCCCCGGACCAGCGCCGGCTGGTCGGGTAGCAGGCGACGGCAAATCGCTCGAGGTTATGGCATCGGCGGTAATGGGGCGACGGATCCGTGTCCTCCCGGAGCGGAGGAGTGGAGATCCCGTCGGAGCCGGCGGCCCGGTACAAGTACCCATCCAGCGGCTGGTAGCGGGCGAAGGGACGATCCGGTCCGACGAGTCCCGTCGAGTACTCGGCCAAGCCTATCGACGCCGCGCCATCGGCGGCCGCCAGGGCCGGGTCGATCAGGGCGATGCCCCGGTCCCCCAGCGAACCGTCGGGCCGCAGCGGGCGGATGATGCAGAGTCCCGCGATGTCCGCGGTCCAGAAGTCGTTCTTCCCGTTGCCATCGCTGTCGTTGGAGCGGAAATCCGCCTGGGCCCGGCCGATCTCCCGCATTCGACCTTCGAGCTTCCTCTCGTTGGAGGTCCGGCGGGATTTCAGGTACTCGGGAAAGGCGATCGCGATGCCGACGAGCAGCACTCCGACGACGATGACCAGTTCCGGCCAGGTTCGGAGTTTCATCGAGTACTCCATAGGGCCCTCTGGCCTTCGGGCTGTCCTCTTGGACTTGGTACCCCCAACGGGATTCGAACCCGTGCTGCAGGCTTGAAAAGCCTGTGTCCTAGGCCTCTAGACGATGGGGGCGACCGGTCGAGAGCGTAACCCGACCCCGCCGGGCGCGCAAGGGGGCCCGCCGCGCGGGGTTTTCGGGGTCGACGGGGTCAAATTCCGCGCCCGGCACCGCCCTCTCGGGAAGCTCCCCTTGGCCCGCGCTTTGCGCCTCCTTGGGCCATGGTCCGGGCCCGGGTCCTGATCCTCGGCGGCGGCGTCGGCGGCACCCTCGCCGCCAACCGGCTCGCCCGCACCTGCCCGGGCGCCGACATCACCCTCGCCGACTCCCACGGCGACCACATCTTCCAGCCCGGCATCCTCAAGGTCCCCTTCGGCGCCGATCCCTCCTCGCTCAGCCGCCCCCTCGAGGACCTCCTCCGCCCCGAGATCCGCCTCATCGTCGCCCGCGCCCAGGTCGTCGATCCGGAGCGCCGCGAGGTCCGCTTCGAGTCCGGCCGCGTCGAGCCCTGGGACTGGCTGCTCGTCGCCCCCGGCGCCCGCCTCGACCACTCCGCCTTCCCCGGCGCCAAGGACGTCGCCCACCACTTCCACTGCCGGCGCGGCGCGATCCGCCTCCGCGAGGCCCTCGACGCCTTCCGCGGCGGACGCATCGTCGTCGGCGCCGCGTCGCTGCCGATGAAGTGCCCGCCCGCCCCCGCCGAGTTCGCCCTCCGCCTCGACCGCCTCCTGCGCTCCCGCGGCCTCCGCCGCCGCACGCTGCTCACCTACGCCTACCCCGCGGCCGACGTGCTGCCGGGGGCCAACGAGTCCGCCATGATGCGCCCCCTCCTCGAGGAGCGCGGCATCCGCATCGAGGCCGCCTTCACCGAGCCGAGGATCGACCCCGCGCGCCGCGTCCTCGAGTCCCACGGCCGCGAGCTCCCCTTCGACCTCGCCGTCTACACCCCGCCGCACACCTCGGCCACCTTCGTGAAGTCGCTGCCCTGGATCGACCCCGAGGGCTGGATCCGCACCGACGCCCGCACGCTCCGCGTCGCCGACCGCGTCTACGCGGTGGGGGACGCCACGAACCTGCCCCGCCCGAAGTACGGCGCCGCGACGCACTTCCAGGCCCTCGCCGCCGCCGCCAACATCGCCGCGGAGATCGAGGGCGGCGCCCCGTCCGGGCGCTACGACGGCCGCGTGCTCACCTTCGTCGCCACCGGCCGCGGCAAGGCTTCCCGCCTCGAGCAGTCCTACCTCGAGACCGAGTCGGCCAAGCCCCCCTCGATCCTCTCCTGGCTCCAACTCGCCGCCTTCGCCCGCTTCTACTTCCGCTTCCTCCGCTCGGCGTAGCTGTAAGTGACTGCGGTCTAATCACATCTGTAATAGTCGATTTCCTGTCGCGCCCGCCTCCCGATGGGGAAGGTGGGGGTATGAGAATCGGAATCGGACTCGTCCTGGCCTCGCTCGCCGTCCTTGCCGTCGCCGCGCTGGCCCGCCCGCGCGTCGTCGCGCCTCCCGCGCCCGCCGCCGCCCCGATCCCCGCGTCCGCGAAGGCGGCCGTCGCGGTCGAGATCGTCAAGGCGCTCGAGGCCGCGCCCGCGACCCCGCGGGAGGGGAAGGCCTACTTCGACGCGATCCGCGCGCTCGGCCCCGACGCCATCCCGGGCCTGCTGCAGGTCCTGCGCGAGGGCTCGCCCGCCGGCCGGCTCCAGGCGCTCAACGCCCTCGAGGCCCTGCGCCACGACCTGCGCGGCGCTTGGGAATCCGGGCACGACCTCGCGATGGCGGCCGCGGCCCGCGGGCTCCGAGGCTCCGACGCGCCGAAGGAGCTCCGCCGCGGCGCGCTCACCGTGCTCTACTCGATCAGTGCCGAGTCGCCCGAGGCCCGCGCGGGGCTGATCGAGGCCCTCCGCGATGCGGACCCCGAGCTGCGCGACCTGGCCTTCCAGTTCGCGGCGCAGCGCTCGACGCCGGCCGAGTCGGCCGCGCTGGCGGCGCTGGCCGCCGATCCCTCGAACGAGCTCTCCTTCCGCCTCAAGTCCGGAATCGCCTGGACCCGGGCCTCGGGCGCCGGGATGCCGCCGGAGCTCCTGCCGACCGCCTGGGCGCTCGCCTCCCAGCCCGCGGGGCCGGCCCCCGAGCGCAGCCTCGCCGTCGAGCTGCTCGCGCGGGGAGGGGGATCCGAGGCCTCGCCGCTGCTCCTCGGCCTGGCCGCCTCCGATCCGGCCGATCCGGTGCGCGCCGCGGCCCTCGCGGGCCTGGCCACGACCGGCCGCCTCGAGCTCGTGAAGGACCTCGTGCCCCGCATCGCCGCCGAGCCCCGCCCCTCCGCCGCGAAGGCGCTCGCCAGGCGCCTCCTCGGCCTCTTCCCCCGCTAGAACGGAATCGCCCGCCCGCCGCCGGATTCCGCTTGACTTCGTGTCACATAGACACTAACATAGTGTCAGAGAGACACGAAAGGAGGCGGTTATGATGGGCATCCGGTACCTGAAGGCCGCGCCGACCGACTTCGTCCGGCAGTACTCCGGCGGGACCCTCCGCCGCGAGGGCACGGGGCTCTCGTTCTGGTACTTCGCGCCGACCACCACCCTCGTCGTGGTCCCGCAGGCCAGCGCCGACGCCCCCTTCGTCTTCCACGAGAGCACCGCCGACTTCCAGACCGTTACCCTCCAGGGCCAGGTCACCTGGCGCCTCGCCGACCCGCGCAAGGCGGCCGCCCTCCTGGACTTCAGCCTCGCCCCCGGCGGGGCCTACCGCTCCGAGGACGCCGAGCGCCTCCCCGAGCGCCTCGTCCAGGCCGTCCAGGTCCTCGCCAAGCCGCTCGTCCAGGACCTCGACCTCCGCGGGGCCCTCGGCGCCACGCCGCGGCTCCAGGAGCGCCTCCTCGCCGGCCTCCGCTCCGCCGCGGAGCTGGCCGCCCTCGGCCTGGAGGTCCTCGCCCTCAACCTCCTCGAGGTGAAGGCCCAGCCCGAGATGGTCCGCGCCCTCGAGGCCGAGGCCCGGGAGTCCCTGCAGCGGCAGTCCGACCTCGCCATCTACGAGCGCCGGAACTCCGCCGTCGAGCAGGAGCGCCGCATCAAGGAGAACGAGCTGAACACCGAGATCGCCGTCGAGGAGAAGAAGCGCGCCATCCGCGAGAAGCAGATGGAGGCCGAGATCGCCGTCGAGGAGAAGAAGCGCAAGGTCCGCGAGACCCAGGTCGCCGCCGACATCGCCGTCGAGACCGAGCGCACGACCTTCCTCGAGCGCAAGAACGAGAACGACCGCCGCGAGGCCGACGCGAAGGGCTACGCCCTCGAGGCCACCTTCCGCCCCCTCCGCGAGATCGACTGGAAGGTCCTGCTCGCCGCCGGCGCCGCGGGCATCGACCCCAAGATGATGATCGCGATGGCCTTCCACGGGCTGGCCGAGAACGCCGCCAAGATCGGCGAGCTGAACGTCAGCCCCGACCTGCTGAAGACCCTGATCTCCCGGGAGCGCTGAGCTCCCGGGGAAGGAGGCGCCATGGAGAGCCTCGAGAGGATCGTGGTGGTGACGCGCCGCACGCGGCTCCAGGAGCTCGTCGAGCGCTTCAACACGAGGGCCCAGGCCAGGTTCTGGATCGAGCGCTCCGGCGGCGACTACGCCGACTACGAGCGCGAGGACGACGCCTACCGCCGCTCCCTCGAGGCGCTCCGCGACGGCCTCCCGAAGGGCGTCAAGAGCCAGTCCTTCGACCGCGGCTTCCTGCCCACCTTCCTCTTCACCGCGCGCGACCTCGTCCTCGCCATCGGCCAGGACGGCCTCGTCGCCAACGCCGCGAAGTACGTGAAGGGCCAGCCGGTCATCGGCGTCAACCCCGACCCCGCCCGCTACGACGGCATCCTCGTCCCCTTCACGGTCGCCCGGGCCCGCGACGCCGTCGCCCGCGCGCTCGACGGGTCCGCGGCCTGCCGCGACGTCACCCTCGCCGAGGCCGTGCTCCAGGACGGGCAGTCCCTGCTCGCCTTCAACGACTTCTACGTCGGCATGCAGACCCACGTCTCCAGCCGCTACGTCCTCGCGATCGGGGGGAGGTCCGAGGCCCAGTCCTCCAGCGGCTTCCTCGTCTCCACCGGCGCGGGCTCCACGGGCTGGATCTCCTCCGTCTTCGCGATGGCCGCGGGCGTGACCGCCTTCGCGGGCGGCACGCCGGGCCGGCCCCGCCGCCTGCCCTGGGAGGACCCCCGCCTGCTCTTCGCGGTCCGCGAGCCCTTCGTCAGCCGCCACTCCGCGGCCTCGATCGTCGCCGGCGAGATCGGCGACGGCGAGGAGCTCGTCGCCGAGAGCCGCATGCCCGCGGGCGGCGTGGTGTTCAGCGACGGCATGGAGCACGACGCCCTCGTCTTCACCTCGGGCTCCACCGTCCGCATCCGCAGGGCCGCCCGGTGTGCTAGGCTGGTCGCCGCGTGAGCCAGCCCCCCGCGTCCCGGGTCACGGTCGACATCGTGATCTTCACGATCCGCGACCACGCCCTCCACGTGCTGCTCGTGAAGCGCAAGTACGACCCCTTCAAGGGCCGCTGGGCCATCCCCGGGGGCTTCGTGCTCGACGACGAGTCGCTCGACCAGGCCGCGCGCCGCGAGCTCCGCGAGGAGACCGGCGTCCGCGACGTCTACCTCGAGCAGCTCTACACCTTCGGCGACCCGGGCCGCGACCCCCGGGGCCGCGTCGTCACCGTCGCCTACTTCGCCCTCGTCGCCTCCGACCGCGCCCTCGAGGCGGGCACCGACGCCGCCGACGCCGCTTGGCACCCGGCGGACCGCCTGCCGCCGCTCGCCTTCGACCACCGGCGGATCCTGGACTACGCCCGCGAGCGGCTGAAGAACAAGCTCGAGTACACGACGGTCGGCTTCCAGCTCCTGCCCGCGAAGTTCGCGCTGGGCGAGCTGCAGCGGGTCTACGAGGCGATCCTGGGGAGGAGCCTGGACAAGCGGAACTTCCGCCGGAAGATCGAGACGCTGGGGATCCTGGAGGCGCTGCCGGAATGGCGCCGCGGGGGAGGGGCCCGGCCCGCCCGGCTCTACCGCTTCTCGGCCTCGCGCTTCGAGAAGCTCAAGGACAAGGGGATCCTCTTCCCCTTCTAGAGCCACTTCCGGCCGCGGAAGATCGCGACCATGATGGCGCTGATCGCCGCCATCGCCGCCATCATGATCCAGAACCCCCCGGGGTGGTTCTTGCCCGGCAGGGCCTCGAAGTTCATCCCGTAGATCCCCGCGAGCAGGCCGGTGGTCATCAGGATCGCGGAGATCACGGTCAGCACCTTCATGATCTCGTTCGTGCGCTGCGACTGGATCGAGATGTAGGTCTCGATGGCGCCGGTCAGCACGTCGCGGAAGCTCTCGAGCATCTCCGCGACGCGCAGGATGTGGTCGTAGACGTCGCGGTAGTGCGGGGCGACCTCCTTGCGGACCGCGGCGTAGTCGCCCCGGGCGATGCGGCCGAACACGTCGCGGGCCGGGTGGACGACGCGCTTGAGGTGCAGGATGTCCTTCTTCAGCGCGAAGACCTCGGCGACGACCTTGCGCGGCGGCGAGTGCGAGGTGTGGAAGAGCCGGCGCTCGAGGCTGTCGAGCTCCTCGTCGAGCTCGTCGATCATGTCGAGGAAGGTGTCGGCGAGGCGGTCGAGGATGGAGTGGAGCAGCCAGTCCGGGCCCCGGCCCAGCGCCCCGTCCGTCTGCAGGCAGCGGCGGGTCATCTCCTCGATGTTCTTCATCGCGCCGTCGTGGACCGTCACGACCCAGCGGCGCCCGAGGAAGCAGTCGATCTCGGCCGTCTCGAGCTGGCCCCGGACCTCGGATTTCGAGATGCCGTGCACGACGAGGTAGAGGTACTCGCCGTAGTCGTCGATCTTCGGGTGGTTGAGGTGGGCGAGGGTGTCCTCGATCGCCAGCGGGTGGACCTTGAAGATGTCGGTGAGGAGCTTCACCTCGGCCGCGTCGGGTTTCAGGAGGTCGAGCCAGAGGTACTCGTCGCCGGCCACGAGCTCGGCGAGGCGCTCGGGCTTCTCCTCCCGGGCGGTGTGGCCGGGGCGGGCGGCGAGCAGTCGGATCATGGGGCCGAGTATACCCGCCTTGTCCGGCCGCGCCACGGGCCACTAAGATGGGCCCATGCCCGGTGAATGGCCGCCCGAGGTGGCGCGCGCGGCGGCGGACCCCGCGCGGCGGCTCGGGTCGCTCGTGCTGGTCCACGAGGTGGGCTCCGGCGGCATCGGCCGGATCTGGAAGGCCTGGGACCCGCGCCTGAGCCGCTGGGTCGCGGTCAAGCGCCTCGTCGACCGGGCCTCGGGTCCCGCCCTGCTGCGCTTCCAGCGCGAGGCGCGCATCGCGGCGGGCCTCAAGCATCCGCACGTCGTCGCGGTCCACGAGTTCGGCGAGCACGAGGGGCGGCCCTGGCTGGCGATGGAGCTCCTCGAGGGGGGCGCCTTCGATCCGAGGGGGCCCCTGAAGCGCTCGGTCGCGATCCTCGCCAAGGTCGCCCGGGGCCTCGCCGCCGCGCACGCCCAGGGGATCGTGCACCGCGACCTCAAGCCCGCCAACATCATGCTCGACGCGCGGGGGGAGCCCCGCCTCGTCGACTTCGGCCTCGCGCACTTCGCCGACGCCGAGCAGCGGCTCACGCGGTCCGGGACCGCGCTCGGGACGCCCCTGTACATGGCCCCCGAGCAGGTCCGGGGCGACGTCCGGAAGATCGGCCCGGCCACCGACGTCTACGCCCTCGGGGTGCTGCTCTACGAGTCGCTCGCGGGCCGGCCGGCGTTCACCGGGGCGTCCGTCGCGGCGATCTACGACCAGGTGCTGAACGCCGATCCCGCGCCGCCTCCCGGGCCGCCGGACCTGGTGGCGGTGAGCCTCAAGGCGCTCTCGAAGAACCCGCGCGACCGGTACCGCGGCGCCGACGAGTTCGCCGCCGAGCTGGAGCGCTGGCAGGCCGGGGAGCCCGTCCTGGCGAAGCCGCCGGGCTGGACCCGGAAGCTCCGGGGCAAGCTCCGGTGGATCGCCGCCGGGGTCCTGGTCGCCGCCGCCGCGGCCGGCGGGGCGGTCGTCCTGGACTCCTCGCGCGAGTCCGGCCGGCACCGCGCGGAGCTGGAGCGGGAGAAGGCGGCCCTGGAGGCCGGGCGCCTCCTCGACGAGCGCATCGCGCCCATCGCGGCCCTCGTGCAGCAGGCGAAGTCCGCGTCGTACATCCCGGGGGACGAGATCTACCGGCGCCACGAGGACCTGAGGAAGGCGAGGCCGGAGCTGGAAGCCCTGGCGGCCAAGGCGCCCGGGCATGCCGGCGTCCGCATCGTCCTCTCGGAGGCCCTGTCCCTCCTCGGCAAGGCCGAGGAGGCGGCGGAGGTGATCGACCAGGCGGCGGTGCTGCGTCCCGACGACCCGGCGGTCCACCGACTCCGGGCCCGGGCCCACCTCGAGATGGCCTTCCGGCTCGGATTCGGCAAGGGGGCCGAGGCGCGCCGGGAGGCGTCCCGGCAGGCCGCGGCGAAGGCGCGGGAGTCCTTCGCGAAGGCGGTCGGAGGCTGGGGCGGGGCGACGGACCTCGACCTCGACGTCGCCCGGGCCTACGCCGCGTTCCTCGACGAGCGCTGGGACGAGGCCGTCCGCCTGGCGCGGGAGGGGATCGCGCGCCACGGGGACCGGGTCGGCGTCGAGGAGTTCCACCGGCTCATCGGGACGACGAGCCGGGCCGACGAGGCCGAGAAGGAGTTCGGGCTCGGGCTGCGCCGCAAGCCCCACTCCCCGGAGCTCCGCATCATCCGCGCCCACGTCCGGGCCTCGGTGCGCGACTGGGCCGGGCTGGAATCGGACCTCGTGGCCCTGCTGCGCCTCTGGCCCACGGCCGACGCGAACCTCGCGCCCCTGGCGAAGGCCCGGCTCCAGCTGGGCCGGACCCGGGAGGCGCTCGCCGACGCCGAGGCGTGCGTCCGCCGCCTGCCGAGGCACGCGTACGGGCACGTGGTCCGCGCGGAAGTGCTCTTCGCCCTCGCGAAGCCCGAGGACGGATTCGAGTCCATCCAGCGGGCCCTCGACCTCGACCCGAGGGAGTCCCGCGCGTGGGAGCTCCTGGCGCGCCGGGAGCAGGTCCGCGGCGACCTCGAGGCGGCCCTCGCCGCCTGGCGGCGGGTGGTGATCCTGCAGCCCGAGGCCTTGGACGCCCGCAGCGGCGTGGTGAAATGCCTGGAGCGGCTCGGCCGCTCGTCGGAGGCCGAGTCCGAGACCACCCGGTGGATCGAGGCCGGCGGGGCCGCGGCGGACTGCTGGGTCCTGCGGGCCCAGGTCCGCCTCAACCGCCAGCGGGTCGAGGACGCCGTCGCCGACCTCGACGAGGGCGAGCGGCGGGGCTGCCGGATGCCCGACCTCTGGCACTTCCGGGGGATCGCGTACGAGCAGCAGGGCCGGACCGGAGCCGCGGAGGAGCAGTACGGGAAGGCGATCTCGATGGACGACTGCTTCGAGTACCGGATGCAACGGGGCGGCCTGCGGGCGAGGACCGGGGCCGCCGCCGGGGCCCGGGAGGATTTCGAGGCGGCCGCGCGTCTCAACCCCGACCACCCCGACCCGTGGTTCCACCAGGGCTGCCTCCACCTCGAGGCGGGCCGTCACGCCGAGGCCATTCCGCTCCTGGAGCGCTCCATCCAGGCGGGGGGGCCCAAGTGGGTCCGCCACGACCGGGCGAAGGAACTGCTCCAGGCGGCCCGCGAGGCTTCCGGCCGCTGAGTTCCTGTTCTCCCCCGGACGGAAATCCATTACGATTTCTGGCCCCATGCCCCCGACGCTGATCCGGCGCCCGGAGCCGCTCCCCGGAACGAGCTGGTCCATCATCCGCGCCACCCCGGACCCGCTGAACCCGGTCCGCCAGGACCGCATGGCCCACCTCCTCACCCAGTACTGGAAGCCGGCCTACAAGTTCGTCCGGGCCGCGCTCGGCAAGGGCGCCTCCGACTGCCGCCCGCTGCTCCAGGCCTACTACACCCGCGTGCTGGAGACCGACGTGATCGCCGCCCAGGGCCTCCAGGACGGCGGCTTCCGCCGCTTCCACCGCCAGTCCCTGGTCGCCTTCCTCGTCGAGCACTACGGGCCCGCCGCGACGTCCAAGCTCCAGTCCGTGCCCGACGCGATCCTCATGAACCCGGCCGAGGCCGAGACGCCGTCGCTCGCGGCCGACATCGCGAAGTACACGCCCGAGAAGCTCTTCGACCGGCAGTGGGCGCGCGAGGTCCTGCAGCGCAGCCTCGACCGGCTGCGCCGCGAGTTGCGCGAGGCCGGCAACGAGGTCCGCCTCCAGGCCTGGGAGGCGATCGAGCTGCACCCGGAGTCCCCCGCGGCGCCGGAGCCGGCCACCGTCGCCCTCAAGCTCGGCCTGACCGTCGAGGAGCTCGAGGCGCACCGCCTCGGCCTGCCCATGGAGCTCGACGAGCACGTCGCGGAGACCGTGGCGGAGACCGTCGCCAACAAGGCGGAGCTGCTCGCCGAGCTCCGGGAGCTCTTCGGGCCCTGACATGGCGAACTTTCCCGATCCCCGGAGGGTCGTCCATCCCGACGAGATCCTCGAGCGGGGCCTCGAGGCCCTCCAGCGCCACCGCGCCCGCCGGCTCGCCGACCTGGCGATCCAGCGGGGCGACGTCGATCCCGCTCACGCCGCCTCGGCCGTGGAGGAGATCCTCGCGACGGGCGTCCCGGCGCGCGACGTCATGGTGCGCCGCCGGCTGCTGACCCCGGAGCGCGCGGGCGAGCTCGCGGCCGCCCTCGAGGGCCACGACTTCCGCCGCGTCTCCACGGCCGCGCCCGTCGGCCCGCCGCCCGACGTCCTCTACGTGCTCGCCGACCCGCAGCGGAACTTCCACCACTTCGCCCTGGTCTCCGAGACGGCGAAGTCCGAGCACGGGGTCGTGTGGAAGGCCTGGGACTGCACGGCCCAGAAGTGGGTCTCCCTCAAGGTCCTCGGCCCGTCCGTGCCCGCCGGGGTCCGGCTCGATTTCCGGCGCGAGGGCGAGGCGCTGCGGACGACGACGCACAAGCACCTCTCGAAGGTCCACGAGGCCGGGGAGTTCAAGGGCCAGGTCTACCTCTCCGCGGAGCTCAGCAACGGGCGGCCGCTCGACCTGCGGGACCGGCTCCCCTCGACGCTCGAGACGCTCGCGGGCATCGGCATCGCCCTCGGCATCCTCCACGCCAAGGGCGTCCTGCACCGCCGCCTGCACCCGGGCTGCATCCTCCGCGAGGGCGACGCGTTCGTCGTGACGGACTTCGGCCACCCGAACCTCCTGCCGACGGACCGCTCGGACCGCGCGAAGTCCGACGCCGCGCGCTACCTGGCGCCCGAGGTGGTCGGCGGGCGGACCGAGCAGATCGGGCCTGCCACGGACGTCTACGCGCTCGGCCTCATGCTCTGGGAGGCGCTGGAGCGCCGGAACGCGTACGAGGCGCCGACGACGGCCGAACTGTACCGGAAGATCCTCCAGAAGGACCCGCCGACCCCCACGGGCCCGAAGGCCCTCGTCGAGCTCTGCGTCGAGTCGATCGCGCGCAACCCCGCGCAGCGGCTCGCGTCGGCCAACGAGTTCGCGGACCGCATCCGGCAGGTCCTCTCGAAGGACTCCTCGCTGACGCGGGTGAGGCGCGTCCGGCGGAACCCGGGGCGCTGGATCGCCGCCGTGGCCGCGATCCTCCTCGTGGGCGGGTCCGTGGGCGGCTGGTTCGCCTGGAAGGCCCGCGCGACGCGGATCGAGTCGGAGCGGCGGACGTCCTACGCCAACGCGCTGGCGACCCTGGACCCCGCGATCGCCGCCTACCGCGAATCGCTCGGGGGCCGGGGCGAGGTGGCCGCGGCGCACGCGAAGGCGGTCGCCGCGATCGAGGTCTTCGCGAGGGAACTCGAGCGACTGGAGCTCTCGGCCGACGCCTCGGCGCTCGAGGCGCTCTCCGCGGCCTGGGCGCGGGCGGGCGACCGGGTGAACGGGTTGACCTGGCTCGCGAAGTCGGGCGACCGGGGAGCGCGGGGCTCGGTGCTCGAGGCCGGGCTGCGCATGGAGCTGGCGGCGGCCGAGCGCGTGGCGCGGGAGGCCGCGGGCCGCTCGGATCCGGGGACCCGGCTCGGGAAGGCGCTCGGGTACGCGGGCGGGCCGATGTCGCGCATCCCTCCGGAGCTGGCGAAGGCGGATCCGGTGGCCGCGGCCTGGGCGGGGATGCTCCCGATCCTGGGTGGGGGCGCGAGCGCCGAGGGCGGCGCGGCGGCGATGAAGCTGGCGGAGTCCGCGGGGTCGGCCGACGGCGCGGAGCAGGTCTGGCTCGCGGCGGCGGTGCTCTCGCCGGAGCCCGCGGAGGCCCTGGCCCGCGCCCTGTCGCTGCGGCCCGGCTACGGGCCGGCGCGCGCGTTCCTGGCCTGGGAGCACCTGAGGAAGGGCCGGCGGGCGGAGGCGGCCTCCGACGCGGAAGCCGCGATGGCCTACCGGCCGCCGCTGCCCGAGGCGCGGGTCGTGAGGGCGGCGGTGGCGCGCCTCGAGGGGAAGCCCTCGGCCGCGCTGGCGGACCTGCTCGAGGTTCCCGGCGACCGCGAGGCCGGCGTGTCGGCCCTGCTGCTGCGGGCCGACGTCCTCGTCGAGCTCGGCCGGGCCGACCAGGCGCTCGGGGCCTACGCCTCGGTGCTGGAATTCGAGCCGGCCTGCTTCGAGGCGCGGGCCGGGCGGGCCCGGGTGCGGCTCTCGCGGGGCGAGACCGGCCCCGCGCGGGAGGAGCTCGACGAGGCGCTCAAGGTCAACCCGAAGGACGCGCCGATCCTCGTGCTCCGGGCCCGGGTCCGGGCCGCGCAGCAGGACATCCGGGGGGCCCTCGAGGACCTCGGGGCCGCGCTGGCCTCGGAGCCCAAGCGCCTCGAGGCGCTCGTCGAGCGGGGACGGCTCCACCACTCCCGCCGCGACGACCAGGCCGCGTACGACGATCTCCTGAAGGCCGTGAAGCTGGACCCGTCGGGGCCTGAGACCAACTACGAGTTCGGCTCGGTCCTCTCGGCGCTGGGGGACTACGGGAGGGCGGAGTCGCACTACACGGTCGCGCTCGCGGGCCGGCCCGGGTGGCCCGAGGCCCAGGCGAGCCGCGGCATCGCGCGCTTCCACCTCTCGAGGTACTCGGAGGCGGTGGACGACCTGGACGCGGCGCTGTCGAAGGCCCCGGCCGGGTGGCCGCTGCGCCCGACGATCGAGAAGTTCCGCGAGCAGGCCGCGATCAAGTCCGGACGCTGAGCCGGATCAGCGCGGGCCCGGCCCGCCGCCCCGCGATCTGCTCCTCCGACTCCGCCCCGAAGCGCGCGACGTCCATCCCGAGGAAGGGCGACGGCAGCCCCCGGTGCTTCTCGAGCCCCTGCCGCGCCAGCTTCGCGGCCGTCGCCTCGTCGCCCGCGAAGCGCTTCAGGTGCGAGGCCGCGACCTGGATGACGCCCTGGAGCAGCCGGCCCACGGGCGTGCCGTGCCCCGACGCGTGCCAGAGCGCCTCGAAGGCCTCGTGGCACTCCCACCAGTAGGCGAAGTTGTAGAGATCGACGCCGTGGAGGTAGAGCGGGCTCGAGGACCAGCGCTCCGGGTCCAGCGGCGGCGGCTTCGGCTCCTCCGTCCCGTACGCGTGGCCCTTCGGGTCGCGCCGCGGGTGCGGGGTGCGGCCCGGGACGTGCCGGTACGGGGGGAAGGGGAGGTCGGAGTAGCGCGGCCAGGCCGGGTCCGCGGGCGTCGGCTGGTCCATGCGCCCATTATGGCGGCGCCGGGCGCTTTGAGGTACGGTGGCCGGGATGAAGCCCCCGCGCGACCGGGTCGTCCTCGTCACCGGCGCCTCGAGCGGGATCGGGCGCGCCGTCGCCGAGGCCTTCCACGCCGACGGGGCGAGGGTCGTGCTCGCGGCGCGGCGCTCCGAGCGCCTCGCGGAGCTGGCGGCGACGCTGGGCCCGCGCGCGATCGCCGTCCCCTGCGACGTGCGGGAGCGCTCCCAGGTCCGGGCCGCCGTCGCGCGCGCGGTCGAGGCCTTCGGCGCCCTCCACGTCGCCGTCGCCAACGCCGGGGTCGGCTGCTACTCCGCCGTCTCGACGCTGCAGGACGCCGACCTCGACGCCGTGCTGCGCACGAACCTCTACGGCGTCCTCTACACCGTGCAGGAGGCGCTGCCCGAGCTGCGCCGGAACCGCGGCCAGGCGATCCTCGTCACCTCGATCCTCGGGAAGGCCGCGACGCCGATGACGGGCCCGTACTCGATGACGAAGCACGCCGTGACGGCGCTCGCGGACGCGCTGAGGATGGAGGTCCGCGACGACGGCGTCGACGTCATCACGGTGGGCCCCGGGCTGACGCGCACGGAGTTCCAGCAGGCGGCCGTGAACCGCGCCGGGCGGGCGCCGGTCTTCGACAACGCGAAGGGCTGGCCCCCGGAGCGCGTGGCCCGCGCGGTGCTCTCGGCCTCGCGGCGGCGGAGGCGCGAGGTCTACCTGACGCTGGAGGGCCGGGCCCTGATCTCGCTGCGCCACTGGGCGCCGGGGCTGGCGGACCTGGGGGTGAGGATGGTGCTGGGAACCGGGAGGCAACCATGATCCGGCTGCTCGCGATCGCCCTGGCGGTGTCGGCGCTGCCCGACCAGGACGCCCCGCCCGCGCCCAAGCGGGAGGTGCAGGTGAAGGCCGCGCTGGTCGCGACGGCCGCCGACCTCTGGGAGCACGTGCGCGAGGTGGACCCGGCCCTCAAGGCGCTCGGCGCCGAGGTGGGACGGCTCGCCAAGGCGCTCGACGCGGAGTCGATCGAGGACCGGGCCCGGGCGTCGACCGCCTTGAAGGCCCTCGGGCTGGCGGCGTACGGGCCGCTCCGAGAGGCGCGAAAGGCGGCCGCGACGGACCAGGTCCGCGCCGAGCTGGACGCCGTGCTGAAGGAGCTGGCCGACGGCGTGGGGTCGACCCTGGCGGCGGTTCCGGCCTCGCGCAAGCTCTCGAAGGAGCAGGGCGGGGCGCTGCGGGCCCGGATGAAGGAGGCGCAGATCTCCCCGGTCCAGCAGCCGCACCTCGTCGTGCTTGAGGGGCAGCCCGCGAGCGTCTTCGTGGGCGAGGAGGGCCCCGCGGGCCCGGGCCGGCGCCGGCTCAAGCTGGACGGCGACGGGCGGCGGGTCCGCATCGAGCAGGATCCCCCGGCCCTGCCCGCGATGGTCGGGATGAAGCTCGAGGTCCTCGCCAAGGTGCTCGACGCGGAGCGCCGGACTCTGTCGCTCGGGCTCGACGTCGTCCACACGGTGCTCCGCAAGCCGGTGCGCGAGCGGGAGACGCCTCTGGGGCGGGTGCCGGATCCGGAGCTGGTCGAGGTCGCCGTCGAGCTGTCGCCGGAGCTGGAGTCCGGCCAGGTCTACGTCGCGGGCCCGTTCCCGGCGGTCGAGGAGCACGGGCGGCCGTGGTGGATCCTCGTGGAGGCGGAGCTCGGCAAGCCCTGAGCGGCGGCTACTTCCCGCGCTTCTTCTTGAACCAGGCCTGGTAGGACTCGGTGGCCTTTCGGCGGTGGGCGTCGTTGCCGAAGATCCAGTCGCAGAAGTGGTCCTGGCCCGAGAGGTGGTGGAGCCCGCGCCAGGCGTTGAAGCGCACCCAGCCGTCCGGGTCGTCGAGCGCGTCCACGAGGGCCTCCTCGGCCTCCGGCCCGCCGATGCCCGCGAGCGCCGCCGCGGCCTCCGCGCGACCCTGCGGGAAGCGCCGGCTTTTCAGGGCCGCGACGAGCGGCGGGATCGCCGAGGGCGACTCGGTCCGCCCCAGCTCGGTGACCAGCACCTCGTAGAGCGGCGGCACGATCGAGATCTTCGCGTCCTTGAGGTTCGCGTCGTTGCGCCCCTCCCGCCGCGCGTAGACCCGGTTCAGGTGCGCCCGCTCCGCCGCCTTCTGGAGCGCGTCGACGGGGAAGGCGTCGAGCGGCCCGCCGGCCTGGACGGCCGCGGTGACGAGGAAGGCCGTCCCCACGTCGATCGGCTTGACGGACTTCGCGAAGTCGGCGAGCACGCCGGCGCAGGCCAGCCGCCCCTCGTCGGGCGCCAGGTCGGCGAGGATCTGCAGCGCGCGGGCCCGCAGCTGGGGCGCCTCGCCGTCGCGCAGCGCGATCTCCTTCACCTCGGCGGGCTTCATCCGCTGCTGGTGCACGAGCGCCTTCAGCGCCTCGACGCGCACGAGCTTCGGGATCTTCGGGTTGTTCACGACGTGGACCTTCACGTGGCCCGCGCCGGTCTCCGAGCGGGCGAGGGTCTCGACGAGGGCGTACCAGGTCGCGGGCACGAACGCCCCGAGGCCGAGCTTGCCGACGCGCGCCTCGAGTTCCTTCACCAGTCGCTCCTCCCCGTGCATCGCGAGGGCGATCTTCGTCATCTGGTGGAGCAGCCGCGTGGGGTTCGGGTCGTCGTGCGGCGTCGTGTCGTTGCCCCCGTCCTTGCGCGCGAAGGCCAGCTCGAGGGCGAGGAGGACCTCCTTGCCCTTGCGGAGGCGGCCGAGGGCCGGGATCGCGGTCCAGAGGATGTCGACGTTGGCCGTGTCGAGGTTGTCCACGCCCGGCGGCTTGGCGGGGTTCTTCCGCATCGCCTTGAGGACCGCGTCCTCGCCCTTGGGGTCGCCGAGGCGGCCGAGGGTGTGGATCGCCATGACGCGCATCGGGAGGTTCACGGCGGCGCTCTCGTCGATCACGGCGTCGAGGGCGGAGCGCTCGCCGCGGTCGCCGATCCCGCGCAGGGCCCGGGCCCGGACGACGGGGTCGCCGGACTCGCGGAAGAGCTTGGCGAGCTCGGGGCCCGTCTCGGGGCGGTCGAAGGTGGCGAGGACCGCCGTCGCGTTGCGGGCCAGCAGGGAGTGGGGGCTGCGGGTGCACTCGAGGACGGAGTCCCAGGACTCGTTGCCGAGGGAGAGGAGGCGCCGCGCGAAGGTCGGGTCCATCGCGTGGGGGAAGCCGCCGGAGAGCTCCACGGCGGCGAGGCGGAACACGAGGGTCCCCTTGAGGTCCTTCGGGTCCTTCGGCTTGGGGACGGGCGGGAACTTCGCGGGCAGGGGCTCGATGTTGAGTTGCAGGTATTCCTGGATCTTCCCGTCGGAGCCCGGGAGCCCGACGATCACGGGCTCGCCCACCTCGAGGCAGTAGGCGGCGCTCTCGGCCCAGGAGATCGCGGTCGGGTGGATCTTCTCGCGCAGGGCGGCGGCGATGCCGGCCCAGATGAGCTCGGCCGGGTAGGCCGGCGGGTAGTTCCAGGTCATGACGAAGCCGTCGCCGGTGGCGACGTCGTCCTGGGTCACCGACGGCTTGGCGACCGGCGGCGGGGGCCAGCGGAGGTGGTTGCCGTAGTCGGAGGTGGTGAACTGGAAGTAGTCCTCGGCGTTGAGGATGAGGTAGTCGAGGTCGGGCCGGTCGCGCTGCCCGTCGCCCTTGCCGGCGGTCTGCGTGGAGCCGGGGCCGCGCTTCGAGCCCGGCGTGGGCGTCTTCTCCCGGATCGGGATGCGGACCCGGCCGGTGGGGACGGGGCGGGCGAGCTCGCGGTTCCACTCGAGGGGGCTGCCGGGGGGCACGACCACGTCGAGGTCGGGCAGCCAGGCGGCGGCGAGGGCGAGGAGGGCGAGGGTTCGCATGCACCCATTGGGACGGATGCGGCGCCCCGGTTTCCAGAGAAATGCGACCCGATCGGCCTTGAGGGTCCGCGCGCCGCGGCGCACAATGGGCCTCCATGGGCCACCGGTACCGCATCGAGTCGCTGCTCTCCGCGAAGCTCTTCCTGAACCCGCGGCTCGTGGACGGGCGGCTCTACTTCATCAGCGACCTCTCGGGCCGGCTCAGCCTGCACGCGATGGACACGGGCGCGATCTCGTGCCTGCTCCCCAAGGACGTCGCGCTGCCCACGCCGCTGCTGGTGGGCGGCGAGTCCTACCACGTGTACCCGCGGCTCGGGCGGGCGCTGGTGATGATCGACCGAAACGGCGACGAGAACCTCCAGCCCTGCTTCGTGCCGCTCGAGGGCGGGACGCCGGAGCCCGTGTTCGGATCGCGCTTCGCGGGGCAGAAGGTCGCGCTGACGCATTCCGACTCGAAGGCCAACCTCGCGTACTTCAGCGTCGACCCGCGGACGAATCCCACGTACTCCTCGTACCGGGCCGACCTCGCGGCGCGGACGCTCGAGGAGCTCGGGGGCAGCCTCTACGGGAATCTCGTGGCCGGCGCGGCGGAGGACCACTCCGCGGTGCTGCTGGTCGACTCGTACACCGCGGGCGACCACGTCGCCTACGTGGGGCGGCGCGGCTCGACGGGCCGGACGCGGCTCTTCGGCAAGCCGATCGAGGACCGCAAGCCGGGCGAGAAGGTCCGGCCCTGCCTGGTCGGGCACGGGGTCTTCGTCGACGGGAACCGCGGCGTCGTGGTGGTCACCTCGCAGTTCGAGGACACGTACGGCCTGGGGTACCTCGAGCTGGACCGGCCCGACCAGATGGACCGGGTGGAGGTCGTCGGGACGGCACACTCCGGGGTCGGCGAGCTGAAGTCGATCGAGTCCGCGGGCGGGGATCGCGTGACGCTGCAGTACAACATCGACGGCTGCTCGTGGGCGTACGAGGGGAGCTACGACCGAGTCGCGAGGCGGGTGACCGTGGACCGCGTGCTGGCGGGCTCGAACTCGCTGCGCCACGGCGTGCTGCAGTCGCTGGCGCGGGACGAGGCGAGCGGGACCTACGCGGCGGCGTTCTCGACGGCGACGACCCCGGTGCAGGTCTACACCATCGACACGGCGGGCGCGGTGCAGCGCAACACGAACCAGGGCTTCGACGGGGTGCCGGAGGAGCTGCTGTCGCCGGGCGAGGACGCGTCGTTCGCGAGCCACGACGGGCTGCGGGTGTCGGCGAGGTTGTATCTCCCGGCGCCGGGGCTCGGCTTCCAGGGGAAGCGGCCGGTGGTGTTCTACCTGCACGGCGGGCCGCAGGGGCAGGAGCGTCCGGACTTCACGTGGTTCTCGATGCCGCTGATCCAGTGGCTGACGCTGCACGGGATCGCGGTGTTCGCGCCGAACGCGCGGGGAAGCACGGGATACGGGCTCTCGTACATGAAGCGCGTGGACCACGACTGGGGCGGGCTGGACCGGCTGGACCACGTGGAGGCGCACCGGAGGCTCTCGGGAGACGCGCGGCTGGACCTGGGACGGGCGGGCGTGATGGGTCGGTCGTACGGCGGGTACATGACGCTGACGCTGGCGGGGCGGCATCCGGAGCTGTGGAAGGCGGCGTGCGACATGTTCGGCCCGTACGACCTGCTGACGTTCATGGAGCGGATCCCGGAGACCTGGAAGACGTACTTCCATCTCGCGGTGGGGCATCCGGAGCGGGACCGGGCGTTCCTGGTGGAGCGCTCGCCGAAGACGCATCTCGGGGCGCTGGCGTGCCCGATGCTGGTGATCCAGGGGCGGAACGACCCGCGGGTGCGGGAGGCGGAGTCTGCGGATCTCGTGCGGGACTTGAAGGCGCGGGGCAAGGAGATCGAGTACCGCGTGTTCGAGGACGAGGGCCACGACGTGACGCGCTTCGAGAACAAGGTGGCGTGCTACACGGAGCTGGTGGAGTTCTTCGTGCGGCACCTGCGGCCGTAGGGGGTCCGCCGGCGGCATGCCGCGTCGGGTTCGCCGCTCGGGCGTCCGGCCTCCCGCGGGGCGCTCAGGGGCGTGGATGCCCCGGGATCACGATCCTCACCGAGAAACCGGAGTCGAGGCCCCGGTCATTGGCCGCCTCGATCCGGGACAGGATCTCCCGCCAGTGATCCGCGTCGATCGGGACGCCGGCCGGGTGGGTCCATGCGGGCTCGGCGGGCAGGACCAACGTGATGCGCATCCCCCGCGTGTGGGCGGGATCCTCGTCGAGGTGGAGCGTACGGCCGGCCTCGTGGTAGCGGATGCGGACGGGGGAGAAGTTGTCGGCGGCGACGCGGTAGGATCGGCCGCCAAGCGCGCGGTAGACGAGAACTCCGTCCACGAGTTCGGCGACCGCACCCCCGAGGAAGGGGAGCACGGCCTCGAGGATGGCCGCCGCGTCGCCGGGGTCGTGGCCCGCGAAGCTCACGTACTGCGTGTCCCCGTCGTCGCGGCCGTCCCACTCGCATGACCAGGTGCGGCCGTCCTTCAGGTACTCGACGCGGCGCATGGGGTAGCCGCCCCGGTACACGCGTACGAGGGCGTCGCCCACCGGGGTCTCGCGCTCCAGTCGCAGGTCGTGGGAGGGGGCCATGGCGTCGCTGGTAGTGTATCGCGAGTCCTTCAAGGGGACGGCGGCTCCTTGGGTCCGGGAGCTCCTCCGGCGGTTTCGTGCCATGATGGCGGCGACGTACTCGAGCTGGAATTGGGGATCCACGGCTGGAACGCGGCGGAAGCCTGATCCGGGCCGGCCGCGGCACGTATGGCCGGCAGGGATCCTCGGTGGCCCGGCTTCCTACTTTCGGTAGTCCTTCACCACCGCCTTGCGCCGGTTCAGGAACTTGTCCGCCGCCAGCGCCGCGATGCAGCCCTGGCCCGCCGCCACCACCGCCTGCTGCACCTCGTTGCACAGAACATCCCCGCACGCGAACACCCCGGGCTTCAGCGTCTCCATCGAGCGGTTCACGTGGATGCAGCCCTCCGCGCTCGTGTCCACCGCCCCCTGCAGGTAATCGACCACCGGCTTGTTTCCCGCCGTGAAGATGAAGACCCCCCGCACCGGCAGCGTCGAGCCGTCGTCGAACTTCAGCCCCTCCACCTTCGACTCCCCGAGCAGCGACGCCCCCCGCCTCCCGAAGTGCGTCTTCACCTGCGGCTTCGCCAGCAGCTCCTCCGCCAGCTCCGCCGGCGCCTCCAGCTTCGGCTTCGGCGTGATCACGTGCAGCGTCTTCACGAAGCGCGTCAGGAACAGGCCCTCCTCCGCCGCCTCCGCGTTGTGGCCCAGCAGCGCGACCTCCTGGTTCTTGAAGAACGCCCCGTCGCAGGTCGCGCAGTACGAGACCCCGCGGCCCAGCAGCCGCTCCTCGCCCTCCAGGGTCGTCGTCCGCCCCATCGACCCCGTCGCCAGGATCACCGCGCGCCCCGAGTACTGCGCCCCGTCCGCCACCGTCACCGTCTTCGGGTCGCCGAAGTCCACGCCCACCACCCGCGCCTTCTTGAACTCCGCCCCGTAGAGCCGCGCCTGCTTCCACATCCGCTCGACCAGCTCCGCCCCCGTGATGACCTCGGGGATGCCGGGGTAGTTCGCGATCTGCGCCGTGATGCCGAGCGCGCCGGACGTGATCGACTTGTCCAGCACCAGCGTCTTCAGGTTCGCCCGCGCCGTGTACAGCGCCGCCGTCGCCCCCGCGGGCCCGCCGCCGATGATGATGATGTCGTAGGAGGTTTCCATAGCGCCCCAACGTAGGCGCCGCCCCGCCTCCGCGCAAGCCTCGTTCATTGCTTGCCGCCGCCGCCCGCCGTGCTATGTTTTCGGTCTCCCCGGAGGACCCCGTCGCATGCCGACCGTCTCGAAGATCGCCGTCATCGGCGCCGGCACCATGGGCCACGGCATCGCCCAGGTCGCCGCCGCCGCCGGCTATTCCGTCGCCCTCCACGACTCCTTCCCGGGCGCCCTCGACAAGGGCCGCGCCGGCATCGAGAAGAACCTCGACGTCGGGGTCCAGAAGGGGAAGGTCACCCCCGAGGCCCGCGCCCAGGCCCTCTCCCGGATCACCTTCGCCCCCGACCTCGAGCCCGCCGTCCGCGATGCGGACCTCGTCATCGAGGCCATCCTCGAGGACCTCGCGAAGAAGAAGGATCTCTTCGCCCGCCTCGACCAGGCCGCCCCCGCCCGCGCCGTCCTCGCCACGAACACCTCCTCGCTGCCCGTCGCGAAGATCGCCGAGGCCGTCCGCGACCCCGGCCGCGTCGTCGGCATGCACTTCTTCAATCCCGTCCACCTGATGAAGCTCCTCGAGATCGTCGTCCACGGCTCGACCTCCCCGGCCGCCCGCGAGACCGCCGAGGCCGTCGGCCTGGCCATGGGCAAGACCTCCATCCTCGTGAAGGACTCCCCGGGCTTCGCGTCGAGCCGCCTCGGCGTCGTCCTCGGCCTCGAGGCCATGCGCATGGTCGAGCAGGGCGTCGCCTCGCCCCAGGACATCGACAAGGCCATGGAGCTCGGCTACGGCCACCCCATGGGCCCGCTCCGACTCACCGACCTCGTCGGCCTCGACGTCCGCCTCGCGATCGCCGAGCACCTGCACCGCGAGCTCAAGGACGACACCTACCGCCCGCCCGAGCTGCTCCGGAAGATGGTCGCCGAGGGCCGGCTCGGCAAGAAGTCCAAGCGCGGCTTCTACGACTGGGAGGGAGCGTGAAGATCGTCGTCTGCGTCAAGCAGGTCCCCAACGTCGCCGCGCTGAAGTTCGACCCGGTGAAGCGCACGATCATCCGCGAGGGCGTCCCCTCCGAGATCAGCGCCTTCGACCTCCGCGCCCTCCACAAGGCCGTCGACCTCGTCAAGGAGCGGGGCGGCGAGGTCGTCGCGCTCACCATGGGCCCGCCCACCGCGGCCACCGGCCTGCTCCAGTGCCTCGCCCTCGGCGCCCACCGCGCCGTCCACCTCAGCGACCGCGCCTTCGCCGGCGCCGACACGCTCGCCACCGCCCGCACGCTCTCCCGCGCCATTGCCAAGGACGGCGGCGCCGACCTCGTCTTCTGCGGGCGCTACAGCGTCGACGCCGAGACCGCGCAGGTCGGCCCCGAGCTCGCCGAGTTCCTCGGCTGGCCCCAGGTCACCGGCGCGGGTTCCCTGTCGATCTCCGCCGATGGCAAGACGGCGCAAGTTCGCAAGGAGCTCGACGAGGGCCACGAGGACGTCACCGTGACCCTTCCGTTCCTGCTCACCGCGACCGAGGACCTCGCGCCCGAGCGCTTCGCGATGAAGAAGGACCGCGAGGCCGCGAAGACCAAGCCGATCACGACCTGGACGGCGGCCGATCTCGGGGCCCCGGCGGACGAGCTCGGTTCCGCCGGCTCGCCGACCTGGGTCGGCGAGGTGAAGCTGACCGAGTCCAAGCGCTCGTGCCGCTTCGTCGAGGGCGCGACTCCGGACGCCCAGGTCGCGGCCCTCGTTTCCATCCTCCGCGCCGAGGGGCTCGGCGGCACGTGGACCCGGCCCGGCCCCGCGGCCCCGACGCTCCCGCCCGTCGACCGCAAGAAGGACCCCGCGAAGGCGATCTGGGTCCTCGCCGAGATCTCGGGCGGCCGGCTCCGTCCCGTCACGCTCGAACTGCTCGGCAAGGCCGCGTCGCTCGCCGCCCGCACGGGCGGGGGCGTGGACGTCCTCGTCCCCGGGCCCGGCAACCCGGCGCTCACCTCCGCGCTCGTCGCCCACGGCGCCGACTCCGTGACCTTCCTGCCCGTCGAGGGGCCGTACCCGATCGAGCCCGCCGTCGCGGCGATCTCGGCCCTCATCGACGCGGGCAAGCCGCACTCGCTGCTCTTCGGCTCGACCTCCGTGGGCCGCGACCTCGCGCCTCGCCTCGCCGCCCGCCGCCTCCTCGGCCTCACGAGCGACTGCATCGACCTCGACCTCGACGGGGAGGGCCGCCTCGTGCAGTGGAAGCCCGCGTTCGGCGGCAACCTCGTCGCGCCCATCCTCTCGCGCACCTGGCCGCAGATGGCGACGGTCCGGCCCGGCATCCTCCGCGCCCCGGCGCCGCGCCCGGGCGTCGCGTTCCCCGCGGAGGCCCTCGCGCCGTCCGACGGGCTCGACTCCGCGGAGATCGTCGTCGGCGTCGGCATGGGCATCGGCGGGCCCGAGGGCCTGGTCCCGATCCGCGAGCTCGCCGCCGCGCTCAAGGCCCCGCTCTGCACGACGCGCGACGTTTGCGACCGCGGCTGGCTGCCTCGCCACGCCCAGGTCGGGCTCACCGGCCGCTCGATCGCGCCGCGCCTCTACCTCGCGATCGGCATCAAGGGCGCCTTCGAGCACACCGTGGGCATCCAGCGTTCCGGCGCCATCGTCGCGATCAACAACGACGACCAGGCCTGGATCTGGGAGTCGGCGGACTACGGAGTGAAGACGGACTGGCGGGAGATCGTCCCGCGCCTCGCCGCGGCGCTGCGGAGCTGAGATGAGCGCCCTCGTCGCGAAAGTGGTCGAGGTCGTTCCGGAGGCGCCGCACGCGGTGACGCTGCGGATGGACCTGCGCGGCGTCCCGTTCCATTACCGCCCCGGCCAGTTCATCCTGATCGACCCGCACCAGTTCGCGCTGATCGCCGACACGGTGCGCGCCAACGAGGAGAAGTCGGGCAAGCGCGAGACGGTGCGCGCGTACTCGCTGGCCTCCGACGGCCTGGACCCGCGGCACATCGAGATCTCGGTGAAGGACAACCCCGCGCACGGGCCGTACGCCCAGCTGCTCTCGCCCGTGCTCGTGCACGGCTCCGCGCCGGGCCTGGAGATCGCCTTCGAGGGGCCGCGCGGCCGCTACTGCCTGCCCGAGGCGCCGCCCGAGGGCGTGACCGGCATCGTCCACGTCTGCGCGGGCAGCGGGGTCGCGCCGAACCGGGGGATGATCCGCCACGCGCTGGGGAAGGGCTGGCCGCAGCGCCACCTGCTCCTGCTGCAGAACAAGACGGCCGCGGACGTCTTCTACAAGCGCGAGTGGGAGCAGCTGCTCGCGGAGCACCCCGACAAGCTCCGGATCCGCCACTGCTACTCCGTGGACGCGAAGGAGCACGTGGACCTGCCGATCGCGAGGGCCGCGATGGAGGGCTGGATCGACGGCGCCTCGGCGCTGGGCTACGTCTGCGGCCCGACGAAGCCGCGGGGCAACGAGCCCGGCTTCGTCGAGAGCTGGGGCGGCAGCGCGAAGAAGGGGATCCGCGGGAACTTCGAGGCGCTCGGGATCGCGCCCGGCCGGATCATCACCGAGCAGTGGTAGCGGGGCGGTAGCGGCAGCTGCGGCCTCCCGCGGCGAGGTGCTCCACGCGGTCGAGCGGGACGCCGAGCACGGCCTCGAAGAGCTCCTTCTCGGCCCGGCAGGCGACCGGGAACTCCCTCGCGAGGTCGGCGATGGGGCAGTGGTGCTCCGTCAACCCCCGGCCCTCCGCCTCGGCCATGTACCCCTCGGCGGCGCGGATCTTCGCCAGCTCCCGGAAGCGCTCCTCGACGCTGCGCCCCGACAGCTCCTGGCGGTAGCGGGCCGCGAGCTCGCGGGTCCTGCGCGCGAAGAGCTTGTCGATCTTCGAGTCGCCGTCCAGCTCGCGCAACTGGCGGAGGATCGAGATCGCGACGGGCCCCCCCGCCTGGGGGAAGAGGCCGTCGGCCCGCGGCGTGAGCGAGTAGAGGTGCGTGGGGCGGCCGACCTTGCGCTTCTCGACGGCGACCTGGACCAGGCCCTCGCGCTGGAGCGCGGCGAGCTTCTCGCGGACCGCGGTGGGGTTGACGCCGAGGAGCTTCGCGAGCCGGGGGACGTTCATCGGCCCGTGGACCTTGAGCAGGTCCAGGACCGGGGGGCGGGTCGCCTCCGTGAACTCCATGGGGCCATGCTAGCCGGGGCGCCGGGGGGTCGCAACCCCTTTGGACAGTCCGGGCTGTGTAAAGGCGGGTCCTTGGAACCGGGGCGACCTTCGTCGGGTATAACGTCCCCATGCGACTCGCGCTGCTGCTCCTGCCGGTCCTGCTCCTGCCGCCGCAGGATCCGGTCAAGCTCCGCTACGGGGGCTCGCCCGGGGACTCGTGGAGGGTGCGGGGCGAGATGGTCCTGGACCTGGAGCTCCGGGGCGGCGACGCGATGAAGGACGGCGTCCGCAAGGTCCTCGACTTCGCCAGGTTCCGGAAGCTGCGCATTCGGGGCGAGGGGAAGCGGCGCCTCGAGAAATCCGACGGGCCCCGGGTCTCCATCCACACGCAGTTCGGATCGGCGGAGGTGGACGGCGTTCACGCGGACCGGCCCTTCGCCTACCAGTTCGACGTCGTGGGGTCCGGAGCCGAGCTCAAGGGCGACGCCGTCAAGCTCCTCTGCTGGAAGCTGGCCATGAGCGACCGCGAGATGGAGCTGACGCCGGAGGGGGAACACCGCTTCGGCGACCGGAGCCAGGACGCCTGGGGCGAGGCCCTCGAGATCGGGATGCTGGCCCCGGTGCGGCTGCCCGCGAAGCCCGTCGCCGTCGGCGAGGCCTGGGAGCTCGACTGGAAGAGCCGGGGCCGGCAACGGGAGAACGGCGCGCGCTTCTACTACCGGCTCAACGCGCGGCTCGCGGCGATCGAGGCGAAGAACGGGCGCCGGATGGCCCGCGTGGCCTTCGAGCTGCGGGGGCGGCTCGAGATCCCCGAGGACCGCAAGCGCCCGGAGGCGGAGATCGAGGAGACGACCTGCGGCTTCGCCGGCGCGGCCTGGATCGACCTCGAGACCGGGCAGTTCCGGACCAGCGAGTCGAAGGGGCGGATCGGGTCGCACCTGCGCGCCAGGGACGAATCGGGCCAGGTCCAGGAGCTGAAGGTCGAGCTCGCGGTCGAATCGAAGTTCGAGGAGCGGGACTAGCGCGACCGTTCGAAGGCCCGGCCCAGGCGGAGCGCGACCCACTCGACGAACATCGCGTCGGTGGCGGAGAACGCGGCCTCGCGGTCGCTGTCGATGTCCACCTCGCCCACCACGGCGCCCCGGGCCCGGATCGGCACGACGATCTCGGCCCGCGTGTGCAGGAAGCACTGCAGGTAGCGGGAGTCCTTCCGCACGTCGTCGACGACCACGGTGCGGTCCTCGCGGGCCGCGAGCCCGCAGATGCCCTGGCCGATCGGGATGCGGACGTGCTCGGTGGCCTGCGGCCCGTCCCAGGCCTTGAGCACGAGGGTTTCGGGCTCCTCGACCATGTAGACCCCGACCCAGCCGTGGTGGGGGAGCCCGCGGCGGATCAGCGTGCAGACCTCGCCGGCGATCACGTCGAAGGGGCGGTCCTCGTCGCAGATCGCGCCGATGCGCTCGATGAGGTTCACGGACATGCTCGGATTGTACCGGTCGCGCGGGGCCGGTCCATATAATCGCCCCCCGTGGCGGAAGCGGAGCTGCTGGCGTACTTCGCGGAGTACGGCGTCGAGGCGCCGGACCTCGGCGCGGCGTTCCGGGCGGACGGGCCCAAGGCCTGGGAGATGCTCCGCTCCGCCGCCGCGAACCACCCCGACCGCTTCGACGACGCGTCGATCGCGGCCGCCCTGGCGCACTTCGACGCGGCGCCCCGCGAGGCGTTCTCGACGCTGCACAACCTGGCGGCGGCGGCGCCGGACCGGGCTCCCGCGCTGCTCGCCGAGTTCCTGGCCCGCTTCCCGCGCTGGCCCGCCGAGGCTCTCGACGCGGCCTACTACGTCGCCTGCAACGACCCGGTCCTGTTCCGGCCCGCCCTGGTCGCGGCGGCCACGGCGCACGTCCCGGCCGACCCCTGCCGGGCCTTCCTGCTCTTCCAGGTGCTGCTTTACAAGCGGCCGGAGCTGGTCGGCGAGGAGGTGATCGACGCGGTCCTCGCGTCGGTGCCGCTCCAGGTCAACCAGGCCTTCAACTTCCTCCGCGAGGTCGTGAAGGTGCGGCCGGAGTCGACGCCGAAGTGCATCCTCGCGCTCTTCGAGTGCGTGGTGCACGAGCCCCAGGCGCCGCTGCGGGAGGACATGCTCCTCGACCTGGCCGCGGTGTCGGGGGCCCCGCACGTGAAGGCCTCGCTCGAGGAGCGGCTGCGCCAGCCCCCGTCGGCGGGTTCGAAGCGGGCGCGCACGATCATGGCGATCCTCTTCCGGGAGCGCCTCCGGGCCCGGCGCGCGGAGCTCTTCGACGCGCTGCGCCACGCCTCGGGCTACGAGCTGCGCGGCCGGCCGGGCTGGGCGCCGCTCTGGTCCTTCCTCCTCCACCTGATCGACTGCTCGGGCGACGCGATCTCCACCGCGGCGGCCGACCGCTTCCTCGAGGGGGCCTGGCAGCTCAGCCACCTCGCGCCGACGATCGCGTCGTACCAGGAGTTCGCGACCCGCTTCGACCTCCGCGACCTGCCGCCCGCGCCGTTCCCCCCGGAGGTCGCGTTCCTCGACCGCGACGCGGAGCTCGCGCGCCTGCACGGCCAGGTCCGGGCGCTCGCCGAGCGCTTCCGGACGAGCCTGGAGCTGCCCCCGGTGGAGGAGTTCGCCGGCCGGGCGGCCGCCGCGCGGAAGGAGCTCGAGGTCCTGGAGTCGAGGGGGACGGATCCCAAGGTCGCGGCCCGGGTGGCGGCGCTCGAGTTCCGGCTCTCCTGCTGGGACGATCCGCGCCACGCCGCGGCGCTGGCCGACCCGGCGCTCGAGGAGTCCCTGCCCCCGCCCTGGAGGAAGCTCGTGCGCGACGAGCGCCGGGAGCTCGCCAAGCGGATGCGCGACGTGCTCCAGGCGAGGGCGGCGACGATCGCGATCGCGGGGCTCGAGGTCGGCGCGCAGGGCGCCTACGCGGCGACGCTGCGGTCGGTGCTCGGGCGCGAGGTGGCGATCGCGCGGATCGAGTCGGCGATCCTGCCGGCGCTGCTCTACTTCCGGCACGTCGAGAGGATGCCCGGCAACCGGACGGCGCTCGCGCGGCTCGTGGAGGACCGGGTGCTGGGGCGCCCGCACGACTGGCTGCGCACCGAGCCCGCGGCGGCGCGCTGGGCGGAGAAGGTGAAGGAGCGGCGGCCGGGGATCCGCCTCGACCGCTGGAGGGCGCCCTTCGAGAAGTCCTACGTCTACCGTCCCGCGGACGCCGAGGGGGAGCGCAAGCGCCGGATCCGCGAGGACCTTCGGGCCACCCGGGCCCTCTTCGAGAAGATGAAACTCGACGAGATCCCCGACGCGACCTACGACGCGCTGCGGGAGGCGCTGGCGGCGTCGTCGCCCGGCCGCCCGGAGGGAGCGACGACGGAGCGGCTCGAGGAGATCCGCATGAACCTCGAGCGCGTCCGGCTCGCCGAGCAGACGCCGGCCTCGGACTTCGAGGGCTCGCTGCGCCTCGAGGTCGAGGGCGACCCCTTCCGCATCCTGTTCATGGGCGAGTACGGCTTCACGTCCTGCCTCTCGCTGCGCGGCTCGAACGGCTGGAGCGCCGTGAGCAACGCGATCGACGTGGACAAGACCGTCGCCTGGGCGAAGGACCCGAGCGGCAACGTCGTCGCGAGGCGGCTCATCGCGCTGCTGCCCGAGGGGCTGGCGTCGTACCGGACCTACACGAACCGGCCCGGCGTCGCCGTCGAGGGCTTCTTCGAGGACTTCCTCGACGCCTACGCCAAGGAGCTCGGGACGGCGCGGGTCCGCGGGCTCTCGCCCCGGCCGCTGCTCTCGGACCGCTGGTACGACGACGGCCCCCTGTGACGCTATAATCGCCCCGATGGACGGGACCCTCCAGCGGCAGGCCGAGCGCTTCGAGGCGCCGAACTGCCGCCTCGAGCTCTGGAAGGGCGGCTTCCTCGGGCTGGGGCGGAAGACGGACATCGGGGGCCGGGTCCTGGACCTCAGCGAGACGGGCCTGCGCTTCGAGGCCGCCGAGCGGCCGCCGCTGAGCTCGCCGCTGAAGGCGGTCCTGAGGCTGGGCGCCGGCGGGCCGGCCATCGAGGCCCGGGTCGTCGTCCGCTGGGCCTCCGGGGAGCCCGGGGAGCGGATCGTGGCGGGGGCGGAGTTCGACGCGCTCGACGCGGCCGCCCGGGAGCGGATCGGGGCGCTGCGGAAGCTGATCGAATCCGGGGGTGCAGCCTGAGCGCGGACTTCTCGTCGGCGGAACTCCTCGTCCAGGGCGTGCTCCGGGAGAGTCTCGCGTCGATCGACGCCGTCGAGGCGCTGCTCCGCGAGGTGCCCGCGAAGTCCGGCCTGCCGAAGGACGAGGACCTCATCGCGGCCTTCGCGATCCGGCGCATCGCCCCCGAGGACCGGCTGCGCCGGGTGCTCGAGGACGAGCGGGCCCGGCGCGCGGCCGCGGGTTCCACGGGCACGCTGCCCGCGTACCCGCTGGAGATCCCGAAGTCCGGCCGCTTCCTCCGGCTCGCGGAGCTGGGCCCGTCGGGGACCGGGATGGTCTGGCTGGCCTGGGACGTCGAGAAGCGGCGGCGCGTGGTCCTGAAGCGCCTGGCCCCGGAGGGGTCCGAGGCGGCGCCGGAGACCGTGCGCGACGCGCGCGAGGCCGCGAAGCTCTTCCACCCGAACGCGGTCGCCGTCGTCGGCGTGACGGAGGAGAAGGACGCCGCGGGCTTCCCGGTGCACCGGCTCATCAGCGAGTACGCCGAGGGCTTCACGCTCGACCAGGGGAAGATGCCGCCCGACCGCGCGGCCCGGGCGGTGCGAGACGCCGCGCTCGCGGTCCACGAGGGGCACCGGCTCGGGATCGTGCACGGCGTGCTGCGGCCCCGCTCGGTGCGGCTCGCCGCCGACGGGCGGATCCGGGTCGCGGACTTCGGCCAATCCGGCGTGCTGGCGGGCCGCGACGCGGCGACGCCGGGGGTCGCCTGGATGGCGCCGGAGCGGATCCGGGGCGGCGGTCCCACGCCCGCGTCGGACGTCCACGGGCTCGGGGCGATCCTGTACTTCCTGCTCTCGGGCCGGCCGCCGTTCGAGGGGGGCACGCCCGCGGCGATCGCGCAGGGGATCCTGGGCGGCGAGGCCGCCCCGCTCGGCGCCCTCGACGCGAACCTCCCGGCCGCGCTGGGGACCATCGCCTCCCGCGCGCTCTCGCCCGACCCGCTGAAGCGCTACCGGACGGCCGCGCTGCTCGCGGAGGACCTCGACCGCTTCCTGCAGGGCCAGGCCCCGATGACGGACCTGGAGCTGCTCCAGGGACACGCCTTCGCGCTGCTGAAGACGGGCGACCTCGAGGAGGGGATCCACCTCCTGCGCGAGCTGAAGCGCCGGACGCGGACGGAGCCCGAGGGGCCGCTGGGCCGCGCGCGCGCGGGCCTGGCGGCGGCCTGCGCGGAGTCGCGCAAGGTCGTCGAGCCGAGGGAGCGGCTGGACCGCGCGAGGTCCCGGCTCTGCCTGGCCGTCCTGCAGTTCCTGTCGAACAAGGACCCGATGGAGATGACGGCGGGGGCGGTGCTGGACCTCGAGAAGGTGCTCGAGGGCCAGGCGGAGAACTCGGAGGCGCGGCTGCTGCGGGGCGTGGCGCTGCTCCTGCGGGCCCGGTTCCCGGGGCACGAGGACGCGGCGAAGCTGAACCTCGAGCGGGCGCTCGAGGACCTGACCCGGGCCGCGGGCTCGGAGGGGCACCGGGGCGCGGCGCTGCACGACCGGGCGGTCGCGACCTACTACCTCTCGAGGATGGAGAAGACGGACGCGACGACGTCGCGGGGCCTGCTCTGGAAGGCCGTGGTGGACCTCGAGGCGGCCGTGGCCGCGGACCCGCTGCATCCGTTCGCGCGCAAGGACCTCGGCCTGCTGAAGCTGGCGCACGCGAAGGGCGACCCCGAGCGCCGCAAGCTGCCGTCGGCGCTGCTCCACGAGGTGCTCGCGCAGCTTAGCCGGGCGGTCGAGCTCTGCGGCGACCTCGACGGGGCGCTCGTCGAGCGCGGCAAGGTGCTCTTCGGCCTGAAGCGCTACGCGGAGGCCATCGAGGACTGGAGGCGCGCGGGGCGGATCAGCGCGACGCGGGCGAAGGAGGTCGCGCCGCTCATCGCGGAGGCCGAGCCGCTCGTCGTCGGGCCGCCCCCGGTTCGTTGACACCCCCGTCGCTCCGGGTCCATACTCGTCGTCGTCACCCGGATTTCCCGAGGGGGTCCCCATGAAGGCCGTCGTCCCCGTCAAGAACATCGTCCCCAATCCCTTCCAGGCCCGGAAGAAGATGGACCGCGAGGGCGTCCAGGCCCTCGCCGACGAGATCCGCGAGAACGGCCTCTGGCCCGGCGCGCTGCGCGGGCGAATGAAGGGCGACCGCCTCGAGCTCTGCTACGGCCACCGCCGCCTGCAGGCCGTGAAGGCCCTCGGGTGGAAGGAGGTCGAGGTCGAGGTGGAGGAGCTCTCCGACGAGGAGATGGCCGTCCAGAACCTCGCCGAGAACCTGCAGCGCGAGGGGCTGACGGACCTCGAGAAGGCCCAGGCGATCCACCTGATGATCCAGCGCACGACGCGCTCGGGCGTGAAGGAGACCGAGGCCTTCGCCCGCGTGTCGCGCCTGCTCGGCCTCTCCGGCGGCTGGATCAAGGACCTGCTGAGCCTGCTGGACCTCGAGCCCGCGGTCCAGCGCGCGATCCGGGACAAGCGGATCGCCGGCCGCACGGCCCTGGAGGCGCACCGCCTCGGCGGCAAGGAGATGGTGGAGACGGCCATCGCGCACAAGCTGCCCGTGCACAAGATCTCGTCGATCGCGCAGAAGATCCGCCGCATCCCGGACGAGAAGGTCCGCGAGGAGGTCAAGCGCGACGTGATCCGCGGCCGGGTGACGGGGCCCGAGGAGGTCCAGGAGAAGGCCCGCAAGCTCCTGAAGGGCCGCAGCCCGGCGGCCCCGGCGGACCTCGACCGCCTCGTCGGCGACTGGTCGCGCCGGATCCGGGGCTGGAACGGCGAGCTGGACGAGATCGTGCTCTACCGCCGCTTCCTGAACGAACCCGGCCGCGCGGACGTCCTGCGCTCGGAGATCCGGCGCCTCGTCGCGAGGCTGCAGAGGCTCGCCGAGTGAGACGGGCCGCGGCGCTCCTGCTCCTCGCCGCGGGCTGCGCCGCCCCGGCCCGCCGCGACGCACCGGGGACGCCCGTGGCCGACCTCTACGACGCCTACCTCGCCGCCCGCGCCGCGCTGGACCCGAACTGGGCCACCGAGGCCGGGATCCACGACCACGACGCGCGCCTGACCCGCTTCGACGACGCCACGCGGACGGCGACGCTGCGGCTCGCCGGCGAGAACCTCGCCCGCCTCCAGGCCCTCGACCCGGAGCGGCTCTCCACGGACGAGCGCCTCGACGCGAGGCTCTGGACGGCCCAGCTGGAGACGGAGCTCTACGAGGCGAAGCGGATCGACGAGCGCACGGTCCGCCCGGACCTGCCGCTCGGGGCCGTCTCGGCGGTCCACACCCTGCTCGTGAAGGACTTCGCTCCCCTCGAGCGGCGGAAGCGCGACGCGGCCTCCCGCCTGCGCCAGCTTCCCGACGTGATCGGCGACGTGCGCCCGAGGCTGGCGGCGCCGCCGCGGATCTGGACCGAGATGGCGATCGAGGACGCGAAGGGGGCCGCGGAGGCGGTGGGCGGGCTCGCGAAGGACGCGGGCGACGCGGAGGCCGGGGAGCGGGCGAGGCGCGCGCTCGAGGACTACGTCGCCTTCCTGGAACGTGACCTGCTCCCGCGCTCGACGGGCGGGTTCGCGGTCGGCCGGGCGGCCTACGACTTCTACCTGCAGCGCTACCACCTGCTGGACCTCGACGCGGACCGGCTGCTCGAGATCGGCCGGCGGGAGTGGGACCGCTCGATCGCGCTGCTCGAGGACTGCGCGAAGTCCATCGACCCGAAGCGGCCCTGGACGGAGATCCTCGCGGGGATGCTGAAGGAGCACCCGCCCGCGGACCGGCTGCTGGAGCACTACCGGGGGGTCGTCGCCCGGGCGCGCAAGGCCATGGACGGGATCGTGACGCTGCCCGCGGGGGAGTCGCTGCAGGTCGTCGAGACGCCCGCGTTCGAGCGCAGCGCGATCCCGTACGCGGCCTACCACGCGCCGGGGCCGCTCGACTCCTCGCGCGTGGGGCACTTCTACGTCACGCCGGTGGACCCGGCCGCGACGCCGGAGGAGCGCGAGGCTCAGCTCGCCGGGCACAACGTCTACGACATCCCGGGCACCGTGTGGCACGAGGCCTACCCCGGGCACCACACGCAGTTCGTGGCCGCGAAGGACGTGAAGTCGAAGGTGCGGGCGCTGAACAGCTCGCCGCTGCTCTCGGAGGGCTGGGGCTTCTACTGCGAGGAGCTGGCCCACGAGGCGGGCTTCTTCGCGGACCCGAGGGAGCGGCTGATGCAGCTGAACTGGAGGCTGCAGCGCGCGGCGCGGATCCTGCTCGACGCGTCCCTGCACGCGGGCGGGATGGGGGTCGAGGAGGCCGTGGCCTTCCTCCGCGACCGCGTGCGGATGGAGGAGCCGCAGGCCCGGGGCAGCGTGCGCGGCTACACGCGCTCGCCGGCCTACTTCATGGCCTACATGGTGGGGATGCTGGAGCTCCGGCGGATCCGCGAGGCGGCGAGGGCCCGGCTGGGGCCGCGCTTCTCGCTGCGGGAGTTCCACGACCGCGTCCTGCGCTACGGGAACGTGCCGCCGGGGCTGATCGAACGCGAACTGGAGCGCGACTGGAGATGAAGAAAGCCGACCTGCTGATCGTGAACGCGGCGGAGCTGGCCACGATGGCCGGGCCGCTGGGCCCGCGCCGGGGCAAGGACCTCGCGGGCAACGGCGTGATCGCGGACGGCGCGGTCGCCGTGCTCGAGGGCGTGGTCGCGGCCACGGGGACGACCGCGGAGATCACCTCGACCTGGCTGGCGGGCGAGGGCGACGTCATCGACGCGAAGGGCCGGCTCGTGACCCCGGGCCTGGTGGACCCGCACACGCACCTGGTGTTCGGCGGGTCGCGGGAGGACGAGTTCGAGCAGCGCATCCGGGGGAAGACCTACGAGGAGATCGCGAAGGCGGGCGGGGGGATCAACTCGACGGTCGAGCGGACGCGGAAGGCGACGCGCGAGGAGCTGGTGGCCTCGGCGCGGACGCGGCTGCGGGGGATGCTGGCCCACGGGACGACGACGGTCGAGGCGAAGAGCGGGTACGGGCTGACGCTGGCGGACGAGCTGAAGTGCCTCGAGGTCGTGCGCGAGCTCTCGGAGACGGAGTCGGTGGACCTCGTGCCGACCTTCATGGGGGCGCACGAGATCCCGCGGGAGTACGCGGCGCGGCGCGAGGAGTACGTGGACCAGGTGATCCGGGAGATGATCCCGGAGGTCGCGAAGCGGCGGCTCGCCGTGTTCTGCGACGTGTTCTGCGAGCCGGGGGTCTTCAGCGCGGACCAGGCGAAGCGCATCCTCGAGGCCGGGACGAAGGCGGGGCTCAAGCCGAAGATCCACGCGGAGGAGTTCAAGGCCAGCGGCGGGGCGGAGCTGGCCGTGGAGCTCGGCGCGGTCTCCGCGGACCACCTGATGGCGATCACGGAGCGCGGGATCCGCTCGATGAAGAAGGGGGCGACGGTGGCGGTGCTGCTGCCGGGGACGAGCTACTTCCTCGGCGGGACGAAGTACGCGCCGGCGCGGGTCCTGGTGGACGAGGGCGTGCCGGTGGCGCTGGGCTCGGACTTCAACCCCGGGTCCTGCATGACCTACAACCTGCAGGCGGTGCTGTCGATCGCCTGCACGCAGCTGCGGATGCTGCCGTCGGAGGCGCTGTCGGCGGCGACGATCAACGCGGCGCACGCCTGCGGGGTGGGGGACTGGGTCGGGTCGCTGGAGCCCGGCAAGCGGGCGGACCTGGTGGTCTGGGAGGCGCCGTCGGTGCGCTACCTGGCCTACCAGTTCGGCGTGAACCAGGCCCGGGTCGTGGTCAAGGCGGGCCGCCGGATCCGCTGAGCGGTCCCCCGGACGCGTCGGGCTTCTTGAGCTTCCCCGGGTCCAGGGTGCGGGCGGAATAGCGCTTCTCGGGGTCGGAGCTCGGCGGGGGCGGGGCGGCGTCGGCCGCGGCCTTGGCCCGCAGCTCCGATTCCAGCCGCTTCAGGCCCGTCCTCCACGCGATCACCGTCGAGGCGCCCGTGCAGAGCATCCCCAGCGGCATGAGGACCAGGGCGGTGACGGACAGGGGGTCCTTCGCGTTGGCGATGCCGCCGTTGGAGAGGAAGATGACGAGGCCGGAGGCGAAGATCAGCCAGCCGCCGACGCGGAGCAGGAGGGCCATGGGGACGACCTCCGGGAGGTCCAACGGGGCGCGGGCCCCGGGGGTTCGCTACTTCCCGCCGAAGCGCCGCGCGACGCGGAGGCGGTTCTCGGCGCGCTCCAGGGCGGCCTGGGCGCGGTCGCGGTCGAGGCCCTTCGCGTCGCCGTGCCGGAGGCGCTCGAGGGCGCGGACCTTGGCCTTCTCGGCGCGGGCGACGTCGATGTCCGAAACGGGCTCGGCGCTCTCGGAGAGCACGCTGGCCTTCGAGGGGGTGACCTCGACGAAGCCCCCGCTGGTCGAGAAGATCGTCTCGGAGCCCTCGCGGCGGATGCGGATCTCGCCGGGCCGGAGGGTGCAGAGCAGCGGGGCGTGTCCGCCGAGCACGCCGAGGTAGCCCTCCTCCGCGGGGATCACGAGGGACGAGACCTCCTGGGAGAAGACGACCTTCTCCGGCGTGACGATCTCGAGCTTGAAGGTCCTGGCCATTCCTACGCCTGCATCTTCTTGGCGCTCTCGACGACCTCGTCGATCGTGCCGACCATGTAGAAGGCCTGCTCGGGCAGCGTGTCGTGCTTGCCCTCGATGATCTCGCGGAAGGAGCGGATGGTGTCCTTGAGGGCGACGAAGCGGCCCGGGCGGCCCGTGAACTGCTCGCCGACGAAGAAGGGCTGGGAGAGCATCTTCTGGATGCGGCGGGCGCGGGCGACGGTCTTCTTGTCCTCGTCGGAGAGCTCCTCCATGCCCAGGATCGCGATGATGTCCTGGAGCTCCTGGTAGCGCTGGAGGATCCGCTGGACGTCGCGGGCGACCTTGTAGTGCTCGTCGCCGACCACGAGGGGCTCGAGGAGGCGCGAGGTGGACTTGAGCGGGTCGACCGCGGGGTAGATGCCCAGCTCGGTGATGCGCCGGTCGAGCACGATCGTCGCGT
>CAYXGZ010000016.1:0-68659 GCA_964464755.1 uncultured Planctomycetales bacterium
GAGAGCTCCATCGGGCAGCGCACGCCCTTGGGGATGTAGCAGAACGAGCCGTCGGTGAAGACCGCGGAGTTGAGCGTCGCGAAGAAGTTGTCCGTGGGCGGGACGACGGTCCCGAGCCACTTCTTCACGAGGTCGCCGTGCTCGCGCACCGCCTCGGAGAAGCTGCAGAAGATCACGCCGAGCTTCAGGAGCCGGTCCTTGAAGGTCGTCGCGACCGAGACGCTGTCGAAGACGGCGTCGACGGCGACGCCGGACAGCGCCTCCTGCTCGCGCAGCGGGATGCCGAGCTTCTCGTAGGTGCGGCGCAGCTCGGGGTCGATCTCGTCCAGGCTCTTGGGCCGGATCTTCTGCTTCGGCGCGCTGTAGTAGTACGAGTCCTGGTAGTCGATCTTCGGGTAGCGCAGGTTCGCCCAGCGCGGCTCGGTCATCGTCTTCCAGTGCGCGAAGGCCTTGAGGCGCCACTCGAGCAGCCACGCGGGCTCGCCCTTCTTCGCGGAGATCAGGCGGACGATGTCCTCGTTGAGGCCCTTGGGGACCGAGTCGGCCTCGATGTCCGTGACGAAGCCGTACTTGTAGTCCTGGCCGGCGAGGTGGTTGAGGGTGTCGCGGGAGTCGCTCATGGCGAGGCCCTCCGCGCCGGCAGGGAGCGCGCGAAGCGGAGCTGGACGTTCGGCAGGTCGTCCGGCAGCGGCCGCGTCATCTCGTCCAGCGTGATCGCCTTCAGCGCGTCGAGGAAGGAGAGGCTGATGCGGCGCAGGTTCGCGCCCACCGCGCAGGTCGGCTGGAGATCGCAGGCGGAGGCCCCGCCCTCGCTGCACTCCGTCAGCGCCACCTGGCCCTCGAGGGACGACACGATGTCGGCGAGGGTGATCTGGGTCGGGCTCTTGGCGAGGCTGAAGCCGCCCTTCACGCCCCGGTGCGCGATCAGCAACCCGCTGTGCGCCAACATCTTAAGCAGCTTGCTCACGGTCGGCAGCGGGAGCTTGGTCTCGGCGGAGAGGTCGCGGGCGGAGCGCATGACGCGGGCCGGTTCCTGCGCGAAGCGCGTCAGGAGCATGATGCCGTAATCGGTGAGCCTGGCCATCCGGATCATGGTTTCCGCCTAAACAGTACTAAAGTTGTCTGATATTATCGGAGCCCATGGACGAGGTCAAGGGAGCGGCGCTCTGGCGCCTCGAGGATCGCGGCCTGCTGGAACTGCGGGGTCCCGACCGCATCCGGCTCCTGCACGGCGCGACGACCAACGACGTGCTCCTCCTCGCCACCGGCCGCGAAGGCGGCTCGTTCAAGAAGGGCGAGCGGATCGCGCTGGCGACGACTCCCGCGGGCCGCGGCCAGTTCAGCACCGCGACCAACCGACAGGGCAAGATGGTCGCCGCGTTCTCGCTGCTGCTCGAGGCCGACCGGGTCCTGCTCGACGTGGACCGCGCCGCCCTTCCCGCGCTGAAGGCCCACCTCGAGTCGCTGACGATCATGGACGACGTGCAGTACCGCGACGCGACGGACGGCGCCTCGTGGTGGCGCGTCGAGGACTCGGGCCTCGCGCGCGACCTGGCCCCCTTCCACTTCCGCCGAGAGGGGAACCTGTCCATCCAGCGCCACGACCCCGGCGTCGTGATCCGCGCCGACGGTCCCTCCGACATCGAGTCGCGCCTGCTCGCCGCGGGGGCCGTCCTGCGCCCGGCGGACGACCTCGAGCGGCGCCGCATCGCCGCGGGCTGGCCGCGCTGGGGCGTGGACATCGGCCCCGACCTGCTGCCCGTCGAGGCGGGGCTGGAGGGCGTCGCGCTGAGCTACACCAAGGGCTGCTACCTCGGGCAGGAGGTGCTGCAGCGCGTGAAGACGTACTCCGAGCCGCCGCTGGGGCTGGTGCGCGTCGAGCTGGGCGGAGGGGGCGGGCCGGAAATCGGCCGCCTCACGAGCCGGGCGGGCGAGCTCGGCCTCGCGCTCGTGAAGAAGGGGCACCGGGCGCCGGGCACGACCGGCACGCTGGAGGGCGGGATCCCGGCCCGGGTCCTCTAGACCTCGATCCGCTCCGCCCCGCAGTAGATGTTGAAGGCGTCCTTGCGGAGGAAGCCGATCAGCGTCATCCCCATCTCCATCGCGAACTCGACGGCCAGGCTCGAGGGCGCGGAGACGGCGCAGACGATCGGGATGCGGGCCATCGCGGCCTTCTGGATGATCTCGAAGCTCGCGCGGCCGCTCACCATCAGGATGTGCTTGTCGAGCGGGAGCTTGTCGTTCAGGAAGACCGAGCCGATCGCCTTGTCGGTCGCGTTGTGCCGGCCCACGTCCTCGCGCAGCGTCAGCAGCGTCCCGTGGTGGTCGAAGACGCCCACGGCGTGCAGCCCGCCCGTCTTCTCGAACACGGTCTGCGCCTTGCGCAGCGCGCCGCCGAGCGAGTAGACGGTGTCGAGCTTGATGCGGAAGCGCGCGGCGACCGGCTTCGCGTGGGTCTTGATGTTCTCGATGGCCGCCTTGCCGCAGATCCCGCAGGAGCTCGACGCGTAGAAATTGCGCTTCAGCTTCGAGAGGTCGGCCTTCTTCCCCGTCGCGGGCGTCACGTTGATGATGTTCCGCAGGTCGGGGTTCTTCTCGTCGTTGCAGTAGCGGATCGCGCCGATGTCGTCGGGCGACTTCAGGAAGCCCTCGGTGAAGAGGAACCCGGCCGCCAGGTCGAAGTCGTCGCCCGGCGTGCGCATCGTGACGGCGATCGGCTCGTTCGAGATCCGGATCTCCAGCGGCTCCTCGACGGCCAGCTCGTCCGGCGCCTCCTCGTGGGCGACCCCGCGGACGATCTTCTTCGTGTCGTGTCGGGCGATCCGGGGCGATGTCATGGTCCCTCTCTCATTCGATGATGCGGGCCCGGACCTTCCGGGCGGGCGCGCGCGCGGCGCGGCCCCTCGGCGCGGCGGTCTTCTCCACCGCCACCGTCGAGACCTTGTACTCCGGGCACTTGGACAGGTCGTCGGACGAGCTCGACAGGAGCGTGTTGAGGTCGAGCTCCGGGAAGTGGAACGTCGTGAAGAGCATGCCCGGGGGCACGCGGTCGCTGATCCGGGCGGGCAGCTTCACCTCGCCCCGGGCGCTGCGCAGCGTCGCGAGGTCGCCGTTCGCGATCCCCAGCTCCGCCGCGTCGTCCGCGTGGATCTCCAGCACGTCCGTGTCGACGAACTCGAGGAGCTTCGAGTGCCGGGTCTGGGCGCCGCAGTTGTAGTGGTGCAGCACGCGGCCCGTGACGAGCGTGAACGGGTACTCCTCCGTCGGCTCCTCGCCGGGCGGCCGGTACTCGACGGGCGCGAACTTCGCCCGCCCGCGCGGGAACTGCTCGGAGTGCATGACGCTGGTGCCGGGGTGCGAGAGCTCCGGCACCGGCCACTGCAGGCCGTAGCCCCGGTCGAGCTTCTCGTAGGTCACGCCGCCCATCGAGGGCGTCTGCGCGGCGATCTCGTCCATGATCTGCGACGGGTGGTCGTAGGCCATCGGGTGGCCCATGGCCGTCGAGACCTCGCAGATCGCCTGCCAGTCGGGCTTCACGCCCGGCGGCGGGTCGACGACCTTGCGGATGCGCTGGATGCGGCGCTCGCCGTTGGTGAACGTGCCGTCCTTCTCGACGAAGCTCGCGGCCGGCAGGACCAGGTGCGCGTGCTTCGCGGTCTCGTTGAAGAAGAGGTCGTGCACGACGAGGAAGTCGAGCTTGTCGAGCGCGGCCCGGACCTTGTTCAGGTTCGGGTCGGTCTGCGCGACGTCGTAGCCGATCACCCAGAGGCCCTTGAGCTCGCCCTCGAGCGCGGCGTCCCACATCTCCGGGAGCTTCCAGCCCTTCTTCTGCGGCAGGGGCCGGCCCGTGATGCGCTCGAAGGTCGAGCGGACCCGGTCGTCGTCGAGGCGCTGGTACGCGGTGTAGTAGACGGGCACCGAGCCGACGTCGCAGGCGCCCTGCACGTTGTTCTGGCCGCGCAGCGGGTTGATGCCCGTGCCGGGCCGGCCGACGTTGCCGGTCAGGATGGCGAGGTTGCACATCGCCATGATCCCGTACGAGCCCCACTTGTGCTCGCTGACGCCGAGGCCATGGCAGCTCATCGAGGCTCCGCTGCCCGCGTAGAGCCGCGCGGCCTTGCGCAGGAGCTCCGCGGGGACGCCCGAGATCCGCTCGGTCTCCTCCGGGGTGTAGCGCTTCACGACCTCGACCCAGGCCTCGAAGTTCTCCGTGCGGCCCTGGATGAACTTCTCGTCGTAGAGCCCCTCCTCGAGGATGACGTTGGCCATCCCGTTGAAGACCGCGACGTTCGTCCCCGGGCGCAGCGCGAGGTGCACGTCCGCGTAGCGGGCGAGCTCGATCTTGCGCGGGTCGATGACGACGAGCTGAGCGCCCTTGCGGACGGCGCGCTTGATGCGGGCGCCCGTCACCGGGTGGCCCTCGGTCGGGTTCGACCCGATGACCATGAGCAGCTTGGCCTTGTCGATGTCGCCCAGCGAGTTCGTCGCGGCCCAGGTCCCGAAGACCTCCATCATCCCGCTGACGGTCGCGCTGTGGCAGACGCGCGCGCAGTTCTCGACGTTGTTCGTCCCCACCGCGGCCCGCATGAAGCGGGACATGAGGTAGTTCTCCTCGTTCGACCCGCGGGCCGAGGAGATCCCCGCCAGCGCGTCGGGGCCGTGCTTCTCCCGGATCGCCGTGAACTTCTCCGCGATCATCTTGATGGCGCCGTCCCAGGAGATCGGCTCCCAGTCCTTGCCCTTGCGGACCATCGGCGTGCGGAGGCGCTCCTTCGCGTAGATGTAGTCCCAGCCGAAGCGGCCCTTCACGCAGGCGTGGCCCCAGTTGACCGGGCTCGCCTCGACCGGGCGCATCGAGACGATGCGCCCGCCGCGCGTGCCGACGTCGAAGTTGCAGCCGACGCCGCAGTACGCGCAGGTCGTGCGCGTGACGAAGTCCGGCTTGCCGGTCGCGGCGACGGCCTTCTCCTGGAGCGCGTCGGTCGGGCACTCCTTGACGCAGGCGCCGCAGGACACGCAGTTGGACTCCGCGAAGCCGGCGTCGTTGCCCGCGGTGACGGAGGACGCGAAGCCGCGGCCGACCATCGAGATCGCGAAGGTGCCCTGGATCTCGTCGCAGGCCCGCACGCAGCGGGCGCAGGCGATGCACTTGTTCGGGTCGAAGAGGAAGAACGGGTTCGAGGCGTCCACCTCGTACGAGCGCTTGCGGGGCGCGGCGTAGCGGACCTTCTTGAGGCCGAAGCGCGCCGCGTAGGTCTTCAGCGCGTCGGCGGCCTCGAGGGCCCCGTCGCCCTGCTCGGAGAGGTAGAGCTCGACGATGTTGCGGCGGTGGCGGTTGATCGCCTCGGAGTCGGTCTTCACGGACATGCCGTCGCGGACGGGCGTGGTGCAGGAGGCCGGGAAGCCGCGCTGGCCTTCCACTTCGCAGATGCAGAGCCGGCAGGAGCCGTAGGCCTTCAGCGCGCCGGAGGCGCAGAGGGAGGGGATCTCGACCCCCGCGCGGCGCGCGGCCTGCCAGAGGCTGTCGCCGGCCTGGGCCTCGACCGCCCGGCCGTCCAGCGTCAGCCGGATCTTGTCGTTGGGCATGCGGGATCGCTCCTCGTCGGGTCCGGGGCCATTGTAGCCCCCGGGCCGGGTCATTTCCGCAGGCGCGTCGAGAACTCCCGGGGCCAGTACTGCATCGCGGTCAGCACCGGGTACGGCGCCAGGCCCCCCAGCGCGCAGAGGCTCGTCATCTTCATCGTCTCGCCGAGGTCGCGGATCGTCTCCAGGTCCTCCGCCGTCGCCCGCTTCGCGAGCACGCGCTCGAGGATCTCCTTCGCCCGGGTCGAGCCGACCCGGCACGGCGTGCACTTGCCGCAGGACTCGTCGGCCGTGAACTCCATGAAGTGGCGCGCGAGCTCGACCATGTCGGTCGACTGGTCGAACACGACGATGCCGCCGTGGCCGAGGATGCCGCCCGCCTTCGCGAACTCGTCGAAGCAGACCGGCGTGTCGAGCAGCTTCTCGGGGAAGATCGAGCCCAGCGGCCCGCCGACCTGGACGGCCTTGAACATCGAGCCCCTCGGCATCCCCCCGCCGAAGCCGTGGATGACGTCGCCGAGCTTCACGCCGAAGGGCACCTCGACGAGGCCCGCGTTCTTCACGCAGCCCGCGAGCTGCAGCGGCATCGTGCCCTTGCTCTTCTCGCTGCCGATCGACGCGTGCCACGCGCCGCCGCGGTCCAGGATGTCCGGGATCGTCGCGAAGGTGACGACGTTGTTCACGACGGTCGGCTTGCCGTGCAGGCCGACGACCGCCGGGAACGGCGGCTTCGGCCGGACCATGCCGCGCTTGCCCTCGAGGCTCTCGAGCAGCGCCGTCTCCTCGCCGCAGATGTAGGCCCCCGCGCCGACAAAGACCTCGAGCTCGAAGGTGAAGTCGGAGCCGAGGATGCGGTGGCCGAGCCGCCCGGCCTCCGTGGCCCGCGCGATCGCCGCGCGCAGCTTGCGGAGCGCGTGCGGGTACTCGCTGCGGCAGTAGATGTAGCCGCGCGTCGCCCCGACGGCCCGCGCGCAGATCGCCATGCCCTCGAGCAGGCGGTAGGGCTCGCCTTCCATGACCATGCGGTCGGAATAGGTCCCGGGATCCCCCTCGTCCGCGTTGGCGACGACGTACTTCTGGTCGGATGGCGAGTCCTTCGTCGTCTGCCACTTCACGCCCGCCGGGAACGCGGCGCCGCCCCGGCCGCGCAGGGCCGAGAGCTTCACCTCGTCCACGATCTTCTGCGGGTCCAGGGCCAGCGCCTTCTCCAGGCCCCGCCAGCCGCCGTGCACGCGGTAGTCTTCGATCGAGAGCGGGTCGATGACGCCGGCCCTCGCGAACGTGAACCGCGCCTGCTTCGCCAGGAACGGGATCTTCGCGACGGGCTCGGCGCCCTTCCCCGCGAGGATCGCCGCGACCGACTTCTCCGTCGCGTTGGCCCAGGCGATCCGGCCGCCCTCCGCGTCCGCCTCGACCAGGGGCTCGAGGAAGAACGCGCCGCGGCTCGAGGTCCGCACGACCTGGCCGCCCTTCGCGGCGAGCGCCTTGGCGACCCGGTCCGCCCCCGCGGCGACCGCGACGACGTCGTTGGACACGTAGTAGCGCGTCATGCTAGCGGCATCCCTTCAGCGGCGCCGCCGCGTTGCGCGGGGTCAGCCGCGCGTGCACCTCGCCGTCGACCATCATCGCCGGCGACAGCGCGCAGGCCCCGAGGCAGTAGACCTTGTCGAGGCTGAACTTCCCGTCGCGGGTCGTCTCCCCGACGCCGACCTTCAGCTTCTTCTCGAGCGCGTCGAGGCACTTCCCCGCGCCGACCGCGATGCAGCTGTCGCCGAGGCAGACCTTCACCACGTGGCGGCCGGGTTTCTCCGTGCGCAGGTCGTGGTAGAAGCTCAGCACCCCGCGGACGTCGCTGTCGGTGACGCCCAGGGCCTTGGCGATCAGCGGGACGTGGTCGGGATCGACCCACCCGTACTCCTCCTGCACGGCCTGGAGGGTCGCCAGGATGTTCGGCGGATGGACGGCGCACTTCTCGAGGATCGCGTTCAGCGCGGCCACGTTGTCCTCCCCAATGGTCCGGATTGTCCCACTCCCGCCGGGCCAGTCAATCCTTCTTTCGGGAGCCCCGTTCAGCGCGGATCCGGCAGGACCTTCGAGGGATTCAGGATCCCCAACGGGTCGAAGACGCGCTTCAGCTCGCGGAGCAGCTCGATCTGGTGCGCCGGGTAGGCGATGTCGAGGTAGTTGCGCTGCACCCAGCCCACGCCGTGCTCGCCGGTGATCTGTCCGCCCATCGCGACCGTCCGCTCGAAGAGCTCGCGCACCGCGGGCTCGATGCCCTTCCGCCAGCGCTCCTCGCTGAGGTCGCGCCGGAGGATGTTCACGTGGAGGTTGCCGTCGCCGACGTGCCCGTAGCTGATCGCGCTGAGCCCGTGCTTGCGCGTGACGTCGCGCACGGCCTGCACGAGCTCGGGCAGCCGGGCCCGGGGGACGACCGTGTCCTCCTCCTTGTACGGGCTGATCGACTTCACGGCCTCGCCGACCGCGCGGCGCAGGTCCCAGATCGCCCGCCGCTTCTCCGCGTCGGTCGCCAGCACCACGTCGGGCGCGCCCCGCCCCATGCAGAGCGTCGCGATGCGCTCCAGGTCCCGCTCGAGGAGCGCCTCGTCCGGCCCGTCGACCTCGACGAGCAGCACCGCCTCGCCCTTCACGGGGAACTTCCCGCCCTTGCGTTCTTCCACGGCCTCGACGGCCGCCCGCTCCAGGTACTCGCAGGCCGCCGGCAGGATCCGCTCGCGGAAGATGTCCGTCACGGCGCGTGCCGCGGAGACCGCGTCGGGGAAGCCCGCGAGCAGCGTCATCACCTTCGCCGGCTTCGGCACCAGCTTGAGCCAGGCCTTCGTGACGACGGCCAGCGTCCCCTCCGAGCCCACGAGCAGGTGCGTGAGGTTGTAGCCCGCGACGTTCTTGAGCAGCTTGCCGCCGGTGCGGATCACGCGCCCGTCGGGCAGCACGGCCTCGAGGCCCGTGATCCAGTCCTTCGTGACGCCGTACTTCAGCGCCCGCGGCCCGCCCGCGTTGTGCGCGATGTTGCCGCCGATCGTCGAGTAGGCCCGGCTCGCCGGGTCGGGGCCGTAGAACAGCCCGCGCTTCTCGACCTCCTCCTGCAGCACGCCGGTGATGCAGCCGGGCTCGACGACCGCGAAGCCGTTGTCCGCGTCGATCTCGAGGATCCGGTCCATGCGCTCCACGGCCAGCGCGATCCCGCCGTGCACGCAGAGCGCCCCGCCCGAGAGGCTGGAGCGCGCGGACTGCGGGGTGACGGGGAGGCGGTGCGCCGAGGCGATCTTCAGCACCCCGACGACGTCGGCGGTCGAGCCGGGGAGCACCGCGACCTCCGGCGGGAAAACCAGGTCCTCGGTCTCGTCGTGGGAGTACTTCTCGAGGTCGCCGGTGAGGACGTGCTCCGGTCCGACGGCGGCGCGCAGCTCGTCGAGGATCGCGGGCCGCAGCTTCCCGAACACGGAGCCAAGATAGCAGGCCGGGCGAGCTTGTGAACCCTCCGCGCCCCCGCTATCCTCCCGCCGTGATGTTCTTCAAGCGCCGGAAGTTCGCGGCCGCCCTCGAGCTCGAGGCCGCGGGCCGCCTCGCCGAGGCCCGGGAACGCTACGAGGCCATCGCCGCCGCCTCGTCGGGCGCCTTCCGCGCCGAGTGCCTCGCCCGCGCCGGGGCCTGCTCCACGCGGCTCGGCGAGCTCGCCAGATCGCGCAAGGACTTCGAGGCCGCCCGCGACGCGGACCCCTCCGACGCGAGCCACTGGCTCAACTACGCCAACGCCTGCCACCGCCTCGGCGACGGGCTCGGCGCCGACGAGGCCTACGCCGCGGCCCTCGAGCGCGCGCCGGAGCGGCCCGACATCCTCCACTACCAGTCCGTCTACTACGCGGACAAGCTCGCCAAGGCGGGCCTCGAGGGCTCGAAGCGCTCGATCCGCGTCCTGCTCGACCGCCTCGACCGGCCCGGGGGCGAGGTCGAGATCTCCTCGCTCGGCTTCCCCGTCGAGCTGCCCTTCGCCTTCCTGCGCAACCTCTGCCTCGAGAAGCAGTTCGTCGAGGAGGGGCTCGCGGCGCTGAAGGAGATCGCCGACCGCCGGCCCGGGACCGGCGCGACCGCGTGGGCCCGGCCCGCCGCGCTCAACCACCGCGGCCTGCTGCTCGCCAATGCGGGCCGCTACGACGAGGCCGTGGCCGACTACGAGGCGTCGCTGGCCCTGCGCGCCTCCGACGACGTCGTCTTCAACCTCGGCATGGTCCAGGTCCGGCGCCACGACTGGGACTCGGCCCGGAAGCACTTCGCGGCGTACTCGAAGCGGCACCCGACCTCGCCGGTCACGACCTTCGGGCTCGCGATCCTCGCGGAGACGAAGGGCGACGCCGCGGAGGCCGTGCGGCTCTACAAGTTCTTCCTCGCGCGCTACGACGCCGCGCCGACCTCGCCCGGGCAGCTGATGACGCTCGACCTGGCCCGGGCCTGGGCGGCCCACGCCCGCGAGTTCCTCGCCGCGCTGCAGCGCCCGTCGCAGGGCGGGGTCTTCGAGACGGACGGTCCCGCTCCGGAGGGCACTACCGGGGACGTCACGGACCGCCCGCGGGGGGTATGATCCCGCCATGCGCCCGATCATCGCCACCCTCGCCGCGGCCGCGTTCGCCGCGCTCTTCCTCCAGGCCTCCTGCGCGACCTCGGAGTCCCTCGGCGACCGGGCCCCGTCCGGCCGGGTCTTCGCGACGCCCGACGCCTCCTCGCCCATCCTGAACTTCGCGTGGATCTCGCCCCAACTCGCCCGCGGGGCGCAGCCCAACGACGAGGGCTTCGCGTGGCTGAAGGCGAAGGGCTTCCGCACCGTGGTGAACTTCCGCAAGTTCCACTCGGACAAGGACAAGGCCGAGCGCGCGGGCGTGGACTCGGTGGAGTTCCCCGTGCAGGCCGACGTCTTCGGCTCGGAGCCGCCGACCGAGGAGCAGATCCGCGGTTTCCTCGAGGTGGTGCTCGACCCGAAGCGCCAGCCCGTCTACTTCCACTGCGCGCACGGCAAGGACCGGACCGGGACGATGGCGGCGGTGTACCGGATGGAGGTCGACGGCTGGGCGGCCGACGACGCGATCGCCGAGATGCGCCGCTTCGGCTACCACGAGATCTACAAGGACCTCATGGAGTTCATCCGCGGCTACGTCCCGAGGCGAGCGCCGAAGCCGGAGAGCCCGAAAGCCCGATAGCCAGGCCCCGGCCTTTCCTGCTCTCCTGCTCTCCTGCTCTCCTGCTTTCCGGCTTTCCCCAATAGAAAAGCCCCCGACAGTCCGCCGGAGCGGACCGCCGGGGGCCGGTGGTGAGAAACCTAGTTCTTGCGCGCGATCCAGGCCGCGGCCGCGAGCAGGGCCAGCAGGACGGGCGCCACCGCGGTCGAGCCCGTGGCCGAGCCGCCGCAGCCGCCGCCACCGCCGCCCGAGCCGCCGCCGGAGGACGGGGGCGGAGGAGCCGTGACGCTCGTGAAGTCCGGCGACACCGCGGGGTCCGAGAAGTCGTTCCAGGCGGAGCTGCCGCCGGCGTAGTTCTCCATCGTGTCCTTCAGCCTCCAGCGCCAGTCGTAGCCGCCGAGCATCGCGATCGTCTTGACGATCGTCACCGTGCCCGTGGCCACGGGGCCGCTGGTGTGGCTGGAGGCCAGGCTCCAGTCCGGGTCCGTGGAGCGCTTCACCTGGACCTCGAGCTCGACCTGCTGGCCGGCGTCCGGATCGCTGCACTCGACCGCGAAGGTCACCGTGGTGTAGACGTTCCCGCCCTGGGGGACCATCGTCGCGCCGACGCGCTGCTCGACGTTGGCGACCTGGGGGGCCGAGCCGAAGTCGGGGGCCGTGTACTCCTGCAGGCTCCGCGCGGGGTTCGCGCCGCCGGTCAGCGGGGCGCCGCCGTAGAGGTAGGCCTTGCCGGAGATGACCGCGACCGCCGCGCCGTAGCGCGGGATCGCGAAGTCGGCCCGGCGCTTCCACTCGTCGGTGCCGGGGTTGTACTCGAGCAGGTGGTTGTAGGTGTAGAGGACGCCGCCGGAGGAGTAGCGGCCGCCGGCGACGTAGAGCCGGCCCTCGAGGGCGAACGCGTTCGCGTGCCGGCGGGGCGCCGGGGCGCCGCCCATGGCCATCGGGGCCTTCGTCGCCCACGAGTCGGTCGCGGGATCGTACTCGTGCACCGCGTCCGTCTGGACGGAAGTGCCCGAGACGCGCGTCGAGCCGCCGAAGACGTAGAGCTTGCCGTTCAGCGCGGCGCTCGTCGCGTACGCCGTCACCTGGGGCATGGCCGCCTTCGCCACGAGGGCGTCGTTCGACGGGTCGAACTCGGAGCAGGTGTCGAGGTAGAAGTTCGCGACGCCCGTGTCGTAGCCGCCCGCGAGGTAGATCTTCGAGCCGATCGTCGCGGCGGTCGTGTAGTAGCCGTGGCGGGCGACGGTCGTCGCCGAGGTCGTCCACGTGTTCGTCGCGATCGAGTACTTCGTGATCGGGTAGGCCGGCGGCGGGGTCGCGTCCGGCATCGGGGGGTAGGTCAGCGTGCTGAACGAGTACACGACGCCGTTGTAATAGGCGCCGGTGTTGTAGGTGACCTGGTACGGGAGGTCGGCGAGGTTGGTCCAGGTGCCGGTCGCGGGGTCGTAGCGCCGGATGTAGCGCGTGGGGGCCGAGTCGACGTTCGTGCCGTCGTAGGCCTGGCCGCCGAACATGTAGAAGTAGGTCCCGTCGGTGCAGGAGCCGCCGCCGCCGAAGTTGGTCGTGCCGTCGGGGCGGGCGGTCCAGGTGCCGGTCGGGGCCTCCTGGGCCGTGGCGGCGGACCCGGCCGCCACGAGGAACAGGACGATCAGGGCATGTCGCATGAGGTTTTCTCCCACCTGTAGTTGCCTCCGGTAAGCCGCGGGCCGGATTCCGTGTCGGGGGAAATGCATAATTTCCCCCCGGATCACCCATAACCGATGGAGCCGGCCGGCGCCCCGGGGCGGCGTATACTGCTCGCGATGGGCGGCTCCGACACCACCATGGGCGGCGCGGGGATGGCCTTCCCCTCCACCTCGCTCTCCCTCGTCCTCCACGCGGGCGCGGATCCCGCCCGGCGGCACTTCGAGAAGATCTCCCGCACCTACTGGAAGCCCATCTACTACTTCATCCGCCGCGCCTGGTCGAAGTCCGACGCCGACGCCAAGGACCTCACGCAGTCCTTCCTCGTCCACGTCCTCGAGGCCGACCTCCTCGGCCGCTTCGATGTCAACCGCGGCAACTTCCGCGCCTACCTCAAGCACTGCCTGCGCAGCTTCCTCGCCGTCGACTCCCGCGACGCGGGCCGCCTCAAGCGCGGCGGCGGCGCCGCCCTCGTCTCCCTCGAGGGCGCCTCGGGCCTCGAGCTCCCCGCCTCCACCGGCACGCCCGAGGAGGACTTCGACGTCGACTGGACCCGCGAGGTCGTCGAGCGCGCCCTCGCCGACACCGAGGCCGCCCTCGGCTCCGCCGGCAAGAAGACCTGGTTCGAGGCCTTCCGCCGCTACGCGCTCGACGCCGACCCGGAGCACCCGCCGTCGTACCGCGACGTCGCCTCCGCCCTGGGCATCTCCGAGGGCGACGTGCGCAACCACCTCCGCCACGTCCGCCAGGAACTGCGGCGCCGCGTCGTCTCCGCGATCGCCGAGTACGTCGTCGACCCGGCCGACGTCGCCGCCGAGGTCTCCCGCATCCTGGGCGAGGAATGAAGCCCGATCCGCTCAAGCGCCTGCTCAAGGCCGCCCGCGACGCCGGCGACGACCTCTGCTCCGACCTCGCCCTGCGCCGCGGGCTCGTCACGCCCTCGCAGCTCGCGGACGCCCGCGCCGCGGCCGAGGCCGCGGGCCGGCCCGTCGTCGACGAACTCCGCGACCGGGGCCTGCTCACGCCCTCCCAGCTCGGCGAGCTGCGCCGCCTTCGCCGGGGCGCGGACGCCGCGGGCTCGGCCGCCGACGTCCCCGAGGAGGTCGCCCGGGCGGCGGCCGACCCGACCCGCCTCGTCGACCGCTACGTGCTCGTCGAGCCCGTCGGCTCCGGCGGCGGCGGCTCCGTGTGGCGCGCCTGGGACGGCCAGCTCCACCGCTGGGTCGCCCTCAAGCAGCCCCGCGACGCCGCCAGCCCCTCCTTCCGCCAGCGCTTCCTCCGCGAGGCCCGCGCCGCGGCCACCCTCCGCCACCCGCACCTCGTCGCCATCCACGACACCGGCGAGTTCCAGGGCCGCCCCTACCTCGTCATGGAGTTCGTGAAGGGCCGCCCCATCGGCCGCGGGGACGGGCTGCGCGACGGTCCCGAGCGGATCCGCAAGGCCGCCGTCGCCCTCGACGAGGCCCACCGCCTCGGCATCGTCCACCGCGACCTCAAGCCCGGGAACCTCCTCGTCGACGACAAGGGCGAGCCCCGCGTCGTCGACTTCGGCCTCGCCTGGGTCGAGGGCAGCGGCTCCGACCTCACCGGCACCGGCGCCATCGTCGGCACGCCCTCCTACATGGCCCCCGAGCAGGCCCGCGGCAAGCTCGGCCAGGCCGACCCGCGCACCGACGTCTACGGCCTCGGCGCCGTCCTCTACGACGTGCTCACGGGCCGTCCGCCCCACGCCGGCGAGACCGCGCTCGACATCCTCGACCACGTCCGCCATCGCGACCCCGTCCCGCCGCGGAAGCTCAACCCGGCCGTGCCCGCCGACCTCGAGTCGATCTGCCTCAAGGCCCTCGAGAAGGACCCCTACCGGCGCTACGAGACGGCCGCCGACTTCGCCGCCGACCTCGAGCGCCACCTCGACGGCCGCCCCGTGCTCGCCCAGCCCTCCACCTTCCGCACGCTCGCCTGGCGCCGCCTCCGCCGCCACCCCGCCGCCTGGACGCTCTCCGCCGCGACGCTCGCCGCGCTCGCCCTGCTCGGCGCGCTGGCCTGGAACTCCTCCCGCGGCGAGGACCGGGCCCGGGAGGCCCTCTCGCTCGAGGAGCACGCGGGCCGGCTCTCCACGGCCTACCACGAGCTCCGCCTGAGGGCCACCGAGCCCCTCCGCGTCCTCGAGGACCGCTACCACGACGGCACGACCGACGAGGCCGCCCGCGCCGCCCTGGCCGAGGTCGAGTCCGCCTGCGCCGACGTCGCCAAGCGCTGGCCCCAGCTCCGGCTCCCCGCCGCCTGGCGCGGCCTCGCCGTGTTCTACGCGGGCCGCTCCGGCGAGGGGCGCGCGCTCCTCGACCGCGCCTGCGCCGAGGCGGGCGAGGACCCCTTCCCCGCCGTCCTCCGCGCCGCGTCCTTCCTCGCCGAGTACGCCCGCTCCGCCGACCTGCCCGTCTCGTTCGACCCCACGAACGGGACCTACCTGCCGATCGACTTCGTCGAGGTCGGCCCCATGGCGGAGCTCAAGGCCTCCGCCTCCCGCTCGCTCGGCGAGGCGCTCTCGCGCCGCGTCTGGCCCAAGCTCCGCCAGGGCCGCGAGTTCGAGACCTTCACCCAGGGCGCCCTCGCCCTCGGCCGCGGCGACTACCCCGCCGCGACCGGCCTCCTCGACTCCGTGCGCCGCGATCCCGCGCTCGAGGGCCTCTCCTGCATCCTCCTCGGCTTCGCCCGATTCTCGACGGGCGATCCCGCCGGCGCCCGCGACGTGTGGAGCCGCCCCGTCGCCCGCGGCTGGCCCCTCGCCCGCTACTACACGGCCGGCGCCCTCCTCAACGAGGCTCGCGCCCCGGACCGGCCCCCGGCCGAGGTCCGGGCCACGCTGCTCAAGGCCGTGGACGAGTTCCGCGCCGCCGGCAGCGCCCGCGTCCCCTTCCTCGGCATCCTCGTCGGCCGCCTCTGCGCCTGGACGGCGGTCGCGCTCCTCGACATCGGCGAGTCCCGCGACGCGCGCCCCGCCCTCGAGGAGTGCCTCCGCGCCTGCCGCGAGCTCCGCGTCGCGGCGGGCGGCCGCCCCCACGTGATCCTCCTCGTCGCCGAGTCGCGCCACCAGGTCGCCAAGCTCCTGCACGTCGCCGGCGAGTCGCGCTGGCCGCTCTGGCAGGAGGCGGACGCCGACTTCCTCGAGGGGCTCGCCGCGGGCGAACCCAAGGGCGCCCGGCTCCGCTTCGCCGAGTTCCTTTCGGACTGGAGCGTATGCCTCGACGACCGCCGCCTCGAGTCCCTTCCGACCTTCGAGCGCGCCCTCGAGCAGGTGAACCGCGTGGTCGAGTCGCCCTCCGCCGGGGCCGAGGCCTGGACGCTGCGCGGCGCCGTGCTGATGCACCTCGGCCTCAAGCGCTTCGCCCGGGGCGGGGATCCCTCCGCCGAGTTCCGCCAGGCGACCGAGGCCTTCGACCGGGCGACGCAGCTCGCGCCGGAGAACCCCTACCCGCTCGCGTCCCGCGCGGAGTTCAACCTCCGCCTCGCCGCGTGGAACCAGGCCCGCAACGAGTCCCCCGAGGAGCCCCTGCGCCGCGCCCTCTCGGGCTTCACCGCCGCGATCTCCCGCCGCCCCGCCCCGTCCTACTTCATCCAGCGCGCCCAGGCCCGCTACTACCTCGCGAACTGGGAGCGCGCGCGCGGCGTGGATCCCGACCCCCAGTTCCGCGAGGGCATCGCAGACGCGGGCCGCGGCATCCCGGGCGAGCCGCTCTCGCCCCGGGGCTACTGGGTCCGCGCCCTGCTCCACTTCCAGGCCGGGCTCAACCTCGGGCGCCAGGGCGGGTCGATCGACGCGGACGTCGAGGCGGCCTACGCGGACTTCAACCGCGCCCTCGAGCTGCGGCCGGACCACTGGGAGTCGCTGCGGGACCGCGGGAGCCTGTCGATGTCGCTGAAGCGCTACGAGGAGGGCGTGGCCGACGTGAAGCGCTCGCTCGAGATCAACCCGGACCAGCCGGAGCTCCGCAAGAAGCTCGAGGACCACCTCAAGCGGATGGGTCGCTAGCCGAGGATGGCCTTCACGTCCGCGTTGCCGCCGGAGAGCACGACCACGCAGGGCCCGCGGGGCCGCTTCACGCGCCCGTTCAGCACCGCGGCCAGCGCCGCCGCGCCCGAGGGCTCGACGACCAGCTTCTCCTTGAGCAGCAGGTGCCGCGCCGCGTCCATGATCTCCGAGTCCGGGACCAGCACGAAGCCGTCCACCTTCGCCTTGGCGTGCTCGTAGGTCAGGTCGCCCGCCCGCAACGGCTTCAGGCCGTCCGCGATCGTGTCCACCGCCGGGAGCGTCACCGGCCCGCCGTGGCGGATCGCCTCGAACATCTTCGGCGCCCCCTCGGGCTCCACGCCGAAGACCTTCGCCCTCGGCTTCAGCGCCTTGATCGCCGTCGACACGCCGCTGCAGAGCCCGCCGCCGCCGATCTGCACGACGACCGACGCGACGTTCGGGACCTGGCGGGCGATCTCGAGCCCCACCGTCCCCTGCCCCGCGATGATGCGCGGGTCGTCGAAGGGCCGCACGAGCGTCGCCCCCCGCTCCTCCGCGAGGCGCTCCGCGGCCTGCCGCGTCTCCTCGCTCGTCGTCCCGCCGAAGATCACCTCGGCCCCGTAGTACCGCGTCCCCTCGACCTTGTGCGGGAGCGACTGGTCCAGCATCACGATCGCCGCCCGGATCCCGAGCAGCTGCGCCGCCAGCGCCACGCCCTGCGCGTGGTTGCCGCTCGAGTAGGCGACGACGCCGCGCTTGCGCACCTTCGGAGACAGCGACGAGATCAGGTTGTAGGCCCCGCGCAGCTTGAAGGCGCCGGAGCGCTGGAGGTTCTCGCACTTCAGGAAGACGTCGGGCGGGCCGAAGCGCAGCGGGAGCACGGGCGTCTCGATCGCCACGCCGCGCAGCCGCTTCGCCGCGGCCCGGAGGTCCTTCAGGGTGATCATCGGGTCGAGTATAGGCCCGCGCGGGACCGGATGCGATAATCCGGCGTGCTCCCCGCGCTCGTCGTCCTCGCCGCGCTGCTCGTCCCCCAGGACGGGAAGCTCAAGGAGCTCGAGGACGCGGCCAAGCGCAAGCGGGACGACCGGGACCGGCGCCCCGAGGTCCACGCGCCCGCCGCCGCCGACGACGCCTGGAGCGAGTTCTGGGGCGAGATCTTCGTCGAGACGCTCGGCTGGGTCGTCATCTACCCGTTCACCGACCAGGGCCGGCGCTACCGCGACTACCCCTTCGAGGAGGGCCGGAGCTACTTCGGGCGGGGCCCCGAGCTCCCCTACCCCTTCGCCTTCGAGGCCCGGCTCGACGTCCAGCGCGTCGAGGCCGACCTGCTCGGCGTCCGGGGCGGCTTCACGCTGCGCCTCCCCTCGGGCTGCGACCTCGCCCTCGAGCACACGACCTGGACCGAGGAGCTCGACGACGGCGATGACGAGCTCGCGCTCACGCGCTTCGAGCTGAACTACGGCTTCCCCGGACGCTCCGCGAACTTCCAGGCCTCGATCGGCTGGGGCCTCGCGGTCCTCGCGGGCGACGGGGTCGAGGCCGCCGCCACGCTGCAGGCGGGACTCGCGTGGCTCGTCGCCGAGCCCGTGTCGGTCCGGCTCAACTTCGCGGTCATGGAGTTCGCGGGCGCGACCTTCAACGACCTCTCCGTGGACCTGCGCTGGCACGTCGGCCGCTGGGCGCTGACCGGCGGCTGGCGCTCGATCTTCGTCACGAACGGCCCCGACCTCGACGGGCCCACCCTCGGCGTCGCCGCGTACTTCTGATGCCCCCCTCGGAGATCTTCGGGCCCGACGGCCTGCTGGCGAGGCGCTTCAAGGACTACGAGCCCCGCCCCGGCCAGATGAAGATGGCCGTCGCGGTCGCCCGCGCGCTCTCGGAGAAGCGCCACCTCGCCGTCGAGGCCCCCTGCGGCATCGGCAAGTCCTTCGCCTACCTCGCCCCGGCGATCGAGCACGCCGTCGCCGAGGGCACGAAGGTCGTCGTCTGCACGGCGAACATCGCGCTCCAGGAGCAGCTCGTCCGCAAGGACCTGCCCGGCCTCAAGGAGCTCCTGCCCGTGCCCTTCACTTGGGCGCTCGTGAAGGGCCTCGGCAACTACCTTTGCCTCGACCGCTGGAACGAGACCCTCGGCGAGGACAGCCTCTTCGCCGACGAGGAGGAGCTCGAGCTCAAGCACCGCTTCGACGACTGGGCCCGCACGACGACGACGGGCGACCACTCCGACCTGCCCTTCAGCCCGCCCGACGCGATCTGGGGCCGCGCCAACGGCGTCACCGAGCTCTGCAACGGCCACCACTGCCCGCGCTACGACGCCTGCTTCGCGATGGACGCGCGCCGCCGCGCCGCGAGCGCGACGGTCGTCGTCACGAATTACCACCTCTACTTCGCCCACCTCGCGCTCAAGATCGCCACCGAGCGCGACGTCATCCTCCCGCCCCACGAGGCGCTGATCTGCGACGAGGCCCACGAGATGGCGGACGTGGCCCGCGACTTCTTCGGGCGGCGCCTCGGCCCCGGCTTCGCCCACCTGCTGGCCCGCGGCGCGCAGCGCCTCGGGCTGAAGAAGACCGCCGACCGGGTCCGCGCCGAGGCCCGCGCGTTCTTCGACCAGGTCCGGGGGCACCGCGCCTCGCCCGCGTACCGCATCCGCCTCCGCGAGGGCGGCTTCGCCGACCCCGCCCCGCTCGCCGCCGCGCTCGAGGACTACCAGCGCGACCTCAAGGCCGCGGGCCAGTCCGCCGCCGACGAGGAGGCCGCCGACAAGGCCGCGAAGTACCTCGGCGCCTCCGCCGCGGCGCTCGGCAACCTCCACGCCTTCCTCGCCCTCGACGACCCGAACCAGGTCGCCTGGATCGAGGAGGAGACGCTCCGCACCGGCGAGGCCTCGGCCCGCCTCATGTCGCGCCGCATCGACGTCAGCGACGTGCTCCGCGAGCACCTCTTCGGCAAGGTGGAGTCCGTCGTGATGACGAGCGCGACGCTCGCGTCGTCCGGGGGGAGCTTCGACTTCCTCAAGCGCGAGACGGGCGGCGAGGCCGCGCAGGAGCTCGTCGTCGGCAGCCCCTTCGACTTCCGCACGCAGGCCCGGCTCGTGGTCCCCAAGGTCGCCGCGGAGGTCAACTCGCCAGCGTTCGCGGCCGAGATCTCCCCGCAGATCAACCGGCTGATCCGCGCGCTGGGCGGCCGGACGCTCGCGCTCTTCACCTCGTACCGCAACATGAACGCCTGCGCCGACGCGGCGAGGGAGACGGGCGTCGAGATCCTGCGCCAGGGCTCGGCGCCGCGGTCGCGGCTGCTCGAGGCCTTCCGCGAGGACCGGGGGACGGCGCTCTTCGCGACGACGAGCTTCTGGCAGGGCATCGACGTGCCGGGCGAGGCGCTCTCCTGCCTCGTGATCGACAAGCTGCCCTTCACGACGCCGGAGGACCCGCTGATCGACGCGCTGACGGAGCGGGACCCGGAGACCTTCCAGCGCTACCAGCTGCCGCGGGCGACGCTGGCGCTGCGGCAGGGCTTCGGGCGGCTGATCCGGCGGCGGGACGACCGGGGGGTCTGCGTGCTCTTCGACAACCGGGTGTTCACGCGGCGCTACGGGCGGGAGATCCTGGCGGCGCTCCCCGAGGTCCCGGTGCACCGGGACCTCGAGGCGGCGCTGGAGTTCTTCAAGGACGAGTGACGGTGGCGTAGGGGCCGTCGTCGTCGAGGTCGACGTGGAACTCGGCCCAGCACGGGCAGTGGTCGGAGAGGGTCGAGCGGGCGGCGCGGTAGTCGGTCGCCACGCCCGCGTGCACGGGATCGACGACGCCCCAGCGACCGGTGAACTCGCGGGAGTGCTTCGTCACCCAGACCTGGTCGTACGCGTTCGCCGGGCCCTCCTCGTTCAGGGTGGTCCGAGGCGCGGGGTCCAGCAGCGGCCGGAGCCCGTCGTGCCGGCGCAGCGCGTCGAACTCGTACGAGCGCGTCGAGCGGTTGAAATCGCCGAGCAGGATCACGTCGTCCTCGGCCGGGTCGGCGTCCTGGACGGCGCGGTAGGCGGCCTCGAGGGCGCGGATCTCGCGGGTCAGGGGCCCGGCGTTGCCGGGGCTGTCGAGGTGGAAGACCACGAGCGTGAAGTCGAAGCGGCCCGCGCGGAACGACGCGACGAAGGGCTCGCGGACGAAGGCGTCGCGGGGATCGGGCAGCGTGCGGGCCTCGCCGATCGGGATCGCCTTGTCGCCCCGGTAGAGCACGGCGTAGTGCTCGCGGTACGAGCCCCGGCCGACGGAGGCGGGCGACACGACGGCGCGCCAGCGGGGCCCGCAGGCGATGGCGAGCTGGTGCGCGGCCTCGGGCGTCATCACCTCCTGGATCGCGACGACGTCGAAGGCGGTGACGAGCTTCGCGGCGGCCTGCATGGCGGGGTCGGCGGCGTCCTTCTTGGCGCCGTGGCCGAGCCGCATCGCGTTGAAGGTCGCGACGCGGACCGTCGGGGGCGGCGGCGGTTTCTGGAAGATGTGCGGCCGGTCCGGCGGGTTGTCCGGGAAGGCGCACGCGGCGGGCAGCAGCAGGCAGGCGATCAGCAGGCGGCGAAGTGCGACCATGGATACTCCCCTTGGCAAGGTGTCCATGGGTACAATCGGCATTCATGGGTGGAGAGCTGCATATTCCGGACCGTTTCAGTACGATTTCGGTAACGGCGGCGGACCGCGGCGGTCCCATCGTCGTGATCCCATGATGACCGCGCTCCTGCTCCTCGGCGGCCTGGCCACGCTCACCCTCGGCGGCGAGTTCCTGGTCCGGGGCGCCTCCCGCCTCGCGCTCGTGATGCGGATCTCCCCGCTCGTCATCGGGCTCACGGTCGTCGCCATGGGCACGAGCGCGCCCGAGATGGCCGTCAGCGTGATCGCGTCGATCGAGGGCAAGGCCGACATCTCGCTGGGCAACGTCGTCGGCAGCAACATCTTCAACGTGCTCGGGATCCTCGGGATCTCGGCGCTCGTCGTGCCGCTCGCGGTGAACCCGCAGCTGCTGCGCTTCGACGTCCCTGTCATGATCGCGGTCTCCGCCGTCGTCTTGCTCTTCGGCCTCGACGGCCGCATCGCGCCGTGGGAGGGCTGGCTGCTCTTCGCGGGGCTCGTCGGCTACACGCTCGCGCTGCTCCGCATGAGCCGGAAGGCCTGGGTGGGCCAGCCCGTGCCCGTGCCGAACGCGGGCCACTGGGCCGTGAACGTCGCGCTCGTCCTGGCCGGCCTCGGGCTGCTCGTGCTCGGATCGAATTGGTTCGTCGACGGCTCGGTGCGCGTCGCCCGCGCGCTCGGCATGAGCGAGCTCATGATCGGCCTGACGATCGTCGCGGTGGGCACGTCGATGCCGGAGCTCGCGACCTCGATCGTCGCCGCCGCCCGCGGGCAGCGGGACATCGCCGTCGGCAACGTCGTCGGCAGCAACGTCTTCAACCTGCTCGGCGTCCTCGGGATCAGCGCGGGGATCTCGCGGACCGGCGTGGCCGTGTCCGGGACCGCCCTGGCCTTCGACATCCCCGTCATGATCGCGATCGCGGTCGCCTGCCTCCCGGTCTTCTACACCGGGCGGAAGGTCGCGCGCGTGGAGGGCTTCTTCTTCCTGGTCGCGTACGCGGCGTACACCGCCTACCTGGTGCTCGAGAACCTCGAGCGGCCCGTGCTGACGGCGCCCCAGGCGATCTGGTGGGTCGTCGCCCCCGCCACCGGGATTTCGCTCTTCCTCGGCACGGCGGCGTGGATGCGGGAGCGCTCCGCGAGGATCCCGGCCTCATGAAGCGGGTCTGGATCTACTCCGGCCTCCTCCTGGCCGGCCTCGTGCTCTCCCAGGTCCTCCCCGGGGCGCTCGGGGAGGCCTTCGCCGCCCTGAAGCTCCCCCTCCAGGTCGCGACGATGGTCTGCCTCTCGTTCATCATGATCCACGTCGGCTACGAGTTCGAGGTCGACAAGTCGAACCTGCGGCCCTACCTCGTGGACTACCTCGTCGCCGCGACCGCCGCGGCCTTCCCGTGGATCTTCTGCACCGCGTACTTCGTGTTCGTCCTGCACCCCGAGGGGGCCTGGGGTTCCTGGGACACGTGGAAGGAGATGCTCCTCGCGGGGCGCTTCGCGGCCCCCACCTCGGCCGGGGTCCTCTTCTCCCTCTTGGCGGCCGCGGGCCTGGCCTCGACATGGGTCTTCCGCAAGGCCCGGATCCTCGCCATTTTCGACGACCTGGACACCGTCCTGTTCATGATCCCCCTGAAGATGCTCATCGTGGGGATCGCGTGGCAGCTCGGGGTCGTGGTCGTGGTGATGGTGCTGCTGGTCCTGGCGGCCTGGAAGTGGCTTCACGCGGTCCGCTGGCCCGTGACCTGGCCCTGGGTCCTCGGCTACGCCGCGGGGATCACCGCCGTCGCGGAAATCGTCCACCACGGCAGCAAGCTGGTGGACGAGACCCTGCCCATCCACCTCGAGGTGCTCCTGCCCGCCTTCGTCCTCGGCTGCGTGCTCCGGCGTCCGGAGGGGAGCGACCCCCACCGGGACGACCCCCGCGAGGGCCACCAGGAGGGCCCCGAGGATCCCGGCGAGCAGCGGGTCGCCTCGGCCGTTTCCGCGGCCTTCATGGTGCTCGTCGGTCTCTCGATGCCCGCCCTGTCCTCCATCCTGGCGGGGACCGACGCGGCCTCCCTCGCCCGGCTCGCCGGCCACGTGCTGATGGTGACCCTGGTCTCGAACCTCGGCAAGATGTTCTGCCTCTTCTTCTACCGGGCCGAGGCCTCGGTCCGGGAACGCCTCGCCGTGGCCGTCGCGATGTTCCCCCGCGGCGAGGTCGGCGCGGGCATCCTGATCGTGTCGCTCTCCTACGGGATCGGCGGGCCCCCCGTGGCCGTCGCCATCCTTTCCCTCGCCCTGAACCTGGTCCTGACCCCCCTGTTCATCCTCGGGGTGAAACGACTCACCCCGCCCGCTATCATCCCCCCGGTACCCTTGGCGAGGTGATCGACCCATGATGTTCGACTGGACCTACCTGCTGGTCGTGGTCCTGCCCGGGGTGATCTTCGGGTTCTGGGCCCAGGCGCGGGTGAAGGCCGCCTACGAGGAGGCCGCGCGCATCCCCTCCCGCCGCGGGCTGACCGGCGCGCGGATCGCCGAGCGCATCCTCGAGGCCTGCGGGATCTCCGACGTGAAGGTCGAGTCGACCTCGGGCTACCTGACCGACCACTACCACCCGCTGATCAAGGCCCTGCGCCTCTCCGAGGCCAACTACTCGGGCTCGTCGCTCGCCGCCGCGGGCATCGCCGCCCACGAGGTCGGCCACGCGATCCAGCACTCGCGGGGCTACCTGCCGGTGCTCGTCCGCAGCGCGCTGGTCCCGGTCCAGGTGATCGGCGGGACGATCGGGCAGATCTCGCTGCTGCTCGGCGGCGTGCTGCTCTACGCGTCCCCGGCGCTCGGCAAGTGGGTCCTGCTCGCGGGCATCGCGGGCTTCGCGCTCGTCTTCCTCTTCACGCTGATCACCCTGCCCGTCGAGTTCAACGCCTCTCGGCGCGCCCTCGCCGTGCTCGGCGACCAGGGGATCCTCGAGGCCGACGAGCTGCCCGTCGCGAAGAAGGTCCTCGACGCGGCCGCGCTGACCTACGTCGTCGCGGCGGTCCAGGTGCTGATGACGCTGATCTACTTGATCCTGCGCTACAACAGCCGCCGCGACTAGCTACTCCCTGTCCCCCGCGAAGAACGAGCCCTTCTTGCCCGCGGAGGCGCCCACGCGGCCCGCGAGCCGGCTGAACGGCAGCGTCTGCAGGTAGGCCGTCCCCGGGCCCGTCAGGGTCGCCAGGAACAGCCCCTCGCCGCCGAAGAGCGCGTTCTTGAAGCCGCCCACGAAGCGGATGTCGTAGTTCAGGCCGGGCTGGAAGGCCACGATGCAGCCCGTGTCGATCCGCAGCGTCTCGCCCGCCTTGAGGTCCATGCGCAGCAGCGTCCCGCCCGCGTGGACGAAGGCCAGCCCGTCGCCCTCGAGCTTCTGCAGGATGAAGCCCTCGCCGCCGAAGAAGCCCGTGCCGAGCTTCTTCTGGAAGGCGACCGAGACCTCCGTGCCCCGGGCCGCGCAGAGGAACGCGTCCTTCTGGCAGAGCATCGTCCCGCCGTGCTTCTCCATGTCGATCGGCAGCACCGTCCCCGGATACGGGGCCGCGAAGGCGACGTCCGCCCGCGCCCGCCCCTCGTTCGTGAACGTCGTGATGAAGAAGCTCTCGCCCGTGAGCATCCGGCCCGCGGCCTTGAGGAAACCGCCGAGGAAGCCCTGGGCCTGGCCCGCGTTCATGCTCGTCTGCATGTTGATGCCGTCGGTCATGTAGAGCATGCTGCCCGCCTCGGCGAGCACCTGCTCCCCGGGGTCGAGCGTCACCACCACGGCCTGAAGGTCGTTTCCCTTGATCTGGTAGTCGATCTCGTCGCAGCGCTTGGGCATCGGGGCCTCCTTGGACCGATAGAATAGCCGGGGAACCCGAGGAGCACACCCGTGAACGCACCCGACCTCGCCCTCGCCCCCTGGGGCAAGTCCACCGGCGACACCGCCGAGCGCCAGTTCCTCGAGGGCCCGCGCTCGCGCCGCTCCGACCTGCTCCGCGCGTTCCGGATCTTCATCGAGTACATCCGCGGCTACCGGGCCCTGCACTTCGTGGGCCCCTGCGTCTCCGTCTTCGGCTCGGCGCGATTCGACGAGCAGCACCGCTACTACCGCATGGCCCGCGAGGCGGGCTCGCTGCTCGCCAAGGCCGGCTTCACGACGATGACCGGCGGCGGGCCCGGCATCATGGAGGCCGCCAACCGCGGCGCCAAGGACGCGGGCGGCCCCTCGATCGGCTGCAACATCGTCCTGCCCCAGGAGCAGAAGCCGAACCCCTACCTCGACACCTTCGTGGAGTTCCGGTACTTCTTCGTCCGCAAGGTCATGCTGATGAAGTACTCGTACGCCTTCATCGTCTGCCCCGGCGGCTTCGGGACCCTCGACGAGCTCTTCGAGTGCGCGACGCTGATCCAGACCGGCAAGATCCGGGACTTCCCCCTCGTGCTGATGGGCCGGGACTACTGGGCGCCGCTCGTCGACTTCATCCGCGGGCCGATGCTCGCGGAGGGCACGATCGCGAGGGAGGACGCGGAGCGCCTGCTCGTGACGGACGACCCCGTCGAGGCGGTCGGGCACGTCACGAAGGTGACGATGGAGAAGTTCGGGCTCAGCTACGCGAAGCGCGCCCGGCGCCAGTGGTGGCTCGGCGAGTGAGCCGCTACTTCGCGGGAGCCTCGAAGTAGAACGACACGGGCTCGTTCCCCTTGGCGCTGCGGACCCAGCCCTCGATCGAGTGCGGGCCCTCCTTCTCCCAGGTCGCGGTGAACTCGCGGCCCCGCTTCGTCACGATCGGCGTCTTCGACCCGGGGGCGATCCAGGTGACGACCGGCTCCTTGCCGTCGTAGCTCAGCTTCACCTTCATCGTGGTCTTCGTCGTCTTGTCGAGCGTCGCCTTGATCTTGCTCGCGTCCTTCTTGATCGGCGGCCCGTGCAGGAAGCCCTGGGTGCGGAACTTCGAGTCGTCGATCGCGACGACGGTCCACTCGTGGAGCTCGGGGTCGAAGTCGGGCAGCGTGAACTCCCCCGGCGCGTCGCCGTCGAGCTCGGCGGACTTCACGCCGTCGACGTAGAGCACGAGCTTGGCGATCTTCGTCTCCTCGCGCCCGGGCTTCGCGGCGACCTTGAGCCGGTACGCGGGCTTCTGGCCGTCGACCGCGGCGAGCTTCTCGAAGGCCTCCTGGGCGACCAGGGGGCGCTGGGCGAAGGGCTGGAGCAGCGGGTCGCCGCAGACGAGGTTCATCCACGGCATCCAGGGATGGCCCATGTAGTAGCTCTCGAGGACGTTGTAGCCCTCGAAGTACTTGCGGATGTAGTACTGCTCGGAGTCCCAGGCCGCGGTGTAGGGCTCGGCGACGCAGCCGTGCACGGCCGTCGCGCCGGCGGCGAGGAAGTGCGGCACGGGCGTCTGGCCGCCCGTGGTCGTCGAGTAGAACTGGGCGGGGACGAGGCCGAAGGACGTGAGGTTGTCGACGACGCAGCCGGGGACGTACTTGTTCAGCGCGGGGAACTTGGGGTCCCAGTTCGCGGCGCCGAACTGGTAGAAGAGGACGTCGGTCTTGCCCTCGAGGAGCTGGGGCTTTCCGGAGTTCGGGACGATCACGGCGGGGATGTTCCAGCCCTTGAGGAGCTCGACGAGCTTCGGGAAGTTGGGGCTGTACATGCCGCGGGGGTCCTTGTCGGCGCTCTCGCCGAGGTAGACGGTCCCGACGGGGCGCTTGGCGTCGGCCTGGATCGCGAGGTCGACCATGCGCTTGACGTCCTCGACGCCGAAGGCGTTGAGCATGCCGACGGCGTAGATCGGGCAGCCCTCCGCGCTGGGGTCGGCGGGGTCGAGGGTCTTGTCCGTGCGGTGGATGGGGCTCTTGGTCTCGCCCTGGCCGGTCTTCCACTTCTCGTCGGCGCAGGCGTGGACGGCGAGGAGGTGGGCGGTGCTGCGCTGGTCGAAGCCGCCGGCCTTGCCGAGGCACTTGGTGACGACGGGGATTCCGCGGGTGAGGACGATCGTGGTGATCTTCGAGGCCGGGTTGGCGGCGAGCCAGGTCTTCACGGGGGTCTCGAGGGACTTCACGTAGCCGTCGTAATCGCCGGGCATGGCGTCGGGGGTGCGGTAGGGCTCGGGTTTCTTGGGGTCCGCGGGGGGCGCGGAGGGGATCTTGACGTGGACGACGTGGTGGCGCGGGATGTCGCGGCGGGCGATGTAGTAGCGCGCGATCTGGACGGACTCCTCGCTGAGGTCGTTGACGACGACGAGGACGTTCTCGGGGCCGCCGCCGGCGGAGGCGGGGGCGACGGCGAGGAGGACGAGGGCGAGGGCGGCGGGGAGCAGTCTCATTTCACTAACTAACACGACCCGGGCCCCCTTCGGTCAACCGATTTCGATCAGGGCGGCGAGGGGGCGGTGGTCGCTGGCCCACCGGAGGCCCGGGGCGGGCGGGGTCGGGAGGGGGCGGATGGAGGCGTGGCCGCGGACGTAGAGGCCGTCGAGGGCGAAGACGGGGGCGACGGCGGGAAAAGTGCGGACGCGGGGGAGGCTGCGGAAGCCGTGGGCGGCGAGGTACTCGGGGCCGACGCGGCCCCAGACGTCGTTGAGGTCGCCGCCGGCGAGGATGGGGGTGCGGGGGTCGAGGTGGAGGAAGGGACGGCTGGTCAGGAAGAGCTGGAGCTGGGCGCGGCGGAGTCGCTCGGTGAGGCCGAGGTGGAAGTCGTAGACGTGGAGGGTGCGGACCTGGCGGCCGCGGGGGCTGCGGACGCGGAGGCGGACGTGGAGGACGCTGCGGCGCTTGGATCCGGGGATGGTGAGGACGACGTTCCGCTCGCGGGTGAGGGGCCAGCGGCTGAGGATGGCGTTGCCGTAGTGGCCGCCGCCGCGGACGGCGACGTTGGCGTGGAAGGCGCGGTGGCGGAGCCCGAGGGCGTCGCCGAGGAGGTCGACCTGGCGGTGGCCGCCGGAGCGCCGGGCGCCCTCGTCGACTTCCTGGAGGAGGACGAGGTCGGGGGCGTAGTGGCGGAGGACGGCGGCCGTGCGGTCGGGGCGGTAGGCGCGGTCGACGCCGCCGATGCCCTTGTGGATGTTCCAGGTGACGGCGCGGAGCTGCACGGGGGGGATTATAGATCCGCGGGGCGGGCGGGGTCAGCGGGCCCACTGGACCTATCGAACTCTACCACGCGAGGCAGGTCCCGTCGGCGAGGCCCGCCACCTTGCGACGCCCGTCCGGAGAGTAGGTGACCCGGTGCACCATCGAGGGGCCGGCATCGGTCGTCCCCAGGAGTCGGCCGGTCGGGAACTCCCAGGTCCTCAGCTTCCCGTCTCGGCCGGCCGACAGCAGCTCTCGACCCCCGGGATGGAAGGCGAGGTGGAAGACGCCGCCCCCGGTCTTGATCGACTGGACCTCCTCTCCCGTGTCGAGGCTCCAGACCCGGATGTTGGCTTCGGAATCGCCGGTCGCGAGGAGCGTGCCGGCCGGCGAGACCGCGAGGGTCGGGGACGAAGCCGTCACGCCGGGGTACTTGTGGAACTCCTTGAGCGTCGCGGCGACCCAGATCCGGAGCGCCCCGTCCCCTCCCCCGGACAGCACCCGCTTCCCGTCTCGGGACCAGGCCACGTTGACCCGGCCCCTCCCGTGGGCCTCCGCGGAGCGGAGTTGGCGGCCCGTGGCCGGGTCCCAGGTCCGCACCGTTCCATCCTCGTGGCCGGACGCGAGCCAAGCGCCGTCCGGCGAGAAAGCCAGCGACGTGACGGCGCCCTCGACGCGCTCGAAGGACCTCGGCTCCTCCTGCTCCGCGTCGGCGGCGACGACGCGGATCACGCCGTCGGCGCCCCCGAACGCCATCGTGCGGCCGTCGGGAGAGAGCGCGAGCGCGTGGAGCGGCCCGGATCCCGGGGAGTACTTCCGCAGCTCGGCGCCCGTCGCGCACTCCCAAGTTCGGACCGTCCCGTCCAGGCCGCAGGTCGCGACGCGACGGGCGTCGGGGAGGAAGACGATCCCCGACACGGGGCCCCCGTGCCCGTCCAGGGTGGAGGTCTGCCTTCCCGTTGTCGGGTCCCAGGTGCGGAGCGTGGAGTCGGCGCCCGCGGAGCAGAGTGACTTCCCGTCCGCCGCGTAGGCGACCGCGAGCACTTCCAGGCTGTGCCCGTCGAGCCGCCGGAGTTCGCCGCCCGAGTCGGCGTCCCAGGTCCGGATCTTCCCGTCGTCGAAGCCGCAGACCAGGCGGCGCCCGTCCGGGGAGACGCCCACGGACCAGGCGAAGGTCCGGGAGTCGCCGAGGATGCGGACTTCGCGCCCCGTGGCCGACTCCCAGATGTGCACCCGGCCCCCGAAACTGCTCGAGGCGATGCGGCGTCCGTCCGGGAACCACGAGAGCGAGGAGATCAGGTGCGCGTGCTCCGTGTGGCGGGCGAGCTCCTTGCCGGTGGCGAGGTCCCACACGATGACCACGTGGCGAAGCGGTGCGTGATCCAGCGCTCCCGCCTGCGCCAGCCGGGTGCGATCCGGCGAGTAGGCCAACGCGAAGCTGTGAGGGCAGCCGCTCTTCCAGCGGCGTCGCGACTCCCCGGTCGATGCGTCGCGCAGTTCGATGACCTGGTCCTCGGCCGCGCTCGCGAGTTCCTGGCGGTCCGGCGAGAAGGCGGCGGCTTGAAGCGTCAGGGGCCCGGTGGGCGCCTTGAGGGCCCGCGCGCCCGAGTCGGCGTCCCAGTGCGTGAGCGTCCCGTCCTCGGCGACCGAGAGGGCGTTCCGGCCGTCGGGGCTCAGGGCGAGGGCGCGCACGGGGCCGCGCCCGGCGGAACCGCGGCGGAGCTCGATCCCGGTCGCGGCATCCCAGAAGCGGACCATCGAGTCGTGGCCGCCGGTCGCGAGTCGCCGGCCGTCGGGGGTGGTGGCCAGCACGGCGGGACGTCCCACCGGCTTCCAGCGTCCGGAGCCGAAGCGGACCTTCGCGCCGCCGGGGAGCTCGGGGGGCCCGGATTGGAGGAGCCCGGCCAGCCCGAGGAGCGCGAGGGACAGGGCCGCGAGGTGCATCATCGGATTAGACGGAATCCGGGCGCCGCGGCCCATCGAGGCGGACAAATAGTGGCGCGCGGGGTACGCTCGTGGGCATGACGACGATCCGTCCCGAGGAAGCGCGCGACGAGGCGGCGGTACGGCGGGTGAATCTCGAGGCCTTCGGGGCGCCGGGGGAGGCGGACCTGGTGGACGCGCTGCGGAGGAATGGCGGCGTGACGCTGTCGCTGGTGGCGGGGTCGCTGGCGGGCGGGGGCGTGGCGAGGTACCGGCCGGAGTTCGGGGCGGTGTCGTGAGATCGGGCGGTACGCGGCAATCCGGTAACGGGGGCGCGGTGACGGAAGTCCAAGGAGGCAATCCCATGAGAATCCTGGTCGCGTTGGCGGTCCTGGCGTGGATCCCGTTCGGGATGGCGCAGGAGAAGGCCGGGGCGATCGACCTTCACGCGCTGTGCATCTCGCCGGACGGAAGGACGCTGGCGGCGTGCGGGAACACCGGGATGACCCTCACCTGGGCGATGGCTCCGGGCAAGGGCCCGGCGGGCAAGGAGTCGTTCAGGCTGAACGGGCCGGCGGCCGCGCTCAGGGCGCTGGCGTTCCTGCCGGACTCGAAGCAGCTCGCGGGTTGGGGCGAGGCCGGGGTGACGCTGTGGTCGGTGGCCACCGGCAAGGCGGTCCTGAAGATCCCGCGTCCCGACGAATCGGTGATGGCGCTGGCCGTGTCGCCCGACGGGAAGTTGCTGGCGGTGTCGTGGAGCCGGATCCGGGAGAACGGGGAAGTCCGGCTCTACGAGTTGCCGTCGGGCCGGGAGAAGCTCGTGCTGGCGGGCCAGGAGAGCACGGTGTACCGGCTCGCCTTCTCGCCGGACGGGGCGACGCTGGCGGGGGGCGAGGCGCAGACGCTGCGCTTCTGGGACGTGGCGAGCGGGAAGCCGAAGGGGGACGCGGGCTACCACGGCGCGGTGGCGGCGCTGAGGTACTCGCCGGACGGGAAGACGCTGGCGTTCGGGCACGACGGCGCGATCGAGTTCGCGGTCGTGTTGTGGGACGTGGCGGCCGGGAAGGCCGGGGCGACGCTGGAGGGTTTCGGGAGGCTGGTGGCGGATCTCTCGTGGTCGCCGGACGGGAAGCGGCTGGCGGTGGCGGATCGCTCGGGCGGGGTCGCGATCTGGGATGCGAAGGGGGCGAAGGAGGAGCTGAAGCTGGGGGGCCACAAGGGGGAGGCGGAGGGGGTGGCGTTCACGCCGGACGGGAAGCTGCTGGTGTCGTGCGGGGAGGACGGGGACATCAAGACCTGGGAGGCGGGTACGGGGAAGCTGGTGTCGACGCTGCACCCGAAGCCGCACTGATCTGCTATGCTGGCCGCATGGCCCGCGCGCCGCGAAGACCGCAGTAGCCCGCCCCATCTTCCATTCCGCACTCCGTCCGTGCCCCCGTAGCTCAACTGGATAGAGCACGGGATTTCTAATCCCGTGGTTGTGCGTTCGATTCGCACCGGGGGTACCACTCGACTCGCGGCCCCAGCGGGACCGCTCGCTCGTGGCGAATCATCCGCGGCAAACCGATCGCGCGAAGAATGTCCCTCCCCAAACCCCGAACCATTAACCGCTGCGCCGGTTCAAGACCCCAGCTACACTCCACCGGTTCGACTCTGCCCTGGCCGCGGGTTGCCGCCACGGCGGACAACCCGCACAATGAACGAGGCTCGCCGCAGGCCCTCATGATCTCCGTCACCCGCCTCTCCAAGACCTTCGTCGTCCACAAGAAGGAGCCCGGGCTCAAGGGCTCCCTCAAGGCCCTCTTCGTCCGCAACAACATCCAGAAGCACGCCGTACGCGACGTCTCCTTCCAGGTCGGCGAGGGCGAACTCGTCGGTCTCGTCGGCGCCAACGGCGCCGGCAAGACCACCATCGTCAAGATGCTCTCCGGCATCGTCCACCCCAGCTCCGGCGACGCCTCCGTCCTCGGCTTCCGCCCCTGGGAACGCAAGAACGACTTCCGCCGCCAGATCGCCCTGCTGATGGGCCAGAAAGCCCAACTCTGGTGGGACCTCCCCGCCGCCGACTGCTTCCTCCTGCTCAAGGAGATCTACCGCCTCCCCGACGAGCAGTACCGCTCCACCCTCGACTACCTCGTCAAGATCCTCGGCCTCGCCGACCAGCTCCACGTCCAGATCCGCCGCCTCTCCCTCGGCGAACGCATGAAGATGGAGTTGGCCGCCTCCCTGCTCCACTCCCCCAAGGTCGTCTTCCTCGACGAACCCACCATCGGCCTCGACCTCTCCGCCCAGCGCGCCATTCGCGACTTCCTCCTCCGCTACCTCGAGGAACGCCGCCCCGCCATGATCCTCACCAGTCATTACATGGAGGACATCGAGCGCCTCTGCAAGCGCCTCCTCATCCTCCGCGAAGGCGACCTCGTCTACGACGGCCCCCTCGAGCGCGTCGTCCGCGAGTACGCCGACTACAAGGTCATCACCGTCCACCTTCGCAAGTCCGACTCCCCCCTCCCCGACCTCTCCCCCCTCGGCACCGTCGAGAGCGCCGACCCCGACCGCGTCCGCCTCCGCGTCCCGCGAGCCCGCACCGCGGAAGCCGCCGCCGAACTCCTCCGCCGCCTCCCCGTCGCCGACCTCGCCATCGAGGAGCCCGAAGTCGGCGCCATCATCGAGAAGATCCAGACGCACCGCGCCACCGGGAGCCACCCCGTATGAGCCCCCGCCTCTTCCTCTCCATCGCGGGACTCGAGCTCCGCAAGCGACTCACCTACCGCGCCGACTTCTGGATCAACGCCTGGGTCGGCCTCGCCATCCAGATCGCCGTCAGCGCGGTCCTGGTGGAAGGAGTCCTCGCCGCGACCGGCCAGGGCGCCTTCGCCGGCTGGACCCGCCTGCAGTTCGTCGCCTACTTCGTCCTCGCGAACTTCGTCGCGAAGGTCGTCGCCACCGCCGAGTTCGAGCACGCCATCGCCCAGGACATCTACGACGGCAGCCTCAGCCGCCACCTCCTCTACCCCGCGAGCTACGCCCTCTTCAAGCTCGCCCAGCACGTCGGCTCCGCCGTCCCCGCCCTCCTCCAGGCCGCGTCCTTCATCTGCTGGATGCCCTTCGCCTTCGGCCTGCCCCCCGGCATCTCCTGGAGCAGCGTCGCGATGTTCGTCCCCGCCCTCGTCCTCGCCGTCCTCCTCCAGTTCTCCCTCATCGTCCCCCTCCAGGCCGTCGCCTTCTGGGCCGACAACGTCTGGAGCCTCATGGTCGCGCACCGCATGATCTCGCGCTTCCTCGGCGGCGTCTTCCTCCCCCTCTCCGTCTTCCCCGCGTGGGCCCAGCCCGGCCTCGAGTGGCTCCCCTACCGCTACCTCTTCGCCTTCCCCGTCGAGGTCCTCCTCGGCCGCGTGGGCCCCTCCGCCTGGGCCGCCGGGATGTCCATCGCCCTCGCCTGGGGCCTCCTCATGGTCGCGATCACGCGCCTCACGTGGCGCCGCGGCGACCTCCAGTACACCGGGGTCGGCATCTGATGCGCCGCTACGCCCGCCTCTACCTCTGCTTCCTCCGGTTCTCCGCGAGCCGCGCGCTCGAGTTCCGCTTCGACTTCACCTTCCGCATCTTCATGGACACGCTCTGGTACGCCGTCCACCTCGGCCTCTTCGGCGTCCTCTACGGCCACACCGCCTCCCTCGGCGGCTGGTCCCACGACCAGGCCCTCGTCTTCCTCGGCGGCCTCTTCGTCGCCGACGCGATCCAGATGACGCTCCTCTCGAACAACATGTGGATGCTCCCGATCTACATCAACAAGGGCGACCTCGACTACCACCTCGTCCGCCCCGTCTCCTCGCTCTTCCTCCTCTCGCTGCGCGAGGTGGCCTTCAACTCCGCGATCAACCTCGCCATGGCGATCGGCATCCTCGCCTGGGCCCTGGCCCGCTACCCCGCGCCGCTGGGCGCCCTCCCCATCGCGGGCTTCGTCGGCCTGCTGCTGCTCGGCGTCTTCCTCCACTGGTGCCTGCAGCTGCTCTTCCTCATCCCGACCTTCTGGATGCAGAACCAGGGCGGCCTGCGCGATTTGTTCTGGGGCCTCGACACCCTCTCGTCCCGCCCCGTCGGCATCTTCCCGGGCTGGGCGCGGCGGATCCTCGTCTCGTTCCTGCCCTTCGCGCTGATCGTCTCGTTCCCCGCCCTCGCCCTCTTCGACGGGACCTTCGGCCGCGTGGCGCTGCACCTCGGCGCGACCTGCGCCGCGTTCTTCGGGATCGTGCTGCTGGCGTGGAGAGCCGGGCTGAGAGCGTACTCGTCGGCGTCGTCATGAGATGAAGCCGGATAGCAGGAGAGCCTGAAAGCCGAAGAGCCAGAGGCCAGGCCAGCAAGAGAGGCAGAAAGCAGGAAAGCCAGAGGGTCCATTAAGGCTATCTGGCTCTCGGGCTTTCTGGCTTACTGGCTTTCTGGCTCTCGGGCTGTCTGGCTTTCGGGCTTTCGGGCTCTTGGGCTCTCAGGCTTTCCGGCTTTCGGGCTGTTTGGCCATCTGGCTTTCCGGCTTTCCGGCTTTCTGGCTTTCTGGCTTTCGTCTCTTCCGGTTACCATCGTTTCCTACCCGGAGATCCATCTCATGCTCGATCGCCGCTCCTTCCTCGGCGCGTCCGCCCTCGCGCCCGCCCTCCTCCCCGGACTGCTGCAGGAGATCGCCAAGTCGGGCGACGACGAGTCGTACTGGCAGCTCGTCCAGCAGGCCTTTCCCATCGACCGCAGCTGGACCAACCTCAACCACGGCGGGGTCTCCGGCGCCCCCGCCGCCGCCCACGACGCCATGAAGCGCCACCTCGACCACGCCAACACCGGCCCCGCCCGCGTCCTCTGGCAGCTCCAGGAACCCAACCGCGAGGTCGTGCGGCGCGGCCTCGCCCGCCACTTCGGCGCCGACCCCGAGGAGATCGCCATCGTCCGCAACTCCTCCGAGGGCCTCGAGATCTGCCAGCTCGGCCTCGACCTCCAGCGCGGCGACGAGATCCTGGCCAACAACCAGGACTATCCCCGCATGCTCACCACCTTCCAGCAGCGCGAGCAGCGCGAGGGCCTCGTCCTCCGCACCTTCCCCCTCCCCGTCCCCCTCGAGGACCCCGCCGCGGTCGTGAAGCTCTACGAGCAGAGCCTCACCGAGAAGACCAAGCTCATCCTCGTCAGCCACGTCATCAACCTCACCGGCACGATCCTCCCCGTGAAGGAGATCTGCGCCCTCGGCCGGAAGCGCAACATCCCCGTCATCGTCGACGGCGCCCACGCCTTCGCGCACTTCCCCTTCAAGCGCGACGACCTCGACTGCGACTACTACGCGACCAGCCTCCACAAGTGGCTCTTCGCCCCCGTCGGCACCGGCATGCTCTACGTGAAGCGCGACAAGATCCCCGCCCTCTGGCCCCTCATGGCCGCCGCCGAGACCCAGAAGGCCGACATCCGCAAGTTCGAGGAGACCGGCACCCGCCCCGCCGCCAACATGCTCGCCATCTCGGAGTCCCTCGCCCTCCACGACGCCGTCGGCGCCGAGCGCAAGATCGCCCGGCTCCGGCAGTTGCGCGACCGCTGGGCCCTGCGCCTCGCCAAGCTCGACAAGGTGAAGCTCCTCACCAACCTCAAGGCAGGCATGTCCGGCGCCGTCGCGACCTTCGCGGTCGAGGGCGTCGAGCCCGCCGCGCTCGCGGCCCACCTGTGGGAGCAGCACAAGATCTTCGTCGTCGGCATCGGCCACCCCGACGTGCGGGGCGTCCGCGTCTCGCCCGCCCTCTGCACCACGATGCCCGAGATCGACCGCTTCGCCGACGCGGTCGAGGCGGCCGTCAAGAACGGAGTGAAGCAGCCATGAGCAAGCTCGTCGTCGCCGCCCTCCTCGGCGCGCTCGGGGCCCACGGCCTCGGCGCCCTCGCCCCCCAGGGCCTCCTGCAGACGGAGCGCCTCGAGCTCCTCTCGAAGGATCGCAAGGTCCGCGGCGAGTGGTCCGTCTCCCCCAAGGGCCAGGCCCAGCTGACGATGTACGACGCCGGCGGCAAGGGCCGGGCCAGCCTGGCGCTCGTCGCCGACGGCTCGCCGCTGCTGGCGCTCTTCGACGCCGAGGGCCAGCCTCGCGCGACGCTCACGGGCTCGTCGCTCTCGCTCTTCGGCCCCGGCGGCAAGACGATCCGAGCCCGCCTCGAGGTGAAGGAGACCGGCGATCCGGCGATCACGCTCTACGACGAGGCCGGACAGCCGGTCTTCTCGAAACCCTAGTGCGCCGGCTCCTCCTCATCCTGCTCGCGGCGGGCTGCTCGCCCCCCGCGCCGACCCCGACGCCGACGCCCAAGCCGGCTCCGACGGCGAGCGCGACGCCGACGCCCGCACCGGAGCGGCTCGTCATCGCCTTCTGGAACGTCCAGAACCTCTTCGACGCGGAAGACGACCCGCGCAACGAGGGCGACGACGAGTACCTGCCCGCCAAGGGCTGGACCGCGAAACGCTACGCCGCCAAGCTCGACCACCTCGCCGAGGCGATCGCCGCGATCGCCCCCCACGCCCTCGGGCTCTGCGAGGTGGAGAACCGCGCCGTGCTCGAGGCCCTCGTCGGACGCCTCAAGGCCCGCGGCCTCGACTTCTCGATCGCGCACCGCGAGTCGCCCGACACCCGCGGCATCGATGTCGCCCTGCTCGCCCGCGCGCCGCTCGTCATCCGCAGCACGGACTGGCACCTGCCCGAAAAGATGACGCGGACCCGCGAGATCCTCGAGGTCGGCCTGCAGGCGAGCCGGCCGCTGACGCTCCTCGTCAACCACTGGCCCGCCCGGGGCGAGGACGGCACCGACACGTCCTACCTGCGCGAACGCGCGGCGCGGAGCCTGAAGCGGGCCCTCGGCCGGGACGCGCTCGCGATGGGCGACTTCAACGACGAGCCCTGGGACGATTCATTGAAGATCGTGGGCGGGGAGAACCTGATGGCGCCGCTGAAGGGCCGCGGCACCCACAAGTACCGGCGGGAATGGAAGCTCTACGACCAGTTCATCTCCCGCCTGCAGTCCTGGCGGGCGGGCGAGGCGCGCATCCACGCGCCGCCGGAACTGACGCGCGAGTCGGGCGGCCCCAAGCCGTACCGCCGCGAGAGCTCGGGCTGGGTCGAGGGCTACAGCGACCACTACCCCGTCGTCGTCGAGCTGATCGCCCCGTAGTGCTCGGGCCGGCGGTGGCCGATCCGGTCGAGCTCGTACTTCCCCGGGACGTTGACCACGCGGTTCCGGTCCGCCTTCTCGACGTCGAGCTCCGCGGAGATCGTCGCCTCGCCGGAGCCCGCCTCGGCGAGCGCCTGCCCGGAGTACTTCAGGATCCGCGAGCGGCCGATGAAGCGGAACCCGGCCTCCTCGCCGACGCGGTTGCAGGTCGCGACGTGCACGTGGTTCTCCTGGGCCCGCACGAACGGGGTGTGGTCGCAGGAGACCTCCGCCATCTTGGGCCAGTTCGTCGGGACGGCGACCAGCTGCGCGCCGCCGAGCTTGAGCACCCGCGCGGCCTCGGGGAACGAGAAGTCGTAGCAGATCAGCACGCCGAGCTTCAGGCCGGGCAGGTCGAAGACGCGGAAGCCGAGGTCGCCGGGCGTCGCGTAGCGGTCGACGCCGAGGAACGGCAGGTGCATCTTGCGGTAGACCCCGACGAGGCCGCCGGGGCCGATGACGGCCGCGGAGTTGTAGAGCCGGTCGCCCGCGCGCTCGAGGAGGCCGACGACGACGTGGGCGCCCTTCGCCCGGCAGGCCTTCGCGAGCCGCTCGGTGGCGGGGCCCGGGACGCTCTCGGCGAACTTCAGCGCCTCGGCGAGCGAGTCGTAGCCGTAGCCCGAGAGCGCGGCCTCGGGGAAGAGCACGAGGCCGTCGCCCGCGACGGCGGACTCCATCCGCGAGAGGTTCTCGGCGTTGCGCCCCAGCCTGGGGTCGAACTGGACGCAGGTGATCTTCATCGCGGCACGGTAACACGCGGCGCCCGGCGCGGTCTATCATGTCGGCATGCACGTCTCGCCCGGGCTCCCGACCTGGCTCCCCCTGGTGATGCTCGCGCTCGGCGCGGTGCTCGCGGCGCCGATGATCTGGTACGGGATCCAGAGCCTGCGCCAGGCGCAGCTCCTGGGGCGCGCGCAGGGCGGAGCGGCCCCCCGGGCCGACCGCGAGGCCTTCGCGGCGCGCGGGGAGGTGCTCGTGGACAGCACGGCGACGGCCCCGAGGCTCGGCGCCTGCCTCTGGTACAAGCACGAGGAGCTCGAGCTCCGCCGCATCGGCAAGAACCGGCGCTGGATCGTCGTCTCGACGGAGGAGCGCGCCGGAAGCTACCGGCTCCGGCTGGGCTGGGGCGAGCTCCGCGTCTCGCCCTCCCCTACCGAGATCCACGGTCGCCGGACCGAGGAGTGGCCGGTCCCGGGCTACGAGACCTGGCTGGGGGGATCGACCCGGAAGACGCGCGTGCAGGTCCTGCCCGTGGTCCGCTCGCTGACCGTGCTCGGGCGCCTGCGTCGGGACGGCGACCTCTGGCGGCTCGAGAAGCACCCCCTGCTCGGCCTGCTGGTCGCGACCGACGAGCTCGGATCCCGGGCCTGGAAGGAGCGCCTCAAGGGGATCGCCTGCCTCCTCCTCGCGGGCTCGGGGCTCTGGCTGGGCGTCTGGGCGATCGGCAACCTGCTGCGCCGGTGACGGACGTGGATTCGCGGCCCCCGGCCCGGTACCATCGGCTCCCATGAGACACGCCCTGTTCCTCCTCCCGCTGCTCCTCGTCGCGTGCGGCGGCGCCAAGTCCTCCGAGGTCACGGTCACGATCGCCGGGGTGACGATGGCCGACGTCGCGGCCCTGCAGGCCGAACTCGGCAAGCTGCCCGGCGTCTCGGCGGTCCGGCCCGGGGCCTTCAAGGACGGCCAGGTCGTCTTCGCGCTCGACACGACGCGCACGGGCGGCGAGTTGGCCGCGGAGTTCGCGAAGAGCGCCACGGGCCTGAAGAACGTGAAGAGCTTCGAGGCCGCGGCGGTGCTCGTGTCCTACGACGGCGCCTCCGCGCCGGTCGCGCCCGCCCCGACCGCCAAGCCCGAGGCCGCCGGCCCCGGCCCCACCCCCGCCCCGAAGAAGGAGGAGACCGTGAAGGCGCAGAAGGACCCGCTCGCCTACAAGATGCACCAGCTCCCCGCGGGCTCGATCGCCGTCTTCGAGGGCTGGCAGATCCAGAACACGAGCTCGGACTCGCAGTGGTCGGGCTACGTGACCTGCCCCGCGGGCAAGGAGAACGACTTCCAGCTCATCGTCATGGTCGGGACGCCCGACGCGTCGACGATCGAGAACCTCTTCACCGAGGGGCCGGCCTACGTGCAGGGCCAGCTGCCCGTCCTGCAGCCCAAGGGCTCCGGCAAGAACGAGACCTTCGGCGGCGACCCCGCGCTGCGCGTGGACTACGCGGGCGACGCGAACGGCAAGTCCATCCTCGGCCAGGCGATCTTCGTCAAGAAGCAGGACGTCGCGCTCGGCGTCCTCGGCATCGGCACCCCCGAGGGCTTCAAGGAATACGGGCGCAGCGTCGAGATCGTCGCGCAGAGCGTCACGCTGAAGCAGACGGCGCTCGACCCGGGCCTCGTCGGCACCTGGGGCTACGAGAAGCACACGTTCAGCGGCTCGGGCTCGACGGCGTTCAGCTCGACGAGCACGCGCTACATCACGATCTACCCGAACGGCACCTTCAGCGAGTCGGGCGGCCTCTACGCGAACACGCCCGGCGTGATGGCCCAGTCCGAGAGCGGGAACCGCGGCCGCCTCGTGGCCCGGGGCAACCTGCTGACCTTCCACTACGACGACGGCAAGACGCAGACCCGCGAGTGGAAGTTCGAGGGCGGGTCCGGCCTGAACCTGAACGGGACGATCTACTTCAAGCAATGAGCCCCTCCGAGCTCGACGCCGCCGACCGCGGGCGCGGGGCCCTGCTGGTCGCGCTCGGCACCGCGGCCTGCCTGGGGCTGCTGGCCCTCGGCCACTTCCTCGCCTTCCCGGCGCTGATGAACCGCCTCGAGGCCCGGCAGCACGTCTGGGCCCTGGACGCGGCTCTCGCGCTGGTCTTCCTGCTCGACGTCCTCGCGCGGCCGACCTGGACCTGGGCCCACGGCGGGGCGCACCTCGTGCGGCCCTGGCCGCGAGGCCGGGAGCCCGAGGCCCGGGATCTCGACGATCTCTGGAGCGCGATGTCGCCCGGCACCGGTCCGTCGATCGTGAAGATGCTGCCCCTGGTCGCGTCGTTCACGGACCCCGCGAACCGCGGGCTGCGGAAGCTGATCTTCCTCGGCGACTTCCTGACGATCCCGCTCTTCGGCTCGCGCATCCTCCGCACGGGCGTGGAGCGGCTCCGGCTGGCCTCGGCCCGGAACCGGAAGGAGAACCTGGCCGCCGGGGGCGAGCTGACGTCGTGGCTGAAGGCCCAGGGCCCCACCCCGGAGCGCAAGCTGCGCTTCCGGATCTCGATGGAGCCCGCCTCGATGGCCGGCCTGGCCCTGTCGCGGAACCTCGGCCGCGTCGCGCGCGACACCTCGGCCGGCGAGCCGGTCTACCGCGCCGCGTAACTGTTGCCCGGCCGAAGGCGGCCTGTAGAATGTGGAACCCATGAACATCATCGAAGAGCTGAAGCTCGAGCACCCGCTCCAGCTGCGGCACACCTTCCTCAAGGCCCGCGACGAGAAGCACTACAAGGTCATCACGATCCAGCTCTACGACCGACAGCCCGCCGAGGAGTTCCCGAACTGGGAAGTCAACGTGCAGGAGGTCGAGGCGAACGGGAAGTGGCGGGTCCTGCTCCAGCCGGTGCTCAAGCGCTTCTTCGACAAGCGCAAGGCGCTGGAGTACCACCAGGCGCTGCTCGAGTCCTTCGACGACGCGCTGAAGCTGACCGAGCCGGTGAAGAAGGGGGAGCACAAGGCCCCGGCCGGGGGGCATTAGCCCGAGAGCCGGAGAGCCCGAAAGCAAAAAAGCCGGAAAGCCGGAAAGCCAAGGAGCCGGAAAGCTGGAAAGCCGGAAAGCAAGAAAGCCAAAGAGCCTAACAGCCAGAAAGCCAGATGGCCCTCATGGACCCTCTGGCTTTCCTGCTTTCCTGCTTTCCTGCTTTCTGGCTCTCTTGCTCCCCGGCTCCACGCGCGTCATCTCAATCCCCATCTCATCAGCAAGAGCTCCCATGCAAACCGGGGGCCCCGTATTCTCCCGCTGACGGGCACGCGCTTGAGGGCCGTCGGCTCGCCGTCGCCGAGCGCCCTCCCCTTCCGCGTCGCCCAGCCCGCCGCGTAGCCCGCCTGCTTGACCGCCGCCTCCGCCGAGGGCGAGTACCGGCCCTGCGGGTAGGCGAAGTGCCGCACGGGCACGCCGAGCTCGCTCTCGAGCCGCTCCCGCGAGCTCCGGGCCTCCTCGAGCTGCCGGGCCGCGTCGATCTCGTCCATGCGCGGGTGCGTCGCCGAGTGCGAGCCGATCGTCATGCCCGCGTCCCGGAGGCGCTTGAGGTCGTCCCAGGAGAGCAGCGGCTCGTTGGGCACGCCGGGGACCTCGTTCCACGAATCGGTCCCGCCCACGGCGCCCGCCACGATGAAGAACGTGGCCGGGATCTTCCGCTCGACGAGCAGCGGCAGCGCGTGCTCGAGGAGGTCCTTGTAGCCGTCGTCGAAGGTCACGGCGACCGCGCCCCGGGGCGCCGGGCCCGCGACGAGCGCGTCGAGCGACACGGCCTGCGCCCGCCGCGCGATCACGTCGACGTGCTCGCGGAACGCGACGGGGTCGACGTTCATCTTGGGCGGGGCGCCGGGCCGGAAGGCGCCGACGCGGTGGTAGTAGTAGACGGGGAGGGTCACTTCACGAGCCCGTTCACGCAGAAGACCGGGACCTCGCGGCGCGAGTAGTAGGACTTGTCCTTGCGGCGCGGCACGCGGCGGACGCGGATCTTCTCGTCGATCACGTCGTCCACGTGGTGCGTCCACGCCTTGCCCCAGAGGCTCACGGGCTTCGCGCCGAGCCGGCGGAAGCGGTTGCGGAGGTCCGAGTCCTCCTTGCCGATCCCGTCGAAGTTCTCGTCGTAGCCGTTCACGGCGATGTACACGTCGCGGCCGCAGCTGATGTTGCAGCCGTAGACCTTCGGGGTGCGGATCTTGCCGAGCGCGAGGTTGAGCTTGTTCTTGAGGTGCTGCCAGCGGAAGCGGCGGCGGTCCGCGGCCGTGATGACCTTGTCGACCTCGCCGGCCTCGACCCGCTCCGGCGTCAGGGTCCGGCAGTACTCGGCGGAGAGCCGGAGGTAGCCGCCCGCGGCGAACTTCCCGGGGCCGGAGGCCGCGGCGTGCACGCCGACGAAGCCGCGGTGCGGGATGCAGTCGCCGTCGCTGAGCAGGACGACGCCCCCCTCCGAGACCTTGAAGCCCTCGTTGACGATCTTGGAGCGCCGGTAGCCCTTGTTGGGCTGCCAGACGTGCTTGACCGGGAAGCCCGCGACGGCGCGGAAGCCGTCCACGATCGCCTTGGTCTCCTCGTCGGAGCCGTCGTCGCAGACCACGAGCTCGAAGTCCTGGAAATCCTGGCGCTTGAAGCCCGCGAGCGCGCAGCGGAACGCGTTGGGCTGGTCGAAGATGCTCAGCAGGACGCTGACCTTGGGGGCCATCGGGATCCCAGTATAGTCCGCCCCGGCCGCGTTGAAAACCGCGCCCGGGCGGGGTACCCTGCAGTCGGTGTCCCCCGAACCCGACTACCTCTGCCGCTGTTACCGCGTCACGGCGAAGACCGTGGAGGACGCCATCCGGGCCGCGGGGCTGAAGACGGTCGAGGAGGTCACGAAGGCCACGGGCGCCGCGGGCGGCTGCTCGTCGTGCTACGACGACGTCCAGGCCGTCCTCGACCGCGTCCACGGGGTGAAGCGCGAGCGGCCCCCCGAGGACCCGCTCAGCGACATGGAGAAGCGGGAGATCGTCCTGCGCACCGTCGACGAGCTGGTGCGGAAGCCCTGGGCGCTCAACGGCCTCGAGCTGCACGTGCTCGGCGTGGAGGGCGACCGCGTCTTCGCGCGGATCCAGGGGCCGGACGCGGGCACGACCCGGGCGTCCGTGTTGACGCTCAAGTGGTTCCTCGTGAGAATGATGTCCAACGCCTGCGGGCGGAAGATGCAACTCGTCGAGCTGATCCCCGAACCATGAAGCGCACCGCGGTCTTCTCGGACATCCACAGCAACCTCGAGGCGCTCGCCGCGTGCCTGAAGGACGCGGAGGAGCAGGGCTGCGAGGAGATCGTCTGCCTCGGCGACCTCGTGGGCTACGGCCCCGACCCGCGCCAGGTCATCCGCATCGCCCGCAAGCGCTTCCGCTTCACCCTCATGGGCAACCACGAGGAGGGCATCCTCCACATGCCCGTCGGCTTCAACTGGAAGGCCGAGGCCTCCGCGTGGTGGACCAAGGACCAGCTGAAGTCGAAGCGCCACCCGCCCGCCGAGAACAAGGCGCTCTGGTCGTACCTCGAGCGCGCTCCCCGCTTCCTCGAGGAGGGCGACGTGCTCTGGGTCCACGCCTCGCCGCTGGACCCGACGAAGGAGTACGTGATGCCGGAGGCGAGCCTGCACCGCGAGTACATGAAGACGATCTTCGCGAGGATCAAGCGCGTCGCCTTCGGCGGGCACACGCACCTGCCGGGGATCTTCTTCCAGGACCGCCCCTTCCTCACGCAGGGCGAGGTCCCCGCCGACTTCCCCCTCATGGGCCAGAAGTTCTTCGTGAACGTCGGCTCGGTCGGCCAGCCCCGCGACGGCGACACGCGGTCCTGCTACGTGATCTTCGACGGGACCTACGTGACGTTCCGGCGCGTCGTCTACGACTACCGCATCACCGCGCGGCGCATCAAGCGCATCAAGCGCCTGCCCAACGCGCTGGGGGCGCGGCTGGCCGTCGGGTTGTAGCGGCCCCGCATGGCCGCTCCGCGGGGGCCGCTCACCCCGAGCGAGGCGCAGCCCGCAGGGCGCGAGCCGAGTCGAGGGGTTATAGCTTCCGCGCCGAGAGGTGAAACGCGGCCGTGAAGCGCGAGGTCTCCACCCCCGTCGCCTCGAGGATCTTCACGTCGACGAAGCCCGCCGCCTCCAGCTTCCCCCGGAGCACCGCCCCGGTCAGCGCGCCCGCCACTCAGCCCGCCCAGGCGTCCGGGTCGGCCAGGACCTCCGCGGGCACGTCGGACTTCAGCACGAGGTCCGCGGCCGCGAGCCGGCCCCGCGGCTTGAGCACGCGGTGGATCTCGCGGAACGCGTCGTCCTTCGAGGGGACCAGGTTCAGGACGCCGTTCGAGACGGCGAGGTCGACCGAGGCGTCCGGCCAGGGCAGGCGCTCGATCAGGCCCTCGCGGAACTCCGCGCCCTCGGGCCAGGGCGGCGGCGGGAGCAGCTCCGGCGTGAGATCGACGCCCAGCGCGCGGGCCGCGCCGAGCTTGAGCGCGACGAGGACGTCGACGCCCGAGCCGCAGCCCAGGTCGAGCACCGTGCCGCCGCGCGGCGGGCGGCCCAGGCTCCAGGGATTGCCGACGCCGACGAAGCGGCCGAGCACCGGCCCGGGGATCCCCTCGAGCCACTCGGGTCGGTAGTGCCGGGCCTTCAGGCCCTCGGCACCGACGGCGTAGGGGAAGCGGCCCTCGGGGCGTTCCGCGACCTCGCGGTACTTCCTCCGCACCGCGTCGCGGAGTTCCCCGGCATCCGCCATGGACGGTCCTTCCAACGGAAGGGGCTCAGACTCCTCAGCCGCCCCCGTAGCCCACGGTCACCTTCCCGGCCTCGAGGAGCACCGGGACCTTGCGGTCGCCGCGGGAGAGCTTCAGCATCTCGGCCAGCAGGGCGGGGTCCGCCTTCACGTCGAGGTACTCGACCGCGTAGCCCTTCTGCGCGAAATCCTTCCGCGCGGCGGTCGTGTAGGGTCACCCTTCCTTGCCGTAGATCCTCACCTTCAGCTCGGTGCCGGGCATCTCAACCTCCGATCGAGTACATGGGGCGCTTCGGCTGCAGGAACCCGGGGTCGTTGATCCCGTGGCCCGCCTCCTTGCGCCAGGTCGCCTTCGTGACGACGTCCACGATCTCCGCGTCGGTCGCCGGGCCGCGCAGCAGCGCGCGCAGGTCCGTCTCGCCGTGCGAGAACAGGCAGGTCCGGAGCTTCCCCTCGGCCGTGACGCGGATGCGGTCGCAGGCGAAGCAGAACGGCTCGGTGACGCTCGCGATGATGCCGATGTCGCCGACGCCGTCGGCGAAGCGGAAGAGGCGGGCGGGGTCCGAGAGCGCGCCCTCGTGGAGCGGCTCCAGCGGCCCGACCTCCGCGCGGATGCGCTCGAGGATCTCCGCCGCCGGGAAGACCTTGTCGCGCGACCAGGTCCCGTCGCCGTCGAGGGGCATGAACTCGATGTAGCGGACCCGGTACGGCCCGCGGCGGGCCATGCGGGCGAACTCGGAGACCTCGTCGTCGTTCACGCCGCGCAGCACGACCATGTTGATCTTCAGCGGCGAGTAGCCGAGGCGCTCCGCCTCGCGGATGCCCTCGAGCACCTCCTCGAGGCCGTCGCGCCGGGCGAGCCGCCGGAAGCGCTCGGGCACGAAGGTGTCGAGGCTGACGTTGAGCCGCCGCAGGCCCGCGTCCCAGAGCGGCTTCGCGAGCTGCTTGAGCAGCAGGCCGTTCGTCGTGAGGGAGATGTCCTCGAGGCCCGGCAGCGAGGCGAGCTTCGAGACGAGCAGCGGCAGGTCCTTGCGCGCGGTCGGCTCGCCTCCGGTCAGCCGGAACTTCTGGATGCCCGCGGCGATGAGGATCCGGCCCAGCCGCTCCAGCTCCTCGAAGGTGAGGATCTCGGAGTGCGGCAGCCACTCCGGCTTCTCGGGCATGCAGTAGACGCAGCGGAAGTTGCAGCGGTCCGTCACCGAGATCCGGCAGTTGCGGATCCGGCGGCCGTGGGCGTCGCGCAGCTCGATGGCCATCGGATTTAACTTAGCAGATCGCCGGGCGCGCTTGCTATCCTGCCGCCATGCATCCCGACCGGGAGCGCTGGAACCGCAAGTACGCGGCGGGGATCCGGCACGAGGTCCCGAACGTGCACCTGATCATGTACCGCGACCGGCTGTCGCGCGGGCGGGCCCTGGACGTGGCGGCGGGCACGGGCGACAACGCGGCCCTGCTGGCGCTGGCGGGCTGGGAGGTCGTCGCCTCGGACATCTCCGACGCGGCCGTCGCGGCCACCGTGTCGCGGGCGCGGGAGCTGAAGGCCCGGGTGCGGGTGGTCCAGGCGGAGGCGACGCTCCTCCCCTTCCGCGCGGGGACCTTCGACACCGTCGTCTGCACCTACTACCACGACCCCGAGGTCGCGAAGTCGCTGCCGCGGCTGCTGCGGCCCGGCGGCACGATCTACTACCAGGGCTTCACGACGGCGCAGCTGAAGCACGCGCCCGAGTTCCGGCGCGAGTACTGCCTCGAGCCCGGCGAGCTGCGCCGGCTCTTCGGCGAATTGACGGAAGTCCTCTGCCGCGAGGAGGACGACGGCCACCAGGCCTACGGGCTATACATCGGCCGACGCTAGCCGCTCCAGCGCCCAGGCCGCGTGCTCCCGCACCAGGTCGTGCGGCGACCCCAGGGCCTTCCTCAAGATCGGGATCGCCGCCGGATCCCCCTGGTTCCCCAGCGCGACGCAGGCGTTGCGCTGCAGCCCCGCGAGCTCGGCGCGCCGGATCGGGCTGTTCGCGAAGCGCGCCGCGAACCCCGCCTCGTCCAGGTCCAGGAGCCCCGCGAGATCGAGCGTCGTGAGGTCGTTCCGCGGCCGGAAGGCCGGCTCCGTCGTGCGCACGGCGTGCGAGTTCCACGGGCAGGCGTCGAGGCAGAGGTCGCAGCCGAAGACCCAGGATCCGACGAGCGGCCGCAGCTCGACGGGGATCGGGCCCTGGAGCTCGATGGTCAGGTACGAGATGCAGCGCCGCGCGTCGAGCTGGTACGGCGCGGTGATGGCGCCGGTCGGGCACGCGGGGATGCAGGCCGTGCAGCTGCCGCAGCGGTCGGCGAACGGCGGGTCGGCCTCGAGCTCGGCGCCGAGCAGGAGCTCGCCGAGCAGGAACCACGAGCCGAGCTCCGTCGAGTCGAGGTTCGCGTGCTTGCCGATCCAGCCGAGCCCCGCGCGGTTCGCGAGGGGCTTCTCCATCAGCGCGCTGGTGTCGACGCAGGGCGCGGCGCGGACGCCGCGGGCCTCGACCCAGGCCTCCAGCTTCCGGAGGCGGTCCTTCATCCAGTCGTGGTAGTCGTCGCCCCAGGCGTAGCGGGCGACGGAGCCCCGCCCGGGCGCGGGCCCGGGCCGGTCCTCGGTGCGGTAGTTCTTCGCGACGACGAGGATGCTGCGGATCCAAGGGGAGCGGAGGCGGGGGTCGAGGCGGTCGGCGGGCGACTCGGCGAGGTACGCCATCTCGCCGTGGCGGCCGCCGGCGAGCCAGGCGAGGAGGCGCTCGGAGCCGGGGGGCGGGTCGGGGCGGGCGATGCCGGCGCGGTCGAAGCCGAGGCGGCGGGCCTCGGCGAGGAGCTCGGCCCTCATTCGCCGTGCTTCCCGCGCTGCTCCTCGTAGTCGTCGGCGAAGCGGCCCGCGGTCCCGAGGTCGTAGGGCCCGATCTTCGGGTCGTCCTGCGCGCCGTGGAAGGACGAGAGGCAGTCGTAGCAGATGAAGCGGAACGGCACGAGCGAGTAGACGACGAGGTCGAGGACGGCGGCGGCGCCGAGGAAGGACATCGCGAGCCAGAGGTTCCGGTTCGCGAAGACGAGGAAGGCGACCGCGGCCGACAGGAGGACGGCCCCGCCGACCCAGGAGTTGAAGTCCTTCTCGCGGTAGAAGTAGGCCTTGGCGCAGACGGGGCAGGTCTCGAGCTTCCCGGCGCGCAGCGCGGGACCGGCGTCGAGGCGGGTGATCTCGCCGCAGCGCCCGCAGTGGAGCTCGTCGGGGGCCGTGGCCGCGTCGAATCGCGCGAGGCGGTGGCAGCGGCGGCAGGGCACGCGGACGATCACAGGAGCCGGCCCTTCCCGAGGGTGGAGGAGATGGAGATGACCTCGCCCACGATGGAGAAGACGACGGCGACGTAGAGGATGCCGGTGGCGGACTGGTTGGACTTGATGCGGGCGCAGGAGAGGGCCATCCACGCGAAGACGACGGCGGCGAGGCAGCCCGCGCCGACGCGGGCGAGGACGAGGAGGCCGTCGAAGTCGGTGGTGAGCGTGCCCCACCACTGGCGCCAGGTCGGGACGAGGAGGATCGCGACGACGACGCACTTCGCGACCGCGGAGGCGAGGAAGGCGGCGCAGAGCCGCGTGAGCGGGGCGAAGGAGAGCGAGGCGTCGTTGAGGTACCAGTGGCCGAGGGCCATGGCGACGAGGGCGCCGCCGAGCACGGCGGCGGTGCTGAGCAGGTGGGCGGCCGGGAGCACGGAGCCCGCCTCGACGGCGGCCCAGGCGGAGCCGAGGGCGACGGGCAGCCAGAGCAGGGCGGCGTTCGGGCTGCGGACGCAGGAGACGCCGAGCGCGGCGAGCGTGGCGGCGACGAAGGCCGCGGCGAGGCCGTGGCCGAGCGGGGTCCCCGCCCCGCCGAGGAAGGGGCGGGCGAAGGCGAGCCCCGCGACGGCGAGCGCGGCGGCGATCAGGAGGTGGATGGCGAAGAAGCGGCGGCCGAGCTCGCGGACGGGCACGAGGGCGACGCCGAAGCAGGTGCCCAGCGCGTAGAGGAGCAGGAACGCGGCGAACCAATGCACCGGAGGAGGATAGGGGCGGTGCGCGAGGGGGTCAACCCTCGTTCCCCGCCCCCTACTTCCGCAGCGCCAGGATCAGCTGGGGGCCCGAGGCCGCCGTGATCGAGGCCCCCGCGGCCGCCGAGCCTCCGTCCAGCACGCCGAACTCCAGGGTGGTCGGGTCGTCCGTGACGAAGGACAGCCGGCCGGCCGCGGTCACCGACCAGGTCCCCGAGGAGGTCCCCGTCGTCACCGTTCCATCCACGTTCGCGGTGTCGGCGCTCGTCCACGTCCCCCCGGGGTCGGCGAAGGTGATGGTCCCGCCGAGGGCCGCGTTGCTGTCGGCGCCGGTCGCCAGCATCCCCGAGTACCGGTACGGGCCCGCCGCCTCGGACGCCGCCAGGGTGCCGGACTTCCGCGCCATCACGAGGAGGAGGGGCTCCTGCCCCTCGGTGATCACCGTGCAGAAGGCGAGCTCCCCGCCCGCGATCACGCCGCCGTTCATCACGTACGTGGGCGTCAGGGAGTCCACGAGCGCGAGGGCGCCGTTGCCGTTGAGCGCGTAGAGCAGCGCGCCCGCGTCGACCGAGACCGCCCCTTCCAGGTTCCGCGACAGCGAGTAGGTGAAGGTCCCCGCGCCGGAGTCGAAGGTCGCGGTGCCGGTGTAGGACTCGCGCGAGCGGACCGCCGGGGGCCCGCCGACCATGGCGGTGCCGTAGCCGGCGACGTGGTAGTCGCCGTCGAGCAGGTCCGGGGCGTACGAGTCCGCGGGCCCGCGCCGCAGGATGAGCCCGCACATCGGGTTGCCCCCCGAGGCGAGCCGCCCGAACACGCCCGCGTCGTACCCGGGGCGGAAGCCGCCGGACAGGAGGTCGCTCGGCGCCGCGCCCGCGATCGACAGCGAGCGGTCCGCCCCGACCACGTAGGTCCCGTTCATCGTCTCCGGGTTGACCGAGCCGTTCGAGTTGATGAGGACCGACATGGCGTAGTCCCCGGAGGCGTCGAAGGTGATCGTGCCCTCGAAGCACGTGAACGACGTCCCGTCCATGCTGGCCTCGAAGCCGCCGAGGTAGTAGGTCCCGGGGACGAAGGTCGCGGGCGGAGGCGGAGGCGCGTCGTCGCTCCCTCCCCCACCGCAGGCCGGGATGAGCAGCGCGAGGGCGACCAGGAGCGGGAATCGCGGGTTTTTCAGCATGGCGACCTCCTCTTGGCGTTGCCAAGCCAGATCGCGCAACCCGCGTACCAACGCCCCGGGATTCGAAAACCGCGGGCCTTGGCCGCGCCGCCCAGTCCTTTTCAACCCACGTGCGCAAAAAGAAAGGGCCCGGCCACCCAAGGGATGGCCGGGCCCCCGAACCCCTCCAGCGTTCAACGATAGAGCGCCAGGATCCGCCAGCGGCCTCCGGACACCTCGTCCGAGCCGACGAGAAAGATCACGCCTCCCGTCGCGACCAAGTCCTCCGAGGAATCGCTCGAGGCGCTGGGGTTCGACGTGAACACGCCGGCGGTCGCCCAGCCGGCGTCCAGGGCGAGGTCCGACAGCGCCCGCTTCTCGCACTTCCACTGGTTGTCGCCCGGCGCCGCCTCGACGCGGGGGCCGCTCAGGTAGGCCGCGCCTCCGTCCACGATGGCCTTCAGGAACGGGCTGTCGGTCATCGCGAAGGTGGCGTTCATCGAGGCGCCCGCCGCGCCCGAGGCGCCGTCGACCTTCACGATCGAGGGGACGAAGTTGTCCGAGCCCGCGGGGCTCTCGACGGCGCGGCTCACGAGCAGGTCGTCGCCGTCCGGCTCGAGGTGCACGACGACCTCGAGCGCCGTCGGGTCGAGGTCGAAGGTCACCCGGCCCGCCGTCCCGAACGACGCGTCCAGGGCGCCGGTCGCGAGGCTGCGCTTCTCGACCAGGCCCTGGAAGTCGCCGCCGACGACCGTCGCGCCGCCGACGTAGAGGCTGCCATTGGAGACCAGCACCGTCAGCGCGGCGCCGATCACGCCTTCCACGACTCCGGCGTTCCCGAAGGCCGCCACGAGGCTGCCGTCGGAGAGCCGCCGCTTCTCGACCCGGATGTACGGCTCGTCGAGGGCGTTGAATTCTGCACCGGCGACGTAGAGGTAGGTCCCGTCGGTCGCGATCGCGCCGCCGATCTCGTGGGAATCCTGCGGCAGCGTGGTGATGGCACCGCCCGATCCGAAGGAGGCCACGATCGACCCGTCGAGCGCCAGGCGCTTCTCGATCCGGATCTGGTTGTTGTTCACGCCGAGGGGCAACCGCTCCTCGTAGCCCGCGACGTAGAGGTACGGGCCGACCTTGAGGACCTGCCAGGCGTTGTCAAGGCCGGACGAGGGGTCGCTCGTCACCGCGCCGCCGGTGCCGAAGATCGACACGAGCGCGCCGGTGGCCGCGTTGCGCTTCTCGATCCTCCACTCGTAGTTGGTCGCCGTGACGGACTGGTCGCCGACGATCCAGAGGTAGCGGCCGTCGGTGGTCACCGACCGGGCCGAGCCGCCGTTGGCGCCGTAGATCACGGGATAGGGCGAGACGAGCCCGCCCGCGGAGAGGGTCGAGTTGTCCAGCGTGAAGTCGGCGCTGGAGACCGCCGGACCGGCCTGGCCGTCCGTGGGCGTGATGCGGATCCGGACCGTGCCGAGCGCGCCGCCCGTGGCCACGCCGTTCTCGAACGAGTTCCACACGTAGGTGCGGGCCGCGCCGCCCGGCGCGCTGCCGAGCGCGCTGCGGCCGTCGCCGCCGGGGCCGTCGAACGCGGTCGCCCAGTTCGCGCCGCTGTCGACGCTGTACTCGACCGTGATCGAGGCGTCGTCGGACTCGGCGTCGGTCAGCGTGTAGGAGACGGGGATCAGGCCGGAGCTCGTGACGGGGGTCGTCACGGCGACGGACGGGGCCGTGTTGGCCGAGTTGTCGACGCTGAACGCGCCGCTCTCGGCGGCGGGGCCCGTCACGGTGTTCGAGGGCGTGATGCGGAACTTCACGGACTCGGGCGAGCCGAGGCCGACGCCGTCCATCAGCGAGTTCCAAGCGAAGGTGTGGGCGGTGCCGGGGTCGGGCTGGGCCGCGAGGCCCTCCGTGCCGTCGCCCGCCGCGCCCGCCGTGGCACCGAGCCAGGTGGTCCCGCCGTCGAGCGAGTACTCGGCCAGGATCGTGCAGGGGTCGGACTCGAGGTCCACGAGGGAGTAGGAGACGGCGACGGAGCCGACCTGGGTGCCGGCCGGCGTCTGGACGGTGGCCGTGGGATCGGGCTGGGGGGCGGGCGGGGGCGCGCCGCCGGAGCCGCCGCCTCCGCAGGCGGGCAGCAGGAGGGCCGTCGCCAGGGCGAGGAGCACGCGGGAGGTCTTCATCGTTCACCTCGTGAAATGGGGTTCACCCCCTCCAGAGATTTCGGGGCCCCCCCGCCGCGCGAAAACGTAGAATTCCTGCGAATGTCGCCCCGCCTCCTGCTGGTGCTCCTCCTGGCCCTGCCCGTGCAGGACCCCGCGGAGAGCGCCGCGACCTTCGAGGCCGAGTTCGCCCGGGTCAACACGTCGACGAGCCTGCGCCAGCTCGAGTCCCGGATCAGCGCCCGGCTGGCGGCCAGCCCCGACGACCTGGCCTTGAAGGACGTCCGCCTCCGGGTCCGGGAGCGCCTCGAGGACGAGGCCGGGGCGCGACTGGACCTCCTCGATCTCGCCGTCCGTCGCCCGGACCATCCGCCGTACCGGCTCCGCAAGGCCAACTACCTGCGGATGGAGGGCCGCTACGCCGAGGCGCGGAAGCTGCTGGCGGGCCTGGAGGGTCCGGACGCCGCCCGGCTCGATGCGGCCTGCCGGTACTGCCTGAACGACTTCGACGGGATCGCGGAGGCCCTGGACCAGGGCGCGGCGCCGTGGCCCCGCACCTCATCCCTGCCCTCGGCCGGGAACGCCCGCCAGGCGGCCGCGAACTGGAAGGAGGAACTGGAACTCCTGTCCAAGCACTCCTCCCCGCCCCCGCCGCTCGCCGTGATCGAGACCGTCAAGGGCGAGATCGAGATCGAGATGTTCGAGGACAGCTACCCCAACACCGTCGCCAACTTCGTCACGCTGGCGGAGTCCGGCTTCTACGTGGGCCTGTTGTTTCACCGGCGGATCGCGGACTTCATGATCCAGGGCGGCTGTCCGCTCGGCACCGGGCAGGGCGGGGCCGGGTACCGCATCAAGGACGAACTCCGCGGGACGCCCCGCCGGCACTTCCGGGGATCGATCGCGATGGCCCGGTCCCTCGATCCGAACTCCACCGGCAGCCAGTTCTACATCGCCCACCGCCCCCTGCCCTGGTGCGACGGCAAGTTCCTGGTCTTCGGCCGGGTGATCCGCGGGATGGAGGTCGTGGACCTGCTGGACCGGGGCGACGCGATCCGCCGGATCCGGGTGACCCGGAAGCGGGATCACCCCTACGTGGTCATCAAGGACTGATCATTTCGCCGGGCCGAGCGCCGATTCCAGGGCGGCCCGGACCTGCTCCACGGTGACGGCCCCGTCGAGCCTCGACGTGGGCTTCCCGTCCTTCGGATCCAGGATCCGCAGGGCCGGGCCCGCCGTCACTCCCTGGGCGGCCGCCTCCGCGTTCCCCTTCTTGACGACCTTGAGCCGGACCCAGGACAGGCGGCCCCGGACGGCGTCCAGCTCGCGCCGCGAGAAGAGCTGCTCCACCTCGTCGGAGCCGGGGCGGCCGTCGGTCCAGAACGCGACGACCGGGCGGCCCTGCGCCCGGGCCTCCGCGATGTCCCGGGCCCAGGACGGAGCGCGGGAGAGCCGCCTCGAGATCGTGATGAGCTTGTCCTCGAGGAGGGCGGAGACGCCGTTGAGGCCGACGTAGGTCTGCTCCACCACCTGCCCGTTGGCGTCGAGCAGGACGATGGTCGGCGTGCCCTGGATCTTCCAGGTCGTGGCCAGTTCCGGGAGGCGGGTGATGTCGATGCGGATCCGCATCATCCGGTGCGCGGCCTCGACCACCCGGTCCACGGACCAGAGCCGGTTCCCCAGCACGCGGCTGGGGGCGCAGTAGTCCGCCTTGAAGTACAGGATCGTCGGAAGCCCGCGCTCCCTGGCCTCGGCCAGCGCGGCCTCGTACTCCGCCCCGTCCCTCCAGAGGATCTTGCCTCCGGTCAATTCCGGGCCCGGCGGGAAGGCCAGCCCGAGCAGCCCCGCGAGCATCCAGGTCCTCATTTCGCCTCCCGCTTCCTGCGTTCCGCCTTGTACTTCTCGAGGTCGGCCTCGAACTTCCCCCGCTGCGCCCAGTCGGACGAGGCCAGCTCGAGCCCCCGGGTGAGGTCCGCGATGGCTCCGTCGAAATCCCCGGCGGCCGCCCGGGCCGCGCCGCGCCGGCAGAGCGGGAGCGGGGCCTTCGGCAGCCGGTCGACGGCCTTCGAGTAGTCCTCGATCGCGGCCCGGGGATCGCCCCGGAGCACCTGGAGTTCCGCCCGCTGGTACCAGGTGTCCCCGGGAGCGGCGTCCAGGTCGAGCGAGCGGTCCAGGTCGGCCTTCGCGCCCTCGAGGTCGCCGAGCTGCTTCTTCACGACTCCCCGATTCTTGAGGAACACCGGCGCCTCCGGGACCAGGGCCAGGGCCCGGTCCATGTCGGGGAGGGCGCCGGCCGGATCCCCCTTGCCGTGCTTCGCCAGGCCCCGGTTGTTGAAGGCCCCGGCGACCTGGTCGTCGATCTTGATCGAGGCGTCCAGGTCGGCGATCGCCTCGTCCCAGCGCTCCTGGAGCCTGCGGACGACGCCGCGGAGGAAGTACGCCTCGGCCAGCCCGGGATCCGCCTTCAGCACCGCGTCGGCGTCCTCGGCGGCGGCGGGATACTCCCCGAGGTTGACCCGGGCCCAGCCCCGGCCGAGCCGATGCCGGGGGACGGCCGGCTGGAGCTCGATCGCCCGCGCGAAGTCCTCGACCGCCCCGGCGAACTGGTTCGCCTCGTACCTCGATTGGGCGCGGTTCCCCCAGTAAGTCGCGTTGGCGGGTGCGAGATCGATGGCCCGCCCGAAGTCCTCGGCGGCCTTCGCGAACTCCCCCTGCTGGAACCGGACGAGCCCGCGCTCGTTCCACGTCTCGGGCCGGGACTTGGAGAGTTCGAGCGCCTTGTCGAAGTCCGCCAGCGCGCCCTCCAGGTTCTTCCGGACCCGGCGGACCCGGCCCCGGTTCGAGTACTGGACCGGGTACCGGCCCTTCGAGACCTCGATCGCCTTCGAATAGTCCGCCTCGGCGCCGGGGAGATCCCCGAGCTCCTCCCGGCACCGCCCCCGGTCGTTCCAGTACTCGGTGTGGGACGGGTCGATTTCCAGCGCTTTCGAGTAGTCCTCGGCGGCGCCGCGGTAGTCCTTCAACGCGTAGCGGGAGTCCGCCCGGTTCCCGTACTGCACCGCCCACTTCCCCCCGGAGCACTCGATCGCCTTGGTGTAGTCGGCGACGGCCCCCGCGTGGTCCCCGGTTTCGGAACGGACGATCGCCCGGTTGTTCCAGGCGGCGGAGTACTTGGGGTCCAGTTCCAGGACGCGGCCGAAGTCCGCCAGGGCGGCCTCCCGGTTGCCGCCGAGGCGGTGGGAATCCGCCCGGGCCTGGTACAGGCCCGTGTCCTTGGGGGCCAGCTGGAGCCCTCGGGTGTAGTCGGCGACGGCCCCCACGTAGTCCTTCTTCTGGTGCCGGGCCCGGCCCCGCCAGTACCAGGGCTGTTCGTTCTCCGGGTCCAGTTCCACCGCCCGGTCCAGGTCCCGGAGCGCGTCGTCGGGTTGCCCCTTGCCCAGCAGCAGGCGGCCCCGGAGCAGGAGCACCCGGGCGTCGATGCCGCCCCGGGCGATGAACGCCCCGCAATCCTCCAGGGCCCCCGCGTCGTTCCCGGCCCGGAACCGGGCCTGGGCCCGCCGTCCGTACGCCGCCACGAGACCCGGGGCCTGGGTGATCAGGCGTCCGCACTCGCTTTCCGCCCCGGCGAAGTCGCGCTTGGCCAGGGCCTCGTCGACCTTCCCGAAGAGCGGATGCTCCCCCTTCCAGCCGGCCAGGCGCCCGGCGAGGTCCCGGACGACCCGGTCGTACGGAAAGAGCCGGGTGGCCCGGTCCAGTTCCGCCCGGGCCTTGGTCGCGTCGGGAGTCCCGTACCAGGCGAGCCCCCTCCACAGGTGCGAGTCGGAACTGCTCGAATCGCGCGCGGGAAGCCGGGCCAGCGCGGCCTCGCCGCGGAAGGACAGGATCAGCTCCCCGAGCGAGTCCCCCCGGGAGGCGGCGTCGGCCAGTTTCAGGAGGTCCTCCGGGGGCAGGTGCCCGTCCAGGAGCCGGGCGACCGCCGCCGGCGGCAGGTCCAGCGAGGGAAGCGGCCGGCGCGCGATCAGCGCCGCCTCCACCTCGTCCGCCCGAAGCTCCGGGGAGTCCAGGCCGAGCTTCCGGGCGGCGGCGAACTCCGAGGCCGCGCCCTCGGCGCTCCGGCGCCTGAGGCTGGCGACCCCGGACCAGTACCGCTTCTGCGCCGAGTCCGGTTCGCCGACCGACCGCTCGTTGATGATGCGGCTCTCCACGGCCCCCCAGAGACCCGCCTTCACGAGGAAGCCCAGCGCGATCTGGGGAACGCGGAACTCCTCGACCGAGAGCTTCTGGTTGCTGCGAAACAAGGCCTGCCTGCCATGGATGGCGAGCAGCCCGGTCCTGGGCAGCCAGAGCACCGGGCTCGCGGAGGTCCCGCTGTACCCGATCGTGAATCCGCTCCCGTTGCCGAGCAGGACGCCCGGAACGCCCTTCCCTTCGAGGTCCCTCACGACGGGGACCGTGGTGCTGGAATCGACCTTCAGGCTCCAGAGCTCCCGCCCGTCCACGCCTCGCAGGGCGAAGGGGCCCATCGAGCGGGAAAGCACGATCACGTCGGGCTTCCCGTCCCGGTCGAGATCCGCCACCTCGACCCACGGCACGTCGACCTCCTCCTTGGACCCGCCCCTCCCCCAGAGGAGCCGCCCCTCGACCCCCGAGTACGCCTGCAGGGAGCCGTTCGATCCCGCGACGAGCCAGTCGGCCGTCCCGTCGCCGTCGAGGTCAAGCTCCCAGGCCCGGCCCGCCTGGATGCGGGCCGGCAGGTCCTTCCGCCACAGCGCCCGACCATTGGTTCCGTCGAGGAGGAGCACCGCGGCGCCGTTGTAGGACAGGACGAGGAAGCCGCCCTTGACCGCCGCCCCGAGCACCGCCCGGATCGCCTCCCCGCATTCCACGAGGGGGAACCTCCGACCGCTCGCCCCCGAGATCCCCTCGACCCCGGGCTCCCCCGCCGCGAGGAAGTCGGGGATCCCGTCCCCGTCCCGGTCCACGGCCGCCTCGCGGGGGTAGGGGCGCCATGCTCCCGCGGTCCACAGCCTCTCGCCCGACGTCCCGGAGAGCGCCTGCGTGTCGCCGACGACGAGATGCACGAGGACGTCGGGCGTGCCGTCCCGGTCGAGGTCCGCGGTGGTCTCGACGCCCTGGATGCTGCCGGCCGACTGGTAGATCCACAGGATCGCGCCGGACGCGCCCGAGAACGCCGTCAGTTTCCAGTCGGCCGAGGGGACCAGGAGGTCCGCGACCCCGTCCCCGTCCAGCTCCGCCGCCGGCGGCACGAGGTGCTGGTCCGCCTCGCGCGACCGGTACCACGTGACGGCCGAGTCGCGGCCGAGAAAGGCGTGGATCTTCCCGCTCCGCGTTCCCACGACGCCGTCCGGCCGCCCGTCGCCATCGAGGTCGGCCAGCGCCGCCGACGTGCACACCGGATCCTCCGGACGGAAGACCCAGAGCACCCCGCCGTCCTCGCCGGACAGGGCGCGCAGCGAGCCGTCCGCGGCGGGGACGACGATGTCGTGAAGGCCGTCGCCGTCGAGATCCGCCGCCGCGGGCGACTCGCGGATGGGACCCGGCAACTCGCGGACCCAGATCCACGTCCCGTCCCGGCCGGACGCCGCGTAGACGCCGCCGTCCCCGGACCCGACGACCACGTCGGGCACCGGATCCCCGTCGAGATAGGCGGTGGCCGGGGTCGAGCGGACGACCCCCTCGGTCCGGAAGATCCAGACCTGGTGGCCGTCGATCCCCGACAGGGCGACCACGTGGCCGGACATCGCGCCCACGATCACCTCGGCGAGGCGGTCTCCGTCGAGATCGGCCAGGGCGGGCGCCGCGCAGGCGATCCCCGGGATGGAGGCCGACCAGAGGAGCTTCCCGTTCCGGCCGGACAGCGCGATCACGCGGCCGTCCCGGGTTCCGTACGTTGCATCGGGCACCTCGTCCCCGTTCAGGTCGCCGAGCGACACGGCGTCCGCGGCCCCGAGATCGGGCGGCCCCTCCCAGAGCAGGGCCCCTCCCCGCCCCGACAGGGCCCGGACCTTCCCGTCGTCGGAGGACACGACCACGTCGGGAACCCGGTCCCCGTCGACGTCCGCGACCGCCGGAGTCCCGATCCGGGTTCCGCCGGGCTTGAGCTCCCAGATCGTGGCGCCGTGCCGGCCCGAGAGCACGCGCACCCACCCCTCCGCCGTGGCGACGACCACGTCGGGAACCGCGTCCTTGTCCAGGTCCGCCAGGAGGCCCGCCATGCGGGGTTCAGCCGCCTTGTCCAGGAGGATCCGGGCCGGATCCAACGGCCACTCCCGGGACCACAGCAGCGTCCCGTCGCGGCCGGACAGGGCGTGGATCGATTTCCAGGAGTCCACGGCCACGGCGTCGTCCACGCCGTCCTCGTCCAGATCCGCCACGAGCAGCCGCTGGACGGGGAACGGCGTCGTCTCCCTCGACCAGGTCTCCATCCGGTTCAGCGAGGCGTAGACGTGCGTGACCCCGGGGTCGCGACGCCAGATCACCCCGCTCCCGTCGGGCGGCGGCGGGATGAGGACCTTGGCCGGGGTCTCCTTGCGGATGACCACCTCCGTGGTCCTGGCGAAATGGTTGTCCTTCTCGAACTTCAGGACGTGCCGGCCCGTCGGCAGGCGGAGCCGCTCCACGGGAAGCGAGACGATCGTCCCCGCGACGCGGAGGCTGACCCCCTCCGGGGCCGACTCGACGGAGAGGTGGCCCATGTCGTGGACCAGCGACCGCACGAGCTGGGCCGTGCCGCCGGGCGGGACGAAGACGGCCGCCGAGACCTCCTCGTGATCGGGGCTGCGGAGCCGGACCTCGTGCGTCCCCTTGGGGACGCGGATCGGCGCGCCGTTCGCGCGCTCCGGGGGCCGGGGCGTCCCGTTGACGACGACCACGACCTCGGCCCCGGGGGGCGTGGTCTCGACCGCGAGGAACCCGTCGCTCTTCACCCAGGCGGGCGTCCAGCGGGTCGTCCGCCAGGGGCGCGTGTTCACCTTCGAGGAGGCGGCGTCATGCTCGCCCCATTCCGCGCGGAGCTCGTGCTCGCCCGCGGGCCAGCAGGAGCGGACGGATTCGCTCCCGTCGGGCGCGACCACGGAGACCCAGGACGGGCCGAGGAAATACCCGAGCAGGCCGAGGACGAGGAGCGCGAGGGCGGCGGCGGAGGCGTACGCGGCCGGGTTCCGGCCGACCCGCTTGCGCAGGCGGTACATCGCGCTGGGCGGATGGGCGAGGATCGCCTCGCCCCGCGCGAACCGGTCGAGGTCGTCGGCGAGCTCCTTCGCCGAGGCGTAGCGCCGGGACTTGTCCTTCTCGAGGCACTTCATCGTGATCGTCGCGAGGTCCTCGGGAAGGCCCGGCGACAGCTTCTCGGGAGGGACGGGCTCCTCGTTGAGGACCTGGACCAGGACCTCGGCCGGGCTGTCGCTCTTGAAGGGAGGCCGGAAGCAGAACAGGTCGTAGAGGGTCGCCCCGAGGCTGTAGACGTCGCTGAGCGCGTCGACCGACTTGATGTCGCCCCGGGCCTGCTCCGGCGGCATGTACGCGGGCGTGCCCAGCACCGTGCCCGACACGGAGAGCTGGGCCGACGTCATCCCGGTCAGGTCGGCCTGCTTGGCCAGGCCGAAGTCCATGACGTAGACGCGGCCCTGGCTGTCGATCATCAGGTTGGCGGGCTTGAGGTCCCGGTGGACGATGCCCGCCTGGTGCGCCGCGTGGACGGCGAGCGCCACGTCGCGGATCAGCTGGACGATGCGCTCCCGCGGGAGGTCCTTGCGCGCCTCCGCGAGGTTCGGGCCGTCCACGAACTGCATCGCGATGAAGGGCATCCCCTCGTGCCGGCCGACCTCGTAGATGGCCGCGATGTTCGGGTGCGCCAGGCTCGCCGCCAGGCGCGCCTCGCGGTCGAAGTAGGCGGTCGCCGTGGCGTCGCCCTGGACCTTCATCACCTTGAGGGCGGCCCAGCGCGAGAGCTCGGGGTCCCAGGCCTTGAAGACCATGCCCATCCCGCCGCTCTTGAGGTGCTTGACGACCTGGTAGCGGCCGACGCGGCGGGTCGGATCCTGCAGCGCCTCGGCGACCTCGGGCGGCGTCCCGGGCCGGGTCGGGGCGGTGGCCGGCGTCGACGGGGCCCGGAGCGTCTGCCGGTCCGACTCGGGCAGCTCCGCCGCCAGCTGCGTCCGCTGCTCGTCCGTCAGCGGCACGTGGGAGAGCAGCGTCTTCTCCGGGGCCTCGAGGCGCGCCAGGGTCGCCTCCTGGACCTGTTCGGGCGTGAGCCAGCCGCGCTCCACGGCCTTCCGGAGCAGCGTCGCTTCCAGGTCCTCGGGACTCGGCCCGGCCAGGGTCTCGGACATCGCGGGCGATTATACCCTCGACGCAACCGGCCGCCGGGATCGTAGAATCCACGGCGTGGAGTCCTTCCCCTCGACGAGGTGGTCCTCCGTGATCGCCGCCCGGGACGGCCGGGAGCGGAAGGCGCATCTCGAGAACCTGTTCCGCGCCTATTGGACCCCGGTGCACGCCTACATCCGCCTCGGCTGGGCGAAGACCGACGAGGACGCCCGCGACCTCACCCAGGCCTTCTTCCTCCGCCTCCTCGAGACCGACTTCCTCCGCGAGGTGGACCCGGCCAAGGGCCGCTTCCGCACCTACGTCCGGGCCTGCCTGCGCAACCACTTGCTCGACGTCCGCAAGACCGAGGAGGCCGCCAAGCGCGGCGGGGGCAAGGCGCCCTTCTCCCTCGACGGGCTCGCGTTCCCCCCGGACCTGCCCGCCGCGGGGACTCCGGAGGCCGCCTTCGACGAGGAATGGGTCCGCACGCTGCTGCGGACCGCGGTGCCCGAGCTGCAGCGCGCCCTCGAATCCGCCGGCGACAAGATCGGATGGGAGGTCTTCCGCCGGCTCGACGTCGACGACGACCCCGCGGGCCGCCCGAGCTACGCGGAGCTCGCGAAGGAGTTCGGCGTGGAGCCCCAGGTCGTGAAATCGCGGGCCGACCACGCCCGCAAGTCGCTGAGGACCATCCTCCGGCGCCTCGTCGCCGAGTACTCGATCAGCGACCGCGAGGCCGCGGAGGAGCTGCGGGAGCTCTTCGGCTCATGAACTTCGACAAGCTCCGCAAGGGCGTCGCCGAGGCGGGCGACCTCGTCTTCGCCGAGCAGCTGCTCCGCTCCGGCGCGGCCACGCCCGAGCAGGTCCAGTCGGCCCTCGAGGAGAAGCAGCGGACCCCCGGCCTCAACCTCGGGCAGATCCTGCTCAAGAAGGGCTGGATCACCACGGACCAGTACGTCGACGTCCTGCGCCACGTCGAGGAGGCGCGCCCCACCCCGCGGAAGATCGGCCGCTACCTCGTCGAGTCGGAGCTCGCCCGCGGCGGCATGGGCATCGTGTACCGCGGCATGGACCCGGACCTGAAGCGGCCCGTCGCGATCAAGGTGCTGAAGTCGGACGACCGCGAGGGCAGCGGGGCCGCGCGCCTGCGCCGCGAGGCCCAGGCGGCCGCGAAGCTGCGGCACCCGAACATCGTCACCGTGCACGAGGTCGGCGAGGACGACGGGCTGCCCTACCTCGTCATGGACCTCGTCGAGGGCTCGACGCTGCGCAAGGCCGTCGGGAAGTCGGGCTGGCCCCCGGAGAAGACGGCGGCGCTGCTCGCGGACGTCGCCGACGCGCTCCACGAGGCCCACCGGGCGGGCGTCGTGCACCGCGACCTCAAGCCCGAGAACATCCTCGTGGACGCCGAGGGCCGGCCGCGCGTGAGCGACTTCGGCCTGGCCCGGCTCGACCAGGCCTCGGTGCGCCTGACGAAGTCCAACGAGGTCATGGGCACGCCGCTCTACATGGCCCCGGAGCAGATGACCGGACAGGCCGCGCAGGTCGGGCCGCGGACCGACGTCTACGCGCTGGGCGTGGTGCTCTACGAGCTCGTGGCGGGCCGGCTGCCGTACGACGGCGACACGTTCGTCGAGCTCTGCCGGCGCGCGCTCGAGGGCGACCCGCCGGCCCCGTCGACGTTCCGCAAGGACGCCGACCCGGACCTCCAGGCGATCGCCCTGAAGGCGATGTCGCTGGCGCCGGCCGACCGGTACTCCGACGCGGCCGCGCTGGCGGCGGACCTGCGGCGCCGGGCGGAGGGCGAGCCGATCCTGGCCCGGCCGCCGTCGCCGATCGCGCGGGTGGGCCGGAAGGCGTCGCGCCACAAGGCCGCGCTGGCCATCGCGGGCGTGGCGATCCTGGCGATGGGCGTCGCCGTGGCGGTCCGGGTCTCGAGCCGGAACCGCGAGGCGGACCTGGAGCGGCGGCTGGCGGACTCGATCCGCAAGATCGAGGACCTCGCGGACCGGGCCGTGGAGAAGTACGAGTACGCGCAGATGGGGCCGCCGCGGCCGCTGGACCGCGAGGAGGAGGAGCTCGAGGGGACCTTGAGGCTCCTCGAGACGACGTACCGGGACAACCCGGGCGCGCACGAGGCGCTCGTGGCCGTCGGCAAGGTCCAGTCGAAGCTGGGGCGGCACGACGCGGCGCTGCGCTCCATCGACGAGGGGATCGCGCGGCTCGCGGAACGGGCCACGGGGCGCCACCACCTGGCGCGGGCGCTGGCGCGCTTCGCGGTGCTGGGCCAGCCCGCGTACCGGAGCGACGTGTTCACGGAGAAGGGCGGGCACGAGCGGCGGCGGGCGCTGCTCGAGGCCGCGCGGGCGGACCTGGCCCGGGCGGGCGGCTCGGCGGGCGCGGCGCAGGAGGCCCTGCTCAAGGCGCTGGCCGCGTTCGCGGCGGGCGACGGCGAGGCCTGCCGGGCGGCCTGCGACCGGGCCGCGGGGGAGCGCGACGCCCCGCCGGTGCTGAAGGCCGACGTGGAGAAGCTGCGCGGCGACAGCTGGAGCCAGGACGGGAGGAGCCGCGAGGCGCTGGCGGCCTACGAGGCCGCGCTGGCGATCAAGCGCTGCGACAAGCAGGTCCTCTTCGACGCGGCGTGGACGCTGAGCCGCTCGGGGACCTCGCTGGCGGGCTACCAGGACGGGCTGTCGCTCGTCGCGCAGATCGAGCAGATCTCGCCGAGCTGGGGGCCGGGCTGGCTGGTCCGCGGGCTGCTGTGGACCGAGTCGGCGCGGCGGCTGGTCTCCGAGGCGAAGGACCCGTCGGGGGCGTTCGCCGAGGCGGCGACGGCCTTCGAGCGGCTGCTGCAGCTGGCGCCCGGGGATCCGCTCTACCTCGGGTACCGCTCGTACTTCCACTACTCGCGCGGCTTCTGGCGGCACTTCCGGCTCGGGCGCTCGGCGGCCGAGGACGTCGCGGCGGCGATCCGGGACGCGGACGCGGCGGTGGAGGGGCTGCCCCACCTCGTGCTGGCGCTGCACTCGCGCTCGTCGGCGCGCTCGCTGTCCGCGCAGGCCGGGCTGGGCGATCCGGAGCGGGACCTCGCGGCGGCGCTGCGGGACCTCGACGCGATCGTGGCGGGCTCGCCGGACTCCTGGTCGGCGCGCTACGACCGGGCGGACCAGCAGCACGCGCGGGCGCAGCTGCTCGCCGACCCGCCGCGCAAGCTCGAGGCGATCGGGGCCGGGCTGGAGGACCTCGACGTGGTGCTGCGCCTGAAGCCGAGCTACGCGCGGGCGCACTGGATGCGGGGGAAGTTCCTGACGATGAAGGCGATGATCGGGAACAAGACGGGGGCGCCGGATCCCGAGGCGGAGGACGCGGCGCTGGCCTCGTTCGACGTGGCCGTGCGGCTCTCGCCGGGCGACTACTCGGCGCTGCTGTCGCGGGGCGACCTGCGGATCCAGCGCGCGCTGCGGCGGCGGGAGGCCGCGGAGCTGGAGCCCGCGCTGGCGGACCTGGCGGAGTCGGTGCGGCTGGCGCCGACCCTGGGGATCACGCACGCGACCTACGCGCAGGCGCTGCAGTCGTCGGGCCGCTTCGAGACGGCCGTCGCGGAGTACGAGAAGGCCTTCGAGCTCGACCCCTCGCTGAAGTCCCTCGTGGGCGTCGACTACGAGCGCTGCAAGTCGTCCGTGGTGCGCTAGCTCTCCAGCTCCGCCGTCTACCCGAGACGGGATATACTCCGGGGCGAAGACCTTGGTCCCATGACGCAGGCGCCGTAGTCCTGGCCGGCTCCAGCGCCACCCCGGCCTCGAAACGCGGCCTGGAGGGACCTTCGATCAGGCGCATCCTAGTTCTGATGCACGCTCCCGAGCGCCAACATGGACGGACCCGTAGTCTGCGACGTTGACGAGGGCGAGGCCGGGAGACCGGATATTCCGCCTGGCGTAAATGCAGTCCGTTTCGTGAACTCGAGCGGTCGCCCAATTGACGAGTCCGAGCTTGGGGCTTGGCTGGCGCGTCAGCCCGCACGCCGCGGTATCCAGCACATTCATGTCACCTATGGATCGAGGCTGAGATCTCCTTGGGTTGTTCACCACCTCCCGGGGGTACGCACCCTGCTGCTCGAGGGTCGTCAGCTTGGGCATCTTGGGGATCTCCCCGCCAAGAGGCATTTCGTCAGATTGACGGTCGATACCGCTCCGGCCAAGAAGCTCGACCTGTCCTTCCTCGAACAGCTCGACTTGGGCGCCCTTGACGTCAGGATCTCGTCCGAGCGCCAGATGGACCAGGTGGCACGATGTGGGGCACTCCGAAACCTCACCATTCGCAGCTGGAAGGACAGCGACCTGCAGCGCCTCTCCTCAATGAGGCTGGATCACCTGAGACTGTTCGGCGGGCGCATCCAGCGCGCCAGGGGACTTCGATTCGGACGCCTCATCAGCTGTCACTTTGGGGGTTGCCACCATCTGGCGAGTGTTGCTGGGATCTTTCCTCGGCAACTCACGATTGACGCGTGTAATCGACTTGATTTGAGCACCATTGGCGACAACAGCCGGCTGGAGTATCTCTGGCTGATGTGCCAGAGGAACATCCATTCTTGGTCATTCATGGCGAGATGCCGTCAGCTCAGGACATTCAGCTCCGGAGCCTGCCGCTTCACCGCGGAGGATAGCTCTCCCATTTCCAGGGCCAGGTCGCTCAAGGCGATGTACTTGGGCTATGCCATTGACGACGTGGTGCGACGAATGGGCGCTGCACATCGCAAGGTGACGATCACGAATGGCCGGGTGTGCTACTCGGAGGGAAGGCCGGCACCTTTCGAGAAATACTGCGAAGTGGACAGGAAGGCTGAAGCCGGAGCTTCGAAGAGCTGAGCGTTGGGGAGCCCAAGGCAGGAGCGCCCGGCTGCCGGTCCAGCTCCGCCGCCGCCAGGGCAAGCTCGACCGTGTTGGGACCCTAGCTCGTCAGGCGATGCCCAATCCGTCCCGGATCCGTGCACGGATCTCTGGATCTGGGTCGGCTGCCAACATCTCCAATGCGCGAGCGCCCTTCTCCTTGAAGAAGATCAAGTACTCCACGAATCTCGCGCGGTCCACCCGACCCCAAGAGCCTGCGATTTGAGTAACCTGGCCAGCCGTCTCAGGAAAGAGGGCCAACATTGCGCCGGCCGCGCGGCATCCCAAGCTGCTTCCACCAAGCGCCAGGATTGAAAGCAACGCGTTGCGGATCGGCTCCGTCGCACAGCGCCACTCCTCGGCGAGCTCCATGGCGCGTTTCCTTCGTTCCTCTTTGGGCGAATCGAGTTCGCAGACCAGCGATTGCGTCAGATCGATCTTCGACCTCTTGATGATGCAGTCCAAGAATCTTCCATCGACTCCGGAGACATCTCCGAACAGGCCCTTGGAAAGCACATCCCACTCCGACACTTCCATCCCCATCGGATCTCGATGAGCCGCATCCAGAAGATCGACGTAGGAATGCGGTAGCCGGGTCAAGTCGACCATCAGGCGCCAATCTCGATTCTCCGGGAGCTCCAAGCAGGTCCCCACCTCCTGCTCCGAGTCCACGGACAACCGGCGCCCATCTGCGAGCGTGAAGAGGTAGTTCAGTCCGGTGACCAGCTCCCTCATCGATCCCAGGACGGGCGAGCGAATCCCCTCCACACGCACATGCACGTGGAGGAACTCCGCACAGTCATGTTGGTTCTTCGGGCGAGTGACGTACACCCAGGGCTCACCATCATGGGCGGGTGGCCTGAGGGACACCGTCGTGACCTGGCCGACAGCCAACGGCATGTCATCGCAGTACCAGACAGGCTGCCAGAGGGCTTGGAATTGGCCGACCGGTAGTTCGCGCATCGCCTAGGGAAGTGTAACCCCTGGATGACCAGAGGCCGCCCCGCTAGCTCTCCAGCTCCGCCGCCGCCAGGGCGAGCTCGGCCGTGTAGCAGCCGTAGTCGGGCGTGAAGTCCGGCAGGCCCGCGAAGACCGCGCGCGCGTCCTGCCGCAGCGGCTCCGCCCCCACCCGCGCCAGCAGCCGCAGCGCCTCGCCCGACTGCGAGGGGTGCGTCAGCTTCCTCGACAGCTCGCCCAGCTCGTCCACGCCCGGCCGCCGGTCCAGCAGCCCCCGCTCCTCCGCCGAGTACCAGCCCGGCACGATCCGCTCCGCGATCCGCTCCGCCTCGGCCCGGTAGCGCGGGTCCGACGTGAACTCCGTCGCGTCCAAGAGCGCGTGCCCCAGCGCCGACGCGTCGCGCAGCAGCCCCGTCGCCCCGCCCTCCGCGTGCCGGACCGACCCGTCCGCCTCCCGGTGCGTCTCGAGCAGCCCGTGCAGCGCCCTCAGCGACTTCTCCGCGTACGACCGGTCGCCCAGCGCCCGCGACGCGGCGAAGCCGCACGAGACCGCCCGCGCCGAGCGGTCCGCGAAGACCCGCCGGTCCAGCTCCGGCGGCGCGCCCCGCGAGCCCGCGGGCCGCCGGTAGTAGTTCTCGTCCGAGTGCTCCGCCCCGAGGAAGACGCCGCGCTCCTCGTCCCACATCCGCCCGAAGAGCCAGCGCAGCGCGTCCCGCCCCGCCTCCGTCCAGGCCGCGACGCCCCGCCGCTCCCCCGCCTCCAGGAACAGCGCCGCGAGCTCCGCCGTCCCCTCGAGCGGCTTCTCCCAGCTCGGCTCGCTCCAGCGCGGGTCGAAGGTCCCGCTGTACCAGCCCCCGTCGACCGCGTCGCGGACCGGCTTCGCCGCCAGCGCCCCCAGCGTCCGCTCCAGGGCCTCCCGCGCCGCCGCGTCGCCCTCCGCGGCGAGCAGCACCCGCAGCGACGCGACGTTCGGCGTCTTCGATCCGGCCCCGAAACCCCCGTTCGCGGCGTCGTGCACCTCGAGCACGCCCGCCAGCGTCCGCTTCCGCAGTTCGCCCGGGGCGATCCCCTTCCCCGGGTAGCGCCCGCGGAGGACCTGGGCGACCAGCTCGTCGCGGCGGCGGATCTCGGCGTCGAGCGCCCCCCGAGTCGAGGCGTACCCGGCCTTCAGCTGCACGAGCAGCGGCCGCAGCTCGCCCGCGTCGAGGAATCCCGTCGCGTAGAGCAGCCGGCCCGCGGGATCGAGGAACGCGACGGCCGGCACGGCCCCGGGCGCGTAGCGGTCCGCGACGTCGGGCCGCAGGTCGGCGTCCACGCGCACCGGGACGTAGTCCTCGAGCAGCTTCACGACGTCGGGGTCGGCGAGCGAGTCCTTCTCGAGGCGGGGCGACCAGCGGGAGCCGGCGGACTGCACGGCGAGGACGATGCAGCGGTCGAGCTCGCGGGAACGGCGGAAGGCCTCCTCGGACCACCCGAGCCAGGGCACGGACTACGGGGCGCCGGGCGGGTTGGCCGTCCCGGGCTTGAGCCCGAAGACGACCTCGGACTCGTGGGGGGACTGGTAGGTGGGCCGCACGGCGACGCCGATGTCCTCGGCGTACGAGCCGTCGGGCCAGAGGATGACGACCGCGTCCTTCTGGACGCAGGCCTCCTCGCAGAGCTTGCAGCCGACGCAGTCCTTGGCGCGGACGTTGCGCGCGACCTTGAAGAACTCGCCGGGGTTCTCGGGCGTCACCATCTCGAGGCAGTCGAAAGGGCAGACGTCGACGCACCACTCGCAGCCCGTGCAGTTCTCCTCGCGGACGACGGCGATCGGGCGCTTCTTCGTGTCGATCTTCTTCTCGATGACCCCGGACTCGTTCTGGATGCAGTCGACCGGGCAGTACGAGGCGCAGGCGCCGCAGTCGATGCAGACGGCCGGCTGGATGATGTGCAGTTCCTTGGCCTTCGCGAGGTGGCCCGGCTCGCCGCCCCAGATGCAGGGGACGGGGCACTTCTTGGCGCAGATGGTGCAGCCGATGCACCACTCGTTGATGTGGTACGGCACGCTATTTCTTCAGCTCGTACTTGATCACGTTGACGGGGCAGCCGACCGCGGCGTCGATGATCCGGTCGGACCACTCGCCCCACTTGGACCGGCCCTCGAGCTGGACGAGGCTGGTCGTCTCGGTGACGTGGAAGACCTCGGGGGCGGTGTCCTCGCAGAGGTCGCAGACGATGCAGCCGGGGATGACCCAGACCTTGTCGACGACGCCCTTCTCGCCCGTGGGGGCCTCGACGCCGACGACGCCGGAGGACCCGTCGGCCGCGGGGGCGGCGGCGGGCGCGGCGGCCGGGGCCGG
>CAYXGZ010000017.1:0-5957 GCA_964464755.1 uncultured Planctomycetales bacterium
GGATGTGTAAGGGGATTTCCCTGGCCGGATCGCCAAAACGGGCCGCGCGGTACACAGCAACTCAGGCCGTCTCTAGTCCACAAGAGCCATCGGGAAAGGGATGCGTCCCCCCTTCCCTGAAATTCTCCCATAAGTACCATGTGCACCTCTACCGGAAGCAGGACGTCGCTACAAAGGAGATCTTCGCCGTCCGCCATGTGTTTCAGAATGACATAACGTTGACCGGGGAAACCGGCACGGTAAAGGCCCTCTCCGGTGCCGCGATATTCTCCAACGTACTCGAACTCAAGCTCGTAAAGCCAATTCTAGATCTGGCTGCCACGCTCGGCATCTGCATTTTCTTCTACGAGCCGAAGGAAACGCACTCTCCGTTGTCCGTAGTTGTTGAGAAGAACTCCGCTTTGGACAAGACGACTCCATCACCTTGGAATGAGCAAGGAACGCAAACGTGCGGCACCGTGAGGGTCATAGCCGTTTGCAGGCTCAAGGCCAGGGGAGGAGAAGAGCAAGCAAAGCGATGTGGCGAAGCTAGCTTTGTCCAGTTGATCAAGCGAACTTCGAACGACGACGTCAATCTCCCCGACTATCGTGTGGACAATGGAAGTGCATTTGCGCCAGACTATCCACAAGCAGGCGACAAGGGTAGCGTTGCAGTCCCAAGGTCCGTCGTGGTCACCCTGGAGGATATTGGCGACTACGACAAGATCTGGTTGTTTACTGACTATCCCCATACGTCTCAGCGGCTTGGAGCTGGGACGGCTGCCGCACGTCGAGTGATGTCAGACAAGTTCATCACGTGCGTGATCTGTGATGGCGCAATACTGGCGACCTACGAATGGGACCAAACGCTCAAGTACGAGAAGGCCGCGGATGCCGGGAAGTTCGACTGCAGCATCGTGAGCTCGAGCAAGCCTTCGGCCATGGAAGGTGATGTCTCGAGAATATATGGAGCATCGATAGACAAGTATTTTTCGGGGCAGAAGCGAGGGGCCGGGCAAACCCAGAAGGAACGGGATGACCAGGTCGAAAATGGCAGGAAGGAAGCGGGGCTGAAGTAATGGTCATTGGACAAGTGATGCGTGCGGTGGTCGGCGTTTCTGGTGCCATGGTAGTAGTCCTTGTGGCCACGGCGGGCCAGCGGCCACTGGGTGATGCGCCCGTTCACGCCGAGAGCGGCCTAGCCTTCCGCTCTCTTGCAGGAGAGAGTTGCTGGCAGCCCGCAGCCATGTCTGATCCGGACTCGGGTTACGTTGTCGTCAGCGATGTCCAAAGTACGGCCGAGATGACCGGTCACGAGGAACTGCTCTTCGTGGATCCTGATCATGGTGAGTCACCACTTCAGCCTGACTATCGCTTCCAGCCCATTGACTCTGGTCTTACGTTCCTGGAGGCCCTGACGTCGGATTGGGAGCATCTACCCTCTGACGCGGCCGTGGTCGTAATTTCGACCGCTTGCAGAAGGTATGATCCAAGTGAGATTGATGCGCTCTTTTGCGAGGTCCTCGTTCGCGCTCGTCCACACTTGAGACATTTTCAAGGCATACAGCTCGGTCACTATGCGGCCTCCTTGCTTCGATCTGCACTCTGGCTATCGGCAGATGAAGAGGAATACTCTCGACTTCTGGCGGTCGGCTCGAAGTGCGGGGTTGTACCTTGGCCTCCAAGTTCAGCCTGATGGCGACGTCGCGTTGCGAGGGCCCCGAACGTCCTGCCAGAGGAAGTCCGGAGGTCCTCAACGGGATCTTGGCTACTCCCCATGCTGGGCCCCCCGCCAGCCTCCGCAGACTAGGGGCGATGGTCTCACCCCGCGTCCACACCGTGGTAACCGAGCCCCATTACTCCGCCAATTCCGTAAGCCCGCCTTCGGCCAGTAGGCCCGCGAACCGCTCCTCGATCCTCGCGGGATCCCCCAGCGCCAGCAACTCCCGCAGCCTCCGCTCGCTAAAGGCGGCCACCGTCGCGGGGTCCTTGTGGGTCCTGAGATAGCCCAGGACCGACCCGGGCAGCTCGAGCAGCTTCAGGAGCCGGGCGACCCGGGACCAATCCTCCCCCGTGACCTGGGCCATGGCTCGGACGCTCCCGAAGCCCCGCTCCCTCAGTCGGGCGTAGAAGTCCGCCCGGTCGATGGGGCTGACCCGGTTCAGGTAGGCCTGGTAGCGCTTCCAAGCCCTCTCGGTCACCGTCGACCCGTCGGGTAGGCCGCCCGGCCGCTCCCCGAGTTCCACGACTTTCCGCCGTTCGACCCGGCGTGAGTAGAAGGGGGTGTGCACGGGGAGCCTTCGAAGGTAGGATCCTCGGGGGCCGGAGGGTCGGAGGAGGTCCTGGAGGACCTCCCGGGCGAGCCGGAATTGTTCATCGCCACCCTCTGGACGGACCCCAAACCTCCGCGTAGGGCTCACGGCTTAAGGCTCACGGCTCCTCCCCATGCCCCTCTTCAGCGCCGCCGGACTCGGCAAGCAGCACGGAACGAAGCTCCTCTTCCGCGAGGCGGACTTCGTCCTCGCCGAGGGCGCCCGCGTCGGACTCGTCGGCCCCAACGGCCACGGCAAGACCTCCCTCCTGAAGATCCTCCTCGGCCTCGACGACGAGTTCGACGGCCAGCTCGTCCGCGCCAAGAACCTCCGGATCGCCTCCCTCGACCAGGACCCCGCCTTCCCCGAGGGTTCCACCGTCCGCAGCGCCGTCCTCGACGCCGCCCCCGGCCTCGCCGCCCTCGAGAAGCAGATCCACGACCTCAGCCACCGCCTCGAGCACGACACCGACCCCGCCCTCCTCGACCGCCTCGGCGAGCTCCAGCACGACTTCGAGGTCCAGGGCGGCTACGACCTCGACCGCCGGGCCGACCAGGCCCTCGAGGCCGTCGGCTTCCCCCGCGAGCGCCACGAGGAGCCCGTCACCACCCTCTCCGGCGGCGAGCGCACCCGCGTCGCCCTCGCCCGCCTCCTCCTCACCGACCCCGACCTCTGGCTCCTCGACGAGCCCACCAACCACCTCGACCTCGCCGGCATCCTCTTCCTCGAGCGCACCCTCGAGGAGAGCCGCGCCGCCGCCGTCATCGTCTCCCACGACCGCGCCCTCCTCGACGACGTCACCAACCAGACCTGGGAGGTCGAGGGCGGCAAGTTCCGCTCCTGGCCCGCCGCCTACACCCGCGCCCGCGAGCTCCGCGCCGAGAAGGAGCGCAGCGAGCAGCGCGCCTGGGAGACCCAGCGCGACGCCCTCGCCAAGACCGAGGAGTTCATCCGCCGCTTCAAGGCCGGACAGCGCGCCCGCCAGGCCGCCGGCCGCCAGAAGCTCCTCGACCGCGTCGTCCGCCTCGACCGCCCCGAGGAGCAGGCCCGCCTCGCCGGGCTCGACCTCCCCGTCGCCGCCAAGCCCGGCCTCAAGGTCCTCAACCTCCGCGGCGTCGGCGTCCGCTACGGCGACCGCGAGCTTTTCTCGAACCTCGACTTGATCCTCGAGCGCGGCGAGACCCTCGGCATCGTCGGCCCCAACGGCGCCGGCAAGACCTCGCTCCTGCGCCTCCTCACCGGCGCCCAGGCCGCGAGCTCCGGAGAGGTCCTCTGGGACGAGCGCGCCAAGGCGGGCACCCTCGACCAGCACGAGCGCTTCGACGGGGAGGGCCTCACGCCCTTCACGTTCCTCCGCGGCGTCGACCCCCAGCGCAGCGACCAGCAGCTCCGGAACACCCTCGGCGCGATGCTCTTTCGCGGCGACGAGGCCGACAAGCCCGTCGACGTGCTCTCCGGCGGCGAGCGCAAGCGCCTGATGCTGACCCGGCTCCTGCTCCGCAGCCACAACGTGCTGCTGCTCGACGAGCCCACGAACCACCTCGACCTGCCCAGCCGCGAGGTCCTCGAGCTCGCCCTGGCGAGCTGGGAGGGCACCCTCGTCGTCGTCAGCCACGACCGCTACTTCCTCGACAAGCTCTGCGACCGCATCCTCTGGATCGAGGACGGCCGCTGGCGGCTCACGACCGGCGGCTTCAAGGAGGCCCTCGCGGCCCGGGAGCGCGAGGCCGCCGAGCGCCGCGCCGCGGCCGCCGCCGCCGCCGCCCCGGCCCCCCCCCCGCCCGCGATCAGGCCGGCCGCCCCCGCGCCCTCGAAACCGAAGTCGAAGCTCGCGAAGCTGGCCGTCGAGGACCTCGAGGCCCGCATCGTGGCCTGCGAGAACCGCATCGCGAAGCTCAACGCCCAGTTCGCGGACCCCGGGATCTACAAGGACCCGGGGAAGCTGGGGGACGTGAAGGACGAGCTCGCGGAGCGGACGAAGGAGCTGCAGGAGCTGGAAGCGGAGTACGCCAGCCGCTAGCCGGGTCCGTAGAGCTTCTCGGCCAGCCGCGACACGGCCGCCGCGTCGGCGGCCGACCAGCGCCGCGCCACCTCGACCCGCACCCTCGCGATCGCCGGGTCCGCCTTCCGCAGGACCGCGAGCCCCCGGGCCGTGATCCGCGTCAGCGTGCGGCGCCGGTCCTCGGCGCCCCGCGAGCGCTCGATCCAGCCCCGCCGCTCGAGGCGGTCCAGGAGCCGCGTCACGTCGGGGGCGCGCTCGATGAGGCGGCGGGCGATGTCGCCCCGCGCGTGGCCGCCGGGGTGCACGCCGCGCAGGATGCGCAGCACGTTGAACTGCGGGGGGGTCAGGCCCAGCGGCGCCAGGGCGGCGTCGAGGCGCTCCCGCGCCCAGGCCGCCGCGAGCAGCAGGTTGAGCAGCGCCTCGTGGTGCGGGCCCTCGAAGCGCGTCGAGTCGAGCCGCCGCCGGAGCTCGCGTCCCATGCCCCCATGTTAGCCGCGGACGATGCGTGTTGCACCACGGAATTCCGCGAGCAGGCGACGCCACGCCGAGCGCTCGAGGGAGGGCCGGAAGGCCCGGGCGAGCCGCCGGCCCCGGCGCCGCAGGCCCTCGAGCCAGGCCGGGTCCGACTCCGCGCGCCGCAGGAGCCGGGCCAGCGCCGCCGCGTCGCCGACCGGGAAGAGCCCCGGGTGGCCGCGGCCCAATAGGCCCGTGGAGCCGTCGATCCGCGTCGAGACGACCGGCACGCCGTGCACGAGCGCCTCGCCGATCACGTTCGCGCCGCCCTCCATCCTCGAGGTCAGCGCCAGGAGGTCGCCGCCCGCCAGGAGGCGCAGCGCCTGGGCGCGGGGGAGCTCGCCCAGCCACTCGAAGCGGGGATTGCGGGCCGCCTCCCGCCGGGCCGCGGCGGCCAGGGCCGGGATCAAGGCCCGCCCGAGCAGGCGGACCCGGATCCTCGACGTTGCGGGCAGGAGACGGGCCGCCCGGGCCGCCAGCAGCGGGTCCTTCACCGGGCGCAGGTGGGCCAGCACGAGGACGTCGAACGTGCTCCGCGCGCCGCGGCGGATCCGCGGCAGGCGCTCCAGGGATTGGCGGATCGTCCGGACCCGGGCCCGCAGCTCCCGGGGGAGCCGCCGGGCCGCCTCGGGATGCAGGGCGATGATGCGCCGGGCCCGCGAGAGCGAGTCCCGGGCTCCGGCGCGCCGGCCGAGGTCGCGGTAGAGATCGGTGCCGGTGAGCGCGACCACGACCGGGATACCCGCCGCGTCCGCGCGGGCGATCGCGTCGCGGCTCTTCCAGGCGTGCAGCGCGACGACGAGGTCCCAGCGCCCGGGCTTCCAGCCCGGGGCCACGCTCGTCCGGTGGCCGAGGCCGCGCGCGATCGCGGCCCAGCGCCGGGCCGTCACGAGGTTGCCCGAGGTCGGCGTCGCCCCGGGTGGGACCGAGTAGAGGATCCTCACCGGCGCCTCCCCGGGAGCGCGCAGGTGCGGAAGCCCGCGAGCACGTCGCGGCGGTCCGGCGTGTAGAAGTTCCTCCACGACGAGCGGATCAGGCGGCCCCGCGTCGGCCAGGCCCCGCCGCGCAGCACGCGGTGCGTGCCGAACCAGGGCTCGGAATACTCGCGGTACGGGCCGGGCCGGAAGCCGGGGTACGGGAGGAAGGCATCC
>CAYXGZ010000017.1:5967-67858 GCA_964464755.1 uncultured Planctomycetales bacterium
GCACCACTCCCAGGCGTTGCCAACGAGCTGCCGCACGCCGTGCGCCGAATCGCCCGCCGGGTGCGCGTTGACGTCGACCGTCCACCCGGCCCGCGCGTCGAGATTCGCCCGCTCGGGCGTCGGCGGCGCATCGCCCCAGGGAAAGAGCCGCCTCCCGCCGTCGCTCGCCGCGTACTCCCACTCGGCCTCGGTCGGCAGGCGCCGGCCCGCCCAGCGGCAGTAGGCGTCGGCCTCGTGCGCGTTGACGTGGATCACCGCCCGGTCCGGCTCCAGCGGGAGCCAGCGCCCCCAGCGGCGCTCGAGCCAGCGGCCGCTGCGCTCCCGGCTCCAGTAGGCGGGCCCGCGGACGGTCCGCCGCCAGGCCAGGCCCTCGCGCGACCACCAGCGGTCCTCTCGGTAGCCGCCCGCGTCGACGAACTCCGCGAACTCGGCGTTCGACACCGCGCCGCGCGCCATGCGGAACGGCGCGACCGTCACGGTCCGGCCCTCGAGCTCGTTGTCGAAGACGAAGGGGAGGCCGCGCCGCGCGCCCATCCGGTAGCGGCCGCCGGGCAGCTCGACGTCGCCCGGGCAGGGACCGGCCCGCGGGCTCCCGCCGACCGCCCCGGGTGGCTCCGTCCACCCGTGCGTCTGCCGCGTGTAGGTGAAGGCCTCCGCGTGCATGTCCTCGTGGTAGAGCGCCAGGCGCGCGAAGTAGGGGTCGTTGCGCGCGAGCCCGGCGAGCACGCGCCGCAGCACGGCCTCGAGGTAGTCCAGCGTGCGCGGGATCGACGGCAGCGGGAGGTCCCAGCGCACGTCGTGGGGGATGGCGCTCGAGTCGTAGAGCGCGTCGGCCCCGGGGAGGATCGACGGACGCCCGCCCCGGCGCAGCAGCCACTTCTCCTGGAACCAGGCGAGGTGGCCGAGTTCCCAGCGCAGCGGGTTGACGATCGGCAGCCTCGGCCCGAGCCACTGCTCCCCGCCGAGCCCCTCGACCGTCTGGAGGGTGCGGCGCCGCGCGTCGCGCAGGTCGGCGGCGAGCGCGTTCACCGGCGCCTCGAGAGGGAGAGGGCGAAGCGGCCCGCGGAGTCCGTGAACCACTCGAGCGGCTCGAAGCCCGCGCCCGAGAGCAGGGCCTCGACGCCGGGCCGGTCGTACTTCGCGCTGATCTCCGTGAGGAGCTCCTCGCCCGCGGCGAGCTCGAACTCCAGCGGCAGCTCCGGCAGCCGCACGCGCATCGGGCGGAGCGCGACGAGCCGCATCTCGATCCAGCGGTTGTCGCGGTCGTAGAGCGCGCGGTGGCGGAAGCCCGCGGGGTCGAAGTCGCCGCCGAGCATCCGGTTCATCGCGAGGAGGATGTTGAGGTTGAACCGGGCCGTCACGCCCGCGGCGTCGTCGTAGGCGGCCTCGAGCACGGCCGGGTCCTTCGCGAGGTCCACGCCGAGCAGGAAGGAGTCGCCGGGGCGGGTCGCGGCCGCGAGCCGGGCGGCGAACTCGCGCGACTCCGCGGGCCGGAAGTTGCCCAGGGAGCTGCCGAGGTAGGCGACGAGGCGGTCCCTCCCCGGCGGCAGGCGGCCGAGCTCGTCGAGGAAGTCGCCGGCGATCCCGTGGACGCGGAGGCCCGGGTGCCGCGCGACGAGCTCCGCGGCGCTGCGGCGGATCATGCCCTCGTTGAGGTCGATCGGGAGGTAGCGCTCGAGGCGGCCGGCGCGGTCGAGCCCGCCGAGGAGGAGCCGGGTCTTCGTCGCGGCGCCGCTGCCGAGCTCGAGGAGCTCCCGGGCGCCGGAGAGGGAGGCGATGCGGTCGGCCTCGCGCGCGAGGATCTCGCCCTCGGCCCGGGTGAGGTAGTACTCGGGCAGGCCGCAGATCTCCTCGAAGAGGGCCGAGCCCGCGTCGTCGTAGAAGTACTTCGGCGAGAGCTCCCGGGGGCGGCGGCCGAGGAGCCCGAGGACCTCGGCGCGGATCCGCGCGGGATCGGGCGGGGGACGGACCTCGACGACGACGCGCGGGGGCTCCACGCGGCCCATCGTAACCGGGGGTCCGGGACCCCGCCAGCAGGTAGGATCCGGCGCGTGGGATTCCTCCTCGTCGCGGCGAGCGCCGCGTGCTTCGGGGCGCTGGCGATCCTCTACCGCGCGGCCCTGGCGGACGGGGCCGACGCGTGGACGATCCTCGCGCTGCGCTTCGCCGGGGCGGCGGTGCTGGTGGGGATCGTGGCCCGCGCGCGGCGCGCGCCCCGGCCCCGGGGCCGGACGCTCGTCGCGCTCGCCCTGCTCGGCGGCGTGGGCTACGTCGGGCACTCGGTGCTCTACCTCGAGGCGGTGCAGCGGGCGCCCGCCGGGCTCGTGGCGCTGCTCTTCTACCTCTACCCCGTGCTCGTGACCCTGCTCGCGGCGGCGTTCCTGCGCGAGCCGCTGACGCGGGGGCGCGTGCTCTGCCTGCTGGGCGCGACGGCGGGGCTGCTGCTCGTCGCGGGGCCCGCGGGCTCGGCGTCGGCGGCGGGCATCGCGCTCTCGCTGGGCTGCGCGCTCGTGTACGGCGTCTACCTCGTGCTCTGCGGGAAGTACGCGAAGGAGGCGGGCGGCCTGGCCTCGACGGCCGTCGTGCTCGCGGCTGGCGCGCTGGTGTTCGCGTCGATCGCGCTGGTCCGGGGCCCGGTCTGGCCGGGCTCGGCGTCGGGCTGGATGGCCGTCGCGGCGATCGCGGTCGTCTGCACGGCGGCGGCGATCGGCCTGCTCTTCGCCGGGCTGGAGCGCATCGGGGCGGCCCGGGCCTCCGTCGCGGCGACGCTGGAACCGCTCGTGACGGTCGCGCTCGCGGCGGCCTTCCTCGGCGAGCGGCTCGGGCCGCTGCAGATCGCCGGGGGCGCGCTGATCGTGGCGTCGGTCGTGGCCCTCGCGAGGCTGGGTCGCTAGAATCCCCGCCCATGGATCCCGTCGTCACGCCGCGGCTCGTCCTGCGGGACTTCGTCCAGGCGGACTGGAAGGCGGTCCACGAGTACGCCCAGGATCCGCAGGTCACGGCGATGATGGACTGGGGCCCGAACTCGGTCGACCAGACGCTCGACTTCCTCAAGCGGACGATGGAGGAGAACGCGAGGCCCACGCGGAGGAAGTACGGGCTGGCGATCACGCTGACCGCGGAGGAGGGCCGCGTCATCGGCGGGGCGCGGATGGACTTCACGGCCGGGCCGCGCGAGGCGGACCTCGGCTACGTGCTGAACCGGGCGTACTGGGGGAGGGGCTACGCGACCGAGGCGGCGAGAGGGCTGCTCGAGCTCGGCTTCGGGAGGCTCGGCCTGCACCGGGCCTGGGCGACCTGCGACCCGCGAAACGCCGCGTCGGCCCGGGTCCTCGAGAAGATCGGCATGCGCCGCGAGGGGCACCTCCGCGAGAGCAAGCTCGTGAAGGGCGACTGGCAGGACTCGCTGGTCTACGCGATGCTGCACCGCGAGTGGAAGGGGCTGAAGGAGGCGGGCAAGTAGGCGGTCAGCGGGTCCGGTGGATGAGCCAGGCCGCCTGGAGGGCGTGGTCCCGCGAGGAGGTCGCGTTCTCCGTCGTCGTCGAGTGGGCGACCACGCCGCTGCGGGTCCTCGAGCGCCGCTCCCCGAGGCCGTACTTCGCGGGCCGGCGGTAGGGCGCGTCGTCGAAGTGCGCGCCCGGGAACGACTCCCTCAGGCGCTTGAGCACGGCGAGCAGCGAGCGCTCGCGCGTCGCCTCGGGCTTCCCGAGCGTGGCGCGGTAGTCGAAGTCGTTTTCGCGGACGATCCACGAGTCCTCGCCGATCAGCGCGATGAAGGACTCCTCGGACGTGCTGACGCGGAGCGTCTCGTCGTCGACGAGGTTCCGCGGGACGCCCGGCGTGCCGAGGGCGTAGTACGTGGCGCCCGCCGCGACGGCGGGGTCGACGTCGGTGCGGGTCCTCAGCTCGCGGCGGTCGTGGACCTTGCCGAGCACGATCGTGTCGACGCGGGGGGCCTCGACGCGCAGCGGCAGGGGCTTCGCCGCGACGAGGGCGAGGGGCGGCCCGAAGTCGACGCGCTGGATGCCGAGGGGGCAGAACGCCCGCAGCTCCTCGGGGGTCACGGAGACGCCGTCGAGGCCCCGGGCCCGGAGGCGGGCGAGGAGGCCCTCCTCGTCGGCGTCGGATTGCACGTGGCCGACGGGGACGGGGAGGGTCGACTTCAGGATGCGGTCGGCGTCGGCGCGCGCGAGCCCGGCGGCCGCCTGGAGATCCTCGGCGGTGGCGCGGCCCCGGGCCGCGCGGGTGAGGTAGATCGTGCGCGGGGTCTTCATGCTCCTGATACGCCCCGGCCGGGATTCCGTTACCGGGGCGCGCGCGATATGCTCCACGCCATGAGATTCGACCCCGACGCCGCCGCCCCGCCCGACAGCGGGATCTTCGGCCTGCCGACGCCCCCCGAGGAGGCCCGCTTCGTCGTCGTGCCCGTGCCCTTCGACGCGACGACGAGCTACCGCGACGGGACGCGGCACGGCCCGGCGGCCGTCGCCGAGGCGAGCCGGCAGGTGGACCTCTTCGACCTGGACTTCGGCCGGCCGTACGAGGCGGGGATCGCGATGCTGCCGGCGCGCGACTCCGCGGTTCGGATGGTGTCGCGCCTCAACCGCGAGGCGCGGAAGCTCGCGGAGCCGGTGATCCGCGTGGGCGGCGACGTGCGCGGGAACCGGAAACTCGAGCAGGCGCTGGCGCGGGTCAACGAGATCTCCGAGGAGGTCAACGGGATCGTCGAGGCGACGGTCTCGGCGCTGCTGCAGGACGGGCGGATGCCGGTCGTGCTGGGCGGGGACCACTCGACGCCGTTCGGCTCGATCAAGGCGCACGCGAAGCGGCACCCGGGGCTCGGCGTGCTGCACGTGGACGCGCACGCGGACCTGCGCGAGGCCTACGAGGGCTTCGAGTGGAGCCACGCGAGCATCATGAACAACGTCGTGCGGCGGATCGGCGCGGCCGGCGGCGTGGCGCAGCTGGTCCAGGTCGGGATCCGCGACTTCGGCGAGGCGGAGTTCGAGGAGATCCGGCGCAAGCGCACGAAGGGCGAGACGAAGATCACGACGTACTTCGACGCGGACCTGCACCGGCTGAAGTTCAACGGCGAGGACTGGGCGGAGCTCTGCGACGAGGTCGTCGCGAACCTGCCGTCGAAGGTCTACGTGTCGGTGGACATCGACGGGCTGGAGCCGTCGCTGTGCCCGGACACGGGCACGCCGGTGCCGGGGGGGCTGAGCTTCAACGAGTTCCTGGAGCTGCTGCGGGCCCTGGTGCGGTCCAAGAAGACGATCGTCGGCTTCGATCTCAACGAGGTGGCCCCGAACCGGGCGACCCCGAAGGAGGACTGGGGCGGCGACTGGAACGCCAACGTCGGCGCCCGGGTCCTCTACAAGCTGATCGGCGCCGCGGCCCGGCGCTGAACGTCCGAGACCCTCAAGATTTCCCGGCGATTTCCTATTGACACGTAGTGATATGATGTGATAGCTATTGAGTGTATGAGAGACTACTTGACAGGGGCCGAACTCAGGAAGGCCCTGGGGATTTCGACCGCGACGTACTTCCGCTGGCTGCGCGAGAAACGGATCCGCGGGGTGCGGATCGGGCGCAACTGGCGCTTCCCCCCCGCCCTGGTGCGCGAGCTCCTGGCCGGGGAGGACGCGACGGCCGACCTTCGCAAGTCGGCGTCGGACTGGGCCAAGCTGTCGGGGGTGACCATGTCCAAGTCCCGGGAATCCGGCGAGGCGCTGCTCGAGTCCGTGCTCCACCACGCCGCGGCCTCGCGGGCCTCGCAGATCCACCTCGAGCCCGGCCCCGGCGGCCTGGCCGTCCGGCACCGGGTCGACGGGCTCCTCGGCCCCGCCGCGGGCCCCGTCCTCCCGCCCCGCGCCGAGGCCGCCTTCGTCCGCCTGCTCCGCGAGAAGGCCGGCGCCGCCGCCGCCCCGCCCGCCGGGCCCTGGAAGGGCCGCTTCGTCGCCGAGCTCTCCGGCCGCGCCGTCGACGTCTGCATCGCCGCCTGCCCCACCACCGCGGGCCCCTCGCTCACGCTCCAGGTCATCGACCCCGAGACCGCCGTCCACCCGCTCGACAAGCTCGGCTTCCCCCTCGGCCTCACGCTCGCCGTCCGCAAGGCCCTCTCGCGCCACGGCCTCTTCGTCGTCAACGGCCCCACCGGCTGCGGCAAGACGACGACGCTCTACTCGCTCGTGCGCGAGCTCGTCCGCCCCGAGCTCAAGGTGATGACCGCCGAGAACCCCGTCGAGCTCCGCCTCGAGGGCGTCCAGCAGGTGCAGATCTCCGCGCCGGACTTCGACTTCGCCGCCGCGATCGAGGCGATGATCCACGCGGACGTCGACGTCGCGATGATCGCCGAGGTGCGCGACGCGAAGTCGCTGCAGCGGATGCTGCCCGTCGCCTCGGGCCGCAAGGTCCTCACGGTCCTCCACGCGCCCGACGCCGCGGCCGCCTACGCGCGGATCCTCGAGCTGGGCGGGGCGGAGTGCCGCTCGCTCGCGCTCGACAACGTCTCCGGCATCCTCGACCAGCGCCTCGCGCGCCGGGCCTGCCCGGACTGCACGACGCGGGAGCTGCCGAAGGACGACGACGCGCGGACCCTCGGGCTGCCGCGCCGCAAGGTCGCCGTCTCCAAGGGGTGCGCCGCGTGCCGGCAGACGGGCGTGAAGGGCAGCGCCGTGGTCGCGGGCCTCTTCACCGTGACGCCCGCCGTGCGCGCCGCCGTCGAGGCGGGCGGGGGGCTCGACGCGATCCGCGCCGCCGCGGGGCCCTCGCCCCTGCGCAAGGCCCTGGTCGAGCTCGTCCTCGAGGGGGAGATCGCCCCCGCCGAGGCGCGCCGCGTGCTCGGCGAGTAGAGACGAAAGAGCCCCCGGGGCTCGCGCCCCGGGGGCCGGAGTGAACCGCCCTACTTCGCGTCCTCGAACTTGAAGGCCTTCTTCTCGGCCTGCTCGCGCACGGTCCGCCGGACCTGCTCGTCGAACGCGGAGTCCGCCGTCAGGTTGCGCTTCTTCATCTCCTCCATCGTCCAGGCGCGCTGCTTCTCGTAGACCGCCTTGACCTTGGCCTGGAGCGCCTCGCGGTCGGCCGTCATCTTCGCCACGTGCGCCTTGCGCTCCTCGACCGTCATCTTGCGCAGGGCCTCGGGCAGGTCCTCGTCCTTGACCGCCTCGAGCTTGAACTCCTTGTCGTTCTTGCAGGCGTCGACGAGGTCCCACGAGTCGTTGTTGTACGTCCCGTTGCACTTCTGCCAGGCGCGCTGGCCGAGGTTCGCCTCGCCGCCGTTGGCGCCGGAGTTCCTGTCCTGCTCCTGCTGCTTGGCCTGGCTCTCCTGGCCCTTCTTCCCGTACGGCAGGTACGTCGCGTTGATCTGCTCGTTGAAGGCCGCGAGCTCCTTGTCGAAGGGCGTCTCGATCGTCACGGCGCCGCCGCTGAGGTCGATGACCGCGTAGCGGCCGTCGGCCAGCGACGCGACCTCCTTCCACGTCGCGGCCTCGTCGGGGCCGGGCGTGCCGCAGTAGATCGCGTTGACCTGGATCCCGTCCTTGATCGCCGCGGGCGCGGTCTGGTCGTACATCACCTCGGGCCGGCCCTGCTTGGCCGTCTCGTTGCCGACCATGAAGACGATCTTCAGCGCGTCCTTCTCCGGGCTCCAGGGCATGTCCTTGTGCGCGCGCTGGAGGGCCCAGCCCACCCACTCGTCGCCGCCCATGTCGGTCTGGAAGGTCATCAGGTTCTTGTAGACCTCGTCCAGGTCGTCGGTGAGCGGGAAGAGCTTCACCTCGGCCTCGCCCGAGCCGTAGCCGATGAGGCCGATGCGCAGGCGGGGCAGCGGGCGGGCCCGGGCCGTCTCGTTGACGATGGCCCAGACCTTCTGCTTCGCCGTGTCGATCACCGCCGACATGCTCCCCGAGCGGTCGATGGCGAAGACCAGGTCGATCGAGCGGCGCTTCGGCGCGACGGGCGCCTCCTGCGCGGGGGCCGCCGAGGCGGCCAGGACGACGAGCACGGACGCGGCCAGCAACTTGTTCATGGTCAGTTCCTCCGTGGCGGGGGGTAGCGCAAAGGCCGTGCCACGGGTCCCCCCGAGGGAGGGGGCCGGGATCCGTATCGCCGGGGATACGGCCGCGGATCAGATCAGGGACTTCAGCAGCCAGCAGAACTCCTCGGCCACCTTCCGGGGCCAGGGCCGGCGCCGCCACTCCGGGCGCTTCACCTCGACCGACGCCGCGAAGTCGTCCTCGTACATCCGCGCCAGCCGCGCCCCGATGCCCGCGTCGAGCACCACCGCCGAGAGCTCGTAATTGTGGAAGAGGCTGAGGTGGTCGAGGTTCGCCGAGCCCACCATCGACCAGCCCTCGTCCACCAGCATCGTCTTCGAGTGCAGCACGCGCGCCGGGTACTCGTAGATCCGCACCCCGGCCTTCAGCAGGCCGTCGAAGGTCGAGCGGCTCGCGTGGTAGACCGGCGCCGCGTCCGTCTTCACGGAGAGGACGATCCGCACGTCCACCTTCCGCCGCGCGGCCCGCTTCAGGGCCAGGAGCAGCGGCAGCGAGGGGACAAAGTAGGCGTTGGCGATCCAGACCCGCTTCCGCGCGTTGCGGATCGCGTGGAGCATGTGCCGGGCGATGAGCCGGCGCTCCACGGCCCGGCCCGAGCCCATGACGGCGACGTCCACGCCCCCCGCGACGGCGGCGGCCCTCGGCGGCGGCCCCTTCGGGAAGAGCGCGTCGTCCTCCTCCTCCCGCCAGACCGCCGCGTAGATCGACACGAGGTCCGTCACCTCGGGGCCCTCGATCCGCAGGGCCGCGTCGCGCCAGTTGCCGCCCTCGGGGCTGTACTCGTCGGAGAGGTTGAGCCCGCCCAGGATCCCGACGCGGCCGTCCACCACGAGGAGCTTGCGGTGGTCGCGCTTCCTCCACGTGTACCAGCCCAGCGGCCGGAACGGCGTGACGAAGGCCCCGGCGGCCCGGAGGTCCTGGAAGATCGAGGTCGCCGAGTCGCGCGACCCGGCCGCGTCGTACATCACGCGCACCGTCACGCCCTCCTTCGCCTTGGCGGCCAGGGCCGCGGCGAAGCGCCGGCCCGTCGCGTCGCTGGCGAAGGTGTACATCTCGAGGAGCACGGAGTGGCGGGCCGAGGCGATCGCCTCGAGCATCGCGGGGTAGGCCTCGCGCCCGTCCTCGAGCAGCGCGACGGCGTTGCCGCCCGAGCAGAGCCCGGGCTCCAGCATCAGCGAGCGCGTGTCCTCGTGGGCCATCTTCGTATCCCCGAGGATACAGGAACCGCTCCGGGGCGCGCCACGGCGCTGGCACGCGGATTGCGCCTCCCCCCGCGGAGGACCGATCCATGAAACTCGCCGTCGCGCTCGCCGTCGTCCTGGCCGCCGCCCTGCCCGCCGCCGCGCAGGACGCCGCGCTCCGCTCGCTCGAGTTCAGCGTCCGCGTCGAGGGGCGCTCCGCGAAGGTCGTGGTCGACCTCACCATCGCGAACCCCCACCCCACCGACCAGGAAGTCCGCTTCCTCTTCCCCATCCCGCGCGACGCGCAGGTCTCGTCGTTCGCGCTCTGGGAGGGCGGCAAGAAGCTCGAGGGCAAGCTGCTGCCCGCCGACGAAGCGCGGAAGATCTACCAGGACATCGTCCGCCGCCGGAAGGACCCCGCGCTGCTCGAGTTCGTCGGCCGCGGCGCCTTCCAGACCGGCGTCTTCCCCGTCCCGCCCGGCGAGGTCCGAAAGCTCCGCGCCGAGTACCACCAGCTCCTGCTCGCGGAGTCCGGCCTCGTGAAGCTCCCGCTGCCCTTCCCCGCGGCCCTCGAGTCCGCGGGAGTGCGCGTCGAGATCTCCGGGCCCGACCCCATCAAGAACCTCTACTCGCCGACGCACGCCGTGTCGGTGGACCGCCCCTCCGACCGCAAGGCGGTCGTCACCTGGAGCCGGAAGCCCGCGCCGGCCGGCGACCTCGAGCTCTACTGGTCCGAGGACGCCCGCGACGTGGGGGCGAGCCTCCTGACGTTCCGCCCGGAGAAGGACAAGCCGGGCTATTTCCTGCTCCTCGCGTCGCCGAAGCTGGAGCCCGATCCCGAGGGGCCGGAGCCCAAGGACGTCGTCTTCGTGCTCGACCGCTCGGGCAGCATGCGCATCGACGGCAAGATGCGGCAGGCGCGCGAGGCCCTGGCCCGCTTCCTCGCGGGCCTGAACCCCGGGGACCGCTACTCGATCGTGACCTTCTCGAGCGGCGTCGAGACCTTCCGCGACGTCCTCGTGGAGCCCACGCCCGCGACGCTCGACGCGGCCCGGCGCTTCCTCGACGCCTCCGAGCCGGTCGGCGGCACCTCGCTGGCCGACGGCCTGGCGGCCGGCCTGAGGATCTGCACCGCCGACGGCTCCGCCCGCCTGAAGCTCGTCGTGCTGCTCACGGACGGGGTGCCGACGATCGGCGAGCGCGACGCGGCGAAGATCCTCCGCGAGGCCGCCTCCGCGAACGCGGGCCGGGCGCGGATCTTCCCCTTCGGCATCGGCCTCGACGTGCACGCGGCGCTGCTGGACCGGCTCGCGACGGAGAACGGCGGGCTGTCCGAGTACGTGAAGCCCGGCGAGGACCTCGCCGTCCGCATCGGGGCTTTCCACGACCGCGTGCGCCATCCCGTGCTCTCCGGCGTGCGGATCGCCGCGGAGGGCGTGCGGCTGCTCGACGTGCAGCCGCAGCGGATCCCGGACCTCTTCCACGGCCGGCAGGTCGTGCTCTCGGGCCGCTACGAGGGCTCGGGCGCGGCCGCGCTGTCGATCTCGGGCCGCTCGAGGGGCGCGGAGCGCGTGCACCGCGTCGAGGCCTGGTTCGACGAGGCGACCGTCGGCGACTCGCGGGCCTTCGTCGAGCTGGTCTGGGCCACCCGGCAGGTCGGCTTCCTCATCGAGCGCGTGCAGGCCGAGGGGGCGTCGAAGGAGCTCGTCGACGAGATCGTGCGGATCTCGACGCGCTACGGGATCCTGACCGAGTACACGGCGTTCCTGGCCCGGGAGGACGTGGACCTCGCGGCGACGGCGGCGAACAACGAGGTGGCGTACCGCAACCTCGGGGAGCTGAAGAACGAGTCGGGCGCGCGCGGCGTGAACCAGTCCGAGAACAAGAAGCAGTGCCAGGAGGCGCAGCAGCCGAGGGCGAACCGCTGGAGCAACGAGAGGGGCGAGGAGACGGTCGTCGCGAACTGCCGCAACGTCGGGCGCCGGACCTTCTTCCAGAAGCGGGCGCGCTGGACCGAGGTGGGGGCGGACGAGAAGGCGCCCGCCCGCGAGGTGGCCTACTTCAGCGACGAGTTCTTCCGGCTGCTCGAGGAGAAGCCGGAGCTCAACGGCGTGGCGGCCTTGGGCCGTGACGTGCTCGTGAAGGCGGACGGGGGGATGCTGCGGCTGCGGCTACCGTGAGCTCGTGTGGTCGTGGACGATGCGCCAGCCCTCGGGGCGGCGTTGGAAGATCAGCGTGAAGACGCCCCCGGGCTTCTTCTCCGCGCCCGCGATCTCGAGCTCCCAGGCCCCCGTGACGACGGCGCGGTCGGCCTCGAGCGACTCGAAGGCCAGGCCCGAGAAGGACAGCGTGCCCATCTTCTCGCGCGAGCCGTAGGACTTCCGGTAGCGCTCGGCCATGGCGTCGAAGCCGCGGTGGACGGCGCCGCCCCCCGCGAAGACGGTGGACTCCGAGCGGGCGTAGCCGTCGAGGAAGGCCTCGAGGTCGCCGCGGTTCCAGGCCTCGTTCTGGGCCCGGAGCACGGCGAGGATCGCGGAGCGGTCGGCGTCGGGGTCCATGGCGGCGCAACCCGCGAGCAGCAGGAGTCCGGCGGCGGCGGATCGCATCGCCGGCATCCTACCCGGTAGACTGTCCCCATGCCCGTGCAACCCGTCGCGGAGCCCGTGCAGGCCGAGGAGACGCGGCTCGCCCCGAACTGGCACGTGATCCTCCTCGACGACGACGACCACACGTACGAGTACGTCGTGGAGATGCTCGGGAAGATCTTCGGGTACGGACACGAGAAGGCCTTCAAGATGGCCTGCGAGGTGGACGGGACCGGGCGGGTGGTGGTGTGGACCGGGGCGCTGGAGCAGGCCGAGGTGAAGCGCGACCGCATCCACGGGTACGGCGCGGATTGGCGCATCCCGCGCTGCAAGGGATCGATGAGCGCCCGACTGGAAAAGGCGGACTGACATGGACCTGGCGGCGAAACTCGCGTGGCTGGCGGCGGCGGGGGCGGTCGGAACGCTGGCGCGCTTCGGCCTGGGGGCGCTGGCGACCCGGGTCGCGCCCGCGAACTTCCCCTGGGGCACGCTCGTCGTGAACGGGCTGGGCTGCTTCGCGTTCGGCTACTTCTACGCCGCGGTCTCCGGGCGCCTCGCGCTGTCCGAGGACGCGCGGCGGATCGTCCTGGTCGGCTTCCTCGGCGCGTTCACGACGTACTCGACCTTCGCGTTCGAGACGGCGGAGGCGGCGCGGCAGGGCTCGATGGGGCTCGCGGCGCTGAACGTCGCGGCGCAGGTGCTGCTGGGTGTCGGCCTGGTCTTCGCGGGATTCGCCGCGGCGGGGCGTCCGGCCTGAGCGTTTTTTCCGCGGGCCGCGGGGACTCCCCCGCAGGGGCGGGCCCGGAACCGTTCCCCCGCCTCGGAACCGGCGTGGCCGGGGACTTGCTCATCCCAAGGGGGGTGATTTTTCCCCGGGAGGCATCCATGGCCGTGCAGGCGATCGAGAAGAAGCCCGCGTCGAAGCTGAAGCGGGTGGCGTTCGTGGTGAAGAACCTCGAGGCGGCGTCCGTGGCCCTGACGGGCGAGTTCACGGGCTGGTCGGACGAGGGCGTCGCGTTGGCGAAGGGGCCGGACGGGCTCTGGAGCACGACGCTGAACCTGGCGCCGGGCGAGTACCAGTACCGGCTGCGGGTCGACGGCGGCTGGCGGGACGACCCGGGGTCGGCGCGCCGCGTCCCGAATCCCTTCGGGTCGGAGAACTGCGTCCTGGTCGTGAAGTAAGGGCCTATTTCGACTCGTCGAGCAGGCGCCGGGCGTGGACGGCGCAGTCGAGGCCGACGTACTTCGCGGCCTCCTCGAGCGCCTTCTTCGCGCCCGCGGCGTCGCCCTTCTCGAGCTTCGCTTGGCCCTGGGCGAGCCAGTCGTTGCCGGCCTTCTCGATCCTGGCGAGCTCGTCCTTCGCGGTCTTCGCGGCCTTGGCGTCGGTCGTCGATTCCGCGGCGGCCTGGTACTCGGCGATCGCGTCGACCCAGCGCTTCGCGCCCATCGCCTTGCGGGCCCGGCCCACGCGCTCGGCGGGGATGGAGAGGCGGCCCTCGAAGCGCTCGAAGAACCAGGGGTAGACCTCCGGCAGCGGGGGCGAGTGGGCCATGCCCTTCACCCAGTTCGTCTCGACGTCGAAGCCGTCCTTCTTCGCGGCGGCGGCGACCTCCTTGCAGCCCGCGAGGTTGGGGTCGTTCTCGCCGCAGCAGACGAAGATCGAGGTGCGCCCGGCGGCCGCCTTGACGTCCTTGCCGGAGGGGGGCGAGAAGCCGCCGGCGAGGAGGCCGACGGCGCGGAACAGCGTCAGGTGCTTCCAGCCCCACATCACGGACATGTGGGCGCCGGAGGAGTAGCCGAGGAGCACGACGCGGTCGACGTCGACGGGATGAGACTTCCTCATGTCCTGGAGGACGGCGAGGACGAGGTCGCCGTCGGCGACGTCCCAGCCGGCGCCGCGGGACTTGGCGGCGGCGAGGAGGAAGCCGCGCGCGCGGGCCTCGCCGGTCCAGATGCGGAGGAAGTTCTGGGCCGTGTCACCGGCGCCGTGGAGGAGGAGGACGAGGGGGAGCTGGCGGCCCGGGAGCTGGTCGGGCGGGACGTAGCACCAGTAGGTGGTGTCGGGCTTGGAGATCGTGACGGCGTAGGGTTCGCCGACCTTGGGGCCGGGATCCTGGGGCGCGAGCAGCAGGGCGAGCAGGAGGGCGGCGGCGTTCATCGATGCATGCTACGCCTCCGGGGCGGGGCGGGGGGACGGGAATCGGGGGGTCAGGGCCTCCGCTTCGATTCCTCCGCGTCCAGGAGCCGGCGCGTCTGCTCCCACCACGCTCGGACGGCGTCGTCCGTCCCACGATCCGGGAAGCGGTACGCGGTACCGGCGGCCAGCCGTGCGACGTCCCGGTTCGGATGCGCCAGGTAGCGGTAGTACTCGAGATCCAATCCCTGCCGCTCCAGGGTTTCCAGGGCGGGTTTCAGGGCCCGGATGCCCATTCCGGCGGTAGAGGGCCCGGGGTACTGGGAGAGGACCTCTCGCCCCCAGACATTCCGATGGTGGACGTCGCCCGCGAGTTCCCAGCGGCATTCGTGATCGCGACCGACGCGGCGCGCGTACCACGGGGTGCAGGGGCCCGGGTGGAACTCCGCGCGGCGGGCTCCGTACCGGACGTAGACGAACTGGTACCGGCCGCAGTCCATGCAGGCCAGGGCGTGGTCCTCGCCGACGCGGATCGACTCCGCGACCATGGCGAGTCCGATCAGCAGGTATGCGGAGGCGATCACCCAGGTCCGACCCCGGCGGGCGGCGCGGGCCAGCACGACGTCCAGGGTCGCTCCGTAGAGCCGGGCGCGTTCGATCCGGACCGGGACCTTGCGCCGGAGCTCCATGACGAGGAGGGCGAGGGCCGCCAGGAATGTCAGCGAGGGGAGTACGGAGATCCCTAGGAACGAGGCCAGGGGGACGTGCGCGGCATCCCACCAGGTCGGCCTTCCGCGAGGGACGTAGAACCACCACAGGTCGAGCAGGAACAGGAGGACCGCAAGAAAGTAGAGATAGCGCAGTCGTTTCAGGCTCCACCAGCGGACGAGACGCGATTGGAAGGAGTCCGCCAGCGGGCCGAGCCGGCCGTCGGGCGTCCCCCGAGGCCCCGGGACCAGCCAGGCGATGAGGATGGCCGGCAAGAGGGGCGAGTATAGGAACACGGCGACCGCTGTGACGTCCTTCGATCGAAACGGATTCCAATGCCCCGCGGAGTACCCGTGGAAGGGCGGGGCTCCAGCGGCGTCGAGCGACGCCACGACCGCGGCGCCGGCCAGGAACCCCAGGACGGTGCCGAGCGCGCGGCCGCCGAGAAGGCGGATCCAGAGCTGAGTGATGACGGCCGTGGACAGGACCTGGACGAGGAGGACAGGCCACCACTCCCGGATCGCCGAGCCGAAATCCAGGCTCATGCCTCAAGCATAACGCGCCGGGGTTATTATCGACGCGGGCGCGGACGACCCGACTGGCGCGCCCGAGGGGGAACCGTGAAGTTCATCCAGGTCTTCGATCTCTGCATCCCCGTGGACCGGCGCACGCCGGCGTGGGGAGCCCGGGCGCTCGTCGCGGCCGTCATCGCGGAGGTGGCGCTGGCGCTGGTCGCGATGTCGCTCGCTCGCTGATCCCGGCGGACCCGATCAGGTCGTCGCGGGGGCGGGGTCGGCGGCGAGCTTCGGCAGGGACCTGAGGTAAAGGGGCAGGATGATCGCGCCGTAGGGCAGGACCAGCCAGGCGGCATCGAAGTGCGCCAGCGCGTTCCAGATGGCGTGCAGCGACCACGCGAAGACGAAGCCCATGAACGCGTCGACCGGAAGCCCGGGGCCCCGGCCCCGGAGCTGGCCGGCGAACAGGCTCGTGGTCACCACGTGCAGGAGCGCCCCGCTTCGGGAGAGGAAGCCGACCAGGGGGTCCACGGATCTCATTTCACCGCCGAGGTAGACGAAGTTCTCCACGAACCCGAACCCGGCGCCCGCCGCGGCGCCCGCGGTCACCCAGGCGTAGGGATGGACCCTCCACGCGGGCCGGATCACGAAGCACAGGACGACGCCCGCGATCTTGAGCAGTTCCTCCAGGGCCGGGCCCAGCACGATGATGTGGAACCCGCGATGATCCTCCTGGAACTTCTGGAGCGGGGTCCAGACCAGGGGAACCAGGAGCAGGGTCGACAGGGCGCCCGCGGCCGCCATCGCGACGACGGCGGTCTCCGGCAGGCGCGGTCCTCGGGACCGGACGTAAAGGACGAACCCCGCCAGAACGACCGCCCAGGCGTACCAAGCGAAGATCCCGGTCGGACCATCGAGGATCGTCGCGGTCCCCGGTAGGCCGAGCATCAGCAGGGTGCCCGCCGCGACCCAGCGCCAGCGGGAGCGGTTCCGGTGCTTCTCGAGCGATTCCGCGAACGCCGGGTCCGGGGCGGCGCTTGCGACCTCGCGGGCCGCCTCGTCGAGCAGCGCCCGGGCGTCGGCGAGCCGCCCCGATGGCACCAGGAGGAGGTACATCGACGCGGGACCCGGGAGGCCGATCGCCGAGCTGGGCCCGTGGAGGTTGTCGATCCGGCACGGGATGCCGTGGTCCTCGACGAGGGCGCTGGTGGCGAGCGCGCGCTCCATCGACGTCGTGGACAACAACGTCGCGGGGGCGTCGCCGGGCCCCGCCTCGACCGGTTCGGGCGGGGGCGCGGTCCCGGAGGCCAGCGGCCCTCCGCAGTCCGCGCAGGTCGTGAACCCGTCGCGGAACTCCGATCGGCAGGTCGGGCAGTGCAGCATCCCCGACCAGTGTACCGGTCCGGCCTACCGCTTCGGCGGCGCGGCCTCGCGGATCACGGCGCCGTGCTCCGGGCTCAGCACGAGCAGCGAGAAGCGCTCCACGTGGTCCAGCTCGTTGGTGTTCAGCGACGTGTAGTCGAACACCCCGCGCAGGTCCGTGTAGCCGTCCTTGAAGAACTTCACCTCGCCGCCCTGCATCCGCGCGTAGGCCTTCACGTAGACCCTCGGCAGCGGCTTGCCCGTCCCAGCCCTGCCCACCCGCACCTGGCCGTACTGCTCCACCACCTGCACGAGCAGGTCGTGCGCGTAGAGCGCCTGCGACTTGCGCCGCCCCTCCGCCACGAGCTCCACGACGACGTTCGCGCCCTGGAACTCCGCGGGGATCTCGAACGCGTGGCTCGCCTTCCCCGACGGCAGCTTCAGCTCCGCCGACTTGTTCGGCCGGATGAACGAGAACTGCCCCGACTGCTGCTGCACGAAGGGCTGCCGCGAGAACAGCAGCTCCACGTCCATCTTGTAGTAGTTCACCGTCGCCCTCGACAGGTTCCGGTAGTTCACGGTCACCGTCTTCTTCTCGGCCGAGAAGTCGAACTCCGGTTCCGTCGCCGCCAGGCGCGCCACGTTCTGGTCCCGGTCCTTGTCGTCGACGACCTTCGCCTTCGCGCCCGTCGCCTCGTCCAGCTGCGCCAGCGCCAGCCGGAACTGGTTGCGCCAGCGGTCCACCGGGTGGTCCTGGTGCCGCTCCGCCACCTCGCGCGCCTCCTCCGGCTTCTCCCGGTACAGCGCCGCGTAGACCCGCAGGTACTCCACCTGCAGCTCCGTCTCCAGGTTCCCCGCGTTCACGCGGTCGAAGGCCTCCAGCGCCTCGTCCACCCGGTCCTGCAGGAACAGGTAGTACGTGACCGCCAGCCAGTCCTCGTCCGCCGGCCGCGCCTTGCAGCGCAGCACGGCCATCAGCCGCGCGTACTGCTCCCCGAAGCGGTCGTTCAGGATCACCCGCCGCGCCCCCAGCCGCTGCGCCCGCGCGTTCACCAGCGGCGCGTACTCCAGGTGCTCGTAGCGGCCCCGCGCCACCGGGTCGAGGTCCACCAGCCGGCTCCGCAGCCAGGGCCCGCAGGCGTCCAGGAACGACTCCTGGTGCAGCAGGTACTCCCGCGCGTTCGCCGCGTCGTCGTGCTTCACCGAGTACGACCACGTCGCGTCGTGGTAGACGTGCCGCGCCCTCAGCAGCGCGACGGCCTTCGACCAGAACGCCTTGTCCTTCATCCGCCAGAGGATCCGGTCCAGCCCCACGTCGCCGTTCCCGTCCGGGACCGCCAGCCGGTCCACGTTGTTCTTCTCCATCCACTTCAGGACGTCCTTCGCCTCGCCGTTCTGCGAGACCCAGGCCCAGGACTCCTTGTCCACCGTCGAGAGCTCCTTGACCACCTTGAGCTTCGCCGGAGGCGCCGAGGCGACCAGCTCCTCGTTCTTCGACGCGTGCGCCGGGAAGTGCGCGAACGACCCCGGGGCCGGGAAGTAGAACGCGTACTCGATGGACTCCGTCGCGTAGCTCGAGAGCTCGACGTGCGTCCCCTTCGTCACGAAGCCGCCCTTCGCCGGGATCGAGCCCGCCGGGATCTGCAGCAGCAGCTCCAGCTTCTGCGTCGTCGACGACGGGTTCGTCAGCACGACCTGGCAGGCGTAGACCACGTCGACGAGGAACTCGCCGGTCACGTACTTGTCGACCGCCTCGCCGCCCTCGTAGCTGGTCCGGTCGTCGTCCCGGAAGTAGTTCTGGCTGACGAGCACCGGCACGCGCGCCGCCGAGGCCTTCGCGGCCTTGATCTCCTTGTGGTACGCGATCGCCCGGGTCGCCGCCTCGAGCGTCATCCGCGCGCCCTGGAAGGCCGTCTTGTGCTTGCCCGGCTTGAAGGGCAGGTCGAGCACCGAGAGCGCGAACATCATCTCGGGGAAGCTGCGCGAGGCGTGCGCCGCGTTCGGCGTCAGGAAGGGCTCCTTGGCGGCGTGCGCCGCGTAGTCCCGCCAGAACGGGTTGGCCGTGATCATCTCGGCGCCCGCGCGGTCCGGGGTCCGGTGCCAGTAGTTGTTCTCCGCCCACTCCTGGGTCTTGTCGAGCTTCTGGTAGAACTGGCGCATCCGGCCGCGCGCCAGGGCGTCGCGGTCCGCGGGCCCGCCGGGCCCCATGTTCTTGGTCGACTCCTCCGCCTCGTAGGACTCGTCGTCCATCCCCCGCGCGTCCTTCTTCATCTTCTCCCTGGACTCGGCGCGCGAGCGCCGGGCCGGGGAGGCCGGGGCCGACTTCGCCATCGACGCGCCCCCGCCCATCGAGGCCATCGGCGCCATGTCCATCGCCATCTCGCCCAGCGCCGCCTCCTCCGCGACCTTCGAGGCGGCCCGGATCCCGAGCGCGTCGCCCGTGTCCAGGGCCCCGCCCTGGATCGCCGAGCGGAACAGGTGCTCCAGGCGCTCCGGGTCCCGCGGGTTCAGGTCGTCCCGGTCCCCGACGTGCCGCGCGACCGGCCCGCCCTCGCCCTCGATCCGGCGGGACAGGAGGATGCGCTCGACGACGTTCAGCCGCCCGAACGCCCAGGGCTTGCGGTACTCCGAGAGGTCCTGCTCCAGCAGGTACCGGTCGAGGAAGGTCTTGTCCTTCTTGTTCGCCAGGTACGGCTTCACGACCTTCTTGAAGAAGCCCGGGTCCTTCCGGGACACGAAGAAGCTCAGCTCGTGGCAGGCGAACTCGCTGTACTTCGCGCGCTTCTGCTCCTCGGGGAGCTCCGGCCAGTCCAGCACGAACGCGAAGGCCCTCAGGTCGGCGTCGTTCGAGAGCGTCGCGTAGAGCCGGTAGACCCGCGCCAGCGAGTCGAAGACCTCGACCCGCGACGTGGCCAGGTCCGCGATCTCGAGCGACTCGCCCTCCGGCAGCACCGTCGCCTGCTTCTTCTCCGTGTAGTGCTTCTCCGCGTCGAGCGCGAGCTTCAGCCTCAGGTCCTGGTGCTCCGTCTCCGGCGCGGGCAGCAGGACGTCGCGCACGACGGTGTTCAGCTGGTCGACGGCGACGATCCGGAGGTGACCCGCGTGGGCGAGCCCGGAGAGCGGGATCGTCACGACGCCCGCCTTGTCGGGCTTCAGGTTCTCGAGCACCGCCGCGGGCTCCGCGAGGAAGTCGAGGTTCGGGTGGTGGCCCGCCGAGCCGCCGACGGGCTCCGGAGACTCCGCCGGCGCCATGGCCCGGCTCGCGGGGGGGGCCGGCATCGCCTGGTACGCGGTGCCTTCCTTCGCCTCCTGGGAGGCGGTCTCGGTGGCCCGGACCGCCCAGGGATTCAGCAGCAGCCCGGGCCGGGACAGCAGGTTGCCGGGGAACTTCTTCGCGTACTTCCGCTCGAGGATGTAGCGGTACTCGTCGCCGATGTCGCGGCCGGACACGTAGTTCGAGGTGGCCTTCCAGAGCTGGACGACGCGGCCCGCCGGCAGCGTCACGCCCCGCAGGGCGTCGAACGCGTCGAAGGCCGGCACGTAGCGCGTGCCGAACGCGTGGACCCGGGTCTCCGGGCCCGCGTTGCCGAGCGCGACCTGCACGGAGGTCTTCGAGATCTTGACCCCGCTCACGTGCAGCGGCTTCGTCCCCCGGCGCTCCAGCTGCCGGCGCGCGCCGGAGACCCAGCCGCCCCGGTCCTCGCCGGGCGTGACGCGGATCTCGATCGAGACGCCCTCCCGCTTCAGGTGCAGCTCGTGGTCGCCCGGCGGCAGGCCCTTCACCTCGAGGTACCCGTCCGCGAGCGAGACCTTGTCGAAGTGGTCCGCCCTCCAGGTCCCGCCGACCCGTTCCAGGAGCGAGAGCTCCCCGCGCGACGGCGCCGCCGCGGGCTTCGCCCCCCGGCCGGTCTCGTCGAGCACGCCGGTCCCGCCGAGCGGCACGACGTCCAGGTACGGCACCTTGAAGGCCTCGCCCTCGCGCACGTGGATCGACCCGGGCCGCCGCACCCGGTCGCGTTCCGCGGCCCAGGTCTCGGAGTGGCCCCGCGGCGTGTTGACGGTGATCTCCTCGATGTCCCGCAGGTGGCCCAGCTCGATCCGGCCCTTCGCGTCGGTCTGCAGCGTCACGTCGATCGTGGGCGAGAGGTCCCGGTGCCGCAGCGCGAAGGCCAGCGCGACGCCGGCCTTGGGCTCGCCGGACTTGCCGAGCAGGTGCAGCCGGTAGCCCTCCGCGGAGCGCTCCAGGTGCGGGGCCTCGATCTGCTCCGTCGCGTCGATCGCGTTGAGCGCGTACGTGCGCGTCGCGGCGAGGTCGATCTTCCGGTTCTGCGAGAGGCTCTGCACCCGCCCGCGGAACGTGAACGTGATCGAGGCCAGGTTCTCGGGGACCTGGAAGGCGTGCGCGGTCTCGCGGTCCTCCTTGAGGGCGAGGCCGGGGACCTCCATCGACGAGGCGACGCCGTCCCGGTCCACGGACTGGATCGACAGCACGGGGTCCTCGACGAGCGACAGGGCCGCGGGGATCCCGTTGACGGTGAGCACGGGCTGGACGAGGACCTTCGCCTCGCGCTTCTTCAGCAGGGACTCGCGGTCGACGTGGAGCCCGGCGTGGAAGGCGTAGTGCTCGGCCCGGTGGTCGAACTGCTCGAGGGTGGCCAGCTCGCCCCGCTTGAGCAGGATGGCCTGGCGGCCGGGCTCGGCGCTGTAGGGGACGCGGATCTCCCCGTCGTCGCCGGGGAGGTACTCCCGGCCGGCGAGCCAGAGCGTCGCGTCCTTCGCGGGCTTGCGGTCCTCGTCGAGGATCGTGAACGCGTGGCCCGCGGAGCCCGCGCGCTCGACGAAGCGGAGCCGGCCCTTGCGGACCAGGGCCCGGGAGCTGATGCCGCCGCCGATGAACTCGATGACGTAGGTGCCGGGCCGGTCGAGCGAGGGGAAGAGGAACTGCCGGCGGACCTGGCGGAAGGCGGGCTCGTCGTACTCGTGGGCCCGCTCCTCGCCGGCGACGAGGCCGTCGAGGTCGAGCGCGGTGTCCACGTCCCGGCCGTTGGCCAGGTAGTAGTTCAGCAGGTTGATCTCGAAGACCTTCACGACGAGGTTCTTCACGTTCTTGACGTCGACGTCGAGGGTGACGGGGTCGCCCGAGCGGAAGTGCTCCGGGTTGGTGCGGGCGAAGGAGAGCGTGACGCGGTCCTTCAGCTCCTGGGCGCGGGCGGGGTCGTCGAGCAGGGCGATCCAGGCCTGGGGGTCGCCGACGCCGGCGAGGAGCTTGGTCGTCGCGAGGACGTCGCGCAGGAAGTGGGTCTGGACCCAGGGCTCGTAGGCCTTGGTGTCCTTCGCGTCGACGAGGAAGTGCGCGAGGTAGTCGCGGACGAGGTCCTCGTCGGCGGGGACCGGGTCGAGCAGCGTGGAGGCCCGGAAGTCCTGGCCGAGGTTGAAGATCTCCTGCCGGGCGCGGAAGTCCTTCAGGTAGGCCTGGTTCACGTACGGGGCGTTGCGGGGGAGCTTGAGGTACTCGAGGAAGCGCGCCGCGTCGTAGGTCCCCTGGCGGCGGTCGTGCTCGAGGCGGTGGTAGAGGACGACGGCCTTGAGGGAGTAGAACTTCGGCGCGAGGTCCTTCACGAAGGCCCAGAGGCGGTCGAGGTGGTTCCGGCGCTCGACGGCGTCGTGGGCCCAGTCGACGTCGGGCCCGGGGGCGAGCTTCGCGAGGCGGGCGTGGACCCAGCCCTCGTGCTGGCGCAGCTCGGGGCGGCGCCTCGCCAGGTCGTCCAGCTGCTCGGGGAGCAGCTGCAGGTGGATCGGGAGCCGGCCGAAGCCGCCGGAGTGCGGGTCCTTGAGCTCGGCGGCGACGAGGTCGACGAGGCGGGGCAGGTCGGGCCGCTGGACGCGCTGGAGGAAGTTGCGCAGGCGGTTCCCGTCGAAGTTCTCCAGGGCCAGCCACTCGAGCGCGGGGTCCTTGAAGCCGGAGTGGTCGGAGCTGTTCGAGTGGGTGTCGCCGAGGAGCTTCACGGCGGGGCGGGCGACCAGGCCGTTGTCGAGGCCCGAGGGGTACTTCTCGGCGCTGGTCTCGGACTCGCGCTCGTGGTCGAACGAGAGGCCGAGGTGGGTCTCGAGGTAGTCGAGCGTGCGCGCGGGGTCCTTCTCGTAGCGCAGGAGGTGGAGGCGGTTGCGGACCTGGACGAAGTGCTCGGTCTCGCCGTGCTGCTTGTTCCAGGCCGCGAGCAGCCGCTCGACCTCGTCGAGCTTCCCGGCCTGCTCGGCGACGAGGCAGGCGTGGTAGTAGTGCTCGTCCGTGCCGGGCACGAACTGGTCGAGCGCCTTGGCGCGGTCCTTCGCGAGGGCGAACGCTTCGAGGGAATGGGTGTCCATCGGTTCCTCCGGGGCCAGAACACTAACACCGGAGGGCGCTCCCGGCCAGCTACGTATACTGGGGTCCGTGAAACCCCTCATCGCGGAGATCCTCGCGGCGGACCCGGGGCTCGCGGGCCGGGTCGAGGGGGCGACGGAGGAGGAGATCGCCCGGCTCCGCGTGCTCCAGGACTCGCCCCTGCCGGACGACTACGTCGAGCTGCTGCGCTTCTGCGGCCGGTCGTACGGGCCGCTCGCGCCGGTCCACGTGCAGGAGGTGCAGTCCGGCCCGGGGAAGTCGCACCGCGAGGAGATCCCGCTCGATCTCACGGTGGGGACGCTGTTCAAGGCCCTCGCGCCGACGCGCCGGGGCCGGGCCCCGCGGTCCCCCGCCCCGCCGGGCTGGATCCTCGTTGGGTATTACCGGCGGATGACGGGCGACGGCGGGACCTTCATCCTGGACGCCGGCGATCCGCGCCTGCGGGTCGTGGAGACCTGCGAGTGCTGCGGGCCCCGCGAACCGGGCGTGCCGCTGGCGGAGCTGGTCTTCGGCCGGGCGCAGCCCCGGCTCGTGCGCAAGGCGCTGGAGCGGAAGCGGGGCTGATCAGTCCCGGTGCTTCCCGGGCATCGTCGCCTTCAGCCCCCGGACGAGCTCCGCCTTCTCGGCCGGCGAGAGCCGGGCCTCGGCGTGCAGCGGGAGGTAGAACCACGGGGGCATCTCCCCCCTTTCCACCTGCTCCGCCGCCTCGTGGGCCTCCTCCTGCGGCCGGTCCCACTCCGAGAAGTTCAGCTCCTTCCGCGCCTCGTCGACGTCCCGTTGCAGCAGCCAGGACGCGGGGGCGACGTGCGAGTACCAGGGCCAGCGGACCTCGTTGGAGTGGCAGTCGTAGCAGGCGCGGCGGGCGAGTTCCCGGGTCCGGGGCGAATCCCAGCCTGGCTCCCCGCGGACGGGCGGGTTGTCGTGGCGGCGCCCGTAGGGCACGAGCTGGATCGCCAGGACGAGCGCGCCCGCGGAGATAGCGGACCATCTCGCCACGCGCTTCCACCGGGACGGCGCTTCCATGGGGAGCCGGGCCGCAAACGGCGGACCAGCGGCGTCACGGCCTCCGGGCGCCGGATCCCGCGGGGGATTTGGCGCACCGGGAGCGGAATCCTACTTCCGCCGCCAGTGGTTCCAGAGGTCGTGGCCCTGCCCCGCCTCGGAGGCGATCACCTCGAAGCCGTTCTCCCCGGCGAGCTGCCGCAGGTGGCCGTCGGTGTAGAAGCGCCGCACGTTGTAGTCGGTCGGGTCGGGCTCGATGCGGAACCAGGCCTGGAACTTCCGCCGCAGGCTGTAGAGCTGGGCCAGCTGGAAGATCATCCGGCCGCCGGGCTTCATCACCCTGCCGAGCTCCTTGAGGTAGCCGTACATGAGCTCGCGGGGCATGTGGTAGAGGACCGAGTAGGACCACATCAGGTCGAAGTGCGCGTCCGGGAAGAGCTTGAGGTCGCGCCCGTCGATCCGGTGGAACTTCACGTGGGGGAACGCCTTGTGGCGCTCCTCGGCGTGCTTGAGCATCTCGTCCGAGACGTCCACCCCGTGGATCTCGCCGAACTCCGGGGCGAGGACGGTGATGATCCGGCCGACGCCGCAGCCGAGGTCGATCACGCGCCAGGTCTTCGTGTCGGCGCCCGCGAGGTGCTTCTTGATGACGGCGGCGTCGCGCTTCGCCGACTCGAGGTAGTCCGCCTCGTTCTCGGTCTGCGTGCCGCTCGTGTACTGCATGAAGGAGGACTTGGCGCGGCGGTTCCACTCCGCGCGCATCTTCGCTTCGACGTCGGGTTCGGCCATCGGCACCTCCCGTCGGGATCCTACCCGATTCCCGCCGGCGCTTCCTAGAATGGCGCGATGGCCCGCCCGCTGCCGATGTCCGCGCCCTCCCTCGACGCCTCGGACCTCCGGGCGGTGTCCGCCGCGCTCCGGTCCGGCCGCCTGGCCCTGGGCCCGAGGGCGGAGGAATTCGAGCGCCGCCTCGCCGCCCGGCTCGGCGCCCGGCACGCCGTCGCCGTCAGCTCCGGCAGCGCGGCCCTGCACCTCGCCGTGCGCGCCGCCGGGATCGGGCGCGGCGACGAGGTCGTCACGACGCCCTTCAGCTTCGTCGCCTCCGCGAACGCCTTCGTCCAGGAGGGCGCGCGCCCGCGCTTCGTCGACGTCGATCCGGACTCGCTCATGCCCCCCGCGGACGCGATCGCCGCGGCGCTGACCCGGCGGACCCGCGCGATCCTGACCGTGGACCTCTTCGGCAACCCGGCCGACGCCGACCCGATCCGGAGGGCCGCGCGGCGCCGGGGGATCCCCGTGATCGAGGACGCCTGCGAGGCGCTCGGCGCGGAGTACAAGGGCCGGCCCGCGGGCACGCTCGGCGACGCCGGGGCGTTCGGCTTCTACCCGAACAAGCAGCTGACGACGGGCGAGGGCGGGATGCTCGTCACCGACCGCGCGGACTGGGCCGCCGCCTTCCGCTCGCTGCGCAACCAGGGCCGCGACGTCCACGACGCGTGGCTCGAGCACTCGCGCCTGGGCCACAACTACCGGCTCGGCGAGCTGGCCGCGGCGCTCGGGGTCTCTCAGCTGAGGCGACTCGACCGCCTGCTCGCGGCCCGGGCCCGGGTCGCCGCCAGCTACACCCGGCGCCTCGCCGGGAGCCCCGCGGTCGAGCCGCCGCGCGTGCTGGCGACGACGACGAAGATGAGCTGGTTCGTCTACGCGGTGCGCCTCGAGCGGGGGCTGGACCGCGACCGCGTGATGGAGCGCCTGGCGAGGAAGGGCGTGCCCTCGCGGGCCTACTTCGGCCCCATCCACCTGCAGCGTCCCTACCGCGAGCGCTTCGGGTTCCGCCGCGGGCAGTTCCCCGTCACGGAGGACCTGGCGCGGCGCACGCTGGCCCTGCCCTTCCACGGGGGGATGACGGAGGCGGAGGTGGAGCGGGTGGTCCGCGCGCTCAGCGCGTCAGTCGCCGCAGCTCGTCGGCGCTGAAGCGCTCCGCGGAATCGCTCGCGTAGCGCGTCCCGCGGAAGGGGCGGCCGCCGCGCGGGGTCGTCCAGGGCCTGAGCACGAAGCGCCCGCGCTCCTCGACGGCGTACGGCGCCTCGTCCTCCGCGATCAGCAGCTCGTGGATCTTCTCGCCGGGACGCCGGCCCGCCGGTTCGAGCCGGGCCCCGGGGGCGGCGGCGAGAACCAGGTCGGCGACCCGCGCCCCGCGCATGCGCGGGATGAAGATCTCCCCGCCCTTCATCGAGAGGAGCGACTCGACGGCGAACTCGACGGCCGCCTCGAGGGGCATCCAGAAGCGCGTCATGCGCTCGTCCGTGATGGGGATCCGCTTCCTGGAGGGCCGGGCCGCGAGGTCGTCGAGCACGCTGCCCCGGCTGCCGAGGACGTTGCCGTAGCGGACGCCCGCGAAGCGCGTGGGCCGGCGGCCGCGGCGCGCGTCGGCCGCGAGGAAGACGCGCTCGGCGAGGAGCTTCGTGGCGCCGTAGACGTTCACGGGGTTCACGGCCTTGTCGGTGCCCAGCGCGAGCACGCGGGACACGCCCGCGGCCCGGGCCGCGTCGACCAGGTTCAGGGCGCCGAGGAGGTTCGTGAGGATGAACTCCTCGGGCTGCGCCTCGCCGAGGGGAACCTGCTTCAGCGCGGCGGCGTGGATCACGGCGTCGACGCCCTCGAGGGCCTCGCGCAGCGCGGACGCGTCGCGCACGTCGCCGACGATCCAGGAGACGCGGGGGCCGCCGAGCCCGGCCCGGCGCAGCGCGTGCTGCTTGTGCTCGTCGCGGCTGAAGATCACGATCCGCCGCGGCGGGCGCGGCCGCTCGAGGAAGCGGCGGCCGAAGCTGCCGGTGCCCCCGGTGAGCAGGACCGTCGCGCGGCTCCAGTTCATGAGGCGGGGATCTTACGCGACGCCGAGGTTCCGGGCCACGTCCGCGTCGACTCCCGGCTTCCAGATGAACTGGTCCACGAAGTAGTGGTGGAGGAAGAAGCCGTGGAAGGTGACGAGCAGGAGGTCGCGGCCCGCCCCGCCGCCGCCGAGCGTCGCGTCGACGGATCCGCTGATCGCCGCGAGGAAGAGCCCGAGCAGCCCCGCGCCGAGGAGGTAGGCGGGCCACGAGGAGGAGACGCGGCAGCCGAGGTCCGGGGCCGGGTCGCGCCGGGCCCGGTTGCGGTTGTAGTACCAGACCATCGCCTGGTACTGCAGGTCGTGCGGGATGATGAAGAGCGGGATCAGGCCGAGGATCGGGACGGCCTCGAAGGCCGGCAGCAGCCCGACCGCGGCGTAGTACGGCAGGATCGCCAGCAGGAAGAGCAGCTTGGGGCCGTTCAGCGGGAGCCCGCGGGCCAGGCGGCGGAGCTGGCGCCAGAGGAAGAACGCGAGCGCGGCGCCGAGGACGGCGAGGCAGGCCGCGTCGAGCGAAGGCCAGCCGGCGATGCCGACCCGGGCGCCCGCGGCCCGGGCGTCGGGATGGCGCGCGACGAACGCGAGGAAGGGCGCGAGCAGGCCGGCGTGCAGGAGGACGACGTCGGCCCGAAGGTCGAGCGGATCGTCCTCGCCCCCGCGGCGCTGGTAGAGCCGGAGGATCCCGTGGTGCTGGCGCACCATGTGCCAGTACGGCCAGAGGGTGGCGAGGAGCACGTAGGCGAGGAACGGGACGCGGTGGCCCGCGACGCCCGCCCGGGCCAGGACCGCGTCGAGCGCGAGCACGGCGGGCCCGAGGAGGAAGAAGCCGAGGCTGCCGATCAACAGGCCCCGGCGGGAGGTCCATTCCTTGCGCGCCAGGTAGGTGCGGGTGTAGGTCGCGAAGAGGTGCGGGCCGTTGAGCAGCGCGATCCAGGCGAACCAAAGCCCGACGGTGCCCCACGGCGTCCACGAGCAGAGCAGCAGCAGGGCGAAAGCCAGGACCGGGCCGCCCGCCAGCAGGCCCAGGTCGGCCCGGGGCCCGATGATCCAGTTCATCGACAGCGGCCTCGTCAGCGCGGCACTCGTCACGCGGACATTCTAAGCGGACGGAACCCCGACGGGTTGCGCTAAACTCCGCGCATGGATCCTTGGATCGCCGCGGGCGCGGTCGCCGTTCCGGCCGCGGGCCTCTGGGCCGGGTCCTGGATCGCCGAGGTCCGGGGCCTGCACGACTGGCTCGTCCCCGGGGCCGTCTGGAGGACCCCGCACCCGCACGCGGTGGCCACGTTCGACGACGGGCCGCACCCCGAGCGGACGCCCCGCGTGCTCGACGCGCTGGCCGCGGCCGGGGCGAAGGCGGTCTTCTTCCTCGTGGGCGGGCAGGCCGAGCGGCACCCGGCGCTGGTGCGGAGGATCGCGGCCGAGGGGCACCAGGTCGGCAACCACTCCTGGAGCCACCCGTGGATGGTGTGGCGGTCGCGGCGGACGATCGAGCGGGAGTTCGACCGCACCCAGGCGTTGCTCGCGGAGCTGGCGGGCTCGCCGCCGCGCCACGCCCGGCCGCCTTACGGGCAGCGCGACGCCCGGGTGTACCGCGTGCTCCGCGAGCGGGGGCTCGTGCCCGTGCTCTGGAGCCGCAACCTCCGGGACTACTGGAATCCGTCGCCGGAGCGCCTGCTCGCGCGGATGCGCCGGGCCGCGGCCGGGGACATCCTCCTGATGCACGACGGCGACGAGAAGGCCGGCTCGCTGCCCGCCGCTCTCGAGGCCTGGCTCCCGACCCGGCCGGTGCTGGGCCTGCTCTAGTACTTGGCCCCCTGCCACTCGGTGCGCCGGCCGAGGAGGGCCCGGCCCGCCGCGCGGGACAGCGCCGCGGCCGCGAAGAGCGATCCCGGAATACACCCAAGGGAAAACCCCGAGACCCCGAAGGCCCCGTAGACGGCCGCCGCGCCGAGCTGGGCGACCAGCAGCGCCCCGCCCCAGGCCGCCGCCGCGAGCCCCCACCCCGGCCCCAGGGCCAGCGACGCCGCGAGCCCCGCCGCGGGCGCGAGGCCGAGCCACGCCGCCGCGAGCGCCGCGAACGCGAGCCGCGGGAATCCCCCGAGCGTCCCCCGGAAGTTCCGCGTCCAGCCGTCCCACGACTCCCCCGCCGTCCCGTACATCCGCGTCCGCACCAGGCCCCGGTTGTCGAGCACCCGCACCTCCGCCCCCGCCGCCTTCGCGAGACGGGCCAGCTCGACGTCGTCGTTCGCCCGCCCCCGCACCGCCGCGTGCCCGCCGAGCCGCGCGTAGAGCTCGCGCCGGATGTAGAGGAAGGCGCCGTTGGCGTACGCGGAGTCCGGATCCCCCACCCCCAGCCCGAGCAGCAGCGCGATCGCGCAGGGGGGATCCACGATCCGCTCCCGCCAGGTCGGCAGCTCCAGCCGCGGCAGCACGCTGAGCAGCTCCGCCCCCGAGCGCGCCGCCTCCGCCGCGGCGCCGGGCAGCGCCCGCGTCGAGACGAAGTCGCAGTCCGCGTCGGTGAAGAGGATCCACGACCCGGTCGCCGCCTCCACGCCCCGGGACAGCGCGTGGTTCTGCCCGCCCCAGCCCTCCGGCAGCGAGGTCACGTGCACGACCTTCAGCTTCCCCGGGAACTCCGCGGCGAGCCGGTCCAGGATCGCCCCCGTCCCGTCCGCGCTCCGGTCGTCGACGACGACCACCTCGAAGTCCGGGTGCTCCTGCGCGAGCAGGGACCTCACCGCGCGCTCGATGCCCTCCGCCTCGTCCTTGGCGGCGACGACGACGGACACCCTCGGCGCGCCGTCCGGCGCGGGCCCGGCCTGCAGCGTCGGCAGCGTCGCCGCGATCGAGCGCAGGCGGGCCAGGAGGACGATCCACGCGAGCGCCGCGAGGCCCGCGGCGGCCGCGGCGAGGGTCGGCAGCATCCGCCTAGGCCCGGGGCGGGCCGGACTCCCGGCCCTCGGGCACGTTCTCGAACCAGTGCCAGCCCAGGACGGTCCCGTCCTTGGCCCGGGACAGCACGCCGACGTAGCGGTCGGCGTCCCCCGCGTGGTGGTAGGCCCACTCGACGTACGCGATCCAGTCCTGCTTGCGCTCCTCGGACCCGTAGCGGGCGTACCACGGCTGCTCGGGATCGAGGCCCCACATGCCCGGGGCGATCTCGTTCCCGTCGTCGAGGATCTCGTCCGGCTCGCCGAAGGCGGAGCGCAGCTCGTCCAGCGTCGGGAGCGCGGCCGAGTCCCGGTGGGATTCGAGGAAGGCCCAGAGGCCCGCCCGGTTCGTGCCCATGCCCGCGATGCTACCACGCGGCCGGGGCCGCCGTGGTAGGATGCCCGCCTGGGAGTCACCATGCCGCGCTTCCTCGCCTTTCTCCTTCTCCTCCTTCCCGCCGTCCAGGATCCGCCGCCCGCCCCCGACCTCCCCGCGCTCAAGGCCGCGAAGCTCAAGTCCGCCTTCCTCTCCAAGGCCCCCTGGCTGGTCGATTTCGCCAAGGCGAAGGAGGCCGCGGCCGCCTCCGGCCGGCCGATCTTCGCCTACGTCACCCGCTCCTTCGCGAGCTGAAGCTACTGCGAGCAGCTGGAGAACGGGGCGTTCTCCGAGGCCGACTTCGCCGCCTTCGCGGAGGGCGTCGTCGCCTACTGCCACGTCGATTCCAAGGTCCCCGGCGACGCCGACTGGGCCTCGGAGTTCCACCTCCCGGGCCACCCGTCGATCCTCGTCCTCGACGCCAAGGGCCGCTTCGCCGCCCGCGACGACGGCCGCCGCACCCTCGCCGCCTTCAAGGAGCTCGTCGCCCAGGGCGCGGGCACGATCGACCTGCGCCGAAAGGCCGAGGCGGGCGACCGCGCCGCCGCGCTCGATCTCCTCGTGTTCCTCCTCGGCTTCGAGGCGGTCCGTCCCGACGAACGCAAGGCCCTGGACGCCCTGCTCGGCGAGCTCGCCCCCGCGGAGCGCGCCCGGCTCGACCTCGCCGAGGGCCGCCCGCGGTTCCGGGCGCAGCTCAACCGCCAGCAGCTCGTCGAGGCCTGGGAGACCGGGGTCGAGCTCCTGAAGCACGCGCCCGACGACGCCGAGTTCCTCGTCCCGCTGGCCTGGATCGCGCAGTACCGCCACCGCGACCCGGCGACGGCGATCGAGTACGGCGAGCGGGCCGTGGCGAAGGTCGGGGGCGACGTCCGCCTCCGCCGCACGCTGGCCGACGCGTACCGCGCCGCGGCCGCGACGCCGCTGGCCGTGCGGCACCTCCGCGCCGTCCTCGAGAAGGACCCGGAGTCCAAGCCCGTCCTCGCCGAGCTCAAGGGCCTCGCCCCCTACGGCATGGACGCCTACGAGGAGCTCGCGACCGCCGAGTGGGCCGGGTACACCGGGACCCGCTACCGCGTCGCCGGATCGGCACGCGACGTGGCCCAGACCCAGGGCCGGCGGCACTGGATCTTCCGCCGCGACGGGGCCTTCGCGTTCGCGCTCTACGACCTCGAGCAGCCGGGCGGCAAGACCGAGCTCGTGCTCGGGTGCCCCCACGGCGTGGATTCGGTGCGGACCTTCGATGCGGCCCCGGCCGAGGAGGCCGTCGACGCGATCGTGCGCGAGATCGTCGCCGCCGCGCCGGAGCACCTCGAGGCGCTCTCGCTGCGCCGGCTGAGCTGCCTGCCCGCGCAGTCGATCGTCGTCGCGCGCGGTCTCGGGAAGGACCCGAAGAACCAGAAGCTCCTCGCCCTGCAGAAGGACCTGAAGTCCTGGGGCTGGGACCGCCTCGAGAGCGGCGAACCCGTCGCGGCCGGGGAGCTGTCGCGGCGCCGCCACCGGCCGACCGGCACGCCGGAGGCCGCCGCGCCCAGGGTGCCGCTGGCCTGGACCTGGGAGTCGAAGGACGGCCGGCTCGTCCGCCACGTCGCGCTCTACCCCGCGAGGGAGCCCGCGAAGCACGCGATGCTCTGGGCCGTGCGCCCCGACGGGAATTTCCTGCTGCGGCGCTTCGCCGAGGTCCCGGCCGAGGCGGAGATCGAGAAGCTGCTCGACGCGGGCGACGCGTCGCTGGAACCCTGGGGCCGGGCCCGGGCCGAGCAGGGCCGGGGCGAGCGCTTCGACCGCAACAACGCGTGCTTCGACCTCGCGGCGACCCTCTACGGCGAGGCCCTGAAGAAGGACCCCGGCTCGATCGGAGTGCACATCGACCTCGTGCGCTGCTCGCTGGCCGCGACGGACCGCGAGCCCGATCCCGCCGCGGCCGCCCCCTGGTACGCCCGGGGCCTGGCGTCGGCCCGGAAGCTGGCCCGCGAGGGCGCGCTCGACCCCGAGTCCAAGGTCGCGCTCGCCGTCTTCCTCCACCGCTTCGGCGCGCACCCCGTCGCCGTCGAGCTGCTCAACGCCGCGGGCGATCCGCCGGGGCTCCGGGGCCGGGCGCCCGAGCTCCTGCAGCTCCTGAAGACGACGGGCGAGGACCGCTGGGAGGAGCTCCCCGCGTTCGAGGCGGGCGGCTTCGGCTTTCGATCGTTCCGCCGCTCCCCGGCCGCGGGCTCGCCCCCGCCCGCCGAGGGCCTCCGGGTCGCGGAGCACTGCTTCGTCGCCAGCGTCAAGGGCGCCTACGCGTTCACGATGTCCTACCGCGTGCTCCGGATGAAGGACGCGGTCGTGCGGGACCTCGCCGTCTCGCGCTTCGAGCAGCCGGCCGTCCTGCGCTCCTACGCCGCGGACCCGACGCTCGACGAGCTCAAGGCCGAGATCCCCAAGGTGCTCGAGTCGCTCGGAGTCGCCAAGTGAGGGCCCCCGCCATGAAGACCGCCGCGATCCTCCTGCTCCTGCTGGCCGGCTCCGCCGTCGCGGAGGCCCAGTGCTCCACCTGCGGCCGCTTCCACGGCGGCGCGCCGAGCTCGTCGGAGGTCCGGAAGTCCGCGCAGCAGTCGGAGCGGAAGTCGCAGGAGCTCTACGACCGGTACCGGGAGCAGGCCGCGGCCTCGGAGCGCGCCTACCAGGAGGCGGCCGGGGCGCGCATCGCCGAGATCCGGGAGGCCGAGGCGAAGCGCCTCGGGACCAGCCCCGAGCGGGTGCCCGACCCGGTCCGCGAGCGCACGCTGCAGGCGCTGAGCGAGAACGCGGCGAACCGCGCGATCCTCGAGTCGGCCGGCGCGGCGATGGCGAAGGCCGAGGCGGCCCCGAAGGACCCGAAGCGTCCGCCCCCGCCCGAGACCTCCGTGCTCCTCGGCGCCGAGGCGTCGCGGATGCGCGTCAAGCTCGCCGAGACGCTCAAGGAGCTCGACGTCCGGGAGGCGGCGGAGAAGAAGGTCGAGGACGTGAAGCAGCGCGTGCAGGAGGCCTACGAGAAGCTCCGCAAGCCCGTGGACGACCTCAAGCGCGACCTCCGCGAGCTCCTGATGCAGGACGAGGAGGAGAAGAAGTGAGGCCCCTCGCCGTCGTCGCGATGCTCGCGCTGCTGGCGGCGGGCTGCTCGAGGAAGCCCGCCTTCCCCCAGCCCCCGAAACCGGTCGCCGGGGCCGCCTACTTCCCGCTCAATCCCGGAGAGACGCTCGCCTTCCGCGGCGGCACGGGCATCGGCGCCGGCCCGATCGACGACGAGCGGCAGGAGTGGCTCGTGGCGGCCTCGACGGCGCCGGACGGGCAGGAGGGCTGCACGATCGACCGGCAGGGCCGGGGCCTGATCAACGCGATCACGATGCACGTCGCGTGGCGGCCCGAGGGCCTCGTCACCTGGTCGGGGATGTTCGGCGTGTCGAAGACCGAGTTCTCGCCGCCCTTCGTCGAGCTGCCGGCCACGATCGCCCCGGGAGCGAGGTGGACCTGGAGCGGGACCTCCAAGGGCGTGTCCCTCGACGCGGAGAGCGTCCTCGAGGGGCTCGAGAAGATCAAGGTCCCCGCCGGCGAGTTCACGTGCCTGCGCATCCGCCGCCGGGTGGGTCCGTCCACGCTGCTGCACTGGTACGCGGAGGGCCGGGGCCTGGTCCGCGTCGACATGGAGAACCCCGGCGGCCGCGTCCACCTGGAGCGCGACAAGTGAGCGGCGCCTGCTGCCCGGACTGCGGGGAGTACTGGCTCGAGGGGCCGCCCGACCGCGCGACCTGCGCGATCTGCGGGTGGACCGGGGACACGGGGCCGCTCGGCCGGAGCTGGCCGGTCGACGACCCCGACGCGCCCGACCTCCGCGCGCTGAAGCTCGCCGGGAAGCTCTACTTCGTGAAGATCCGCTTCGACGAAAAGCTCAACGAGGACGTCGTCTTCGACGTGATGGAGGTCCTCGGCCTGGACGGCGCCTCGCACTCGGGCGGGCGCATGATCCTCCAGCTCCCCGCGCGGCCGGACGACGCGACGCTCGGCCGCCTCCGCGCCGTCAAGGGCGTGCTGGACCTCTCCGTCACCTGATTCCGGGAACTTCCCCCGCCGGGCGTCGTACGTTCTCCACTTGAGGAGGATGGGCCATGAAACGCATCGCCTTTTTCGCCCTGCTGGCCGCGCTGCCGCTGTCCGCCGACGAGGTCCACCTCAAGGGGGGGACCCGCGTCAAGGGGATCGCGGAGGAGTCCGGGGGCCGCGTCGTCATCCGCACCCTCGACGGCCAGGCGTCCTACGACGCGGACCAGGTCGAGCGGATCGACCGCTCGGTGGCCTCCCCCCTCGAGGAGTACCTCGCCCTCGAGCGGAAGGCCGCCACGCCCGCCGACTTCGTCCGCCTGGCCGACTGGGTCCGCCGCCAGGGCGGCGTGACGCGGATCGCGCCGAACGTCCGCCGCGCGGCGGAACTCGCCACGAAGGAGAACCTGCCGGGCCTCGTCGAGGCCGCCCGGGCCTCCGCGCTCGGCGGCGCCCTGAAGCCCGCCTGGGAACGCGTGCTGGCCCTCGACCCCGGGCACGCGGGCGCCCGCGAGGCGCTGGGGCAGCGCGTCCACGACGGGAAGTGGATGACGCCCGACGAGGTCCTGGCCGCCACGGGCCACGTCCTCTTCGAGGGCCGCTGGGTCACCCCGGCCGAGCGCGACGCGGTCCTCGCGGAGCGGCGCCTCGGCGTCGAGGACGCGCAGAAGGCGCTGAATTCCGATTTGCTGAAGCTGGAGGACCTGCGCCGCTCCCTCGAGGAGCTGAAGCGGGAGCTCGAGGCGAAGCGCCTCGACCTGGCCGAGCGCGAGGCGAAGCTGGCGGTCTGGGAGAAGGCCCAGGCGGCGGAGTCGGCCTGGAGGCCCTGCCACGACTGCGGGGGGCGCTTCCAGGGAGGCCACTTCTGCGCCAAGCAACTGACGCACTGCGGGACCTGCGGCGGGTACTTCCCCGGCGGGCATCGCTGCCGGCGCTAGGCCAGCTTCGCGTAGAGGATCGAGTTGCGCCAGGCGCCGTGGAGGAGCTTGTGCTCCCGCAGCAGCCCCTCGCGCCGCATCCCGACCTTCTCGAGCACGCGGATCGACGCCGGGTTCTCCGGGTCGACGTGCGCGATGCAGCGGTGCACGCCCAGGGGCCCGAAGCCCAGCTCGAGGAGCCCCGCCGCGATCTCGGTCGCGTAGCCCCGGCCCCAGGCGGGCCGGACCACCAGGTAGCCCAGCTCCCCCTCGCTCGGGCGGTGGGGGTGGATCTTGAAGTCGCAGGCCCCGACGAGCCGCCCGGTGCTGCGCTCCTCCGCGGCCAGCACGGTGACGCCCGGCCCCGGGCCGGCGATCGTCCTCCGCAGCCAATCGGCCGTGCCCGCCAGGTCCTCCGGGCCGAACTCGAGGAAGCGCGTCACCTCGCGGTCGGCCGTGTAGGCCCGCACGTCCTCGAGGTCCGAGGCGCGGAACTCCCGCAGGCGCAGGCGGGCGGTGGTCGACTCCATGGCGGGCATCCTAAAGGAAGGCGGGCGGCTCCTGTATAGTCCTCGCTACCGGAGGTTCCCCATGGTCCGACTCGGACGCGCGGCGTTGGCGGCGGCCCTCTTCCTCGGCGCCTGGTCCTCGGCGCTGGCCCAGCAGATCAGCGTGACCGGCGGCGTGCACATCGACGCCAAGGGCGTGCTGCGCTCGGGCGACTCCGTCGACCCCCGCCTCGCCGAGATCCGCGCGAAGGCGGCCAAGGACGGCTCGAAGGAGCAGCTCGTCTACGTCTCGCTGCCCCGGCTGCTCGCCGAGGCGCGCCGCTGCCAGGAGGCCGGAACGCCCCTGCCCCCCGAGGTCCGCTACGTCGGCGGGATGGTCCGCCTGCAGTACGTGATCGTCTACCCGGAGCAGAAGGACCTCGTGATCGCGGGCCCCGGGGAGCCCTTCGACGTCGACCTCGCCTACCGCCCGCTCGGCAAGCGCACGGGCCGGCCGGTGCTGCAGCTCGACGACGTCGTGACGGCCCTGCGCGGGGCGGGGCCCGGAGCGCCGGAGGGGATGATCGGCTGCGACCTCGAGACGACCCAGGAGAACGTCGACCGGATCGCCAAGGCCAAGAAGGAGCTCGCGCCCCGCCTGCCGGAGCTCGGCGAGCGCAAGGTCGCGGAGAAGATCGCCGAGGCCGCGGGCCCCCAGAACGTGCACTACTTCGGCGTGGGCGACGACAACCGCTTCGCGCTGGTCTGCATCGAGGCCGACGTGCTCATGAAGCGCATGTCGCTGGGCCTGCACAAGACGCCGGTCAAGGCCGTGAAGAGCTACCTCGAGGCGATGTCCGGCCCGCCCCAGCAGCCCCAGCGCTTCGCGTTCGAGTGCGCCTACGACGCGCTGTCCGTCTCGCCCGACGGGCTCGTCTTCGAGCTCAAGGGGCCCTCGCTGAAGCTCGTGACCTCGCTCTACTCCGTCGCCAAGCGCGACGTGGTGCCGGGCGACGTGTCGCCGGCCGCGAAGAAGTTCGCCTCGTCGTTCAGCGAGAACTTCGAGGCGCTGGCCCGCGAGGTGCCCTGCTACGCGGACCTGGCGAACCTCTCGGACCTCGCGCTGCTCGCGGGGCTGATCGCCCGCGACGGGCTGCACGGGAAGGCGGGCTGGGACCTCGGCTGGGTGCTCGACCGGAAGGGCTACAAGACGGCCGAGATCGCGGCGCCCAAGCTCGCCGAGACGCTCTGCGCCTGGCGCCGGCACGGCGACCAGACGATCTTCGTGAGCGGCGGCGTGGCGCTGGTCCCCGGCGACGCGCTGAAGAACCGCGCCGAGGACGCCAAGGGCGCGCTCAAGGACCGGGCCCGCCGCCCCGAGGGCGACGGCTGGCGCTCGACCGGCGAGCCCAAGTAGGCGACACTCGGGGGCGATGCCGCTGCCCCCCGGCCCGGGCGGACCCGGGATCTACCAGCTCGCGCGCTGGATCCTCCGCCCCGCGGAGTTCTTCGAGTCGGCCCGCCGGCGCCACGGCCTCGCGTTCACCGCCCGCTTCCCCCGGCTCGGCACCTTCGTCTTCCTGGGCGACCCCGCGGCGATCCGGGACGTCTTCCACGGCGACCCGGCCGTCCTGCGCACCGGCGAGGCGAACGCCTTCGCCGCGGAGACCGTGGGGCGGGGCTCGGTGCTCGTGCTCGACGGCGAGGAGCACGCGCGGGAGCGCCGGGCCCTGGCGCCCCCGCTGCACGGCGAGGCGCTGCTGGCCCACGAGCCCCGATTGAGGGAGGCGGCGCACGAGGAGATCGGGCGATGGCGGCCGGGCGTGCCGGTCGCGCTCGAGGACGCGTGCCGCGAGATCGCGCTGCAGGCCCTGCTCCGCGCGGTGTTCGGGCTGGGGCCCGGGCCGGAGCGCGAGGCGCTCGCCGGCCCGATCCGCCGGATGGTGCGGAGGCTCTCGCACCCGCTCTCGTTCGCGGCGCCGCTGATCCCGGCGTGGATGAAGGCCGGGACGGAGCGCGAGCTCGCGGCGGATCGCGCGGAGCTCCGGGCCGCGTTCGACCGGGTGCTCGCGGGGCCGGGCGCCTTCGCGGAGGCGCTGCGGCGGGCGCACCCCGGAGACCCGGAGCGCGGCAAGGACCACCTCCAGACGATGGTCCTCGCGGGCCACGACACGACGGCGATCGCGCTGGCCTGGGCGCTCGGGGAGATCCTGCCGCGGCCGGGGCTCGTCGCCGAGCTGCGCGCGGAGCGGGGGCCGAAGCTCGAATCGGCGATCCAGGAGTCGCTGCGCCTGCGGCCGCTCGTGGACTACTCGGTGCGGCGGCTGGCGGCGCCATTCACGGCGGGCGGCGTGGAGTACCCGGCGGGGATCACCCTGGCGCCCTGCACGCTGCTGGCGCACCGGAACCCGGCGGCCTTCGAGGCGCCGGAGGAGTTCCGGCCCGGGCGCTTCCTGGAGAAGCGGCCCGACCCGAACGCGTGGATCCCCTTCGGCGGCGGGACGCGCCGCTGCCTGGGGATGTCGTTCGCGCTCCTCGAGTTGAGGGTCGTGATCGAGGCCGTGCTGGACCGGGTCGAGTTCGAACCGCGCCGGGCTCCGCCCCCGCGGGTGGCGCGGAGGGGGCTGTTCCTCGCGCCGTCGGACCGGGCGACCTTCACGCCGCGGCGGATCTCGTGATCAGGCCAGCTCGAGGCCGACGGGACAGTGGTCGGAGCCCGGCACCTCGGCGAGGATCCACGAGCGCTTCACGCGCTTCCGGAGGGCGGCGTTGACGTTGGCGTAGTCGATGCGCCAGCCGACGTTCCGCTTGCGGGCCGCGGTGCGGAAGCTCCACCACGTGTAGGCGCCCGCGAGCTTGGGGTGCTCCTCGCGGAAGACGTCGTGAAAGCCCGCGGCGAGGAACTCGGTCATCGACTTCCGCTCGGCCGGGAAGAAGCCGGGGCTCTCGTGGTTGGCGTCGGGCCGGGCGAGGTCGATCTCCTCGTGGGCGATGTTGTAGTCGCCGGCGAGGACGACGTCCTGGCCCTTCGCGGCGAGGCCCTTGACCTTCTTGGTCATCAGCTTGCAGAAGTCGACCTTGAAGTCGAGGCGGGTGCCGCCGTCGCGGGAGTTCGGGAAGTAGGCGGAGATCACGTGGAGCGATCCGTATCGCGCGGCGAGGACGCGGCCCTCGTCGTCGAAGTCGGCGCGGCCGACGCCGGTCCAGGTCTCGTCGGGGGCCTCGCGGGAGTAGATCGCGGTGCCCGAGTAGCCGGGTTTGACGGCGGGGTTGAAGATCGCGCGGTACCCGGGGATCTCGCGGAGCTCGTCGGGGAGCTGCTCGGCCTTGACCTTGATCTCCTGGAGGCAGAGGACGTCGGGTCGCTCCTTCCCGAGCCAGGGAAGGAAGCCCTTGGCGTGGGCGGAGCGGAGCCCGTTGACGTTCCAGGTGAGGATCTTCACGGCCGTCCAAGGTAGCGGGGTCGTGCAGAAATGGAAGGGGTATACTCCGCGGCATGAGCCAGACGGGCGACCTCCCCCCGGACGAGGTCACCTCCGCCCCCGCGGCCAATCGCGCCGGCAAGTACGTCTGCACCTTGAAGCTCGGTGCCGGCGCGATGGGAGAGGTCTGGAAGGCCTGGGACCTCGAGCTGCGACGCTGGGTCGCGCTCAAGTTCATGAAGGGCGCCGACGCGGACCTGCTGGCCCGATTCCGGCGCGAGGCCCAGGTCGCCGCCCGGTTCACCCATCCGAACATCGCGGCCATCTACGACGTTGGCGGCGCGAAATCCCGCCCCTACATCGCCATGCAGTTCGTCGAGGGCCGGACGCTCAAGCACGCCGACCGCGGCGACCGCCGGCAGGTCGTCCGCCAGCTCCGCGACGCGGCCCGCGCCGTCCACCACGCGCACGAGCGCGGCGTCATCCACCGCGACCTCAAGCCCGAGAACCTCATGGTCGAGGGCGACCGCGTCATGGTCATGGACTTCGGCCTCGCCCGGCCCGTCGAGAGCGACTCGAGCCTCTCCCTGCCCGGCACCGTCGTCGGCACGCCGTCCTACATGTCCCCGGAGCAGGCCCGCGGCGGAGAGCTCGGCCCCGCCTCCGACGTCTGGAGCCTCGGCGCCACCCTCTACGACCGCCTCTCCGGCCGGCCGCCCTTCCGCGGGGCCAACGTCTACGACACGCTGCGCCTCGTCGCGGAGGCCGACCCCGCCCCCGCCACCGACGACCGCGACCTGGAGAACATCGTCCGCCGCTGCCTCGAGAAGGACCCGCGCGACCGCTACCCGACCGCGGAGGACCTGGCGGCCGACCTCGACCGCTGGCTCGAGGGCGAGCCGGTCCAGGCCCGGGGCTCGACGATCACGTACCGGCTCCGCAAGAAGCTCGCGAAGCGGAAGGGGCTCGTCGTCGCGGCGACCGCCGCCGCGGCCGTCCTGGCCCTCGCCGTCGTGCTGCTCGTCCGCACGCGGGGGGAGAACCGGGAGCTGGTGCTCGCGCAGCTGCGCGAGTCGAGCGAGCTGAACCTGGCGGCGGCCCTGGAGCTGAGGCGCTCGGGCAGCCTCGAGGGCATGGACAAGTTCGCCCGCAAGCTCGAGGAGGCCTGCGCGAAGGCGGAGGCCGCTCTGCCCCGGGAACCCGAGCCCAACTACCGCCGGGGCCGGCTGCTCCGGGCCCGGATGGACGACGAGGCCGCGGCCGCCGAGCAGGAGAAGGCGCTCGCGAAGGACCCCGGGTACCTGCCCGCGAGGTACGAGCGCGTGGTGCTGGCGTCGAAGGCGCACCGGGCGCGGGTCGCGGCGCTGGTCGCGCGGGCCGAGTCGCCCGGCGGGGTGCCGGATCCCGCGAAGCTCGCGGAGGCGGATCCGGTGGCGCGGGACCTGAAGGAGCGGATGGCGAAGGACCTCGAGGCGATCCTCGCGAACCCGGCGGGGCTGGAGCCCGCGCAGGTCGAGGGGGCGAAGGGCCTGGCGGCGTGGGCGCGCGGCGACGAGGCCGAGGCGGCGTCGAGGCTCGCGAAGGCGGTGGAGCTCGAGGAGGCGGTCGAGGCCCTCGCGGCGATCGAGGAGCGCGCGAGGCGCTGGCCGGAGGCCGTCGCGTGGTGGACGAAGGGGATCGAGCGCGACCGGGGCTACCGGCCTTTCCTTTCCGGGCGGCTGCAGGCGCGGATCCTGCAGGCGGGGTGGATCCGGACGCTGGGGGAGGATCCGTCGCCGGTCCTGGCCGCGGCGGTCGCCGACGCGGACGAGTTGATCCGCCGCTACCCCGCCGATCCGGAGGGCTGGAGGCAGCGGGGCCGGGCGCACGCCGTGCGGCAGCACGCGGAGGGGCTGCGGGGCCGGGACACGTCGGAAGCGTACCGGGACGCGCTGCGGGACCTGGCGCGGGCCGTCGAGCTGGCGCCGTCGGATCCGGAGCCCCTGCGGACCCGGGGCAACGTGAGGAACTACCGGGCGGTGCTCGAAAGGGATGCCGGGCGCCCGATGGACGAGGCCTCGGCGGGGGCGATCGAGGATTTCAACGCCGCGGCGAAGCTGGCCCCGAAGGACGCGAAGATCCGCTCGGACCTCGCGGCCGCGCTCCTCAACTACGGATCGTGGAAGTCGAGGGCCGGACGGGATCCGCGGGAGCAGTTCGAGGCGGCGTTCGGGGCGCTGGACGCGGCGCTGGAGTTGCAGCCGGGGATGGTCGAGGCGAGGCGGCAGCGAGGGATCGCCCGGGTCACCTGGGGCCAGCACCTGCGGCGGCTGGGGGAGGATCCCGGGCCGCAGTTCCGGAAGGGGCAGGAGGATCTCGACGAGGTGGTGAAGCGGGAGCCGAAGGACCCGGACGGGTGGGCGTACCGGGGGCTGCTCCACGGGGAGCGGGCGTCGGGCTCGGGGAAGGACGAGGATTACGCGGCGTCGGTCGCGGACCTGGGGGAGGCGATCCGGCTGGCGCCGGGGCGGGTCGACCTGTACCGGCACCGGGCGACGGCGCTGCTGAACTGGGCGAAGGACCGGGCGGCCGGCGAGCCGAGGCTGGTGGAGGCGCTGAAGGACCTGGACGTCGCGGTGCAGGGGGATCCGGCGGCCGCGGACTACCGGCACCTGCGGGGGACGGTGCGGGCGGCGCTGGGCCGGCGCCGGAACGACCGGGGCGAGGACGCGGAGGAGGATTACCGGGCGGCGGCGGCGGACTTCGAGAAGGCGATCGAGCTCAACCCGCGCTCGGAGGAGGCGTGGATCGCGCTGGGGGTGCTGCACCTGGACCGCTCGCAGGCGGAGAAGCGGAAGGGGCGGCCGCGGGCCGCGGCGCTCGCGGCGGCCGTGGAGGCGGCCCGGAAGGCGGTGGCCTTGAACGAGGCCTCGGGCCGGGCGTGGTCGCTGCTGGGCGAGGCGAAGTTCTTCGAGGCGGAGGACGCGACGGACGGGCTGCCGGCGCTGCGGGAGTCGCTGCGGGCGTACGACGAGGCGCTGCGTCGGGACGCGGGGCAGGTGGACGCGTGGATGGACCGGGGGCGGAGCCACATGCACGTGGCGGTCCGGCTCATGGGGCGGGGCGAGGACCCGGGGTTCGCGTTCCAGCAGGCGGCGAAGGACCTGGAGAAGGCGGTGGAGATGGCGCCGGGTCGGGGACGGGCGTGGTCGGAGCTCGGGTCGGTGCGCTACAACACGGCGTACTGGCTGCGGGGGCTGAAGCGGCCGGACGTGGCGCTGCTGCGCTCGGCGGTGGAGGCCTTCGAGAAGGCGCTGGGGCTGGGCAAGGCGGAGCGCTCGGACCTGGAGGGGGCGGCGTCGGCGTGCCTGCTCCTGGGCGTGACGCTGCGGGAGCAGGGCCGCGCGGAGGCGCCGCCGCTGAAGCGGACGCTGGAGCTGTACCGGAAGCTGAAGGCGATGGATCCGTCGCTGGAGGCGAAGCTGGCGCGCAACACGGCGACCTGCGAGCAGCTCCTGGGGGAGCTGGGCGAGTAGGGCCGGCTACTTCCCCGCCTCGTGCTTCTCGAGGTTCACGAGCGTCACCACGCCGTTGATCGTGAGCTTCTGTCGCACCATCCCCACGTCGTCGGCCAGCCAGATCGTCGAGCCGAACTTCTGGTCGCCCGCCTCGAACGCCTCCGATCCCGCCGACCAGGCCGTGAACTTCCCCGCCGCCACCTCGATCTCCTCACGCCCCATCGTGAACTCGCCCTTCATCGTGATCCCCGACATCTTCGACTCGAACTTCCAGGTCTGCCCGACCTTTGGCGGGCGCTTGAATAGGAGCAGCGGCGGCTCGATCCGCGCGTCCCCGTACGCGTGCCGGTACAGCCCCTCCGCCGTCGCCGCCAAGTGCTCGAACGCCACGACCTTCCCGTCCCGCAGCGTCTCCAGCCGCGAGCAGAGCACGTCCCCCACCTTCTCGTACTTCGTCACCTTCATCGTCAGCAGGACCTCCGTCCCCTCGATCCGGTACTGCCAGCTGCTGCCGCTCTTCAACGGCCACTGCGGACAGAATTCCGGCGTCGCCGGGTCCTGGACCGGGAACAGCGCGACCAGGAGGAGGATGGTGATGAGTTTCATGCCGGCATCCTACCGCTTGGTCCCGCCGGGGTACAATCCCCGCCGTACCCCGGAGAGAACCGAATGGCCGTCTTCAACTGGCCCTCCGTCACCCTCAAGGGCGGCGACGCCTTCGTCATCCCCGCCGCCTGCCCCAACTGCCTCGCCCCCGCGACGGTCCAGTACCGCTACGACTACACCCCCTGGCTCTACTTCATCACCCGCACCCGCTACTACCAGACCTTCACCTACTGCACCGGCTGCGAGCCGATGATGGACGCCTGGTTCAAGTGGGACCGCTGGGGCGGCTGCCTCGCCATCCTCCTCTACCCCGCGGGGATCGTCGGCGGCATCCTCCTCGGCATCCAGGCCTACGACCTCCTCAAGGACTCCCTCCCCGAGCAGATCAAGGGTCCCCTCCCCTTCGTCACCACCGTCCTCGGCGTCGTCCTCGCCTGGACCCTCCTCCGCGGCCTCAAGCACCTCCTGCTCCGCAAGCACCCCCTCAAGGAGGGCCAGGCCATCCAGGGCCCCGCCGCGTACTACGTCGGCGACCGCCTCCTCGGCGGGCAGATCTACCGCGCCCTCCGCCCCGAGTGGATCAAGCTCCTCGTCGAGGCCAACCCCGCGGCCGTCGACGACGCGACCTACCTCAAGCTCACCGGCTCCGCGAAGCCCGCGCCCGCCGGAGGGAAGCCCTTCGCGGGCTGATCGGCCCCCCGTGCGGCTCGTCTGCCTCTCCGACACCCACCTCGCCCACCGCTCGCGCGACCTGCGCGTCCCGGACGGCGACGCGCTCCTCCACGCCGGCGACGCCACCTTCCGCGGCACCGAGGCCGAGCTCCGCGTCTTCTTCGAGTGGTTCGGCGCCCTCCCCCACGCCCGCAAGTTCCTCGTCGCCGGCAACCACGACTGGCTCTTCCAGACCGACCCCGCCGCCGCGCGCCGCCTCGTCCCGCCCGGGGTGACCTACCTCGAGGACTCCGGCGCCGAGCTGGGGGACCTGAAGATCTGGGGCTCGCCCTGGCAGCCGGAATTCTGCTCCTGGGCCTTCAACCTCCCCCGCGGCGCGGCGCTCCGCGCGAAGTGGACCCTCGTTCCGGCGGGCGTCGACGTCCTCGTCACCCACGGGCCGCCGCTGGGGATCCTCGACCGCATCCCCCGCGGCGAGAAGGTCGGGTGCGCCGACCTCCTTGCCGAGCTGCCCCGCATCCGCCCCCGGCTCCACCTCTTCGGGCACATCCACGACGCCTACGGCCGCCTGGAGCGCGACGGCACGACCTTCGTCAACGCGTCCACCTGCGACGAGTCCTACGCCCCCGCGAACCCGGCGGTCGTCGTCGACCTCTAGTTGACGTACCCGTCCTTGTTCGCCTTGTCCGCGTCCGGGATCGCCTCGCCCGCGCGGTACACGACCTTGCCGTCGACGATCACCTCGGCGAAGCGCCGCGTGACGCCGTTCTTCGACACGCTCTCGACGCGGGAGCTCACGTTCGAGCCCGGCCCCTGGTACACGACCTTCCCGTCGATCGTCGCCGTCACCTGCCCGTCCGCGATCTTGCTCTCGACCTTCGCGCCCGCCGCGTCCTTCAGCGCCACCGGCGGCAGCTGCAGCGGCGCCTCGAGCGCGGGGAGCTGCGCCTCCAGCACGACCTTCCCGTCCTGCGTGATCCGGATCGCCTTCCCGACGAGCTCGACCTTCGGCACGCCGCCGAAGTCCCGGAACAGCAGCCCGCCGTCCACCTTCACGCGGTGGAAGTCCTTGTCGCCCGACTTGAACGTCTCGACCTGGACCCGCTTCTCGAACTCGTCCGACTGACCCAGCAGCACGGCCACCAGCAGGATCGCCTTCATGTCGCCTCCTTGGTTATGAAGGGGCAAACGGAGCGGACAGGAATTTACTCCCGGGAATCCGTACATTAGGCCGAGATGACCGACGCCACCGTGCCCGTGGGCTGGGCGGAGGAGCCCGACGACGCGGTGATGCTCCGCCTCAGGGACGACCCCCGGGCCCTCGACCTCCTCGTCCAGCGCTGGTCGGCGCGGATGTCGCATTTCTTCTACCGGCTGACGGGCGACGCGGGGGCCGTCGAGGACCTGCTCCAGGAGCTCTTCCTGCGCGTCTACCGGGCCCGCGAGGATTGGCAGGCGCAGGGCCGCTTCGCCGCGTGGATCCACCTCGTGGCGCGGCGCCTCGTCTACGACCGGCCGACGGTCCGCCGCCCCGCGCGCGGCGCGCCCGATGGCACCACGACGCTGCTCGGGAGGATCCCCGACGACGCGCCCACTCCGGGCACGAGCGCCTCCCGCGACGAGCTGGCGCGGAAGCTCGACGACGCGCTGCAGCAGCTGGATCCGCCGTTCCGCGAGGCCGTCGTGCTCTGCGACCTCCAGCACCTGTCGTACGAGGAGGCCGCCCAGGCCGCGGACTGCAACGTGAAGACGCTGAGCACCCGGCTCGCCCGGGGCCGCGAGCGGCTGCGCGAGCTCCTCGCGCCGACGTGGGGGCCGCCGCCGTGACCTGCGCCGAGGCCCGGGAGCGGCTCTCCGCGCACCTCGACGGCCGGGACCCGGAGGTCGCGGCGCACCTCGCGGGCTGCGCGGCGTGCGCGGAGGACTCGCGCCGGCTCGGGGAGCTCCGGGGCCTGCTGCGCGCCGTCGTCGAGGAGCCCGAGCTCGTGCCCGACGCGGGCGCGCTGGCCCGGAGAGTCCGCGAGGCCGCCGCCCGGCTCCCGTCCCGTTCATGGTGGCCCGCCCTAGCGGTCGCGGCGCTGGTCGTGGTCGCGATCCCGCTGTCGCTGCATCTGGCGGGGCCCGCACCGACTCCCACGCCGAGACCGACTCCGACTCCGGTCCGTCGCGAGGAGGGCCGGCTCTCCATCCGCCTCAACCGCCCCGACCCGGCCCTGCTCGACCGGGTCGAGAAGCACTTCCGCGCCTGCCCCGGCACGGTGGACGCGCGGCGCACGGACTCGTCGCTCGAGATCGCCTGCGTCGCGCCGCCGAGCGCGGCCTGGACGGAGTTCAAGGCGGCGACGGGGGCCTTCCTCGGCGCGCTCGAGATCCGCGACGGGACCTGGGAGTGGAGCCTGCGCTAGACCGGGAAGAGGCCGTCCACCAGGTCCTCGACCGTCGCCGGCCAGCGAACCGCTCCGCCGAAGTAGCGGGTCAGCGGGTTGAAGCGGTGCAAGGCCGCGCAGGCGGCGAGGCCCACCCGCGCGTCCGCTCCGGACCAGCCGTAGCCCTCGAGCAGCGCGGCGAGCAGCCCGGGGCGGCCGCCCGCGAGCAGCAGGCCGGGCGTGACGAGCTCGTACAGGGGGTGGCCGACCTGCGCGTCCGCGAAGTCGACCAGGCCCCGGAGCTCGAGGCGCTCGTCGGCCAGGACGTTCTGGCCCGTGAGGTCGGCGTGGAGCAGCGGGGTTCGGGAGACGTCGCCCAGCCGGGCCCGGTCGAGCAGCGGGCCGATCAGCGCGACGACCTCCGCGGGGACGCCCCAGGCCGCCTGGCGCCGGAGGCAGAGGCCCGACTGCCGCCCGAGGAACTCCGCCCAGGTCGGACCCTCAGCGGGCGGCTCGATCGCGTGCAGGGCGGCGATCGCGCGCCCGAGCGCGCGGAGGACGCGGGCCCGGTCGGCCCCGTCCACCCCCGGCCAGGCGTCGTAGAGAGTCCGGCCCGGCAGCCGGTCGAGGAGCAGGTAGCTCCAGCCGTCGAGCCGGCCGCTGGCGAGGAGCCGGGGCGTGGGGACGGGCAGCCGCCCGGCCACGCGGGGCAGCACGCGGCGTTCGACCTCGATCTCGTCCCCGAAGACGGGCGGGGCCAGCTTGAGGACGTGGGCGTCGCCGGCGGCGACGACGAGGCAGCCGCCGCCCAGGTCCCGGAGCTCGACGTCCCCGAGGCCCAGCGAGCTCGCGAGCTCCGCGACGGCGGGCCGCCATCTCGGGGGGTCGGCGCGGTAGCGGTCGAGCCCGGCCTGGTCCGCGAGGTCGGGGAGGCGGCGTGCGTCCATGGCGACATGGTAGCGTTTCGGAATCCCTTGCCCCCCGGACCGGTTCGTGCGTTCTTGAAGTGACGACGGGAACCACGTACCGGAACCAAGGAGACTGCAGATGAAGGCGATCCTGGCGATGCTGGCGGCGGCCCTGCTGACGGCGGGGACCGATTACGCGAAGCTGCTGGACGAGGCGAAGATCACGCTGGGCGACGCGGTGGCGCGGGGCCTCAAGGAGGCCGGCGACGGCGCCGCGGTGAAGGCCGAGCTGGAGCAGGAGGGCGGCAAGACGATCTTCTCGGTGGAGATCGCCCGGGGCGCGAAGGTCGAGGAGCTCCATCTCGCGGCCGCGGACGGCGCGGTCGTCGGCAAGGAGACCGAGGACGAGGACAAGTCGGCCCTGGTGAAGTCCTTCCGCATCACGCTGGCGCAGGCGGTCGAGTCCGCGCTCAAGAAGACGGCGGGCCGGGCCGTCCACGCCCGGCTCGGGACGAAGGGCAAGGCCGCCGAGGCCCGCGTGAAGATCTGGGACGGCGCCAAGCTCCTCGTCGTGTCCGTGGACGGCACGCAGGGGACCGTCCTGCGCGTCGAGGAGGCGAAGCCGGGCCGGGGCTACCTGGGCCTGAAGGGCGAGGACGCCGCCGGCGGCGTGAAGGTCACCGCGCTCGTGAAGGACATGCCCGCGACGAAGGCCGGCCTGAAGGAGGGCGACCTGCTGACCTCCATCAACGGCAAGAAGGTCGCGACGCTCAAGGAGGTCGCGGCCATCGTCGCCCCCCTGGGCGAGGGCGCCGAGGCGAAGATCGAGTACACCCGGGACGGCAAGTCCGCGACGCTGACCCTGAAGCTGGCCGGGGACGACGACGACGATGATGACGAGGACGACGACGAGGACGACGACGACGACGAAGATGGCGACGACGACTAGATGAGTCCGGGGCCGGGACGCCACGAGCGCCCCGGCCCCGTTTTCCCATGAGCCCGTACGACGAGGCCGACGACGAGCAGCTCCTGGAGAGCTGCCGGGGGTCCTTCGAGCAGACCCGCCGGACCTTCGAGGTCCTGTACGAACGCCACCACCTGGCGCTCTTCAACTTCCTCCGGCGTTACGTCGGAAGCGACCACGCGGCCGAGGACCTGCTCCAGGAGACCTTCCTCCGCGCCTTCCGGGGCATGGATGGGTTCCGGCCGGAGCGGCGACTCGCGGACTGGCTCTTCACGATCGCCCTGAACGCCGCGCGCGACCTGCGGCGGCGGAGGCGTCCCGCCGGGGAGCCGGGGGACTCCGCCTCCCCCGACGCCGGCCCCGAGGAGGCGACGGAGAGGCGAGAGGAGCACGAGCGCCTCTCCCGGCTGCTCCTCGACCTGCCCGAAGAGGAGCGGGCCGTCTTCCTCCTCTCGAAGGTCGAGGGCCGGCCGCTGCAGGAGGTCGCCGACCTGCTGGGCTTCTCGCTGCGCACCGCCAAGAACCGCCTGGCGGCCGCGCTGGACTCCCTGTCCCGGCGGATGAACGCGGCGGAGGCCCCGTGAGCGACTGCGCGTCGATCGTCCGCCGTCTGCCGGGTCTTGCGGCGGGGGCCCTCGAGGAGGCGGAGGCCGCGGAGCTCGAGCTCCACCTCGCCGGTTGCGCGGCCTGCCGCGCGGCGCGCGAGCACCTGGACCGCACCGTGGCCGCGTTCGCCTCGCTGCCCCCGGCCCGGCCCTCCGCGCGCGTCTGGGCCGGGATCCGCGACGGGATGGAGCGCGAGCTGACGAAACCTCCGGCCCGTCGCCGCTCGATGGCCTGGCTGGCCCCGGCCTGGGGCCTGGCGGCCGCCTCCCTGATCCTCGTGCTCTTCGTCGCGACGCCCTCCACCCGTCCGCCGGGCGCCCGGCTCGCGTCGGGCCGCGCCGTGATCGACGGTCGGGAGCTCGCGGTGGGCGCGTTGATCCCCGACGGCGCGCTGGTCGAGATCCCGGGCGGCCGGGCCGAGCTGGACTTCGGCCCGGCGCGGGCGGCGCTCGCCGCGGGCTCGCGGCTGAGGGTCGTCACCAGCGCGGGTCGTTCCGTCGTGCGGCTCGAGGCGGGGTCCGGGGACTTTGAGGCACTGCGCGTGGAGACGTCGCTGGGCGCGGCCGAAGGGACCTTCTCGCTCGACCTGGACGGCTGGGGCGGCGCGGATCTCCGCGTCGCGGCCACCGGGACGTGGCGCGAGCTCGGATCGGGACGGGAGCGGCCGATCGCGGAGTACGCGGCCTTCGTCGCGGATCGCGCGGCGGCCCGGGAGGCGGGGGCGAGGTGGGGTCGCCGGGAGCCCGGGGCCCGCGAGGACGGCGAGCGGCTGCTGCCGGGATTCGAGGAGCGCCGCGCGCACCGGGCGGCCGCGGACCTGGCCTGGGCCCGGTGGTCGGCCCGGCTGCGGCTGGATCCCCCGGCGTCGGGGCGGCTGCGCGACGCCGTCTCCCGGATCGCCCGCGAGGGGGAGGCGAAGGGCCTGCCGGCCGGGTGGCTCTCGCGGAGGAGCGTCGCCCTCGCCAATCCCGCGGACCGCTCGAACGCGATGCTCCTGAAGGGCGAGCTGGAGTCGCGGGTGGCGCCGGGTCTCGACGCGGCGCAGCGGGAGGACTGGCACGAGCTGCTCGAGGACGAGGAGGAGGGCGACGACGACGACGACGACTAGCCGGCCCGGCTTGTTCTCAAACCGCCCCGGTTTTCATAGACTCCACGCCCTATGAAAAACCCCAAGATGAAGAAGCTGTCCCGCGGGCTGCGCGAGCTGATCCTGACGGGCGACGGGTCGGGCGCGGGCCGGGCCGCGAAGGGCACGCTGACCGACTACGTGAGGAAGGGCCGCGCGCCGGTCTCCGCGTTCGCGGAGCGGACGCTGAACCACTGCAACGGCGGCGCGACGCTGCAGGCCGCGCAGTGGCTGAAGGCGCACTCGGACCGGGGCGGCAAGATCGTCGTGACGATCGCGGGGGCCCTGAGCTCCTTCCAGGTCGGCGTGATGCTCGCGGAGCTGATCCGCAAGGACAAGGTCCACCTCGTCTCCGCGACGGCGGCGAACCACGAGGAGTCGTACTACCGCTACGTCGCGCACTCGCACTACAGCTACATCCCGCGCTACACGGAGCTGACGCCGGCGCAGGAGGCGGAGCTCCGCGACGCCGGGCTGCGCCGCATCACGGACACCTTCCTGCCCGAGGACGAGAGCGTCCGGATCATGGAGCCGCACCTGCTGCGGATGTGGAAGGACGCGCAGGCGAAGGGCGAGCGGTACTTCCCCCACGAGTACTTCCGGCGGCTTTTCTCCGAGCGGCTGATCAAGCCGGACCCGAAGGCGAATCCCGAGGACTGCTGGGCCTACGCAGCCTGGAAGAAGGACATCCCCGTCGTGATCCCCGGCTTCGAGGACTCGACGATGGGCAACATCTTCGCGAGCTACACGTACGGCGGGAAGTACCGCAACCCGAACGGGCCGCTGATCGACCAGAACATCATGAAGACGGGGCTCGAGTACTTCACGGCGCTCTACGACTGGTACATGGAGACGGCGAAGGGGAGCCCGGTGGCGTTCCTGCAGCTGGGCGGCGGGATCGCGGCGGACTTCCCGATCTGCGTGGTGCCGTCGCTGAAGCACGACCTGCAGCGGCACGGCGTGCGCGACTGGGCGGGCTTCATCGAGATCGGCTCGTCGCCGATGTCGTACGGCTCGTACTCGGGGGCGGGCGGCAAGGAGAAGATCACCTGGGACAAGCTCTCGACGAAGAGCTACTACCAGATCATCCAGAGCGACGCGACGGTGGCGTTCCCGTGGATCGCGGCGGTCCTGCTGGGCCTGTAGCCGACCCATATGTTATGCTCTCCCGAGGTCGAGGACCCGGGACCCCCAGGAGTTCGCCCATGATCGACATGTCCACGCTGTTCCGCGAGCAGGTCGAGCACGACGCCTCCGACCTGCACCTCAAGATCGGCCGGCCCCCCATCTTCCGCCTCGTCGGCGAGATGACGGTCTCCGACCACCCCGAGGTCACGGCGGAGGACATGGACACCGCGCTCAAGCAGCTCCTCGGCGAGGACGGCTACCGCAAGCTCCAGGACGAGGGCGAGGCGGACTTCTCGTACCTCTTCCCCGGCGTGGCCCGCTTCCGCATCAACGCCTTCCGCCACCTCGGCCAGCTCAGCCTCGCGGCCCGGGCGATCCCCATCCAGCCGCCGACCTTCGACAGCTACCCCCTGCCCCCGGTGCTGCGGGACCTCGTCACCGCGCCGCAGGGCCTGATCCTCGTGACGGGCCCGACGGGCAGCGGCAAGTCGACCACGCTCGCGTGCATGATCGAGCACCTGAACCAGACGCAGCCCCTGAACATCATCACGCTCGAGGACCCGGTCGAGTTCGTCTACACGGACCAGCGAAGCACGATCCGCCAGCGCCAGGTCGGGACCGACGTGCAGAACTTCCACGAGGCGCTGCGCCGCGTCCTGCGCCAGGACCCGGACGTGATCCTCATCGGCGAGCTCCGCGACCGCGAGACGGTCGAGATGGCGCTGCACGCCGCGGAGACGGGCCACCTCGTCCTGTCGACGCTGCACACGAACGACGCGAAGCAGACGATCGACCGCATCATCGACATCTTCCCCGCGGAGACGCGGGATCACATCCGCTCGATGCTCTCGCTCACGCTCCACGCCGTGCTGAGCCAGCGGCTCGTGAGCCGGAAGGACCGCTCGGGCCGGGTCGTGGCGATGGAGGTCCTCGTCAACAACCCGCACGTGCGGGACCTGATCGCGCAGAACAAGATCCGCGAGATCGACGCCGCCCTGAAGGCGGGCCAGCACTACCGGATGCAGACCTTCAACCAGTCGCTGGCGAAGCTGGTCCAGGACGGGCTCGTGAAGGAGGAGGACGCGATGTCCACCTCCTCCAACCCCAACGAGCTGCAGCAGCTGCTGCGCGGCATCGGGGCGAGCACGCCCGCGGCGCCGGCGGCCGCGGTGCCGGGCCGGTCCCCGACCTCCCGGATCCAGGTCCCGGTCCAGGCCCCGGCCCCGGCCGTGGACCCGGAGTGGGAGTCGATGCTCGCGAAGGTGCGCCAGCAGCCCGCGGCGCCCCGCCCCTCCACCCCCGGGGACGACACGAAGTTCCGGACGAAGTAGCCGAGGACGGCGTCCCGCCCGCGACGTCCGATGTCCAGGAGTGTCCATGAGACCCTGGATCGCCCTCGCGGGCCTGCTGCTCGCCGCGTCGCCCCAGGACCGGCCGCCGCGGAACGTCGCCGACGCGAAGTACGGCCCCCACGCCCGGCACCTCTTCGACCTCTGGAAGGCGAAGACCGACGCCCCCTCGCCGCTGGTCGTGTTCATCCACGGCGGGGACTTCAGCGCCGGGTCGAAGTCGCAGGTCCCCCCGGCCCTCGTCAAGGCCTGCCTCGCGGAGGGGATCAGCGTCGCCTCGATCAACTACCGCCTGATCGACTCGGGCCCCTTCCCCGCGCCGATGCACGATGCGGCGCGGGCCGTGCAGTTCCTGCGCCGGAACCGGGAGGCCCATCACCTGGACGGCCGCATCGCCTGCGCGGGGTACTCCGCGGGGGCCGGGATCGCGCTGTGGCTGGCCTTCCACGACGACCTCGCCGATCCGAAGTCCGCGGACCCGGTCCTTCGGGAGTCGACGCGGATCGTCGGCGTGCTGGCGCAGGACGGCCAGTGCTCGTACGACCCGCGCTGGGTCAAGGCGAACGTCGGGGGCCGGACCCACGAGCACCCGGCGCTCCGGGCGTTCTACGGGCTGGCCAAGGGCGAGGAGGAGACCGCGAAGGCGTTCCGGCTTTACGAGGAGGCCAGCCCGATCGCGCACCTGGGGGCGGGCGACCCGCCCGTCCACCTCACCTACGCGGGGAACGACCCGCCGTCGAACCGGCCGGGCGCCGGCGTGCACAGCGAGAAGTTCGGCCAGGCGCTCCAGGCGCGGATGAAGGAGTTGGGCTTGGACTGCTCCCTGAAGGTGGGCGCCACCGACGTCGCCGACCAGCTCAAGTACCTCAAGCGGAGGTTCGAGTGAGGGTGGCCGCCCGGATTCTGTAACTCCCCCCCGCGAACGGCGTAGGTATCCCGTCGTCCAGGTACCGGCCGGACTCCCCTCGCGGAAGGGATGCCGCATGAGCATCGGAAAAATGGCGGGAATCGGCGTCGCGGTCGTCCTCGTCGTGGCGGGCGCGCTCGTCGCGGGGTCCCTCCAGGACCCCATCGTCCTGATCACGGAAACGGGGTACGAACCCGCCGTCCTCGAGGTCGTCGTGGGCCACTCGGTGAGGTTCGAGAACACCACGCGGAGGCCCCAGACGGTCACCTCGCGGCTCCCCGTCGAGGACCCGAAGCAGGAAGGGGACCTGGACAAGGGGGGCTTCGACTCGGGCCCGATCCGGCCCGGGGCGACGTGGACCTACAAGTTCGCCAAGGAAGGGACCTTCGAGTTCTTCAACCGGATGGACCGGTCCATGACCGGCACGATCGTCGTGAAGCCGGCCAAGTAGATCGCGGCGCCCGGGCCCCCGGATTTTCCCATGGATTCCGCCGGCGAATCCGTAGTGGAGGCGCCCATCGAGGTGCCCCATGGATGACGCCGACAAGCAAGAGGTCCTGCAGGCCGCCGGCCGGGTCCCCGGACTCCGCCGCGGGCTCGAGGAACTCTTCGCGACCCCCTCGCGCGACGCGATCCTGAACAAGGTCGCCCGGTGCCGCGGGGTGGTCCTCCTCCGCGAGAAGGTCTCGGCCGTCGTCGCCTCCTACCTCGACCACGAGAACTGGGAGGTCCGCCAGGGCGCGGTGCTCGGCCTGGCCGAGCTCAAGGGCCGGTCCCAGTTGCCCCGGATCGAATCCCGACTCGAGGATCCGCATCCGCGGGTCCGGGCGAACTCGCTCCAGGTCGTCGCGGAACTCGCCGGGACCGCCTCCGCGGCCCGCGTCGCGGAGCGGCTGGCGGATCCCGACCCGGGCGTGCGCCGCGCCGCGCTCGGGGCGCTCGTCGAGCTCGAGGCGGACCCGGCGCTGGTCCGCCCGCTCCTGCAGCGGGGCGACGCCGGCTCGAGGGCCGTCGTCCTCGAGGCGCTCGAGCTGCTCGGGGACCGGGCCTCCGCGGCGCAGGCCCTGGAATTCTTGCGGGATCCCGATCCGCAGCTGCGGATCCGGGCGATCCGGTACCTGTCGCGGCTCGGCCGCGAGGCGCCGGTCGAGACCGTGCTCGGGTGCGCGACCGACCCGGAACTCGGCGTGCGCAACGCGGCGTGGGAGCTGCTGCCCCGGACCGATCCCCGCTCGATCGCGAGGGCTCGCGACCTGCTCCGGCATCCGGACCCGGCGATCCGGCTGCACGCGGCCTACACCCTGCCGTCCGCGGAGCTGCCGGCGACCCTCGTGCCGCAGGTGGCGGCCGCGCTCGACCAGGCCGACGAGCGCCTCGCCCTCCAGGCGGCGCTGATCGTCGAGTCGCTGGCGGGCGCCCGCTGGGAGCGCGTGGACCGCACGGGGCGCTACCCCGAGGTCGTCGCCGCCGCCCGGGAGTGGTGGAGGCTAAATTCCGCTGACCCCCGCTGGTCCTCCTGATCGCGGCGCGACCCGATTCCGCCGGCCGGGATTGACAGGGGGCGCCGGCTCCCCGAGGATCGCTCCATGGCAGCGGAGCGGTTGATCGTCGGCCTCGGCGGCACCCTGCGCGAGCGCTCGCTGTCGAGGGCGGCCCTCGCGGAGTCCCTGCGGGTGGCCCGCGAGCGGGGCGCGACGACGGAACTCCTCGATCTCCGCGAGCTCGCCCTCCCCATGTACGTTCCCGACCGCCGCGTCGAGGACTACGCCGACGAGGCCGGCCGGAAGGGCATCGCCCGCCTCGTGGACGCGTGCCGCCGGGCCTCGGCGTTCATCTGGTCCTCCCCCTGCTATCACGGGACCGTGGCGGGGGTGTTCAAGAACGCACTCGACCACCTCGAGCTGCTCGGGGAGGATCCGGCGCCCTACCTGGCCGGCAAGCCCGTGGGGTTGGTCGCGATCAACGACGGCAAGACCTTCGGGGCGATGTCGAATTCGGTGCACGAGCTGCGGGCCTGGCTGGCGCCGACGCACGTCCTGCTGGGCAAGGCGGACTTCGACGCGACGCCGGCGGTGTCCAGCGACTCCGGCCGCCGCCGCCTCGCCCGCCAGGTCGACGAGCTGCTCGGCTTCCGGCCCCGGGCCTGAGCTACTTCTTCCCCGCCCGGCTCGCCACGTACCCGCGGATCCACTCCAGCGGCCCCGCGAACTGGGCCGCGAGCGCCGGGGCCCGCGAGACCGCCGCCTCGATCGACGCGCCCGCGTCGCGCGCGGCGTCGAGCGCGTCCTTCCCCTGCCGCTCGAGGTGACGGGCCCGCAGGTAGAGCGCCTTGCCGCGGACCGCGTGCGGCTGGGCCGGCGCCGGGTCCTTCCCGATCAGCCGCGCCGCGTCGTCCAGCGCGGACTCGATCCTCGGGCCGGGGTCCCCCCCGTTCGCGAACTCGTAGAGCCCGAGCGCGAGGCTCGCGTCGGCCCGGCTCGCGCGCAGGTCGTCCCGCCCGGGCGCCGCCTCGAGGCAGCGCGCCAGGTCCGCCACCGCCCGCGCCCAGTCGTCCCCCGGGGCCTCGTTCCGCGCCGCCAGGGCCTGGGCCCGGTACACCGAGCTCATCCCCCGCCGCCCGAGCGCCTCGAGATCGTCCGCGGCGTCCGCGAGCCGCGCGTCGAAGTCGGCGATCGCCCTCGCGAACCGGGGCGCGGCCTCGCCCCCCGGCGAGGCAAACTCGACCAGCCCGAGCTGGTAGTGGCAGATCCCCCGCGCGTAGCGGAGCTTGGAGCTCGGGGGGCCGATGTCGATCGCGGCCGTGTAGTCCTCGATCGCGGCCCGGTACGACTGCACCGGGTCCTGCTTCGCCCGCCTTCGCTGGTCGCCGGCCGCCTGGTGGATCATCCCCCGGCACGCGTAGCCGAAGCCGCAGCGCTCGCGCTGGCGCAGCGCCTTGTCGAGCGCCGCCAGCGCCTCGGCGATCTCCGCCGCGGGGTCGAGGCCCAGCCGCGCCCGGCAGTCCACGAGGTCCGCCAGCAGCCCGCCCAGCAGGAAGCCCGAGGCGGCGTCGCCGCCGTTGAGCCGGTGGAGGGCCCGGACGTCCAGGCCCGCCGCCTCCAGCTCCGCGAGCCGGGCCGGCGAGTGGGGCTGCGACGAGGCGAGCTGGTGCCGCGCCCCGGCCCGCGCCGTCAGCGCGGACGGGTGCCCGGGGGCGAGGTCCAGCGCGGCCGTCGCGTCCTCGACGGCCCCGCGCAGCAGCTCCGTCGCCCGCTCCGGCCGGAGCGAGGCGAGCTGGCGGCGGAGCTGGGCCCGCGCCGCGCGGAAGCCCGCGTGGCCCCGGTCCCGCGACACGGCCGCGTCGGCGATCGCGAGGGCCTCCGGGATCCGCCCCGCCTCCTGCTCGAGGCGCACGAGCACCTCGTAGGCCTCGTCGAGGAAAGGGTTGCGGGCCAGCGCGTCCCCGAGGTGCCGCCGCGCCTCGTCGAGGCGGCCGTCGACGTGCGCGGACAGGCCCCGACGGAAGGCCCGCTCGGCCTCCCCGAGCCCCGGCTCCGCGGCCCGGAGCTTCTCCAGGTCGCCGGCCAGCCGGGCGCGCGCCGCCGTGATGGCCAGCGCGGGCGCCGGATCGGACGAGTCGGCGACCCCGCGGGCCCCCTCGAGGATCTCGAGGAACTGGACCTTCGCGACGAGGTCGATCACGCGGAACCGTCCGAGGATCGCCTGCTCGTAGAGGGCCGGGGCGTAGCCCGGGTTCCTCGCCAGCGCGCGCTCCTGCAGCGACAGCGCCTCGTCGAGCCGCAGCTCGGCCCGGCGCAGGCGCCCGAGCAGGTGCTGCGGCTCCCCCGCGGCGGGCGCCCGGGCGGCCAGGTCGGTGCAGAGCGACTCGAGCTCCCCCGCCCGCTCGCGCAGCTTCTCGAGGTGCCCCGCGCGCCGGGCGTTGAGGACGGCGTCGAGCAGGGCCTCCGCGCGGCGGCGGCCCTCGGCGACGAGCTCCCGGTCCTTGCGGCCGAGCTCGTCCTGCGCGCGCCGGAGCGACGGCACGACCAGGACCGCGCCCGCGAGCAGGAACAGCAGCGCCCCGGCGGCGGCGAGCACGGCCAGGGGGCGGCGGCGGATCCGCCGGCTCCAGCGGCCCAGCACGCCCGAGGCCCGGACGGAGACGGGCTCGCGGCGCCGCAGCCGGCCAAGGTCCTCGGCGAGCTCGGCGGGCCCGGGGTAGCGCCGCTCGGGGCGCTTCTCCATCGCCTTCTGGCAGGCGGCCTCGGCGTCCGCGCCGATCGCGGGGTTCCGGGAGCGCAGCGCAGGCGGGTCGACGTGCAGGATCTTGTGGAAGAGCTCCGCGACGGTCGCGCCGTCGAAGGGCGGGGCGCCGGCGAGGCACTCGTACATCATCGTGCCGAGCGCGTAGACGTCCGTGGCCGGACCGATCTCCCGGACGCGGCCGGCGACCTGCTCGGGCGCCATGTACAGCGGCGTGCCGAGGACCGCCTGGGACTTCGTGAGGTCCACGCTGAAGAACGAGGCGTGGGCGAGGCCGAAGTCCATCAGCTGCACCCGGCCGCCCGCGTCGATCATCACGTTCTGCGGCTTGAGGTCGCGGTGGACGACGCCCTTCGAGTGGGCGTAGGCGACGGCGAGCGCGATGTCCTCGAGGAGGCGCAGCGCCTCGTCCGGCGCCGGCCGGGCCTCCGCGAGCAGGGCCGCGAGCGTCCGCCCCTCGACGTAGGCCATGGCGATGAAGTGCAGCGGCGGGCCGGCCTCGTTCTCCGCGGTGCCGACGTCGTAGACGGGCGCGATGCCGGGGTGCTGGAACTGGGCCGCGATGCTCGCCTCGCGGAAGAAGCGCTGGACCGTCGCCTGGGTGCCGACGACCTCGGGCCGGAGGATCTTGAGGGCCACGCGGCGGCGCAGCTCGAGGTCCTCGGCCTCGTAGACGGAGCCCGTGCCCCCGCGGCCGACGAGGCGGGAGATCCGGTACTTCGAGACGCGGGCGCCGACGAGCCCGTCCTCGGGGCCCGCCTCTCCGGGCGTCGGGCCGGCGAGGAAGCGCTGGAGGATCTTCCGGGTCCTGAAGCGGCGGGTCATGACCGCAGCGCCAGGGCGATCTCGTGCTCGACCTCCTCGTCGGTGAGGGCGTACTCGCGGATCCGGGCGCGGAGGAGGTCCTGGAGCAGGCGCCGGGCGTAGGCGAGGTAGTTGCGGACGTCGGACTCGCGGAGCTTGAGGCGGGCCGCGACCTCCTTGTAGGTCGGGGGCGGCGGCTCGGCGTCCTCCGGCCCGCGGGTGCGGGGCGTCACCTCGAGCGGCTCGAGGCAGTAGAGGCGGAACGACTCGAAGTAGAGGTCCTTGTCCTCGCGGTGGAGGGTCGCCTGCAGGTCCCGCAGCGCGTCGTCGAAGAGGCAGTCGAACCACTCGCGGTCGTAGGCCTCGTCGGCGGTCTCGTCGGGGGACTCCGGGCCGAGGCGGTCGAGCTCGCCGGGGCCGGCCTCGATGCTGAAGACGGGGCCGTCGGGCCGGCGGACGGCGGCGGCGCGCTCCGCGCTGACGACGTAGTTGGAGACGGAGGCCTTGAGGTAGCTGCGGAAGGTCCCCAGGCCCGGCTTGAGCTTGGAGAGGAACTCCTTCTCGAGCATGTGCCCGAAGAAGGCCTGGGTCAGGTCCTTCGCGTCCTCGCTGCTCTTCTTCCACTTCATCCGGATGTGGAGGTAGACGGGCTTCCAGTAGAGGCCGAGAAGGCGCTCGAGCTGGTGCCGGTTGTCGGGGCTGGCGGGGTCGGCCGCCTCGAGGATCTGCGTCCAGATGGTGGTCGGGAACTGGCGCCGGTCGCCGCCGATCGCGGTGTCCTTGAAGTCCATGCGTCCCACGCAATTGTACGCGACCCCCCGGTCCGGGGGTCCCGATTTCGCCTCCGGGGCCGGTTCACCCATTCATGGGGAAAATTGGAGTTCCCGTTAGACGCCGGCGCCCCGCCCCGCGTATAGGGCGGCACTTCCGGTCCAGGAACGGGCCGGGGAATCACGGTCGTCAGCACGGAGGCGATGATGCTCAGGAAGTCGTATCTCTGGGTCGGACTGCTCCTCGTGGCCGCGTGGTTGGCCTTCGCCCAGGACGGCGGGGACCAGGAGGTCGCGGCGACGGACGTCGCGGTGGAGTCGACCGACCCGGGGGCCACCGGGGACGAGTCCGTCGGCGGTTCGACGGCGCCGGATTCCCCGACGACGTCGACGAGCGATTCGCCCGCGACGCTGAAGTCGGCGACGGCGCGGCCGGTCGCGACGCCCGCGGTCTGGGCGGGCCCGTCCGCGACCACGCCCTTCGCGTGGCTCGGCACGCCGTTCATCAACAACTCGGGCACCCTCGTCTTCCGGGCCGAGCGGCCCAACGGCGCCGGGGTCGGGATCTGGACGCACTCGACGAGCGCGGGCCTGCAGCCCGTGGTCGAGGCCGGCGCGTCGCACCTGTTCTGGAACGTCTCGCTGTACCCGGCGATCAACGACCTGGGCGACGTCGCGTTCCGGGCCTGCGAGTTCGACCCGGTGACCTACGCCGGCCGGGGCGGAATCGCCGTCTCGATCGGCGGGAGCGTGGTGCCGATCGCCTGGGACGGCATGAGCGCGCCGGGCACGAACGGCCAGTTCTCGGAGCTCTGCGCGATCTACGGGACCGAGCCGCGGCGGGTGCTGCTGAACCGGAACCGGATGGTGCTCTTCGACGGCTCCTTCATCGAGCCGACCGGGACGGGGAAGGCGCTCTGGTCCTGGACCCCGACGGCGGGCCTGCGGATGGTGCTGCGGACCGGCGTGGTGCCGCCCTCGGCGCTGAACGGGTGGCCGCTGACGTCGATCGGGACGTACGACCTGAACCAGCAGGACGAGGTGGCGGTCGAGGGGGGCGTGAGCGATCTCACGGAGCCCTACACGGAGTCGTACCACGCCGCCTGGGCGGGGACGGTCGGCTCGCTGGCGATCCGGGACCACATCTTCCTGGTGCTCTACGTCGAGGGCCCCTACCTCGGCGGCCCCTTCCTCGTGGCGAACACGCTCTTCGGCTTCCACCGGATCGACCTCCACGAGGTGTCGCCCGGCGACATCCGCGGCCGCAACGTGCAGGCCCTGAGCACGCCCGAGGCGGTCGCGCTGGGCGGCGAGCCCGCGCCCGGGACGGACAACCTGGAGTTCGCCTCCGGCGACTGCCCCTTGGGCACGCCGTTCCCGGACGCGTACCAGGAGGTGCCGACCGGGCCGGTGCTCAACGACGCCCGCGAGACGCTCATCGTGCATCCCCTCTACGACCGCGACGGGAACTCGACCTCGACGGCGCGGGACGGGATCTGGCGCCGCTCGGCGGCCGGGGTCCTCTCCGCGGTGGTGATCGACCGGCAGCCGGTGTCGGCGTGGACGGGCCGGGCGGACGAGGTGGTCGACGTGTGCACGAACGGGACGACGAACCTGGCGATCGCGTCGGACGGCCGCTTCGGGTTCAGCGTGATCACGAGCCGGCCGGTGGCGTCGTGGCCCTATCCGCTGAGCGGGACGACGCTGTTCGCGCGGTCCTCCTTCGGGGGCGCGACGCAGCGGATCGTGAGCGAGCGCGACGTGATCTACTTCCCGCCGACGCGGCAGCAGGTGAGCGTGGACCTGCTGACCTGGGGCTCGGGCGAGGTGCGCCGCCGGGACAACCCCCGCAGCGGCCACGGGATCCTGAACGACCGCGGGACCTTCGCCTACCTGCTGAACCTCAGCGATCCGGTCTACGGGACGATCCAGGCGATCTACCGGTCGGACATCCGCTAGCGAACTTCACCCCGGGTCGGCCCGGTCGCGGGCCGGCCCGGGGTCAGAAGGTCCGCTGGATGGCGTGGGCGAGGCAGATCCCGCCGAAGGTGCCCAGGATCGCCACGCCGATGAGGTGGTCCAGCACCTTGCCGCCGCCGTGGCCGCGCAGCAGGTAGTAGAGCATCGCGAGCGCCGGGACGAGCAGGACCGCCGCCAGCACCCAGAGCCCGATCGTCACGATCACGTCCTGAGCATAGCCCGGGTCGCGGCCCCCCGGAAACACCGACGCCCGCGGGGGGCGTTTCCACCCCCCGCGGGCGCCGGCTTCATATGCGGTTCGGCTATTCGTCGTCGGCCGGCGGCGCGCTCGTCGCCAGGATCTGCGCCTTCCGCGCCTCCCACTGCTCCCAGGTCATCAGGATCTCGCGGGCGTTCGACCCGTTGTGCTTGCCCAGGATCCCCGTGCTCTCCATCGCCTCGACCAGCCGCGCGGCCCGCGAGTAGCCCACCTGCAGCTTGCGCTGCAGCAGCGACGTCGAGCCCCGGCCCTCCTGCAGCACCACCCGCACCGCGTCGTCGAAGAGCTCGTCGTCGATCGAGCCCTCCGCCGCCGAGGCCTGGTCGATCTGGATCAGCTCCTCGTGGTACACGGGCTTGCCCTTGCCCTTGAGGAACTGCACGACGCCGCGGATCTCCTCGTCGCTCGTGAACGTGCACTGCCCGCGCTGCAGCTTGAAGTCCGGCGCCATCTTCACGAGCATGTCGCCCTTCCCCAGGAGCCGGTCCGCGCCCCGGTCGTCCAGGATGATCCGGCTCTCGATCGCGCTCGAGACCCGGAACGCGATCTGCGAGGGCATGTTCGCCTTGATGAGGCCCGTGATGACGTCGCGGCTCGGCCGCTGCGTCGCGCAGATCAGGTGGATGCCCACCGCCCGCGCCTTGGCGGCCAGCGTCGAGATCGAGAGCTCGACCTCCTTGCGCGCCGTCTGCA
>CAYXGZ010000018.1:0-65396 GCA_964464755.1 uncultured Planctomycetales bacterium
GTTCCACCCGTGCCGCCGGTGCCGCCGGTGCCGCCGGTGCCACCCGTGCCGCCGGTGCCGCCCGTGCCGCCCGTGCCGCCGCTGCCGCCCGTGCCGCCGCTGCCGCCGCTGCCGCCACCGGACCCGGGCGCGCCGACCACGATCTGGAGATCCTGGGTGTCGATGCCGGCGTCATCCTGGAACTGGACGGTGAAGTTGTACGTGGCCTGGGTCGTCGGCGTGCCCGAAAGCAGGCCGGTGACCTCGTCCAGGGTCAGGCCGGGAGGAAGGAGGCCGGAGATGACGGACCAGTGCGGCGCGCCGCTGCCCTCGTCGTAGAACAGGGCGACCGAATAGTGCGAGCCCGAGACGGCGCCCGGCAGGGTCGTCGTGGTGATCACGGGCGGAAGGATCAGGGAGCCCGTGACGTCGAGGACCGCCGAGTAGGTCTTCGTGGGGTCCATGACCGAGGTCGCGGTCACCTTGCACTGGCCCTCGGCGATGCCCGTGGCGGTGCCGTTGTAGTCGACGGTCGCGATCGTGTCGTCCGAGCTGGCCCAGGTGACGGCGACGCCCTTCGTGCTGCCGTCCGTGTAGGTGGCGTACACCGAGAACGTCGTGTGGCCCCCCACCTCGACGATGTTCGGATCGGGAAGGACGGTGACGGAATAGAGGGTCGGCTGCGAGGCCGAGGACCCGTTTCCGCCCTCGTCGAGGCAGGCCGTCATGGTCGAGGCCAGGATCGCCACCGCCAGCAGCTTCCGCATCCGGTTTCCTCCGTGTTTGGGTATCGGGAAGTACGCACCGGGGCGGGGACCCTCTTCGGAATCCGGAAAGAAACTCCAAAAAAAGCGAAAGCCGGCACCCGAGGGTGCCGGCTTCCGGGGAGGGCGGGTGGATCAGCGGACGCGGAGGGCCCAGGCGGCGAGGACCAGGACGGCGCCGAGGAGGGCGGCCGGGCCCATCGCGGACGAACCCGAGGCGCCGCAGCCGCCGCCGCCACCGCCGCCGCCGCCACCGGAGGCGGGGGGCGCGGGGGGAGCCTGGAAGACGAAGTCGGGGCTGACGCCCGCGACGCCGAACTCCGCGAAGGTGGACCAAGGGGTCGTCGTCCCCGCGGCGCCGACGATGCGGTAGCGCCAGTCGTAGCTCCCGTACACCGCCGGCGTGTGGACGACCTGGAGGTCGCCCTGGGGCGCGAGGCCCGACTCGAGGGCCGTGGCGGTCGTCCAGTCCGGATCGGTGGCGGGCTTGACCTCGACCTGGAGGTTGAACTCCTCGAGGGGGTCGGAGGCGAGGGCCACCGTCGCGCGGAAGGTGATCGGGCCGGTGAACACGGCGCCCTGGACCTTGGAGGTGGCGCCCGAGTACTGGCCGATCTGCGTCACCTGCGGGGAGTACGAGGGGGGCGTGAACTCGGACATCTGGTACGCGATCGTGCTGCCCGACACGCCGTCCGTGCCGGAGAAGACGAAGATCCGGCCGCCGATCGCCGCGGTGCCGTGGGCGCCGCGGATCGACGCCATCGGGGCGCGGGGGATCCAGCGGTCCATCGCGGGCACGTACTCGAGCATCGTGTTGAAGATCTCCGTCGCGGTGGAGCCGCGGCCGCCGCTGAGGTAGATGCGGCCGTCGAGGCTCGCCGCGCGGCCGAACCAGCGGGGCGCGAGGCCGACCCCGTCGTGGATGGGGGCGCCCTGGCTCCAGGCGTCGGTCGCCGGGTCGTAGACCAGGGTCTCCGACAGGATCGTGGAGACGGCGTTCACGGAGTCGTAGTTGCGGCCGCCCATGAGGTAGAACTTCGAGCCGTCGGTGCCGGACGCGGGGGTCATGCGGCCCAGGCCCGGGAGGTCGGCCTTCGCGGTCATCGTCTCGGTGACCGGGTCGAACTCGCTGAGGTTGTTCGAGTACAGGGTGGAGACGGGCAGGTTGGCCTTGCCGCCGGCGAGGTAGATCTTGTCCCCGATGCGGGTCGCGGTGGAGTAGTACAGGTTACGGTCGGCGGTGGCCGTCGCCACGAGCGTCCAGGTGTTCGCGGCCACGGAGTACCGGTAGATGGGCGCCGTCGGGCGGGCGGGGCCGCCGGGCATCGGAGGGTACAGGATCGAGCCGAAGGAGTAGACGTTGCCGCCGTGGTACGCGGCGCAGTTGCTCGAGATCTGGATCGGCAGGCCCATCAGGGCGGTCCAGGAGTCGGTGGCGGGGTCGTAACGCCGCATGAGGGTGGAGTAGGCGACGTCGGTCTGGCTGCCCGAGACCGCGTAGTAGTACGTCCCGTCGCTGCAGAACCCGTTGCCGGAGCAGTAGGCGATGTCGACCGTCTTGTCGGTCCAGGAACCGGAATCCTGGGCCAGGGCGGACGCGGGGAGCGCGACGAGCAGGGCGGCCAGGACCAGGCCGTGTTTCGCCACCTTCATCGAGGTTCCTCCTCACCTCCGGCAGGGGGGAGCCCCGACATGGGGACCCCGTCCGGACGGTCCCCGTACGGATCGCTACTCCGAGTTCATGGGTTCGTGTCGGAATATGGGTCACTATGGGTTCCGTCCCGGCCGCCCATCCGGCGAGCCGTTCGCCCCGAAGTAGGGGGGAGGGAGGGCGGCTCCGGTGTAGAATCCCGCCATGACCCAGCCCGGGCCGCACCACGACACGACGATGGGCGGGGAGCACCGCGAGTTCCCCAGCACCATCTGGTCGGCCTTCCTGGGCCAGGGCCTCGGGGATCCCGCCGGTTCGGAACGCCTCCTGTCCGACCTCGCCCGGCACTACTGGAAGCCCGTCTACAGCTACATCCGCGCGAAGTGGTCGAAGACGAACGAGGACGCCAAGGACCGCACGCAGGACTTCTTCGTCTGGGTGATGGAGTCCGGGTTCCTCGGCCGCGTGGACCCCGCCCGCGGCCGCTTCCGCGCCTTCCTCAAGGTAGCGCTCGACCACTACCTCTCCGACCTCGAGCGCATGCAGCGATCCCTCAAGCGCGGCGGCGACCGCAAGTTCCTCTCCATCGAGGGCGGCGACGACGACCTGCCCGTCCTCGACATCGCCGACGGCGAGGTCCTGGACCCGGCCGAGATCCTCGACGAGGTCTGGCGCCGCGAGGTCTTCGCCCGCGCCGTCGAGCGCCTCGAGAAGGTCCTCGAGGCCGAGGGCAAGGGCACGTACTTCCAGGTCTTCCGGGACTACTTCCTCGGCGAGGAGGAGAAGCTCCAGTACGAGGACGTGGCCGCGCGCTACGGCCTGCAGGCCTCCGACGTCTCGAACTACCTCATGCACGCGAAGCGCCGCTTCCGGGCCGTCATCGCCGAGCTCGTCTCGGAGACCGTGACGGACCGGCGCGAGCTCGAGGCCGAGCTCAAGTGGCTGTTCCAGGAGGAGGGGGCGTGAAGAAGCCGCTCTCCTCGAAGTCCCTGGGCAAGCTCCAGGACATCGGGACGACCTCGCGCGCCGAGCCGCTGCCCGCCACGCAGGTCGGCAAGTACCGCCTCGTGCGGGAGATCGGCCGCGGCGGGATGGGCATCGTCTACGAGGCCGAGGACGTCGAGCTCAAGCGCCGCGCCGCGCTGAAGCTCATGGCCCAGACGGCCGCGACGACGGGCACCCTCCAGCGCTTCCAGCGCGAGGCGCGCGCCGCCGCCGCGCTCTCCCATCCGAACATCGTGACCGTGTTCGACTTCGGCGAGCACGAGGGCCGCATGTTCCTGGCGATGGAGTACGTCGAGGGGCGCTCCCTCGAGGCCGTGTTCCGCGACCGCACGGTGGACCTCCCCGCCCGCGTGGCGATGATCGAGTCCGTCGCCCGGGGCATGGGGGCGGTGCACGCGCGCGGCATCGTCCATCGCGACCTGAAGCCCGGCAACATCCTGATCACCCGCGACGGCACGCCCAAGGTCAGCGACTTCGGCCTCGCCCACTGGGAGGACACCCAGATGGGCATCACCCGGGCGGGTACCGCGATCGGCACGCCGCTTTACATGGCGCCCGAGCAGGTGCGCGGCGATCTCAAGAAGACCTCCGCCCGCACGGACGTCTACGCGCTCGGCGCGCTGCTCTACGAGGCCGCGACCGGCAAGCCGCCGCACACCGGCAAGACGCTGCCGGAGATCTACGGCAAGATCACCAACGCCGACCCGGTCCCGCCGTCGCAGGTCAACCCGCGCGTGACGCCGGACCTCGAGGCCCTCATCCTCAAGGCGATCGACAAGGACCCCGCGCGGCGCTACTCGGACGGGACCCACCTCGCCGACGACCTGCAGGCGCAGATGTCGGGCCGGCCCGTCACGGCCCGCCGCAGCGGCACGGCCGAGCGGGCCCTGCGCACGCTCCGCCGCCAGCCCCTGGTCTGGGGCATGGCCTTCTGCACCCTGGCGGCCCTCACCGCGCTCGGCGTGGTGCTCGCGACGCGCACCGGCCAGGTCCCGACGCCCACGACCCCCGTGGCCGCGCCGACCCCCGCGCCCGCGGACCGGCTCCGCCTCGTCATGGGCGAACTGCTCGCCAGCCGGGGCGCGATGGAGCGCCTCGAGGACCTCTGGTACGGCAGCCCGTCGTTCGGCGACTCCGGCGAGCGGCTCCGCGAGATCGAGGACGCCGTCCGCCGCGCCTCGGGCCGGCACCCGGAGTCCCGGGCCCCGCAGGCCTGGTTCGGCCTCGGCCTCGCCTTCGCGGGCCGCCAGGAGGAGGGCCTCTCGAAGCTGAAGGACGCCTCGGAACGCTCCGGGGACGACCCGACGCCGGACCTGCTGCTCGCGCGCTGGCACCTCGCGGGCTACGTCCGCGGGGCCTCGCTGCCGCGGATCTCCTTCGGCATCCAGGGCATCACGGTCGGCTCCTTCGAGGAGAACGACGGGATGAAGGCCCAGCGCCGGGCCGCCGACGAGGCCCTCGCCCGCGCCCTCGCCAAGCCGCTCGCCCGGGCCCTCGACGACAGCGCCGCCTACTCCGCCTTCGCCGCGGGCGTCCGCCGCCTCGGCGAGGGGGACCCCCAGACCGCCCTGACGCACCTCAAGGCCGCCTCCGGCCACCCGATGACGCGCTACGAATCCGCCTGGCTGCGGGGCTACCTGCAGTACCAGGCCGAGAGGTTCGGCGAGGCCGTCCAGGAGTTCGAGACCGCGTCCGGCCGCGGCTGGCCCCGCACGCTCGCCGCGTCGGCCTTCTCCCGGCTCCGCGGGTCGGTCACCGCCATGAACCAGCGCACCGACGTCCGGGACGAGATGGAGAAGGCCAAGATCTCGCTGGACCGCTCGGTCGCCTCCGCGCCGAAGGACCCGGACCTGCTCGAGGCCCGGGCCGTGCTCCATTTCTTCCAGGGCGTCAACGAGCTCTTCCAGGGCCGCCCGATGGCCGAGCACTACGACCGCTGCGACGCGGACACGGCGGCGTTCCGCGACCTGGCCGTCGACAAGGCCCACGCCCGGAGCTTCCGCGCGAACCTGCTCTACGTGATGGGCCGGGACGGCCGCCAGCAATCGATCAACCCGCTGCCGCGCTACGAGGAGGCCGCCCGCGAGCTCGACGAGATCCTCAAGGCGGACCCCCAGGACGTCGGGTCCTTCGGCCTGCTGGCGCTGGTCTGGCTCGAGATCGGCCAGGCGCGGATGAACACGAACCTCGACCCGGTCCCCGCCCTGACGAAGTCGATCGACCTCTACCTCGCGATGGCGAAGGCCTCGCGCGGCGGGATCTCCGCGGGGATCGCGGGCAACCTCGCCAACGGCTACCGCGACCGCGGCATGAGCCTCGCCGCGCAGCAGAAGGACCCCAACCCCGACCTCCGCGAGGCGCTGCGCTGGTACTCGGACATCCTCAAGGCCAACCCCGCCGACCCCGTCAACAGCTCGAACCGCGGGATGGTCTACTTCTACGTGGCCCGCCACGAGTTCGAGCGCTCCGGCGATCCCACCGCGAGCCTCGCCAGCGCGATCCGCGACTTCCAGGGCTCCGTGACGCTCCACAAGGAGGCCGCGGTCTACCGCCAGCAGCTGGCGATGGCGCTGCTCTTCGAGGGCGACGTGCTTGCCCGGGCCGCCAAGGATCCCCGGGACTCCTGGAAGCGCACGGTCGGCGAGTGCTCCGAGGGCCTCGTCCACATGCCGAACCACGCGGCCTTCTTCGCGATCCGCTCGCAGGCCGAGCTCAAGTACGCGGAGTTCTGCCGCACGACCGGAGAGGATCCCGCGGCCTGGATCGACCGGGGGCTCGCCGACCTCGCCAAGTCCGCGGAGCTGAGCCGGTCCTGGTCCGAGTACGCCCGCCTCGGCCAGATCTGCGAGGGGCTCGGCCGGGCGGGCGACGCCCTCAAGGCCTACGGGAAGGCGCTGGAGCTCCGGCCGCCCGCGGCGCAGGCCGACCAGATCCGCAAGCGGGTCTCGGACCTCAACCCCTAGGGGGGAAGCACCGAGCTCCAGGCCGGGAAGGGCGCCACGCCCCAGACGACCGGCCCGAGGAAGGCCAGGACCGCGAACGCGAGCCCCACCAGGATCCAGCCCGTCCGCTTCCCGAGCACCGCGTCGAAGACGATCCCCGCCACGCCCAGCGAGGCGAGCATCGGCGTGAAGTAGTGGTAGAGGTAGAGCGAGCGCCCGATGAGCCCCAGCGGCAGCCAGGCGCCGATCCAGAGGATCAGGAGCAGCGCCAGCGGCGTCCGGGCGGGACGCAACTCGGGACTCCCCATCGCGAGCAGGACGATCGTCGCGAGCACCGCCGCCGTGCCGGCCCACCAGACGACCGGGTTCGCCGTCATCCAGGTGCGCTCGGCCGCGTCCTTCCCGCGCCAGAGGATGACGCGGCCGGAGGCCAGCGGCCACTGCCAGAACTTCGACTGCTCCGGGTGGTCGAGCTTCGCCTGGTTCGCGCGCCACATCTCCCGGTTCAGCTCCAGCGTCCGGGCCAGGACGCCCGGCCGGACCAGGTCCGCGCGCTTCTGCTCCGGGCAGCCCTCGAGGGTCGAGCGGAACTCCGCGGACATGAACGCGTCGCCGGGCCCGGAGCGCGGCAGCAGGGCGAAATGGACCGCGAAGAGCGAGACGTAGAGCAGGACGGCCGGGATCAGCAGGCCCGGGATCCGGATCGCGAGCGGCTTCCAGGACCGGGAGACCCAGGCGTCGAGCCCCGCGGCCGCGAGGAGCAGCCCCATTCCCGAGAGGCCGGTCCATTTCACCGAGGCGGCGGCCCCGGCCGCGAGTCCCGCCGCGACGAGGAGGGCCCAGCGCCAGCGCGACGCGCAGGACAGGTGCAGCACGAAGAGCCAGGCCCCGAGCAGCACGAAGAGGTGCACGAAGGGGTCGATGAACTGGAAGCGGCTCGTGGCGAGCAGCGCGGAGTCGGCCGAGGCGAGCAGGCCCGCGTAGAGCGCGGCCCGCGGCGGGGCCTTGAGGGCGAGGACGAGCAGGTAGAGCAGCACGGGGACCAGGGCGCCGCCGAGGGCCGTCGCGACCCGGCCCGCGCGGTGCGGGTAGCCCGAGGGCCAGTCGCCGCCCGCCCGGACCGGCGTGATCGGGCCGGGGTCGGCCCCCCCGAGGCGGATCGCGGCGAGGTGGATGAGCTTGCCGAGCGGCGGATGGATGTCGAAGAAGTAGCGGCCGTGGAGGTAGTCCTGCGAGAAGCCGCCGAAGTGCTGCTCGTCCCAGACGACCGCGTCGGGGCGGCCCAGGCCGGGCAGCCGCAGGGCCAGCGCCAGCACGCCGATCAGGAGCGGGGCCACCCAGGGGCGCATCGGGGCATCATAACCGCGACCGGCCGGGCCCCGGAATGGCGTAAACTCCCCTCGGATGAAGAACCGGTTCACCGCCAAGATCCTCGCCAAGCTGCGCGACATCGGACCCACGGACGAGGCGGCCGAGCCGGGCCAGCCGGACCGCATCGGGAAGTACGCGATCGTCCGGCAGATCGGCCGCGGCGGGATGGGGACGGTCTACGAGGCCGTCGACACGGCCCTGCGCCGCCGCGTGGCCCTCAAGGTCCTCGGCGGGGGAGGCCGGATCCCGGAGCCGCTCCGGCAGCGCTTCCGGCGCGAGGTCGAGTCCGCCGCCTCCCTGGCGCACCCCAACCTCGTGACCGTGTACGACGCGGGCGAGGAGAAGGACGTCCTCTTCCTCGCGATGGAGCTCCTCGAGGCCCGGACCTTCGCCGACCTGCTCAAGGACCCGGGGGTCGACCTGCGGACCCGCGTGGCGATGCTCGAGAAGGTGGCCCGCGCGATGACGGTCGTGCACGCGAAGGGGATCGTGCACCGCGACATCAAGCCCGCGAACATCTTCATCGGGCCCGAGGGGCAGCCCAAGATCGGCGACTTCGGCCTCGCGCGCTGGGTGGACGAGGACCTCAAGCTCACCCGGGCCGGGGCGCAGATCGGCACGCCGTCGTACATGGCCCCCGAGCAGGTCCGCGGCGACGCGTCGGCGGTCGGGCCGCGGACCGACGTCTACGCGCTCGGGACGGTGCTCTACGAGGCGGTCTGCGGGCAGGTCCCGTTCCACGCGACGTCGATCCCCGAGATCTACGCCCAGATCGCGAACTCGGAACCCGGGGATCCCGCGAAGCAGCGGCCGGAGGTGGGGCCCGAGCTCTCCGCGGTCATCCTGAAGGCGATGGAGAAGTCGCCCGCGGACCGGTACCGCTCGATGGAGGAGTTCGCCTCCGACCTGTCGGCCTGGCTGGAGGGGAGGGCGGTCGCCGCGCAGCCGATCAGCACGGTGCGCCGCGTGGCGAGGGGGGCCGGTCGCCGCCCGGGACTGCTCCTGGCGCTCCTGGGCGTCCTCCTGCTGCTGGGGATCCTCCTCCAGCGCTCCCGGGACCCCGAGCCGGCGCCGCCGCGGCCCGAGGCGGCCACGCGAGACTTCGAGCTCGCCTACAAGGACCTCCAGGAGTCGGTGGGGGCGATGGAGGACCTCGAGGACGCCTGGTACGGGGGCATCCCGCGGGTCCCGGCCGAGCAGCGGCTCGCGGAGGTCGAGGAGCTCTGCCGGCGGGTCGCGAAGCGCTATCCCGCGTCGGCCTCGCCGACGGCGTGGAGGGGGCTGGCGAGGGTCTTGGCCGGCAAGCCCGGCACGGGCGGCGCGGATCTCGCCGAGGCGCTGGGGAGGGCCGGCGCGGATCCCTATCCGCACCTCGTGGCGGCGCGTCGCCACGTCGCGGGCTACCTCGGGGAGTCGTCGCTGCCGGCCCCGATCCCGGAGGGGCACGACCTCCGCTTCGCGACGTTGGACGAGACCCCGGCGCTGGCCGCGCATCGCGAGGCCGCCGTCGCGGCCTACGCGAAGGCGTTCGAGCTGGGGCCGTCGCTGCGCGAGGTGGCGGAGATCCGGCCGTTGTTCCGGGGCCTCGAGGCGCTCGGGGCCAAGGACCCGGGCGCGGCGTCCTTCGAGCTGGGAATGCTGCAGGAGCACCCGCGCTGGAAGGCGGAGGCCTCCTGGCTGCGGGGGCTGATCTACCTCCGGCTCGAGGAGCACGGGCGGGCGGCGGCGGAGCTGGGGCGGGCGGCCGCCCGCCGCTGGGCCCTCTGCCTGCTCCACACGGCGCTCGTGGAACTCCTCCAGTACCGGTACGGGACGGATCCCGAGCTGCGGAAGGCCCAGGCGAAGGCCTGCTCGGAGCACCTCGAGGAGGCGCTGTCGCGGGCCCGGGACCGCTCGGACGTCCTGGCGCTGCGGGCGTTCCTCCGCTACCACCAGGTTCAGCCTCCGCGGACGCTGGAGAGCTACGCGCCGATGTCCGCGGACCTCGACGAGGCGGTGGGGGCGGAGCACCGCGAGCGGCCGCTGCGCATCCGGGCCAGCCTGCGCTTCATGGCGGGGCGGAACCTGGCCGACGACGGGCGGGCGGATTCCCTGCAGGCGTATCGCGGGGCGGCGGCGGACTTCGAGCGCCTCCTGCTCCTCGAGAAGGAGCCCCCACCCTCGGCGACGAGCTTCGCGCTCAGCCTCGTCTACCAGGCGCGCGCGGAGGCCGCCCACGGCGGCGACCCGCGGCCCTCGTGGGACCGGCTCTTCGAGCTCGCGCAGCGCGGCTGGGTGCCCGGCAACGAGGAGCTCGTCGGCAGCTCGTTCCGGGACCGGGGCGAGTGGAAGCTCGGCCGGGGGGAGGAGGCCGAGGGGGAGTTCCGGAGGGCCCTCGAGTGGTTCGGTCGCGGGCTGGACCGGAGCAAGGACCCGGCGGTGGCGGGCAACCTCCTCTACAACCGGGGCATCACGCACCTGATGCTGGCCCGGGTGCGGCTCGGCCGCCGCGAGGACGCCCGGGGAGACGCCGAGCGGGCCCGGGTCGACCTGCAGACCGTAGTCGACATGGCCACCGGGGACTTCGTCTACCTGTCGACGCTCTGCAAGGCCTACCTCCTCGAGTATTTCGCGGCGAAGGAGGCGGGAGGGAACAACCGCGCGGCGCTCGTGCGGACGCAGCAGATCGCGGAGGAGGCCCGGAAGGTCGGTCACCGGCACGCCGAGATCGGGGAGCTCCGGGGCCGGGCGCTGCTGCTGCAGGCCGGGGAGGCGCGGGCCGCCGGGGAGCCGCACGAGGAACTGGCCCGGCAGGCGGAGGAGGAGTTCAGGAGCCTGCACGCGGCGTCCGGGAAGCTCGCCACGCTCTTCCCGGTGGTGGACGCCGTGTTGCTGAGGGGCAAGCCCGCGATCGCGCGGCGGTTGCTGGACGAGGGGATCGAGAGGTTCCCGTCGGATCCGGCCCGGCCGGAGGCGGAGCGGCGCCGGCGGGCGCTCGGGGACTAGACTTCCTCTTCGACGGCCGACTCGCGGCCGAGGCGCTTGCGCTCGCTGCCGCTGAGGACCTTCTTGCGCATCCGGATGGACTTCGGGGTGATCTCGACCAGCTCGTCCTCCGCGATGTACTCCAGGGCCTCCTCGAGGCCGAAGAGCCGGGGCTGGGCGAGCGAGACGGTCCAGTCGGCGGACGCGGCGCGCATGTTCGTGAGGCGCTTCTTCTTGGCGACGTTGACGACGAGGTCCTTGTCCTTGCAGTGCTCGCCGACGATCATCCCCTCGTAGACCTTCGTGCCGGTCACGACGAAGAACGTGCCGCGACTCTGGAGCGCGTCGAGGGCGTAGGTGCTGGCCTCGCCCGCCTCCAGGGAGATCAGGACGCCCGCCTGGCGGTCCGGGATGTCGCCCTTCCAGGGCTCGTAGCCCTCGAAGGAGGAGTGGATGACGGCCTGGCCGCGCGTGCCCGAGAGCAGCTTGCTCTGGAGGCCGACGAGGCCGCGGGCCGGGATCCGGAAGATCAGGTGGGTCCGCTCGATCTTCTGGTCGACCTTCTCGACGACGCCGCGGCGGGCGCCGAAGAGCTCGATGCAGCGGCCGACGTACTCGTTGGGGACGTCGACGCTCGTGATCTCGACGGGCTCGTGGAGCTCGCCGTCGATCGTCTTGGTGATCATCTCGGGCTTGGAGACCTGGAGCTCGAAGCCCTCGCGGCGCATGTTCTCGAGCAGGATGCCGAGGTGGAGGAGGCCGCGGCCGCAGACGCGGAACTCGTCGGCGGACTCGGTGGGCTCGACGCGCAGGGCGACGTCCGAGTAGGTCTCGCGGATGAGGCGGTCCTTGATGTGGCGCGAGGTGACGAACTTGCCCTCGCGGCCGGAGAAGGGCGAGTCGTTGACCTGGAAGATCATCGCGAGCGTGGGCTCCTCGATCTTCTGGAAGGGCAGGGGCTGGGGGTCGGCGCCGCCGGCGATGGTGTCGCCGATGTCGACTTCGGGCAGGCCGACGACGCAGACGATCTCGCCGGCGGGGGCCTCGGCGGTCTTCTCGCGGCCGAGGTTGACGTAGGTCTGGAGCTCGGCGATCTGGCCGTTGACGCGGCGGCCGTCGCGCTTGAGGAGGGCGACCTGCATGCCGTTGCGGGCGGTGCCGCGGGAGACGCGGCCGATGGCCTGGCGGCCGACGTAGTCGTTGTAGTCGATGTTGCAGACGCTGATCTGGAGGTCGCCCTCGGAGACGGCGGGGGGCGGGACGCGCTTGACGATGGTGTCGAAGAGGGGCGTGAAGTCGGACCACTCGTCCTCGAGGCGGAGCTTGGACTGGCCGGTGCGGCCGATGGCGTAGACGACGGGGAATTCCATCTGCTTGTCGTTCGCCTCGAGCTCCATGAAGAGGTAGAAGATTTCCTCGAGGACCTCCTTGGGGCGGGCGTCGGGCTTGTCGAGCTTGTTGATGACGACGATGGGCTGGAGGCCGTTGGCGAGGGCCTTGCGGAGGACGAAGCGGGTCTGGGGCATGGGGCCGTCGGCGGCGTCGACGAGGAGGAGGGCGCCGTCGGCCATGCGGAGGACGCGCTCCACCTCGCCGCCGAAGTCCTGGTGGCCCGGGGTGTCGACGATGTTGATCTTCACGCCGTCGTGCATGACGGACGTGTTCTTGGCGAGGATGGTGATGCCGCGCTCGCGCTCCAGCGGGTTGGAGTCCATGACGCAGTCGGTGAGCTCCTGGTTGGAGCGGAAGGCACCGGACTGCCGCAGCAGGAAGTCCACGAGCGTGGTCTTGCCGTGGTCGACGTGGGCGATGATGGCGACGTTGCGGATGTCGGGCATGGGCGCGGGATTGTAGCGGTTGAAGGCTCGGGGCGCAACGGGGGGAAACGAAGGGGCCCCGGCTCTTGCGAGCCGGGGCCCCGGAAACTCAGGCCAGGACTAGAACTGCTTGAACGCGGCCGCCAGCTGCAGGCCGTCGATCCAGACCTCGTCGTCCGTCCCCGCCACGGTGCCCGTGCCGCCGCGCGCGTCCAGGAGGACGCCGCCGCCGAACGCCGTCGGGACGTCGTGGGACAGGACCTCGACGTAGCTCGCGTCGCCGCCCGTGCCCGCCGTGGCGTTGCCGCCGCGCGCGAGCAAGGAGCCGCCGACCCGCACGGAGAACGCCTCGAAGTAGACGTCGTCCGCGTCACCACCGAAGCCGGTGCTCGTCGCACCGCCACTGGCCACGATGCTGCCGATGGTGTAGACGCCGTCGCAGTAACCCTCGATGTGGTCGCCATCGCCGCCGCCGGTGAGGCCGGTGCCGCCGTAGGCGTAGATGGCCCCGACGGTCACGTCGCCGAACGCGTCGATGTGGATGTGGTCCCCATCGCCGCCGGTCGTCGCGCCGTTGCCACCGTTGCAGGTGATGGTTCCGCCGACGTAGACGTAGAACTCGGAGTGGCGGGCGGCGGTGTAATCGTAGTAGCAGTAGATGCTGAGGCCGTCGCTGTCACCGCCGTAGCTCGTGCCGCCGTTGCCGCCGTTGCTGCTCCAGCCGGTGGACGAGTGGTAGAACCAGGTCCCGTAGAAGTAGTACTGGCCGCCGTCGCCGCCGTAGGTGGCGCCGTTGCCGCCGTTGGCCGACTGCGAGCCGGAGTTCACGTACCCCCAGGCCTGCGCGTTGCCGTCGAGGCCGTAGCTGTACATGTAGATGTCCAGGTCGCCGCCGTCGCCACCGTAGGTCGAAGCACCGTTGCCGCCGTTCATGAGGTAGGCGCCGGTGTTCGTGAAGTTGCCGCGGCCGAGCTCCCCGTAGTAGGAGTCCTCGACGTAGATGTAGATGTAACCGCCGTCACCGCCGTAGCCGGCCGAACCGTTGCCGCCGCTGGCGAGCCAGTTGCCGGTGTTGATGTCCGAACCGCCCAGGTCCTCGAAGTAGCCCTGGTAGTTGTAGTAGTAAATGTAGCCGCCGTCGCCGCCGCCGAGGGCGCCGTTGCCGCCGGTCACGTCGAAGGTGCCCGTGTTGGTCACCGAGGCCGTGCCCTCGCCGTACGTGCTCCCGTTGTTCTCGGCGTAGACGTAGACTTCGATCTCGCCGCCGTAACCACCGTAGCCGGCCAGACCGTTGCCGCCGCGGTTGGACCAGTTCACCTCATTGTAGAGGTTGCCGATCAGGTCGCCGCCCCAGTACGAGTACTCGGAGTACATGTACACGGGGTAGCTGTAGCCGCCGCCATTCCCGCCGTCGTCGGTGCCGTCACCGCCATCGCAGGACATGGTGCTGTAACCGACGAACCAGACGCCGGCGCGGTTGGCGTATCCGTAGCCGTCCTCGAACGAGAAGTAGATCGAGTCGGAGTCGCCGCCGTTCTCGCCGTTACCACCGGACGCCAGCAGCTGGGCGCCGACGTAGGCCGCGTGGCCCGGGTAGTCGGAGCTCGGGTAGTTGCTGTCGTCGTACTGGTAGACGTCGATGTAGCCTGCGTCGCCGCCGTCGCCGCCGTTCGGGCCGCCGTCGGCGCCGCCGGACAGCAGGGCTCCGGCCAGGCGCATCTCGCCGCTGTTGCACTCGACGTAGATGTAGCCGCCGTTGCCGCCATCACCGATGTTGGTGCAGGCGCCGCCGACCGCCGTCAGGGTGCCGGAGTTCGTCACGCCGCCGTAGTCGTAAGAAGCGAGCTCGACGTAGTTGCCGTCGCCGCCGCTCGTCGTACCGGCGCCACCCTTCGAGGACAGGGTGCCCATGTTGTGGCTGCCGTAGTCGCTGTCGAGGCTCGCGTAACCGGCGTAGCCGCCGAAGCCGTTGGAGCCGACGCCGCCGTCGCCCGCGATCGTGCCCGTGTTGTAGGCCCGATAGTCGGCGTAGACGTAGACATCGCCGCCGCTGCCACCGTTATCGCCGGCGCCGCCGTAAGCGGAAATCGTGCCGGTGTTGATGAAGGTGTAGTTGACGTAGAGCCACATGTAGTTGGCGTTGCCGCCGGTCCCGCCGACGACCGTGTTGCCGGTCTTCGTGATGGAGCCGGTGACCACCAGGCTGTCGCAGTAGATCTGCGTGGTCGCCCGGTTGTTGGAGGCCGCGTCGGCCGCCACGGTCGCGTCGTGGAAGTTGATGACGATCGTCCCCTCGACGAAGATGCCGTCGGAGAACGTCAGGTACATCTGCTCCTTCGTGCCGGTCGCCTGGTTGGCGTCGCCGTCCGCGTTGTTCGTGTCGCGGTTCGCGTTCAGCGTCAGCGTGGCGCCCGCCTGGACCCAGAGGCCCGTGGCGTTGCCAGCCGCGTCGCCCACGATGTTCGAGCCGCCGAGGGTGGGCGTCAGGGTAGTGTTCGCCGAAATGGTCCGGGGATTCGTCCCGAGGTAGGGCTTGTCCACGGAGAACGAGACCGCCCCGTTGACCGAGCCCGAGCGGAGGATCTTGACGTCCGACCCGCCGTACGAGTCGATCTCGAAGTAGTCGCCGTCGCCGCCGTCACCGTTCGTGCCGATGCCGCCGCGGGACCCCAGCGTGTTGCCGCCGGCCGCCGCGCCACCGCCGCTGCTGCCGCCACCGCAAGCGGGGATGATGATCGCCGCAGCGATCAGCAACCCGATGCGGACCTTCGTCGCACTCGCCATGTCTAACCTCCCTAGATGATTACAGGCCAGTTGGTCGGGGAATCCTATGAACCCAGTGCGGATTTGGCAAGGAAAAGTCGAATTTTCAGGGCTTCTTCGTCGGGTCTTCGACGCCCTCGAGCGGCGGCGGGAGTTCCGGGGTCGGCACCGGCGTGGGGCGGCCCGGCTCCCGGCTCGGTCGCGGCGGCCGCTTCGCCTCGCGTTCCGCTTTCCGGTCCTCGATCTCCTTGCGCCGGCGGGCCTCCTGCTCGGTCTCCCTCTTCTTCGCGATCTCCCGGCGGCGGGAATTCTCGTACTCGCGACGCAGTCGACGGATCGCCTCCGACTTCTCCGGGTCCTTGGTCGCCCTCCCGATGCGGAAGAGTTCCTTGTCGTAGGCCTCGGCCTCCTCGTCCGTGACCGAGAAGGGAGGTGGAGGCGGCAACTCGTTCTTGGCGGCGACCGCGGCCATCTCCTCGGGGGTCTTCGGCTCCTCTCGACTCCCGCCGGGGCCGTCGGTCGGGGGAGTTCCGGTCCCGATGTTCGGCGGCCTCGTCGGGGGGGCCGGCTTCGGCGCCAGCTTGCGCGAGTCCGACCACCAGATCACCGAGACCGCGAAGATCGCGAGTCCGGCCAGGGCGAGTGTCAACTTCATCCGAGCTACTCCTGTGGGTCGTTCGTGGGGCCCTGATTTGTGCAGAAGTCGGGAATGAAGTCAAGAGGGGCGGCATTGACAGGAAATCGGGGTCCGACTATAGAGACTGCATGAGAGGAGGGACGATGTCCTCGCGCTCGACGTACTCCGATCTGCCCCTGCGCCGCGCCGCCGGCGGCGTGCTCGCCGTCGTGCTCGCGATCGTCGTCCTCCCCGCCTGCGGCGGCGGTGGCGGCGGCGGCGGGGGTGGTCCCGCTCCGACTCCGACCCCGACCACGCCCCCGACCGTGGTCACGCGCGTCCCCGCCTCGGGGGCGAGCGGAGTTTCGCGCACGGCCGTCGTTTACGTCAAATTCAGCCGGGCGATGAGCGCCGCCTCCATCACGACGTCGACGTTGACGCTCGACGACGGCGGCGCCCCGCTCGCTGCGACCGTCGACTACATCCCCGCCTTCTTCATGGCCCGCCTCACGCCGACCTCCGCGCTGGCCGCCTCGACACTGCACACCGTGACGCTGACCGCCGGCATCACGGACGCCGGGGCCATCCCGCTCGCCCTCCAGACCTTCACGTTCACCACCTCCGCGGCCTCCGACGTCACCCGCCCGACCTTCGCGGGGGCCACGAACACCAGCGCCGCGACCGAGTCCGGCATGAGCGTCAACTGGGGCGCCGCCACCGACGCCGATGCCACGATCGTCTACGACGTCTTCCGCTCCCTGGTCTCCGGCCAGTTCGACTGGTCCGCGCCCTTCGCGACCACGGCCGCGGGCGCCACGACCTATCCCGGCACCGGCCTGCAGTCCGCGACCACCTATTATTGGGCCGTCCGCGCCCGCGACACCTCGGGCAACACCGACTTGAACGAAGTGCAGCGGAGCGGCACGACGCTCGTCTCCTTCGTCGCCGACCTCTGGCCCATCATCCAGTCCGACTGCCGGAGCTGCCACACGAGCGGCCAGGGCTCGGTCGACGTCCCGAACATGATCTTCACGGACTCGGCGAGCACCTACGCGGCCTGGGTGAACATCACCCCGACCTGCGCGACGGCGGCCCAGCCGGTTCGCGTGGCCCCGGGCAACGTCGGCAACAGCTTCGTCTACAACAAGCTCAGCCAGGCCGTCCCCTCGTGCGGGTCCCAGATGCCGTTGACCGGCTCGCCGCTCAATGCCACCGAACTGCAACTCTTCCAGGATTGGATCACCCAAGGTGCGAACAACAATTAGCGTCCTGTTCCTCCTGTCCGCCGCCGCGGCCGCCCGGGCCCAGGAAGCGAAGCCGGCCCCGCCCCCCGTGGACGGCCCGACCTGGACCGTCAGCGGCTCGCTGTCCACCGACTTCAGCGCCCTCGTCGCCAAGGCGCACAACCGGGCGACGAATCCCGAGGAGGGCTTCACGGGCGAGTTCTCGCTCGCGGGCCAGCTCCAGATCTCCAAGGGCTTTTCCGTGTCGCTCCGCACCTGCGTGGGCTGCCACCAGGTCGAGGTCCAGGAGGCGTACGCGGACATCGAGCTCGCGCCGACCTGGACCCTGAGGGCCGGCCGCTTCCCGATCCCCTTCGGCGCCGCGTCGCGCCGGGTGGACCCCGCGCACCGCGAGTCCTCCTCGAAGCCCCTCCCGTACATCATGGGGCACATGGTGCGGGGCGAGGAGTTCAACAACGGCATCCTGCCCGCGCCCGCCTCGGACAACGGGTTCTCGCTGCTTGGGAACTTCCCGGTCGGCGCGCGCGGCCAGGTCGTCGCCGAGCTCGCGGCCACCCGCGGCCTCGAGGGCTCCGGGCCGGAGCCCGACTTCGCGATCTCCCGCGACTACGAGGATTCGAACGGCCAGCCCGCGTACTCCGTCCGTGTCACCTGGTCGGGCGTCGGGCCCGCCACGCTGGGACTCTCCGGCAACGTGGGACGCTACGACGCGAACGCCGACCTCGAGTACCGCCTCGCGGAGGCGGACCTGCAGCTCGCGCTCGGGGGCTGGAACCTCCGGCTCGAGGCCGTGTTCCGGTCCACGGAGTTCCGCGACCTCGCGGGCGAGGTCGACGAGTCGAAGCGCTTCGGCTACATCGTCCAGCTCGACGGCGAGCTGGGCGCCGAGTGGCGGGCCTTCCTGCTCGCGGACGGCCTGAAGGTCGACGACGTCTACCTGAGCTCCGCGGGGCCGCTGGCCTTCTCGACTCCCGCGACGACGGACGACTCCAACCAGATCCGGCGCTTCGTCGGCGGCCTCGTGTGGAACCAGCGGCCGGGCCTGATGTACAAGGGCTCGGCGGAGTACTGGGACCTTTCCGATTTCGCCGACACCTGGGTCCTCCATTTCGCGGTCGTGGTCACCTTCTGATGCGGGCCGTCGCGGCCGCGCTGCTCCTCGCGCTGGCGGGCTGCGCCACCGATCCGCTCGACCGCCACTTCGGGCCCGGGGGCCGGACGATCCGCGAGGAGCTCGCGACCTGGTCGCCGGAGCTCCAGGCGGGCTTCGCCAAGGTCTCCACGTCCTGCACCGCCTGCCACACGCTGAACCCGGTCTTCGCGGCCCGCATCCCCGCCGGCGGCTGGGCCGCCGTGGTGGGGAAGATGGCCAAGCGGCCCGGCGCCGCGATCCCGGAGGCCGAGCGACCGGAGATCGCCGCCTGGCTGGAGCACTACTCCGCGAAGCGCCGTGAAGCCGGGGGGCGGTAGTCCGTGTATCCCCGGCACTTCACGCTCGGCCCGCTGACGGTCGGCTTCGACCAGATCACGATGGCCGCCGGGCTCTTCCTCGTGGCGCTCCTGGTGCGGCGCCGGATCCGCGGCCTGGGGCTCGGGACCGGGGACCTCATCGATCTCCTGCTCGCGGGGCTGATCGGCGGGGCGCTGGGGGCCAAGCTCTACCACCTGCTTCCGCTCTGGATCCGGGGCGTGCACAGCCTGGGCTATCTCCTCGAGCACTGGAGCCAGGGCTCGGGGTTCTACGGGGGCTTCCTGGGGGGGATGGTCGCGCTGACCCTCGTATTAAAGAAGAAGGAAGCCCCGATCCTGAAGACCTTCGACCCCATCGCGATGTACCTCCCGCTCGGCTTCGCGCTCGGGAAGCTGGGCTGTTTCCTGGGCGGCTGCTGCTACGGGAGGCCCGCGGAATGGCCCCCGGGCCTGCGCTTCCCGCCGGGGTCGCTGGCGTACGAGACGCAGCGGGCCGAGCGGGCGATCCCGCCGGGCGCGGCCACGTCCCTGCCGGTGCATCCGACCCAGCTCTACGAGCTCGGGTTCTCGCTCGCGCTGTTCGGGATCCTGTACGCGCTCTACCGCCGCTCGAAGCGCCCCGGGGAGACCTTCCTGGCCTGGGTCGCGGGGTACTCGGCGTGGCGGATCTTCATCGAGGCGTACCGCACGGACCCCGACCGGCACAACTTCGGGTTCACGTCCTGGAGCGACTCGCAGGTGACGGGCACGGTGCTGCTCGTCCTGGCGGTCGGGGGCTGGGTTGCGCTGTGGCGGCAGCACCGCGCGGTGCCGCCGCCGCCCGCCGCGGCCTGATCACATCCGCTGGTCGATCGGCGTGTAGCCGAGGTCGAGCGGGCCGGTGTAGTTGGCCCGGGGGCGGATCAGCCGGTTGTGGCTCCACTGCTCGAGGATGTGGGCGGTCCAGCCGACGACGCGGCTCACGGCGAAGAGCGGCGTGAAGGTCTCCAGCGGGATCCCCATCGCGTAGTACGCCGACGCGGAGTAGAAGTCGACGTTGGGGTAGACCTTGGTGTTCTGGCGGACGACGCGCTCGACCTCGCGGCTGATGTCGTACCACTTCGGCTCGCCGCTCAAGTTGCCGAGCTGCTCGGAGTAGCGGCGCAGGACGGTCGCGCGGGGGTCCTCGGTGCGGTAGACGCGGTGACCGAAGCCCGAGATCTTGATCTTCTTCGCGAGGGCGTTCTTCACCCAGGCCTCGGCGTTCGCGGCGTCGCCGATCTCGATGAGCATCTTCATCACCTGCTCGTTGGCGCCGCCGTGGAGCGGGCCCTTGAGGGTGCCGATGCCGCTGGTGACCGAGGAGTACATGTCGGAGAGCGTGGCGGCCGTGACGCGGGCGGCGAAGGTGGAGGCGTTGAGCTCGTGGTCCGCGTGGAGGATGAGGGCGACGTCGAGGGCGCGGACGAACTCGGGCCGGGGCTCGGCGCCGGTGAGCGTGTAGAGGAAATTGAAGGGGAGGCTCTCGCCGGCCTTGGGCGCGACGGGGTCCTTCCCGTGGCGGAGGCGCTCGTGGGCGGTGACGATCATCGGGACGCGGGCCGTGAGGCGGATCGCCTTGCGGAGGCAGGCGTCGAGGCTGGTGTTGCCGCTGTCGGGGTCCCAGTGGCCGAGCGAGGAGACGCAGGTGCGCAGGACTTCCATCGGGGTCGCGGTCCTCGGCAGGACCTTCAGGATGGCGAGGGTCTCGTCGGGCAGCTCGATGGAGGACCGGAACGTGGAGCGGAACGCCTCGTATTCGGCCTTCCGGGGGAGATGCCCGTACCAGAGGAGGTAGGCGACCTCGGCGAACTCGGACTTCTCGGCGAGGTCGACGATGTCGTAGCCGCGGTAGACGAGGCGTCCCTTGACGCCGTCGACGAGGCAGATGGAGGAGCTGGTGGCGACGATGTCCTCGAGGCCTTCCTTGAAGCCGCCGGCGTCGCTCTTGGGGGTCTCGGTCATGGCGCCTCCGGGTGGGGGGGGTGAATGGCGGAGGCGCATGGGAATCGAACCCACCTTCCAGCTTGTGACCGGAACCACGGGTTTGAAGCCCGGGGGGCCCACCAGGAGCCCGTCCGCCTCCGTCCGGCGGCGCCGCCCGAAGCGGGCGGTGCCGGCGTCGTGGCAAGGATGGCGCGGGCCGGGGCGCGTGTCAAGGACAAGCACGGAGGCGCCGGGTTTTCGGGAACGGGATGGGGACATCGGCGTACAATAGCCACGGTTTCCGGAGACTCCACCATGCGTTTCGTCGCCGTGATCTGCCTGGTCCTGGCCGCGGCCTACGCGGCGGCCCAGGAGCCCCCGAAGGCCCCCGCGCAGGATCCGCCGAAGCCCGGCGTGGATCCGGATCTCGACGTCGAGTGGATGGACCCGGTGGACCAGATGGGCAACGCCGGGCCCGACGTCGGGCGCGAGCTCTTCAACCGCTACTGCGCGAGCTGCCACGGGGAGAAGGGCGACGGCAACGGGCCGCTCGCGAAGTTCCTCGACCCCCGGCCGCGGAACTTCACGTCGGGCCGCTTCAAGTGCCGCTCGACGCCGCCCGACCAGCTGCCGGCGAAGATGGACCTGATGCGGGCGATCGTGCACGGCATCCCGATCGGCGGCATGCTGAGCTACTCGTTCCTGCAGACCGAGGAGCAGGTCGCGATGATGGAGCACGTGAAGTCGCTCTGCGTGAAGGTGTACATGGTGGACGGGAAGCCGGTGACGGTGAACCCGTTCGAGCGCGAGGGCCACGGGAAGCCCCTGAAGAGCGGCAACATCCCCCAGAAGACGCTGCGCAAGCCGACGCCCGAGGGCATCGCCAAGGGCAAGGAGCTCTACCTCAAGCAGGGCTGCCACGAGTGCCACGGCGAGAAGGGCGACGGCCACGGGAAGAAGGCTCCGGAGCTCGTCGACAGCGACGACCACCCGATCGCGGTGCGCGACTTCACGCAGGGGATCTACTCGGGCGGGCCGGACATCCGCCACGTCTACCTGCGGCTCTCGCTGGGCATCCAGGGGACGCCGATGCCGAGCTACGCGAAGGGGCCCGGCGTCGCGGCGGGCATGGACATCGAGGAGCGCTGGAACGTGGCGGAGTACGTGATGTCGTTGAACCAGCGGAAGGACAAGCTCCCGCTGCCGCACTCCGAGGTCCTGCTGGTGAAGAAGGCGGAGAAGCTGCCCGCGGATCCCTGGGCGGCGGAGTGGGACGCGCTGGCGAAGATCCCGGTGCAGCACGATCCGTCGGGGTACGGGAAGTCGAAGTTCGCGGTGCTGCCGCTCTATTTCCAGCAGCTGAAGGTGCTCCCGGGGCGGCCGTACTTCGTCCCGGCGAGCGCGCGGGGCTACCACGACAAGAAGAACGTCGCGCTGCTCCTGGAGTGGGACGACGCGACGTCGAACGCCGGGTCGGACGGGAAGCCGGCCGACGTGCTGGAGGTGCAGCTCGCGCCGTCGCGATCGTTCACGTTCGCGCTGCACGGTCTCGAGGCGGAGCCGGTGAATCTCTGGCGCTGGACGGGAAAGGAGCCGGGGAAGGGCGTCGAGGTCGACGCGAGCGGGGCGTTCAAGGAGAAGATCCAGGACGCGGCGCAGCAGGGACTGAAGGTCGCGGCGTCGTGGAAGGGCGGGAAGTGGCGGGTGCTGTTCACGCGGACGGTCTTGGGCGGCCCCGGGGACGCGCCGCTGGACGTCGGGGGCAGCAACCCGATCCTGTTCCATCTCATGGATGGGGCCTGGGGGGACGAGAAGTTCCAGCGCATGTTGACCACGTGGCACCAGGTCGCGCTGGAGGAGTAGCTGTTACTCCCCGGTAACGTCGTTACATGCGTGTAGCACCCGGAGGGAGTTAGGTCGGTGAAATTTGGAGTGGAATCGCCTACGGGCGCGACGTCGATCTGATTAGAAAATACATCATCATGGGAACTTCGGCGGAAAAATGATCGCAAGGCATTGCACATAAGACGTTAGCGTTTATAGAAGAAATTGCTATGCTGCATAATAATTCGCTTAATTTTTACGGCGCTGAATCAACCGAGGAGGCTCACGTGGCACGGACTTTGCGAAACCTAGGGTCGATGCGGAATCTCTTCCGTTCGTTGGGCGGCTTGGCGGCCATCCTGTTCTGCCTTGCGGGGACGGTGCATGGGCAGGACAAGGGCGGGCTGAAGTACCGCCTCGAGAAGGGGAGCTTCCTGAAGTACGACGTGACGCTGGAGCTTTCCTGCACGCTGCGGGGGAGCGATCCTTGCTTCCTGACCCAGGGGGACACGCCGTACAAGATGACGTTGAACGGCCAGTTCGAGCAGACGACGACGGCCGTGGACGACGCGAGCAAGGCGGCCACGATCGAGCGCAAGGTCAAGGTGATGAACCTGGCCGGGGCGTTCAACGGCAACGAGTTCAAGATGGAGTGGTCGCGCGACAAGGACAAGACGTTCAAGAAGGAAGAGATCACCGACATCACGCAGTACTGGTACGAGTGGACGCAGACGGCGCACAAGTTCAACGTGACGCCCGAGGGCGACGTGACGCCCGAGAACGACAACTTCAAGCGGCTCGTGAACCGGATGGGGATGATGTACTGGCCGCTCGGCGGGCAGAAGGAAGTGAAGGACGGCAAGGAGACGGGGGCCTGGATCAACACGGAGGAGTTCGCGATCCCCGCGATCCATGACCACCTCTGGTTCGATTTCCGCAACGAGCTGGGCAAGTCGACCTCGCGCGACGGGAAGAAGCTGCTCCAGATCGTCGGCAAGCCCTCGATGAACAAGAAGCACGCGCTGCCCGAGCTGTCGCCGATCCCGAACCTCGACGTCGAGTACAAGGTGGACGGCAAGGTCGTCCTGGAGTACGACCAGGGCGCTCAGCGGGTCCACTCGGTGTCGGTGGATCTCTCGATCACGTTCAGCGGCAAGGGTTCCTCGCCGGAGGGCAACGAAGCCCCGGTGAAGGGCCACGTCGTTTACAAGGAAACTCAGACCCTGAAGGAGTAGGAACCATAGGGGTTCCTCGACCCTGTCGGGGCACGGTCCTGAGAAAGGTGGATGAGTATGGGCAGGCTGGCCAAGCTGGGTGGATCGCGACGGGGCATGGTGCTCATCGTGGTCCTGTCGGTCCTCGCGGTGCTGGCGATCATGGGCGTGAGCTTCGTGACGCTCAACAGCCTCGATCGCCGGGTGTCGAACAACTGGCTGATGGAAGTCCAGGCGAGGCTCGTGGCCCGCGCCGGCCTTGAAGAGGCCGCGTCGCGCCTCGGCGACGGCCTGGCCCTCCGGACGGCCTTCGACGCCCAGTGCGACTGGCAGTACGGCGGCCAGGACCTGGACGGCAAGGACCCCTCGAAGCGGAACGTCCCCCTCTCGCAGGCGGGTCGTCCCTCCTTCGCGGCCAAGCGGCCGGACGGCACGCCCGAGCAGCTGTCCATCCTCCGCGAGGACGGCCACGTGGCCACGATCGGGTACAGCGGCCTGATGGCCGGCCGGGACAGCTACCCCGGCAGCATGTACACGCTCGAGGTGCGCGACCTGTCCGCGTGCCTGTACATCAACGACGGCGTGCAGCTGCACGGCGGCAACAACTCCAGCGTCAGCCAGAACCTGCGCCGGATCCTGAACGCCCTGGGCCAGCACCCCTCGGTGAACCTGGCGGGCCTCGGCGACGCGGTGGTGAACAACCGCCCCTCGCGCGGCTACCAGAGCTGGCAGGACTTCAAGACGACGGTGAAGCGCGCCACGAAGTGGAGCGACGAGCAGCTCGGCCGTGCGGACAAGTACCTCACGGTCCACGCCTGGGTCGACAAGAACGTCGCCAACCCCGTGCCGCTCAGCAACGCGGTGCTCGACTACTACCCCGTGAAGTACGAGCGGGGCGAGACCGACGTGATCACCTACCGCCGCGGCCCCGGCAAGAACAGCAAGAACGAGGACCGCTCGAAGAGCCAGCGCCTGAGCTGGATGCCGGACGCGCAGGGGCAGACCGGCCCCGGCGGCACGACGGCCAACGTCTACGGCATGGACGAGCTGAACCCCACCTACGTCGAGATCGTGCACCGCGCCCCGGTCAACGTGAACACCGCCGAGGAGCCCGTCCTCAGCGCCCTGCTCACGAACCTTCGCGGCTTCTTCCTCCTCGAGAAGCGCAGCGGCGCCCCCATCTCGAACGCGCCGCCCTTCATGGACTACACGGCGGCCAACTGGGTGCCCGCCAACTTCCAGTTCACGGTGCCCCAGACCATGACCTGGGAGTACATGGGTCACACGTACGACACGAACCAGTGGCCCGCCACGGTCCGCGTCGTGGAGCAGAAGGACTGGAAGGACCTCCGCGGCGCGTCCTCCGGTTCGACCGCCCGTGAGACGAAGGAGATGATGGACCACGACGAGATCGGCCAGCTCTGGATCACGGGCCAGATCGTGCCCGCCAGCGGCGAGACGCAGTCCGAGGGCGTCTCGGCCCGCTCGGTCGCGCAGGAGATCATCGCCTGCCGCAACCGCACCGGCGAGTACGCGAACCAGCCGTTCGCCGGCCCCTTCAAGACGTGGGCCCAGTTCGCGGCCTTCTGCGACCACCTCGTCTCCGTCAAGCGCGACGGGACGCCCGGCCGCGGCATCCTCCGCGACCACCGCTTCACCGAGCCCTGGGCGAAGGTCCAGGCCGAGCAGGCGATGGCCGACATGCTCAAGGCGAACTTCAACCCGAACCTGACGCCCAACGAGCTGAACCCGGACCACAACCTGAACCTGAAGGTCGACAAGACCGACCTGGTCGTGAACTCCACGGAGTTCTGCTTCCTGCCCTCGGGCTACTTCGCCGTCAATTCGCTCGGCCGCATCCTGCGGCACGCGTCGAAGGACGGCGTGTCCGTGGTCTCCGGCGCCGCGCCGATGCACGTCGTGGCCCAGGCCCGCGTCTCCGCGGTCGCCAAGCTGCACGAGGTCTACCGCGAGACGAACCAGCGCCACTTCTACATGGGCGAGTTCGCCGACGCGAAGGACGCCTTCACCACGAACAACGCGAAGACCGTCGAGTGCGGCCCCGAGCCGGACAACGGTCCGCTGGTGTACGGCGAGCACTTCAACGGCCAGGTCTTCAAGGCCAGCCGAGAGGTGGACGGGTGGGCGGGCTATCCCGACCTGAACACCGAGATGGAGTGCGGCTGGGGCTTCGAGACCGGCGGCTACCTCGCCCTCCCCACGCGGGGCGGCAACGGTCGCGCCAAGCCGAAGAACACGCTCTGGAAGACGATCACCGCGGACAACAACCAGTACGCGGGCGTCCCGGTCAACATGAAGGCGCACTTCCGCCTGGATGACCGCCTCGATTACAACACGTCCAAGGACTTCCAGCTCGGCGTCGGCGCCTCCGGCCCGGTGGCCGACATCTTCCGCGAGAACTGCGCGTCGCTGCAGATCCAGGGCGACAAGTCCACGACGGTGAACATCACGGTGTACAACCCGGGCACCTGTTCCTCGACGGTCGTGCCCGTCCAGGTCAGCTTCCCGTCGGTCGAGAAGGCCTCCGACTTCCCGGACCCCGGCGAGGAGAACACCTCGGCCGAGGGCGGCGCCCTGCTCTCGCCCTACGAGCCCAACGACGGCACGCGCTTCCGCGCGGTCCGCTCCTACCGCCTGCCGCTGGCCGCGAAGGTCACCGGCGCGGCCGGCCAGACCACGACCCAGGAGTCCTCGGCGCCCCTGCCGAAGTTCAAGCGGGTGCCCCCCGTGGACCTTCGGGTGGACGGCTTCTACGTGGAGCGTCACTCCGGCCTGGCGTACTGGCTGGACGAGGTCGCCACGACGACCCCCCTCTCCAGCCTGAGCGACCCGCTCAACCTCCAGTCCTTCGACACGCGGCGGGGAACCGTCGCCTTCTGGTTCAAGCCCAACTTCGATCCGGCCAACACCGGCAAGGTCCGCTCGATCATGAGCATCAGCCGGATGCACCGGAAGAACTACTGGTACCGCAACCCGTCGCCCTTCAACCTGTTCATGTTCCCGGCGCACGGCTCGTCCACGAACCCCGTTCCCGCCTACACCGGGACCTACACCGGCGGCACGAACTCCATCAACGTCCCGATCGCGGGGCGCATGGCGGGCGTCAAGGGCCTGACCGGCATCCCGAAGGCCTCCCTGGTCTTCGGCACGGGCTGGTCCGGCTTCGACGGGGCCGGCTGGGACGGCGAGTGGGAGAAGACGGTTCCGACCGGCGTCTCCCCCTCCGGCTGGACGATCCAGCGCGAGATGGACCGGTGGGCCATGACCCCCACGGTCAACGGTTACGCGGACGGCAAGACCGAGTCGGACAAGGACGGGCTGCGGGCCAACCGCTGGACGCACCTCGCCGTCGCGTGGAACCTCTCCACCGGCGGGTCGACGGACTCCCTGGCGATCCTCGTGAACGGTCGCGCCGTCAACGGCACGAACACCGGCCTGACCCCCCAGGGATTCAGCAACGCGAACAGCACGCTGACCCAGGGCAATCTCGGCATCCGGCAGCGCTTCTCGCTCCAGAGCTTCATCGACGACGGGGACCCGGATGACTGCCGCTGGTACTTCAACGGCGTCGAGGATCCGACCAACCGCGTCATCGCGAACACCCTGCGGCTGGGCGAGGTCTCCACGCACTCGTTCAACAACTTCCCGCTGAACTACTCGTCCGACGGCACGTACGACGAGCTGGTCTCCCTGACCTACCGCGGGTCCGGCGCCGACCTGGCGAGCGTGACGCAGAACGTCCCGAAGAACATCTACCGCCTGGGCCGCTACTACGTTCCGGACGGCACGCCGAACGACGCCCTGTGGACGTCGCCCGAGCTGCTCCTGAAGACCGGCAACGACCGGCAGCTCCCCGCCCCCGCGGGCGGCACGGCCTCCGGCCTGCCCGGCATGGAGAAGCCCAAGGCCGGCGGCACCGTCGCCGAGCGCAAGCAGACCGCCCGCCTGATCGGCGTGGCGTGGACCTGGTACGCCGAGAAGTACGTCGCCGGCCAGGCCGGTCTCACGGGCACCGGCGCCCAGACGATGATCCCCGTCATGGTCGACTACCGCGACGCGGACGCCCCGAAGGAGCTGCGCCAGACCAAGTCCTGCGCCCGCCTCTTCGTGAAGACCGACGGCCAGAAGTACCCGCTCAACGACACGGAAGGCTTCGTGAACGACGCGTTCTCCCCGATCGAGGATTCGACCGGCGCGAGCGTGAGCCTGGGCGCGAACGACAAGTTCCAGTACCAGGTGCAGTTCCGGATCGAAGGCGCCACCGCCGGGGCCTTCCTGCCGACCGTCCTGCTCTCGACCCCGATCCTGGACGACGTGACCTTCTACTACGAGTCCACCGGCTCCATGTACATCGAGTACTTCCAGAGCGTGGGCATCGACTAGAAGGACCCCGAGGGTAACCTCACCCGGGGTTCCCTTAGCCTGCCGGTGGTGGCAGGCAAGGGAACCCCGGGTTTTTTTATTAGAATGCGCCCCGTGCCCCGAGCCCTCCCGCTCCTCCTCCTGCTCGCCTCCTGCGCGGGCCCCGGCGGGCCCGACCACCTGGTCCTCGTCTCGTTCGGCGGCGAGCACCTCGAGATCGCCTGGCGGGCCGATTCCGGCGTCCCGGTGCACGTTTACCGGGCCCCGACCGCCGCCGGCAATTACCTCCGCCTCACCGGGGAGCCGATCCTCGAGCGCCGGTTCCGGGATCGGGGCTTTCCACCGGGAACTCCGGTGTTCTACCGGATCCGGACCGTGGACCCGGACGGGCGGGAGTCGTCCACCTCCGAGGCGCTGACGGTCGTCGTGCCCGGCCGTGACTTCACTCCGCCGCCCGCGCCGGTCCTCACCTCGAAGCCCCGGAAGACCCGCTCGCCCTCGCCCGTGACCTACGGGCTGGCCGAGCCCTTCAGCACGGTCGACTTCGTGGTGGGCCGTCACGTGGTCGGATCCTGCGCGGTCGGGCCGGAGGGCCGCTGGACCTTCCGCCTCGAACCCCGGGTCCTCCCGGAGGGCACGTACGAATTCAGCGCCCGCTGCCGGGACGCGGCGGGCCTCGTGTCGCCGGACGCCGCGCCGATCACGGTCGTGGTGGACCTGACCCGCCCCGACCCGCCGGCGAATCTCCGGACCACCACGGCCCGGGACCACGTGCTCGTCGAGTGGGACCCGTCGCCGTCCCCGGACGTGGCGTACTACGACATCCTCCGGAAGGAGGGGGGCGGGACCTGGCAGGAGGTCGCTGCGGTCCGCGGGGCGACGCAATTCCTCGACCGGGAGGTCCGGGCCGGGACGTCGTACGCGTACCGCGTGATCCCGGTCGACGATTCGGAGGCCGAATGAAGCAGCTGAGCGGCCGGGAGGCGGCTGTCCTGAGCGCCCTGTTCTTCGCGGGCGTCGCGTGGAGCGCGGTGAACCCCGTGCACCCCGCGGACTGGTGGCTCGAGATCGCCGTGCCAGTCCTCGTCTGGGCCGGCCTCGCCGCCGCGTGGAGGCGCTTCCGCTTCACGCCCCTGGCGATGCGCCTGCTCTTCGTCGAGCTGGTGATCCTCGTCGTCGGCGCCCACTACACGCACGAGAAGGTGCCGCTCTTCGACTGGATCCGCGACCTCTCCGGCGGCTCGCGCAACCACTTCGATCGCGTCGCGCACTTCGCCGTGGGCCTGCTCTGCGCGATCCCGGTCCGCGAGGTGCTGGCGCGCAAGACCCCGCTGCGGGGCGGCTGGCTGGGCTTCGTCGCGGCGGTCTTCCTGACCGCCTGGGGCGCGATCTACGAGGTGCTCGAGTGGTGGATCGCGGTCGGCTTCGCCCCCGGCGGGACCGGGGCCGCGTTCCTCGGCTCCCAGGGCGACCCCTGGGACGCGCAGAAGGACATGCTCCTCGACTCGCTCGGCGCCGTCGCGGGCCTGCTCGCCTGGACCCGCGTCCACGACCGGCAGCTCGAGGGGGAGGCTGGCTTTACAGCGTCCGTGCCGGCGAGTAGGATGTGACCCGCCTCGGGCACCCGCCCGGGGGTCCTTCGATGGACGTGTGCCCGTAGCTCAACTGGATAGAGCGCCGGCCTCCGAAGCCGGAGGTTACAGGTTCAACTCCTGTCGGGCATACCAACTAGAAGCTTCGCCCCGATGTCCTTGCGGAAGTGCATCCCCGTGAACTGGATCTTCGCCGCCGCCTCGTAGGCCCGCTTCTGCGCCTCGCGCAGGTCCGCCCCGAGCGCCGTGATCCCGAGCACCCGCCCGCCCGTCGTCACGACCTTGCCGTCCTTCAGCGCCGTCCCCGCGTGGAAGACGACGGTGTCCGGAACCGCCGCGGCCTCCACGAGCCCCGTGACCTCGTACCCCGTCTCGAAGCGCCCGGGGTAGCCGCCCGACGCCGCGACCACGCAGATCGCCGGCCGGGGATCCCAGTCGATGGGCACCTGGTCCAGCTTCCCGTCGATCGTCGCCTGCAGGACCGGCACGAGGTCGCTCTTCATCCGCATCAGCAGCGGCTGGCACTCCGGGTCGCCGAAGCGGACGTTGAACTCGATGACCTTCGGCCCGCCCTTCGTGAACATGATCCCGGCGTAGAGCAGGCCCTGGAAGCGCTTCTGCTCCTTGTTCAGCGCGTGCACCATCGGCACGAGGATCTCGCGCTCCACCCGGTCGTAGTCGCGCTCGGACGCCACCGGCGCGGGCGAGTAGGCCCCCATGCCGCCCGTGTTCGGGCCGTGGTCGCCGTCGTAGACCCGCTTGTGGTCCTGCGCCGTCTCGAGGATCGAGATCGTCTTGCCGTCCGTGAAGCTCAGCACGCTCGCCTCGACGCCGCCGAGGAACTCCTCGACGAGCACCCGCGCCCCCGCGGCGCCGAAGACCTGCTTCACCATCATCTGGTCGATCGCGGCCTCCGCGTCGGACAGCGTCTGGCACACCACCGCGCCCTTGCCGGCGGCGAGACCGTCCGCCTTCACGACGAGCGGGAAGGGCGAGGTCCGGAGGTAGTCGAGCGCCGAGCGCGCGTCGTTGAACGCCCGGAACGCGGCCGTCGGGATCCCGTGCCGGCGCAGCAGCTCCTTGCAGAAGATCTTGCTGCCCTCGAGCATCGCCGCGTCCTTCGAGGGCCCGAAGATGCGGAGCTTCCGCTCCGCGAAGAGGTCGACGATGCCCTTGCAGAGCGGCGCCTCGGGCCCGACGACCGTGAGGTCGATCTTCTCCCGCGCCGCGTACTCGGCCAGCCCCTCGAGGTGGTCCGCGGCGAGGTCCACGCAGGGCGCGATCGCCGCGATGCCCGCGTTGCCGGGCGCGCAGACCACGCGCTTCACCAGGGGGGACTGCCGGATCTTCCAGACCAGGGCGTGCTCGCGCCCTCCGCCGCCGATCACGAGGACGTTCATGGGGCTCCGCTATTTCGGGGTGCGACGTTCCCACCACGCCCGCCACGCCGCGGGATCCGCGCCGAGGGACTCGCCGGTCAGGGCCTTCAGGGTGTCGAGGCAGGCCTGCTTCTCCTCCTCGGCGTCCGCGACCGCGTCCTGGTCCGCCGTCGAGGGGACGAAGCGGATGCTCCGCGGCACCGGGATGCGGCGGCCGTCTCGCGTGATCGCGTGCCCGGCCAGGAAGCGCTTCAGGTTCTCCTGGTTCGCCTTGATGAACTTCACCGTGGCGTCCGCGCTCTCCGCGAGCTCGATCACCGCCGGCACGGGCCGGAGGTCCGCGTAGGCCTCGAGCCGCCCCAGCGTCCGCAGCCGGGCGATGCGCCAGGCCTCGCCGAGGTAGGGGGCGTACGCGGAGACCGTGTCCGGGTGCGCGATCGACTTCAGCGAGAGCGCCGCGGCGTCGCGGACGGACTCCGCCTCGTCCCAGATCGCGCGCCGGGCCAGCGCCCGCACCGCCTTCGCCTCGACGTCGGCCCCGGGGGCCTTCAACTCCGCCTTCAGGCGGCCGAGCTCCTTGACCACGTACAGCCGCGTCAGCTTCGAGTCGTCCGTGATCGCGCCGAGGAAGACCCGGGGCTTCGGCCCGTCCTCGATCTTCGCGAGCGCCTCCTCGGCCTCCGCGCGCTTCGCCGGATCCGGATGGCCCGTCTTTTCCAGGTGGGCCTTCAGCGCCGACGAGACTTTCCGGTCGAGGTCCTTCTGCTCCTCGACGGCGAGCACGAGGTCGCGCTCCTCCGGGGAGACCCAGCGGCCGCGGAACTTCACGAGGCCGCGGGAGGTCATCACCTCGTCCTCGGTCATCCACGCGTCGCCGACCCGCTGGTAGCCCAGCGCGGCCCGGGCCTCGGCGTGGTCCCCGTCGAGGTCGAGCACCCGCTTCCAGCTCTCGCGGGCGCGGTCCGCGAGCCCGACCGTGGCGCACCAGCGGGCCAGGGCGACGGACCCGGGGAGGTCGTCGGCCTTCAGGGCGGCGCGCTTCTCGGCGTAGAGGGCGTCCCGGGTCGGTTTCTTCACCCAGGACTTCACGATCGACCGGGCCACCGTGCGGCTGGCGCCGCCCTTGGTGATGCGGAGGAAGTCGCCCTCCTCGGTCACCGTGCAGTCCGTGATCGACTCGCCGGTGGTGAGGTCGATGTCGTCCGCGGAAAGGGGCAGCGCGAGCAGGAGGAGCAGGGGAAGCGTTCTCATCGGGGCGGGACCCATTCTAGCACCTCCGTCCGCATTGACAACCGGGGCCGGGCGCCCCGAGAATCCACGGATGCGCGTCGAGCGCGTCCCCTATCCCGGGCTGCCCGGCCTCTACCCGCGGGCCTTCGCCGCCCTGTCGGCGGGCGATCCGGCGCTCCGCGGCCGCGTGGCCTGCCTCCATCGGGACGAAGCCGGCCTGCTCGCCCATGCGCGGAAGGCGGCGGCCCGGGGGGCGGACCCCGGGGTCCTGGCGAAGCTGCCCGCGGGTCCCGCGAGGGACCGGCTGGCCGCGGGAGCCGCGGCCGTCGTCACGGGGCAGCAGCCCTCCGTGCTGCTCGGCCCGCTCTACAACCTCTACAAGGCCGCCGGCGCGATCAAGATCTCGCGCTGGCTCTCGTCCAAGGGCGTCCCGGCCGTCCCCGTGTTCTGGAACCACTCGGACGACGACCACGTCGAGGGCCTCGGCCACCTCGAGCTGCCCGCCGCGGACAACTCGGTCGCCGCGCTCGACGTGCCGCTCGCCGAGGGGCCGGTCCTCGCGAGCCTCGAGGTCCCCGGGGCGGTGGAGCTCCTGGCGCCCCTGCTGCCCGAGACCCCGCACAAGGCCGGGGTCGTCGAGCTGCTCCGCTCGGCCACGCGGGGGAGGCTGGCCGCGGACTTCACGTCGCTGCTCTCGGCGCTCTTCGGGGACGAGCTCCTCGTGGTCGAGCCCGCGCAGCTCGACGGGCCCCGGGCGCGCGAGGTATTCCGGCGGGCGCTTGCCGCCCCCGGGAACGTGCAGGCCTTGGTGAAGGCGGGCGGCGAGGTCCTCGAGGCCGCGGGCTTCGAGGCGCCCCTGGGCGGCAACCTCGGGACCTGCGTGTACGTCGTGGAGAACGGGCGGCGGCGCCGCGTCGAGCGCTCCGGATCCGATCTCGCCGTCGACGGGGCGGTCGTCCCGCTCGACGACCTGCTCGCCCGGCGGCTGTCGGCGGGGGTCGCACTCCGGCCGGTGCTCCAGGATTCCGTTCTGCCGACGGCCGCGTACGTCGGCGGCCCGCACGAGTGCGCGTACCTCCTGCAGCTCGCCGAGCTGTACCGGGAGCACGGGCTCCCCGGGCCCGTGATCTGGCCCCGGATCACGGCCACGATCCTCGAGGCCCGCGTGTCGCGCCCGGCGGAGAAGCTCGAGTTCCGCACGGGGGAGCTCCTCCTGGGCGAGGCGCGACTGGCGGATCTCCGCGCGGGCCGCAGCACGAAGGACCTGCTCGCCGACGTCTCACGCCTCGAGCTGGACGTGAAGGGCCGCCTCGCGGGGCTCGAGGAGCGGCTGCGCCGGGTCGAGCCGCCGCTCGTGGACCTCGGGCGCAAGACCGGGGAGAAGGCGGCGGCCCACCTCTCCGCGTTCCGGGAGCGGATCGTGCAGGCGCAGGGGAGGGCGGACGCGGTTGCGGCGGAGCAGGTGCGGAAGATCGCGGCCCACGTCACGCCGAAGGGCCGGCTCCAGGAGCGGGCGTTCACGCCCTGGTACTACCGGGCGATGTTCGGGCCCGGCTTCCTCGACGAGGTCCTCGGCGCGCTGGACGTCTTCGCCGACGGGCACCAGGTCGTCCGGCCCGACCTCTAAACCAGGATCGGCTCCTCGGCGCGAACCCGCGACGGGGCCACGCGCTTGGTGTACGGGTCGCGCTCCACCGGGATGCGGCCCGCCTTCTTCAGGCGCGAGCGGACCTCCGACACCGGGATCGAGGAGGCGCGGCCGATCTCCGGCGAGCGGATCTCGGCGGCGTCGATGGCGAGCGGGCCCAGGTCGTTCGCCCCGGCGCCGAGCGCCAGCGCGGCCGTCTCCCAGCCCATCTTGGTCCAGTCGACCTGGATCGTGGTGAGCGTGCGGGCGAAGAAGATGCGGGCGATCGAGACGATCTTCAGGAGGTGCTCGGGGCCCTTGGGCGGGTGGCAGCGCTTGTCGCGGGCCAGCTCGGTCCCGTGGGGCAGGTAGGGGATCGGCTCGAAGGCCATGATCCCGCCGGTCTCGCGCTGCAGGTTCTTGACGATGTCGAGGTGCTCGCTGAGCTGGATCTCGTCCTCGATGTGCCCGAACAGCATCGTGGCCGTCGTGGGCATGCCGAGGCGGTGGGCCTGGCGGATGATCTCGACCCAGTCGTGCGTGCGCAGCTTGTCCGACGAGACCTTCTTGCGGACCTTGTCGTTGAGGATGTCGGCGGAGTCGCCGGTCAGGGAGTCGAGGCCCGCGTCGCGGAGGCGGCGCAGGATGTCGACGGCCGGCGTGCGGGAGCGCTTGGCGAGGAAGTGGATCTCGCTGGGCGAGAGGCCGTGGACGTGGAGGTTCGGGTGCTCGTCCTTGATGGCCCGGAGCAGGTTGACGTAGTAGGGCAGCTGGAGGTCCGGGTTCAGGCCGCCCTGCAGCTCGATCTGGCGGACGGCGCCGGCGTCGCGGATCTGCCGGAGGGCCTCGCCGGGGGTCAGGGTGAAGGCGCCGCGCTGGGCCTTCTTCTTCCAGAAGGGGCAGAAGCTGCACTCGGCGCGGCAGACGTTGGTGATCGTGATCTGCTTCGAGCGGACGTAGGTGACGTGCGCCCCGTTGATCCGCTGGTTCAGCTGGTCGGCCGCCTTGAGGAGGTGCGGGAGGAGCGTCTCGCTCTCCTGCATCAGCATCAGGGCCTCGATGGCCGACAACTCTTCCCGGTGGACCGCCGTCTCGAGAATGGCCTTCGGATCCATCACTCCCCCCCGAGTCACAACCTTCCGAACACGTCCGGCCCACGCCCGGGCCGGCCGTCACCCAGAACGGCCACGACAACTGATGGACCATCCCCGGGAACGAACCCCGGGAAACGGGTACTCCTGAATGTGCGAGAGCGAACGGCGACGACGGGGCGAAGTCTACCCACGCCCCAAGTCGAATTCAAGCGCGATTCGGCGCGCCCCGCCGACGCTGACAGATCGCCCTTGATTCGTGTATCTTTGCTGATCTCCGCATGCGAACGCTCTTCCTGATCGACGGTTCCTCGTACTTCTACCGCGCCTTTTTCGGCGTGCGGGGGCTCCGCACCTCGACGGGGCTGCCCACGAACGCGATCTTCGGATTCGCGACGATGCTCACGAAGGTCCTGCGCCAGCACGCGCCCGACTACGTCGCCATGGTCTTCGACGCGCCGGGGCGGACCTTCCGCGACGACCTCTACCCGGACTACAAGGCGACGCGCCAGCCGATGCCCGAGGAGCTCTCGGTCCAGGTCCCGCACGTCAAGGCGCTGCCCGCGGCGTTCCGCGTCCGCGCCCTCGAGGTCCCCGGCGTCGAGGCGGACGACGTGATCGGCACGCTCGCGCGGCGCGCCGTCGCGGCCGGCGTCGACGTCGTCGTGCTCACCGGCGACAAGGACTTCATGCAGCTCGTCACGAAGCGCAAGGGGGACGCGCGGCCCGGGGTCATCCTCTACGACGACATGAAGGACCGCTGGACCGGGATCGACGAGGTGAAGGAGAAGTTCGGCGTGGCGCCCGAGGCCGTCATCGACGTCCTCGGCCTGATGGGCGACTCCTCCGACAACATCAAGGGCGTGCACGGCATCGGCGAGAAGACGGCCGCGAAGCTCGTCGCGAAGTACGGCTCCATCCCGGGGATCTACGCGAAGCTCCCCGAGATCGAGGAGCGCTGGCGCAAGCTCCTCGAGGCCGACCGGCGGGGCGCGGACCTCTCCCGGGTCCTCGTCACGATCAAGACGGACGTGCCGCTGCCCGTGAGCCTCGAGGATCTCAAGGCCCAGGAGCCGGACCCCCAGGCCCTCGGCGCGGCGTACGCGAAGTTCGAGTTCCAGAGCCTCCTCGAGGGGCTCGGCGAATCGGCCCCTCCGGCCGCGAAGACGCTGTCCTACGAGCGCTACCGCCTCGTGCTGACGAAGCCGGAGCTCAAGGACCTGGTGAAGGAGCTCAAGGCCGCGGAGTGGATCTCCGTGGACACGGAGACGACGGCCGTCGACCCGATGCGCGCGGGGCTCGTGGGGATCTCGCTCTGCGCCTCGGAGGGCGAGGGCCGCTACATCCCGGTCGGGCACGCCTACCTCGGCGCCCCGGCCCAGCTCCCGACGACCGAGGTGCTCGACGCGCTGCGGCCGGTGCTGACGGATCCCGGGAAGAAGCTCGCCGGCCAGAACGTGAAGTTCGACGCGGTGGTCCTGTCCCGGCACGGGCTGGAGCTGCCGACGTACTCCTTCGACACGATGGTGGGCGCCTACCTGGTCGATCCCGACCGCGAGCACAACCTCGGGGCCATCAGCCGCGAGCTGCTCGGCCACCGGATGATCTCGTACGAGGAGGTCACGGGGAAGGGCGCCAAGCAGATCACCTTCGACCAGGTGCCGGTGGAGACCGCGCGGGACTACAGCGCGGAGGACGCCGACGTCGCGCTGCGGCTCGTGCCGATCCTCCGGAAGCGCCTGGCGGCCGACGGGCTCGACGGCCTGATGCGGGACCTCGAGCTCCCGCTCATCCCGGTCCTCCTCGACATGGAGCGGACCGGCGTGCGCGTCGACGCCGCCCTCCTGAAGAAGCTGGGCTCCGAGTTCTCCGCGCGGATGCGCGGCCTGCTGTCGAAGATCCACGGGATCGCGGGCGAGGAGTTCAACGTCGACTCCCCGAAGCAGCTCCAGCGGATCCTCTTCGACAAGCTCAAGCTGGCGACGGGCAAGAAGACGAAGACCGGGTTCTCGACGGACGTCAGCGTGCTCGAGAAGCTCTCCTCCACGCACGACCTGCCCAAGCTCATCCTCGAGTACCGCCAGCTCGGGAAGCTGCGGGGCACCTACATCGACGCGCTGCCGTCGATGATCCACCCGGAGACGGGGCGCGTGCACACGTCGTACAACCAGGCGATCGCCGCGACGGGCCGGCTCTCGTCGAGCGACCCGAACCTCCAGAACATCCCCGTGCGCACCGAGGAGGGGCGGATGATCCGCGCCGCCTTCGTGCCGGAGGAGGGCTGGACCTTCATCTCGGCGGACTACTCGCAGATCGAGCTGAGGGTGCTCGCCCACCTGAGCGGCGATCCCCGGCTGCTCGCCGCGTTCCGGGGGAACCTCGACATCCACCGGGCCACGGCCGCCGACGTCTTCGAGGTGGCGCCCGACCAGGTGACGAGCGAGCAGCGGCGCCGCGCGAAGGAGGTCAACTTCGGCATCATCTACGGGATGGGCGCCCAGGGCCTCGCCCAGCGGCTGGGGATCGACGTGCGCAGCGCCCAGGTGACCATCGACCACTACTTCAAGACCTACGCGAAGGTCCGGGACTGGCTCGACGGCTGCCTCGCGTCCGGGCGGAAGCTCGGCTACGTGACGACGCTGCTCGGCCGCCGGCGCTACGTGCCCGACCTCGCGTCGAAGAACCGGGTCGTCGCCTCGCCCGCCGAGCGCATCGCCGTCAACGCGCCGATCCAGGGCACGGCGGCCGACCTGATGAAGATCGCGATGATCGCGGTCTGGAAGCGGCTGCGGAAGGAGCGCCGCAAGACGCGCCTGCTGCTCCAGGTGCACGACGAGCTGGTCGTCGAGGCGCCCCCGGCGGAGCGCAAGGCCGCCGAGGCGGTCCTGCGGGAGGAGATGGAGGGCGCGGCCTCGCTCCAGGTCCCCCTGAAGGTCAACGTGGCCTCGGGCGCGAACTGGGCGGAGCTCGAGAAATGAGCCGCCTGCTCCCGCTGCTGATCGTCCTGCTCGCCGCCCGTCCCGCGGCGGCCCAGGACCCCTTGCCGGACCCGAGCCCGGCTCCGACTCCGGCGGCCGCCCGCTCCAGCACCGCGCAGGATCCGGCGCTGAGCAAGTCGCTCGGCGGACTCGAGGTCTCCTTCGAGCGGATGCGCGTGTGGCCGGAGGGCGACCTCACCGGCATCCTGTTCTCGGGCAACGTCACCGCGACGATGAAGGACCTGGAGCTGCGCTCCGACCGGCTCCTGCTCTACGTCCGGGAGAAGCCCGCGGCCGGGCAGGCCCCGGTCCGCGACATCTTCGCGGAGGGCAACGTCTCCTACCGGCGCTACGACCCCGACCTCAAGAAGTGGAACGTCTTCTCGGTGGCGACCTTCTACTACGACCTCGACAACCGGCGCGCCTGGCTCCTCGACGTCGCGACCCAGCACCACTTCGCCAAGCGCAAGAACGAGAAGGAGCTGAAGAGCGACATCGCGGTCCGCGCCCGCGAGATCCGCATGCTCGAGATCGGCAAGCTCGAGGCCGAGGGCGTGTCGATCTCGACCTGCACGTACGGCGACCCGCACTACACGCTCAACTTCCGGAAGGCCAAGATCGACCTGGGCAAGCCCGTCGACGACGACCCGATGAAGCTGAGCTTCGGCGACAAGCCGGACTGGGACTTCAAGGGAGAGGGCTTCTCGGTCGACCTCTGGGGCATGCCCGTGTTCTTCTGGCCGGTCATCGCCGTCGGCGCGGCGGCCGCGAGGACCTTCCCCATCAAGAAGCTCTCGGGCGGCGACTCGAACCGCTTCGGCCTGCACGCCAAGTCCCTCTGGGGGATCAACCTCCGGAAGGGGGCCATCGACTCCGCCTGGCCCTGGGCCGACGCCAACGCGGAGGACGACCGCGACAAGTGGGGGGAGCTGAACTGGGTGATCGACTGGCGCCAGGAGCGCGGCTGGGCCTTCGGCCTCGTGCCCGAGTGGCGCTGGGGCGGCTACCACGGGTACGTGAACAGCTACGGGATGGACGACAAGGGGCCGAACCCGGACAACGACTTCGACCAGAAGTTCCTGCCGCTCGAGGAGGAGCGCCGCGCCCGCTTCCGCTTCTTCCACCGGGCCGCGCTCTCCGACGTCCTCCGGGTCGACCTCGAGTACTCCTGGCTCAGCGACCGGAACCTGCTCGAGGAGTTCTTCGAGGAGGAGTTCAAGGAGCAGAAGGAGCAGGAGACGGCGCTCTACCTGAGGATGATCGAGGGGAGCTACGGCGGGTACCTGTACCAGCGGAACCGCATCAACGACTTCCAGACCCAGGTGGAGTTCCTGCCCAAGACCCGGTTCTACATGTTCGACCTCCCGGTGATCGGCGGCCGGGTCGCCGGGATCACCTACACCCAGGAGGCCGAGGTCGCGCACCTGCGCCAGCGCCAGGACGAGGCGGTCGGCGGGGCGGAGCCCCGGACCTGGCGCGCGGACAGCCTGAACACGCTCGTCGGGGCCCTGCGGGCCGGCGTCGTGACGGTCTCGCCCTTCGCCGAGGCGAGGGCGACCTGGGTCCGGGACGACCTCGAGGGGGAGCCCGAGACTCGCCTGCTGGGCACGGCGGGCGTCCGGGCGCGCTCGGAGTGGTCGCGGGTCTACGACGCGTCCTGGGAGGCCGTCGGGCTGCGCCGCCTCCGCCACCTGGCCTCCTTCGAGGTCCGCGCGGCCGCCACGATGGTCAACACGGTCGACCCCGCGGAGTTCGTCCCCTACGACGCGACGGACCCCCGCGGCGAGTTCGCCGAGATCGTCCTCGAGACGCGGCACCGCTTCCAGACCCGGGCCCCGGACGGGAAGGGGGGCTCGGCGGTGGTCGAGTTCCTCGAGGCCGGCCTCCAGGCGGAGTACTACCCCCGGCACCGCCGCGACACGGGGAGGGAGCTCGTGGACAACTACGAGGCCCCGTTCCACTGGATCTCGCTGAAGCCCCACGACTCCACGGGCGCGATCGCCGAGCGGACCTGGTCCAACCTGCACTGGGACGTGCAGTTCCGGCCGGCGAAATTCTTGTCCGGTTCCGCGCGCGGCGAATACAATCCCGTCCACAAGCAGGAGGAGAAGCGGGAATTCACGGTCACGTGGGCGCCCGCGCCGAAGACCTCCTTCACGCTCGGCCAGGTCTTCCTGATCAACGTCACGAACGCCATCACCGTCCAGGCCCAGTGGCAGGTCACGGAGAAGTGGCGGGTGAACGCGGGCGTGCAGTACGACTACGAGGCCGAGGAGTTCATCGGGCGCCGGCTGACGGTCACCCGGGACCTCCACGACTTCCTGCTCGAGGTGATCTTCGAGGAGGACGTCGGCCGGGACGAGAAGAAGTTCTACGTGACCTTCGTGCCGACGTTCCTGAAGCTCCAGCGTTGAAAGGACCGCCGCGGGAATGAAGACCTCCATCATCGGGACCGGGCACGTCGGCCTGGTCACCGGCGCGTGCCTCGCCGAGCGCGGGCACCACGTCCTCTGCGTCGACGTCGACCGGGCGAAGATCGCCTCGCTCCGCAAGGGGAGGATCCCCATCTACGAGCCCGGCCTCGAGGAGCTCGTGCGCCGGAACGCCCGGGCGGGCCGCCTGAAGTTCGGCACCTCCACCCCCGAGGCCGTCGCCTTCGGCAAGGTCGTCTTCGTCTGCGTCCCCACGCCGCCGCTGCCCTCCGGGATGGCCGACCTCTCGTTCATGGAGGCCGTCTCGCGCGAGATCGCCGGCTCGCTGCGCGAGTACCGGCTCGTCGTCGACAAGAGCACCGTGCCCGTCCGGACCGGGGAGCGCGTCGGCCAGGTCATCTCCAAGTACGCCCCGGAGGGGGCCGACTTCGACGTCGCGTCGAACCCCGAGTTCCTCCGCGAGGGCCAGGCCGTCAAGGACACGCTGCACCCGGACCGCGTGGTGTTCGGCGTCTCCTCGCGCCGCGCCGAGATGGTCCTGCGCGAGGTCTTCGAGCCCTTCAAGGCCCCGATCGTCGTCACGGACATCAAGAGCGCGGAGCTGATCAAGCACGCGTCCAACTCCTTCCTCGCGCTGAAGATCTCCTTCGCCAACGCGCTGGCCCAGGTCTGCGAGCTCTCCGGCGCCGACGTGGGCCAGGTGACGCGCGGCATGGGGATGGACGCCCGCATCGGCCCGTCGTTCCTGAACGCCGGGCTCGGGTACGGCGGCTCCTGCTTCCCGAAGGACGTGGCCGCGTTCGAGGCGATCTCGCGCGAGCTCGGCTACGAGTTCCGGCTCCTGCGCGAGGTGATGCGGATCAACGAGGAGGCGCGGGAGTCCTTCCTCCGCAAGGTCGAGAAGGAGCTCTGGATCCTCAAGGGGAAGAAGGTCGCGGCCTTCGGGATCAGCTTCAAGCCGGACACCGACGACCTCCGCGAGTCCGTGGCCGTGAAGGTGATCCGCTCGCTCGCCGAGCGCGGCGCGACGGTCCGCGCCTACGACCCGCAGGCGATGCCCAAGGCGGCGCGGGAGCTGCCGGGCGTCAAGCTCTGCCGCAGCCCCTACGAGGCCGCCAAGGGGGCCGACGCGGCCCTGCTGCTGACCGAGTGGCGCGAATTCGCCGACCTGGACCTCGCCCGCCTGCGCCGGGCCATGGCCCACCCGACCCTCCTCGACGGGCGCAACCAGTTCGACCCCGCGAAGCTGCGGGAGGCGGGCTTCACGTACCGGAGCATCGGGCGCCCCTGAACCGCGACCCCCAACCCCAGGAGCCGAGGATCCCCATGGCCATCGCCGTCTACCCCGGGTCGTTCGACCCGCTCACGAACGGGCACTTCGACGTCATCAAGCGCGGCGCCCGCGTCTTCGACCACCTCATCGTGGCCGTCAGCGACAACCCGGCCAAGCAGGCGCTGTTCACGCGCGACGAGCGCGTCGAGATGATCAAGGACGTCACCAAGGGCGTGAAGAACATCAGCGCCGAGTGGTTCGAGGGCCTGCTCGTCGACTACGTCCGCCGCAAGAAGGCCGGCGTGATCCTCCGCGGCATCCGGACCATCAGCGACTTCGAGTACGAGTACCAGATGGCGATGACGAACCGGACCTTCGCGGGGGAGATCGAGACCGTCTTCGTCATGACGCACGAGGAGTTCTCGTTCGTCAGCTCCCGCCTCATCAAGGAGGCGGCCTCCCTCGGCGGCGACGTCAGCTCCTTCGTCCCGAAGGAGGTCGAGAAGTGGTTGAAACGGAAATACCAGTCCGGCGAGGGGACGACCCGGTTCCGCCGGAAGGAATAGCCGCCGCCGGTCTCCGGCTCAGCGCCGGAGCTCGGCCAGGTGGCCCGCCTCGGCCCGCCCGATGCGGCCGAACACGCGCACCGCGCCCGGGTCGCCCGACGCCTTCTTGAGCGCCACGTAGAACCGGGCGGACTCGCGCTCCACCGACTCCGCGAAGCGCACCGCCTCGCCCGGCTCCGCCGGCAGCGGCCCCGCGCTCAGCGTGGGGAAGGCCTCGCCGAGCACGCAGGCGATCGAGGGCTCGTCCAGCGACCAGGTCGTCGGCCAGGGGACCTCCTCGTCCAGCTTCGAGAGCTCCTCGAGGTGGTGGTCCTCGTCCTCGGCGATGCCCTTGAAGCGCCGCGACAGCCCCGGGTCCGCCTTCTGGAAGCGCTCGGAAAGGCGGCGGAAACTGCGGGCGCAGACCGACTCCGCGCGGCGGGCCAGCAGCAGCTGCTCCTTGAGGTCGAAGTGGCGTAGATTCATGGCCGGAGTGGAGCAAAACCCCTGCCGAATCGTGCGTCGGGCGGCCCCGAGGGGAGGGCGCGGAAAAGGCCGCGGGCGGTGCGCGGAAATCCTAGTCGACCGATTCCACGAAATCGTCGACCAGGACATCGTCGAGCTTGGTCTCGCCGACCGGCTCGGCGATGGAGTGGAACTTGTCGACCTGCTTGAGGACGATCCGGCCCACCGGCCGCCCCTGGCGGCGGACGTCCAGCTGCATCCCGACCCGGGCCCCCTGCATGGTGCCGGCGTCGATGTAGATGCCCTTGTCCACGCGCCGGACCTTGGCGATCACGGCGTTGCGGACCTCCTTGAGGGAGATCGGGTCGTTCATCGCCGGCTCGCCGATCTTCGTGTTGTCCACGACGCGCCCGACGGACCAGTCCTTGTCCACCGAGTCGAGGCGGAGGTGGACGATCGCGCGGCGGTCGCGGACCACGTAGACCTTGTCCCCGAGCTTGGCCCCGTCGCGCGTGCCGTAGTCGAGGAAGTAGCTGTCCTTGGCGATGCCCGTGATCTTGAACGTCTTGTCGCCGGAGGGGGTCGGCGGGACGGCTGGGTCCACGGGGGCGTCGCCCCGGGGCTCCAGCGCGCGCTGCGCGACGACCAGGTCCCCGTAGCTCATCTTCTCCACGGAGCCCTTCGTCACCGTCAGCTTGGACTGGGTGTTCCGCGTCGACGAGACGTACTTCTCGAAGACCGCGGTGCCCAGCGACTCGTACTTGTCGCCGGGGAGGCGCTTGAAGATCTCGAAGACCCAGCCCTCCTTCACGCCGTCCGGCTCGCCCTTGTCGATGATGATGTACCCGTGCTCGGGGACCTTGACCACGAGCTTTCCCTTCACGGGCTCCTTCGGGCCGACGGCGGGATCCGGCTTCGCGGGGGAGTCCGGCCCGGGGCCGGGGGACGGCTTGTCCTCGGTGCGCCCGCCCTCGGCGAGCTGCTGCCGGAGCCGCGCGATCTTCTCCGCCGCGTCCATCGAGAAGCGCTGGAGCTGCTCGATCTCGCGCTTCAGCTTCCCGTTCTCCTCGCTCGACCTCGCCCGCTCGGTCTCGAGCTCCTCGACCCTGCGCTTCAGGGCCTCGAGCTGCTTCTTCAGCTCGTCGACGGGGGAGTCCTGGGCGGACGCCGGGACGGCGGCCAGGACCAGGAGCAGCGCGGGAAGGAGTCGGACCATGCAACGTCCTTTCGGGTTTCGGGGTCCAGAGTATAGACGGGCCCCGGCGGGGGTTCAATTGCAGGATTCGGGGGGGACTACTCGACCGACTCGGCGAAATCCCCGACCTGGACGTCGTCCCGGGAGAGGGTCCCCGTCGGCTCCGTGAACGCCACGCCCTGCTTCGCGGACTTCACGACGACGCGGCCCAGGGCCTTGCCGGCCCGGCGGATCTCGAACAGCGCCCCGGGCTTGACGACCGCGCTGCCGAGGTCGACGACGATGCCGTTCTCGGCCGTGTTCAGCTTCACGCGCCCCACGAGCGGGGACTTCGGCTCCTTGACCAGAAGGACGTCGTCGATCGCGGGGCGGACCTGGGCCTCGCCCGCGAGGCGGGCCTGCGCCCAGTCCGGGCCGACGGCGTCGATGCGCAGCCGCGCGATGAGCTTGCCGCCCCGGAGGACGCCGACCATCCCGCCCAGGCGGGCGCCGTCGCGGCGGCCGTAGTCGAGGAACCAGGCGTCCTCGGTGCCGCCGCAGATCCGGAAGGCCGGCTCGGGCGCGGCCGACCCGTCGCCCGGGCCCGGCAGCGCGGGGCGGGGGTCGCCGTCGGAGTTGTCGACCGCGAGGTCGTCGTTGCGCAGCGCCGCCGCGTCGCCCTCGGTGACGACGAGCTTGGAGTGGCGGCCGTCGTTGGCCCACTTGTCGTAGCCCGCCCGGCCGAGCCGGATCCAGCGGCCCTCGGGATCCCGGCGCAGCAGGTCGAACGAGGAGCCCGGCCCGACGCCGTCCGCCCGGCCCTTGTCGACGATGACGAACGCGCCGGCCGCGTCCACCGCGAGGATGCGGGCCCGCAGGGGAGGCTTGCGCGGGGCGTCCTGGACGGCCTGCCGGAGCTGGGCGAGCTTGCCGGCGGCCTCGACGCTGAAGATGCGGAGGCGGTCGAGCTCCTCCCGGAGGCGGCCGCACTCGCCGGCGAGCCGGTCCCGGTCGGCCTCCAGGGCCGCGACGCGCTCCTGGAGGGACTTCACGTCGCGCTTCAGGGCCTCGAGCTCGGGGTCCTGGGGCGCGAGCAGCGTCGAGAGGAGGAGCAGGCTCGTCAACATGGTCCGACAGTATAGACGCGCCCGCCGGGGCCCCCGCTTCAAAAACCCCCGGGCGGTGGTACACTGGCCCTCCATGCCGGAGCCCGTCCGCCTCGGGAAGGAAGACCTCAAGTCGCGCTACGGCGTCGGCGAGCGGCTGGCCGTGCGGCTCGGCGCGCTCGCGGCCCGGGGCCTCGCCCCCACCGCGGCCGTCCTCGAGGAGGCCGTGCGGTCGCGCGAGCTCGAGAACCTCCTCCTCGACCCCGCGTTCCTCGAGAAGGCGCCGGGCCTCGACACGGCGGGCCTGCACCGGGAGTTCCCGGCCTCCAAGACGCTCGCCCGGGTCCGCGACCTCCTCGCCCTCGCCGAGGAACTGCAGGCGGAGGGGGAGTGGTCGCAGCGGCGGGACCTCGCGGCCCCCGGGCCGGGGACGCTGCCCTCGATCGACCCGGGCTCGGGCCTCGACCTGGCCGCGCTCCGGGGCGCCATCCCGCCCGAGGAGGTCGCCCGCCTCAAGCTGGTCCTCCTCACGGGCGTCGAGCCCGGCCCGAAGATCGAGGCCCTCCGCAAGATCGCGCTCTCCGGCGCCCCCGCGGAGGAGAAGGGGCTGCTCGCGCTCCGCGCCCTCGGCGATCCCAGCTCGGACGTGCGGCGCGAGGCCGCCTCCCTGATGGAGTCGATGGGGCTGGGCCGGGAGATCGCCGACGCCCTGAAGACCGCCGCGGCGGGCACGCCGCGCCAGAAGGAGCAGTCGATCCGCCGCGTCGCGACCCTGGGCTCGCGCGCGCCCACCGCCGAGCGCAGCATCGCCGTCGCGTTCCTCGTCGGCGGGCTCGCCCACGAGACGGACCCGGCCGTGCTCCGCGCGCTCGTCGAGGCACTCGTGCCGTTCTCGGAGGCCCTGGCGGGCCATCCCGAGCTCCTCGGCGCCCTGACGCGCCACCTGCTCCGCGCCCTCGCGGACCACCACGACGCCCTCGTCAGCCCCGCGCGCAACCTGCTCGACGCGATCGGGGAGCGCCGCCCGGGCGAGCGCATCCGCTCCATCTGGGCCGCGGGCGAGGGCATCGGCGACCGCCGGCTCCGCGTGCTGCTCCTGGAGTCCCTCCTCGGGATGGACCTGCCGGCGGATCTCGAGCGCTCGCTCTGCAGGGTCGCCGTGGACGATCTCGCGGTGAAGCCGCTCGAGGACCTCGACAGCCGCCGCCTCGCGGACGCGCTGCGGCGCCGGAAGGACACGGCGCTCGTCGTCCTCCTCGACTCGGTCGAGGGCCTCAAGGAGGAGGCGCGGGCGCTGCTCGTGCCCGTGCTGGACGCCGTGGCCGCGACCGAGGGCGTCGCCCCGGCCCTCCTCGAGCGCACCGGCGAGTATTTCCTGAAGCTGCTCCGCGAGGGCGGCCGGCACGTCCGCTCGTCGGTGATCGAATCCCGGATCTGCTGGCACCCGGAGACCTCCGCCGACCTGAAGCGGCGGCTCGCGATCGACTTCCTCTCGAACCTGCATTCGTACACGGCCAGCCGGATCCACGACCTGACCGCGGCCGCCATCCGGCGGATCGGGCCCGCCGCCGTGGATCCGCTGGAGGACTGCGTGCGCCGGAGCGCGTATCCCGTCGAGCGGGAGACCGCGGTGCGGATCCTGGCGGACATCGCGGACGACACCGCCGACCCGGCGCTGGCCGCCCGGGTGCTGACATTCCTCCGCGGCCTGGACTCGACCGACCGCGTCCCGCCGCCCGTGCTGGTCCGCGCGCTGGGCCGGGCCGTCCACGGACCCGCCGCCCCGGCCGGGGCCGCGAAGGAGCTGCTCTCGGCCTTCCTCTCGCAGCTCGGCAAGGTGGCCTGGAACTACGACCTGGTCGCGGGCCTGGGCTGGGCCGGTTCCGCGCCCACGCTCGATCCCGCCTCGGCCACCGACGTGGCCCTGCGCCTCGTGGACCTCCTCGAGACGCCGATGCCGGACCTCGAGACGGAGGAGAAGCGCGGCGACGAGGGCATGCACCTCTTCGTGGGCGGCGCGACGGGCGTCTACACGGAGTTCCTCCCCGAGCTCATCGGGGGCCTCGGCCGCATCGTCTCCGGGGGCCGCCTGCCCGCCGCGGTCCGCCTCGACATCGTCCGCCGCCTCGCGCTCCGCTACCGCTCGGTCGCCGAGTTCCGCGAGGTCTGGGCCCCCACGAACCTCAGCGACCTGGGCGCGGCCCTGGCCTCGATCGCCGCGTCGCCCGGCTGCCCCTCGGAGGAGCGCCGGCTCCTCGTCGACGCCCTGCTGGGGAACCTCCGCAGCGCGACGACGGCCCGCATCCTCTCGAGCGCCTTCGCCCGGTCCGACGACGAGGACGACGCCGTCTCGGCCCTGCTCGGGCGCTACGTCGACCTCACGCTCGCCATGCTGGCCCGGCCCGACTTCCGGGAGCGGGACGAGCAGCGCGTGCTGCTCGAGAGCCTCGCCCGCGTGGCGGGGCACCGGCGCCTCGGGACCGAGCCCGAGCAGTCCGACGAGCGGCGCCGCCGGATCCTCGAGCTGCTCCTCGAGCACTCGACCCTGTTCCGCGAGCTCAAGCCGCTGCTCAAGCGGCTCGCCGCCTCGCCGCACCTGCCCGCGGAGCTGGCCTCGCGGGCCGGGGGAGCCTCCGCGTGAGCTCCCCCGAGCGCTTCGTCTTCACCGCGGAGACGAACATCTGCGACGCCCTCGAGCTGGGGGACGCCGTCGTGGAGGCCTTCCGCGCGCTCGGCCTCCGCTGCCCGGGGAAGCCCAAGGGCGAGTGGTGCGTCGCCTCCGAGAAGGAGACGCTCGCCGACGCCGCCCTCTACCACGAGCGGGAGCTCGCGCCCATCCTCGAGGCGCTCAACCGGCTCGACCTCCCCAAGCCGGCGCCGAAGCCGGCCGACGGGGAGTAGGCGGTGTCGTCGCTCGACGAGATCTTCCGCCCGCTCCGCTTCCTCAAGGGCATCGGACCGGTGCGCGCGGAGTCGCTGGCGGCCCGAGGCCTGCGGACGGCCTACGACCTCCTGACGTGGATCCCGCGGCGGCACTACGATCGGCGGCTGCTCGGCAAGATCCGCGACGCGAAGGTCGGGGAGACGGCCACGCTGCAGGGCGTGGTCCTGACGATGGGCACCGAGCGCACGTCGAAGCGCCGCCTGACGGTCTTCCGCATCACGCTCGGCGACGAGACGGGCGAGATCGAGGCCGTCTGGTTCGGCCAGCCCTACCTCGAGCAGTCGTTCCGCGTCGGCGACGTCGTCATCGTCAGCGGCAAGGTGGACCTGTTCCGAGGCCTGCAGATCAAGCCGGAGGAATACGAGATCCTCGGCGGGGAGGGGCAGGCGCCGATCCACGTGGACGGCCTGATCCCGGCGTACCCGCCCGTGGAGGGCATGGGCCGGAAGGCCTTCCGCCGGCTCGTGCACGACGCGGTCGAGCGGCTCGCCCCGGGCCTGCCGGAGTTCCTCCCGGCCCCGCTGCTCCGGAAGCGCGGGCTGATGGGCGCGGCGGAGTCGGTCCGCGCGATCCACTTCCCGGCCACCGAGGAGGAGAAGGAGCGGGCGCGGCGGCGCCTGGCCTACGACGAGTTCTTCCTGCTCGAGACCGGCCTCGCGCTGAAGCGGCACGGGACCCGGCGCGAGGCGGTGGGCTCGCGCATCCCGGTCTCCGACGCCCTCGACTCCCGGATCCGGCTCCGCTTCCCGTTCGCGCTGACGAAGGCCCAGGAGCGGGTGGTCTCCGAGATCCGCAAGGACCTCGAGGCCCCGTGGCCGATGAACCGGCTCCTCCAGGGCGACGTCGGGTCGGGGAAGACCGCGGTGGCCGCGTACCTGGCGCTCGCCGCGATCGGCAACGGCCGGCAGGCCGCGGTGATGGCGCCGACCGAGATCCTCGCCGAGCAGCACGAGCGGACCTTCCGCTCCTTCCTCCGCAACAGCCGGGTGCGCATCGCCCGGATCGCGGGGGGCCGGGCGACGAAGGACCGCAAGGCGGTGCGCGAGGCCGTGGCGGCGGGGGAGGTGGACCTCGTCCTCGGCACCCACGCGCTGCTCGAGGAGGAGGTGCGCTTCAAGGACCTCGCGGCCGTCGTCATCGACGAGCAGCAGAAGTTCGGCGTGGCCCAGCGGGCGACGCTGCGCCGGAAGGGCCCGCGCCCGCACGTCCTCGTGATGACCGCGACGCCGATCCCGCGGACCCTGGCGCTGACGCTGTTCGGCGACCTGGACGTCTCCGTGCTCGACGAGCTGCCGCCGGGCCGGCGGCCCGTGACGACGCTGCTCCGGCCCCCGACCCAGCGCGAGGAGGCGCTCGGCTTCGTGCGGAAGCTGCTCCGCGAGGGCCGCCAGGCGTACTTCGTCTCGCCGCTCGTGGAGGAGTCGGAGACGCTGCGCATCCAGTCGGCCGTCGAGCTCCAGAAGCGGCTGAAGCGGGAGCTCGACCCGCACCCCGTGGGCCTCCTGCACGGCCGGATGAAACCGGACGAGAAGGACGAGGCGATGACGGCCTTCCGCGAGGGCCGGATCGCCGCGCTCGTGTCCACGCTCGTCATCGAGGTCGGCATCGACGTGCCGAACGCGACCGTGATGGTGATCGAGAGCCCGGAGCGCTTCGGGCTCTCGCAGCTGCACCAGCTGCGGGGGCGGATCGGCCGCGGCGCGCACGACGGGTACTGCCTCCTGCTCGGCGAGGGCCGCAGCGACGAGGCGCGCGAGCGCCTGGGGGCCCTCGTGGCGACGTCGGACGGGTTCGAGATCGCGGAGGCGGACCTGCGGATCCGGGGCCCGGGCGAATTCCTCGGCACGAGGCAGAGCGGGCTGCCCGAGTTCCGGGCGGCGAACCTGGCGGGGGACCTCCAGCTCCTCTCGTGGGCGAAGGAGGACGCGTTCGGGCTCGTGGACGACGACCCGGCGCTGGCGGCGCGCGGTCACGCCCTGCTGAGGAGCTTCCTCGAGGCGCGGAAGCTGTCGATGACGCCGCTCGTGTCGGTCGGCTAGCGGCGAATGCCGGGCCGGCGGAGCGGGGAGACCTTCCCGGGGGCGGGGCGGCCCTTGACCGGCTCCCCGTTGAGGTAGCGGTCGAGGTCCTCGGCCATCTCCTTCGCGGACTGGTAGCGCCGCGTCGGGTCCTTCTCCATCGCCGTGCGCACGACCTTCTCCAGCTCCTCGGGCACGTGCGCGTTGAAGTGCGAGATCGGCACGGGCGACGTGTGGACGACCTTGTACAGGGTGTCCATGATCGTGCGGCCCGCGTACGGCGGCCGGCCCGCCAGCAGGGCGTAGAGGGTCGCGCCGAGCGAACAGACGTCGCTCCGGGCGTCGACGAGCTTGAACTTCCCCTCGGCCTGCTCGGGCGACATGAACGACGGCGTGCCCAGCACCATCCCGGTCACGGTGTGCCGGCTCTCGGCGGAGGCGGCGCGCGCGAGGCCGAAGTCCATGACGTAGACGTGGCCCTCGGGCGTGAGCATCAGGTTCTGGGGCTTCAGGTCGCGGTGGATGATCTTGAGGTCGTGCGCGGACTGCAGGGCCAGGGCGGTATCGCGGATCGCCGTCGCGCAGGTCTTCACGTCGAGCTGGCCGAGCCGGTGCTGGAGGGCCTCGCCGGACACGAACTCCATGACGAGGTAGTACATCTGCTCGTACTTGCCGAGCTTGAAAAGCCGGGCGATATTCGGGTGGTCGAGCTGGAGGACGGTCTTCGCCTCCTGGAAGAAGCGCTTGAGCTCGGTCTCGTCGGAGGAGTTGAGGAACTTCACGGCGACCCAGCGCCCGAGGCTCTTCTGCCAGGCCTTCCAGACGATGCCCATGCCGCCCTTGCCGAGCTCCGTGACGAGCACGAAGTCGTCGAAGACGTAGTCGGCGTCCTTCTCGGCCTCGAGGACCTCGGGGGGCGTCTGGGCGGGGCGGACGGCCATGAACTGCGCGGTGCGCGAGGCGGCCGCGCTCGGCCCGGTGGGGACCTTCGGGGCGGCGGGCTTCGGCGCGGGGGCCGGGGCGGCCTTCGCGGCGGGCCGCGGCGGGGCCCCGGGGCCGGGCTTCGTCGGGCGCGTCTCGATGAGGGTCTGGTCCTCCGCGAGGGCGATGTCCTCGGCGGTGAAGCCGCCCTTCCGCTCGACGTTGTCGGGGAGGTCCAGGGTCTGGTTGTCCTCCTCGTCCTCCTCGGGGCGGGGGGCCGCCTTGGGCGGGACGTTGAGCCTCGGGGCGGGCCGGGCCGGAGCCGGCGGCGGCGCCGCGGGCTTCGACCCCGCGGGGCGGGCCTGCTGCATGAGCAGCCGCGCGATCCGCATCGTGTCCTGGATCTGCTTCTGCGTGACGAGGCCGCGCTCGATGAGGATGGGGATCAGGGCGTTGGAGGGATCCTCGACCTGCCCGGCGGCCATCCGGGCGCCGAGCTCCCGGTAGGCCTCGCGAAGATCCTCGCCGGTGAAGAAGCCCTTCTCGAGGGCGATCTTCGCGAGGACGTGGTCCTCGATGCGGTCTCCGGGCATCGGTCCAGTATAGCTAATTGCCCTGCTCGAGGGCGCGGTCGAGGTCCTTCTGGATTTCCGGCGCCAGGGAGGGGTCCAGCTCGATCGCCTTGCGGAACGCGGCCACGGACTCCTGGTACCGCTTGAGCCGGTACAGGATGGCTCCCTTGTTCTTCCAGGGGATGGGCTGTTTCGGGGCGCGCTCGATGGACGCGTCCATGAGGCGGAGCGCCTCGTCGTACTTCCCGACCTGGTACTGGCAGAGCGACGCCTCGTTCAGGGCGTCCCACGTGACCGGGGCGCCGGACTTCATGTGGGCGTCGTAGGCCTGGACGGCCTCCGGGTAGCGCTTGAGCTGGTAGAGGCAGCGCCCGCGCCAGAACTGGATCCCGGTGAGCGGCACGGCCCGGGCGATGAACTTGTCGAGGATGGTGAGCAGCGGCTCGTACTGCCGGAAGTCGTAGCAGAGCTCCCAGAAGGTCTGCCACTCCGGATCGGGCCCGGGCTCGAGGCCCCCGACCCGGGTCATCTCGGCGCCGGCCTCGGCGTCCCGCTTCACGGTGGTGAGCACCTTCACGAGGTTCGCGGAGGCGAGGAAGAACGACGGGTCGAGCCGCACGGCCTCGCGGAACGCCTCGATGGCCTCCTCGGGCCGCTTGAGGGCGACGAGGGCCACGCCCCGGATGTTGTGGAAGTCCTCGTTCGCCGGGTCCAGCTTCACGCCCGCGTCCGCGTCCGCGAGCGCCTCGGCCTCGCGCTTGAGCCGGGTGTAGGCGGTCCCGCGGAGCTGGTACGCGTAGGAGGACTTCGGGTCGAGGGAGAGGGCCTTCGTGAAGTCGGCGATGGCCTCCTCGATGCGGCCGATGTTGAGGTTCACGTAGCCCCGGGCGCTCCAGCAGTCCGCGCTGCGGGGCTCGAGGGCGATGGCCGCCTCGACGTCGGCCAGCCCGCCCGCGGTGTCGCCCAGCTCGACCTTCCTCGGGGCCCGCAGCCGGAGGGCCCAGGTCTCGCGGGGCCGGAAGACGGCCATGCGGGTGAGGATGTCGACCGCGTCCTTCGCCATGCGCCCCTTCATGTAGCACAGCGAGAGCAGCCGGAGGCCGGGGTAGTGGTTGCGCTGGCGGCGGAGCAGGTCGTGGAGCGTCTCGATGGCCTCGGAGACCTGCCCGGCGGCCCGCTGGGCGCGCCCCTTCAGGAAGAGCACCTCGGGGGTCGGGTTCTCGCGGGCCAGCTCGCCGAGCGACTTCGCGGCGAGCGCGTGGTCCCCCTGGGCGAACGCGGCCACCGCGCGGGCGAAGCGGGCCTCGGCGGGATCCTGGGCGAGGTCGACGTAGCGCTGGAGCCGCTCGTGGGCGCGGGTGACGAGGGCCTGCACCTCGGCGTCCGGTTTCCGCCCGGGCTTGGGCTGGCGGCGGACCTCGCGCTGCAGGAACTCGGCGCGTCCGAGCAGGGCGAGGCCCCACTCCCGCTCGGCGAGGCTGAAGCGGGGGTCGGCCTTGGTCGCGGCCTCGAAGCAGGCCGCCGCGCCCTCGTAGTCCTCCACGAGCGCCAGGGCCCGGCCCTTGGCCAGGAGGGCGTCCTCGTGGTCGGGCAGCATCGCGAGCGCCTCGTCGGCGGCCGCGATCGCGTCCCGGGTCCGCGACGCGAGCGCGTCCCAGGTCTCTCCGTCGGCCGAGAGGACCTGCCGCGCGGCGTCGAGGTGGCGCTGGGCCCGGTCGACGGCGGGGCGCGCCCGGGACTTCGCCTCGAGCCGCTTCGCGCCCGGCGCCTCGGTCGCCGTCGGGACCGGCGCGGGGGGCGGTCCGCTGCGGAACGCCAGCGCGGCGACGAGTCCCACGACGAGCACGCCCGCGGAACCCGCGAGCACGTAGGGGTTCTTCCACGGGGCCGGCGACGGACGGCGGCCGGAGAGCGGCTCGCCGCGTAGCACCTTCTCCAGGTCCTCGGCGAAGGCCTTGGCGGAGGGGTGCCGGTCGGCGGGCGCCTTGGACAGCGAGCGCAGGATCACGGCCTCGAGGTCCGGCGGGATGTCGGGGTTCGCCCCCCGGAACGGCGGGGGCACGGAGTGGACGACCTTGTACATGATGTCCACGGGCGTGCGGCCCGGGAACGGCGGCTTGCCGGCGATGGCCGCGTAGAGCGAGGCGGCGAGCGAGTAGACGTCGCTGCGCCGGTCCACGCGGTCGAGCCGGCCCTCGGCCTGCTCGGGGGACATGAAGGAGGGCGTCCCGAGGATCATCCCCGGCACGGTCATGCCCTCCTCGGAGCGCACGGCCTTGGCGAGGCCGAAGTCCATCACGTAGGTGCGCCCGGTCCGGCTCACCATGAGGTTGTGCGGCTTGATGTCCCGGTGGATCACGCCCTCCTGGTGGGCGTGGTGCAGCGCGAGGGCGGCGTCCCGGAAGATCTCGGCGGCGCGCTTCCAGTTCAGCTTGCCCATCTCGTGGACCGAGGGTCCGTCGATGAACTCCATCACGATGTAGTGCTTCCCGGCGGTCTCGCCGAGGTCGAAGATGCCGCCGATGTTGGGGTGGGAGAGGCGGGCCGCGGTCTGCGCCTCGCGCCAGAATCGCTGGAGTTCGTCCTCGTCGTCCGCGGAGAGGAACTTGATCGCGACCCAGCGCTTGAGGTCGCGCTGCCAGGCCTTCCACACGACGCCCATGCCGCCCTTGCCGAGCTCGTCCACGAGGACGAACTTCTCGAAGCAGTAGTCCGGGTCCTTCATCCGCTCGACGACGTCCGCGGGGACCCCCTCGCCGGTCGACTCGGCCACCGAGCGCGTGCGGGTGTCGGCGGTGGAGGAGCGGCCCGCGCGGGTGTTCGGCGGCTTGCGCGGCGGGGCGCTGCGGGCGACGGGATCGGCGCGCTTCGCGGAGGTCGGGGGCGTGGCGAGGGGAGGGACGTGCGCCGTCGACTTCAGCGTCGCGCCCCCGTCGAGCGAGTCGAGGTGGCCCTGCGAGATGTACCCGCGCGCCACGAGCGCGTCGCCCAACGTCCGGTGGCGGCCCGCGCCGACCTCCTTGAGCGCGGCCTGGAGCTGGACGGGGGTGATCCATCCCTGCTCGAGGGCGGTCTGGGCCAGGACGTGGTCTTCGATGGGATCCTCCGGTGCGCCAAGTATATCGGGCCGGAGGGGCGGGGGCTATTTCGGGCGGTTCTCGAGCTCCGAAACGACGGGATCCAGCTCCCGGGCGTACTCGGGGTGAAGGAAGACCGCCTTCTTCAGGTCCTGGATGGCCTCGTCGTTCCTCCCGAGGGCGCGGTAGGAGAGCCCCCGGTTGCGCACCGTGGCGTAGGATCCCGGCTCGAGGCGGAGCGCCTCGGTGTACCAGCGCACGGCGTCCTCGTGCTTCTTCTGCTCCGCGGCGACGATGCCCCGCTCGTGGTAGACGTCCCACGGCGCCCGCCCCCGGTCGATGATCTCGTCGAGCAGCTTCTCCGCCACCGGGTAGTCGCCCCGGCCGGCCGCGATCCGCGCCCGCAGCATCGGCAGGTAGGGGTGCCGCACTCCCGCGGCGTCGAAGCGCTCCGCGACGCGGGTCGCGGCGTCCCACGCCTTGAGGTCCTCGAGCAGGTAGAAGGCGACCGACCAGTGCACGGCCAGGTCCGGCGGCCGCTGCATCCAGCGCTCCAGGGACTCCAGGGCGAGCTCGCGCTTGCCGAGCCGGAACGTGGCCGACGCGTAGTTCAGCCGGGCGATCTCGTTGTCCGGGTTCATCTTGAGGGCCCGCTCGAGGGCCTCCGCGGCGCCGAGGTAGTCCCGCATCAGGAGCCGGACCGTGCCCTGCATGTAGATCGGCCAGTCGTCCTGGGGCTGGAGCCGGGCGAACTCCTTGAGGTCCCGGAGGCAGTCCTCGTACTGGCCCAGGCCCATGTAGCAGAGGGCCCGGGTCTCGAGCGCCATGTCGCAGGTCGGGTCGGCCTTCAGGGCCGCGGTGGCGTCCTCGATGGCCTCCTTGAACCGGTGCGACTTCTGGTGCAGCACGGCCCGCTCGGCCAGCCGCATGGCGTCGGCCGGATTCCGCGCGATCGCGGTGTCGAGGTCCCGGATCCCCTCGTCCGTCCTGCCGGCCGCCGCGCGGAGCAGGGGACGCTGGGACAGCGCCCACGAGTCGTCCGGCTTCACGGCGAGCAGCTTCTCGAGGGCCTCGAGGGCCTTCGCGAGCTCCTTGAGCGAGCTGTGCACGACGACGAGGTGGCGGAGCACCTCGACGCTGTTGCGCTGGCGGCGGAAGACCTCCTGGGCGTCCACGAGGGCCTCGGGGTACTTCTTCAGGGCCACCCACGCGCGGGAGCGGAGCAGGTAGTACTCGGGCCGGGGGCTGTCCTGCACGAGGTCGGACGCGGCCTTGCGCGCCTCCTCGAAGCGGCCCTCGGCGAGGGCCACCGAGGCCCGGGCGAACTTCTCCTCGAGCGTGTCCTTCGTCAGCTCGGCGAACTTCGTGAAATGCACCAGGGCCCGCGCGATGTGCTTCTTCACCTCCGGGGACGCGGGCCGCGAGTACGGGTCCTCGAGATCGCGGCTGCGGACGGCGAGGTCGGCCCGGCGCAGGCAGAGCAGCCCGAGCTCGCGCTCGGCGGAGCTCAGCGTGGGATCCGCCTTCAGCGCGGCGAGGAAGTCCGCCTCCGCGGCGTCGAAGTCCTCGCGCAGGGCCTGGGCCCGGCCCCGGACGAGGAGCGCCTCCTCGTGGTCCGGGAGGATCCGCAGCGCCTCCTGCGCGGCGTCGACGGCCTTCTGGCAGTGCCCGACGAGCTTGGTCCACTTCTCGCCCTCGATCTGGAGGACGTCGAGCGCGGCCTGGTAGGCCGTCTGGGCCCGGTCCATCGCGGGGCGGGCCTTCGACTTCAGGGAGAGCCGGTCGACGCCGGCCACCGGGGCGGCGGTCGGGGCCGCCTTGGCGTCGGACGGGCCGCGGCGGAACGCGAAGACGAGCGCGACGAGGAGCAGGACGGCCGCGCCCGCGAGGGTGCCGATCCCGGCGGGGCTGCGCAGGAAGCCGCGGGCGGGCTTGCGCTTGGCGCCGGCCAGCGGCTCGCCCTTGAGGAGCTTGTCGAGGTCGTCCGCGAGCGCCTTGGCGGTCGGGTAGCGACGGGAGGGGTCCTTCTGCATCGCCCGCTGGATGACGGCGTCGAGCTCCGCGGGCATCGTGGCGCTCGAGGCGGAGGGGGAGCGCAGCGCGGGAGGGGGGTTGTGGACGACCTTGTACAGGATGTCCACCGGGGTGCGGCCCGCGAACGGCGGCTTGCCCGCGATGGCGGCGTAGATCGCCTTCTTCAGGAGCTCGGAGAGGATCAACGCGCGGAAGGGCGGCTGGCCCGTCGTGCACTCGGAGAGGAGCGCGCCGACGGCTTAGATGTCCGAGCGCTCGATCTCCGAGGTCTTGCCCTCGGCCTGCTCGGGGGGCATGTAGGACGGCGTCCCCATGATCATGCCGGGGATCGTCATCCCGCTCTCGGCGCGGACGGCCTTGGCGAGGCCGAAATCCATGACGTAGACCCGGCCGCTGCGGGCGACCATGACGTTGTGCGGCTTGATGTCGCGGTGGATGACGCCGGACTCGTGGGCGTAGTGGATCGCCAGCGCCGCGTCGCGGATCACCTGCATCCCGCGCTCCGGCGCGAGCTTGCCGAGCTGGAAGATGCTCGGGCCGTCGATGAACTCCATGACGATGTAGTTCTTCCCGGAGGTCTCGCCGAGGTCGTAGATCGAGCAGATGTTCGGGTGCGAGAGCCGGGCGGCGGTCTGGGCCTCGCGGCAGAAGCGCTGGAGCTCCTCGTCGTCGTCGGCGGTGAGGAACTTGACGGCGACCCAGCGCTTCAGGTCGCGCTGCCAGGCCTTCCAGACGACGCCCATGCCGCCCTTGCCGAGCTCCTCGACGAGGACGAACTTGTCGAAGCAGTAGTCCGGCACCCGCATCATCTCGAGGACCTCGGCCGGGACCTCGGTGCCGGTGGACTCCGCGATCTGCGAGGTGCGGCCGACGGCCGAGGGCGGGCGGATGTCCTTGCGGGCGGTGGGCACGGTGGCCCGGCCGGTGGGGGGCTTGGACGCCGGGACCGCCGGGGCCTTGCGGCCCGTCGGCGGGGTCCTCTGCAGGTCGGCGGGGGGCCGGCCGGGCTGGGTGACGGCCGTCGCGCCGCCCGCCTCGAGCTCGGAGAGCTGGGGCGCGGTGAGGTGGCCCTTCTCGACGAGGACGAGGCCGAGTCGTTTTCCCTTGGAACCGGCGACGAGGCGGTAGCAGTCCCGGAGCTGGTCGGGCGTGAGGAGGCCCTGCTCGAGGACGATCTGCGCGAGATCGTGGTCTTCGAGGGGTCCCGGGGCGCGGGGGCCGGTGGGGCCGGGCATCAGGGGTGAGTATATCACTCCCCGGGGCGGGGCGGCCGGAGGGCCGGAATCAACGGCCTAGCTTCTTCTTCAGGGACTCGAGGTGCTGGCGGACCGCCTCGGGGTCCGGCGGGCCGAGGCGGAGGACGAGCTCCATGTCCTCGATGGCGCCCTCCAGGTTGCCGGTGTGCTCGCGGCAGAGGCCCCGGTTCTGCGGGTACTGGGTGCTCTTCGGATTGAGGGCCATCGCGCGGGTGAAGGCCACCTCGGCCTTCGCGTACTCGCCGAGGCGGTAATGGCCGACGCCGAGGTAGTTGAGCACGGAGTCGTTCGCGTCCGGCCGCGTCCGGAGGAACTCCTCCAGGAAACGGAGGCCGTCGGCGGGCCGGCCGGTCTCGATGAGCGCCGAGCCGTGCCAGTAGAGCAGGTCCCGGATGCCCGGGTTGCTGCCCACGAATCGGCTCGTGAAGGCAAGCACCAGGTCGTGCCGCTTCAGCTTGATGGCGGCCTCCATGAACTGGCGCCAGGAGTCGGGGTTCCGGGGCGTCATCCCCGAGGCGAGCTTGAGGTCCTCGGCGGCACGGTCGAGCTGCGAGGCCTGGATCCAGCAGATGGCGCGGTTGAAGAGCGGGCCGGGATCCGCGGGCTCGGCCTTCGCGGCCTCCGTGTAGTCCTCGGCGGCCTTCACGTACTGCTTGAGGCCGTACTTCGCCGCGCCCCGGTTCAGGCGGGCGCTGTAGTGCGCCGGGTTGAGCAGGAGCGCCCGGTCGAAGGAGTCGATCGCCTCCGCGTGCTTCAACTGGGCGACGCGGGCCATCCCGAGGATCCAGTGGGGATCGGGGTCCTCCGGCCAGCGGCGGACGAGCTGCTCCGCCTCCTCGGCGGCCTTGTCCCACTCGTTGGCGCCGATCCGGGCCCAGGCCCGGTCGACGGGGTAGCGCGGGTCGTTGGGATAGCGCTCCGCGAGCCGGCCGAACTCCTCGACGGCCGCGGGGTAGTCCTTCTGGCGCAGCGCGAGGATCCCCCGGTGCCGCCGGAACATCGGCTCGTCGGGCCGCAGGGCGAGCAGCTCGTCGAGGGCGGCCTTCGCGGCCGGGATGTCGTAGGTGTTCTGCGCCGCCAGGAGCCGCCAGGTCAGCGAGCGGAGGTCGCCGCCCGGGAGGGATTTCAGCGTCTCGCCGGTCTTGAGGGTGCGGAGCAGGCACCACGTGCGCAGGGCCGGGGGAGCGGGCTCCGCCGGGCAGAGCCGGAGGGCCTCGTCGAAGCGGCGGTCGGCCAGGGCCCGGGCGCAGAGGATCTCCGGGCGGTCGGGAGCGGCGGCGAGGTGCTTGCGCGCGGCGGCCCGCTCGGTGCGGCCCCGGGGCGACTCGTCCCCGCCGAGCAGCGCGGGGTCGCGGACGTCGTAGCGGAAGAGCTCGACGCGCTCGAGGAGCAGGAGGCCCAGCCGCGCGTCGGCCTCGGGCCGGACGGGATCCCCAGAGGCGACGGTGTTGAGGAGCTCCATGGACTCGAGGACCTTCCCGGCCGTCGCCAGGGCGTCGGCGCGGCGAAGGATGTCGGCCCCGGCCGAGGCCGGGGCGGTCGGGCGGGGACCCTCGGGCTCCTTGCGGTTGGCGAAGGCGGCGAAGATGGCGACGGGCAGGGCGAGCATCAGGACCACGGCCCCGATCCCCGCCGGCGTGCGGAGGAAGGGGCGGCGGGTCGCGCCCGGCCCGAGGGGCTCGCCGCGCAGGACCTTGTCCAGGTCCGCGGCGAACTGCTTCGAGTCCGGGTACCGGGCCTCGCGCCGCTTCGACATCGCGCGCTGGCAGACCTTGTCGAGGTCGGTGGACAGCCCGGGTTCGCCGGCCGGCAGGGCGGGCGGCGGGGAGTGGACGACCTTGTACATGATGTCGACGGGCGAGCGGCCGGGGAACGGGGGCTTGCCCGTCAGGGCCGCGTGGAGCGTGGCGCCGAGCGAGTACACGTCGCTGCGCCGGTCGATGTGCTGGGTCCGCCCCTCCGCCTGCTCGGGCGGCATGTAGGACGGCGTCCCCATGATCATCCCGGGGATGGTCATGCCGTCGCCGCCGCGGACGGCCTTCGCGAGGCCGAAGTCCATGACGTACGTGCGCCCCTTGCGGTTGACCATGATGTTGTGCGGCTTGATGTCGCGGTGGATCACGCCCTCCTGGTGGGCGTGGTGCAGGGCGAGCGCGGCGTCGCGGAGGATCTCCATCGCGCGCGCGGGTTCCAGCTTCCCGAGCTGGTGCAGCGACGAGCCGTCGACGAACTCCATGACGATGTAGACCCGGCCGGCCTCCTCGCCGAGGTCGTAGACGGCCGCGATGTTCGGGTGGGAGAGGCGGGCCGCGGTCTGGGCCTCGCGGAGGAAGCGCCGGAGCTCCTCGTCGTCCTCGCTCTGGAGGAACTTGATGGCGACCCAGCGCTTCAGGTCCCGCTGCCAGGCCTTCCAGACGACGCCCATGCCGCCCTTGCCGAGCTCCTCGACGAGGACGAACTTCTGGAAGCAGTAGTCGGGGTCCCCGATCCGGGAGGCGACCTCGGGGGGCAGGCCGCCGGTCTCCTCGGCGATGCCGGTGGTGCGGGTGACGTCGACGGACTTGGTCGCCCGCGAGGTGGGGGGGCGGGCGGCCGGGGGGGACTCCTGCCGCAGGGAGGCGAGCTGGGCGGCGGTCACGAGGCCGAGCCGGACGAGCTCCGCGCCGAAATCGCGGCCCGCCGAGCGCTTCAGGCATTCCTGAACCTGGTCGGCCGGGGCGAAACCCCGGTCGACGATGCGGCGGGCGAGACGGTTGTCGTCCATCGAACGGACCCAACCGGGGCCCGCGCTCCGAGTATAACATTCGACCGCCGCGGCCCGCCGCGGGGCCCTATAATCCGGAACCCATGTCGCTGCTTTCCGTCGAGGAGATCACCAAGATCTACGGCCGCCGCAAGGTCGTGGCCGGGGTCTCGGTCCGCGTCGGGGAGGGCGAGGTGGTCGGGCTGCTCGGGCGCAACGGCGCGGGCAAGACGACGACCTTCCGCATGGTGATCGGGCTGGTCCGGGCCGACTCGGGCCGCATCCACTTCCGCGGGAACGACGTCACGCAGCTGCCGATCTTCCGCCGCGCCCGTCTCGGCATGGGCTTCCTGCCGCAGGAGCCCTCGATCTTCACGAGGCTCAGCGTCGAGGACAACCTCGTCGCGATCCTCGAGACGACCGAGGTGAAGGGGCCGGAGCGGCGGACGCGGGCCCGGGCCCTGCTCGAGGAGTACGGCCTCGCGAAGCTCGCCCCCCAGAAGGCGTACACGCTCTCCGGCGGCGAGACGCGCCGGCTCGAGATCTGCCGGGCGATGATCACGAACCCGACGATCATCCTGCTCGACGAGCCGTTCTCCGGCGTGGACCCCATCGCCGTGGGCGAGCTCCAGCAGTTCATCGTGAAGCTCCAGAAGCGGGGGATCGCGGTGCTGCTCACGGACCACAACGTGCGCGAGACGCTGGCGATCTGCGACCGCGCGTACATCATCGACAACGGCACGGTGTTCCGAACGGGGACGCCGGACGAGATCGTCGCGGACCCCCTGGTCCGGCAGAAGTACCTCGGGGAAAACTTCCAGCTCCTCGGCCGCAAGGAGGGCGTCTAGCCGTGGCGAAGGCGCAGGTCGCGGCCCTCCTGATGGTCGGGCTGCTGCTCGTCGTCACGACGCTGATCTTCGAGCCCGCGCAGCGGCGTAGGGCCCTGGCGTTCTACGCCGCGTGGTTCGTCCCCGGCCTCGGCCACCTCGTCCTGGGCCGGTGGATCAAGGGCCTCGTGTTCCTCGGGATCCTCGGGAGCCTGCTCGTCGGCGGGCTGGCGATCTGCGGCTGGAGGACGGTGTCCTTCGAGGATAACCCGTTCTACTACGTCGGCCAGTTCGGCTCGCTGCCCACGTTCCTCGCGGGCCAGTGGCTCGGGAACCCGAAGGCCTACCCGGTCGAATCGCTGCCGCCCTCGTGGATCGACCCCGGCATGCTCTACGTCTGCATCGCGGGCCTGCTGAACGTCGTGGTGATGCTCGGGGTCTTCGACGTGAAGCTCGCGGCGCCCGCGCCCGCCGCCCCCGCCGCGCCCGCCGCGCCGTCCCCGGAGGTGAAGGCGTGACCGGCCCCGCGTCGTACCTGCTGTTCTACCCGCCCGCGGTCCTCGCGATCCTGGTCGTGCTCGAGCTCGTGAAGCACGACGAGCCGCGGAAGGTGCTCCAGCGCGCGCTGCTGAACTTCCTCGTGCTGACCGGGGTGCTGCTCGGCGGGTCGCTCGCCGTGTTCTTCGTGAACAAGTACTTCTAGCGGATCAGCCGGAACCAGCCCGGCGGCGGCCACCACACCCAGAGCGCCTTGCCGACGAGGTACTTCTCGTCCACGAAAGGCGCGATCTCCGGCTCGTCCTTCGCGTTCGGGTCGAGATCCTCGTCGCGGATGGGCCGCTCCCAGCCCCGCAGATCCGCCTCGATGACGTAGTCCGCGTCGGTCCGGCCCGTGCGCGACTCCCAGCGGCGCTTCGCCTCCCAGCGCCCGTCCCAGGTCTGGCCCTCGCAGGAGATCTTCTCGCCGGACTTGAGGGTCACCGTGTGCTTCGTCCAGGCGCGGCTGTCGTGGCTGCGGCAGACGTTGTCGCCCATCATGAAGTACGAGCCCTTCGGGATGGACAGGGGCTTCGAGCGCCGGAGGGCCCGCGGGTCGGAGGGCCCGTCCTTGGACTTGTAGTGCACGTCGCGACCGATGCGCAGCTTCGAGACCTGGAACTGCCGGTTCGTCGAGCCGAAGGAGAGGCCGTCGGTCTCGTCGCGGTCCTCCTTGTCCCAGAGGGTCTGGAACACGAGCTCGGCCGCGACCTTGCCGTCGAGCAGCGCGACCGCGGCGCCGTCCGCGACGAAGAACTCGACGCGGCGGGGCCGGCCCGGCGCGAACTCCGCGCCCGCGAGCGGGACCTTCCTCTCGCCCCACTCGATGGCGGGGTCGGGGCCGCCGAGCCTCAGCCGGAAGTTGCCCCAGTCGTGGCGGATCTCGACGTCGAAGGTGCCCGCGCCCTCGCCGAGCAGGAGCTCCCCGTCCCAGAGCACCTCGGTGATGCGGGTGCCGTCGAGGTCGGCGATGCGCTCGGCGCGGAAGCGGCTCGTCGGGGAGGACGCGTTGTTGCGAAGCGCGCCGTCGGCGACCCGGATGCCGGAGTCCGATCCGTCGATCGTGAAGCACTTGTCGAAGGTCGCCCGGTCCTGGAGGACGTCGGGGACCGACGGCCAGGCGTCCTGCCAGATCGAGCGCTGGACGCGCAGCGGCTTGCGCTGCAGCTCGAACTCGCGGCCGGAGCCCGTCGGCGCCGCGTAGAGGTTGCCGCGGAAGATGCAGAGGTCCTCGCCGGGCAGGCCGGTGACGCGCTTGATGAAGTTGCGGGTCGGGTTGAGCGGGAACTTGAAGACGACGACGTCGTAGCGCTGCACGGGGTCGAGCGCGAAGTAGTACTTCGTGACCATGATGCGGTCGCCCGTGCGCCCCTCGGGCGGGCTGTCGCCCAGGAGCGTGGTCTCCATCGAGCTCGAGGGGATCTTGAAGACCTCGATGCAGAAGCAGCGGATCACCAGCGCCATCACGAAGGCGACGACGATGGCCTCGAGGTTCTCCTTGAGCCACTCGAGCGGGTGCTCGGGGGGCGGGGGCTCCGCGGGGCGGCCCTCGGCGGCGGCCACGGGCTTCGGGGCCTTGAGGCGCCGGTGCGAGAGGAAGGCGTAGAGGACGAAGTACGCGGCGGCGGGGGCCGTCCGCCATTGGACCCCGGAGGAGAGGATCGAGACGAGCGCGCCGGCCATGCCGCCGTAGCAGACGACCTCGGCGGCCACCGCGGCCCAGCCCGCGCCCGCGAGCGCGGCGACGGCGGGGACGCCCGCGGCGACGAGGCCCGCGACGCCGAGCGCCAGCATCCGCGGGTCGCCGTCCATCCAGCCGGTGACGACGAGGAACGCGGGCCAGAGGGCGAGGGGGACGAAGAGGAACGCGGCCGCCGAGGCCCTCGACGGGCCCGCGGGAGCCGGGACGGCCGCGGGGCCGGGCGGAGCGGAAGCCGGCGGGGGAGGCGGGACGTCCACGCTAGGCTTCCTCGTCCGAGCCGCGCAGGACGGCCAGGAAGGCCTCCTGCGGGATGTCCACGCGCCCGACCGACTTCATGCGCTTCTTGCCTTCCTTCTGCTTGTCCCAGAGCTTGCGCTTGCGGGAGATGTCGCCGCCGTAGCACTTGGCCGTCACGTTCTTCGCCACGGCCGAGATGTCCTCGCGCGCGATGATCTTCTTCCCGATCGCGGCCTGCAGGGCGACCTCGAACATCTGCCGCGGGATCTCCTTCCGCAGGACCCTGAGGATACGACGACCCTTGTACTCCGCCGTTTCGCCGTGGAGGATCACGGAGAGCGCGTCCACCTCGGAGCCCGCCACCAGGATGCGCAGCCGCACGAGGTCCGCCTTCTCGTAGCCGAGGAAGCGGTAGTCCAGCGTGCCGTAGCCCCGGGTCATCGACTTCAGCTTGTCGTAGAAGTCGTACACGATCTCCGAGAAGGGGAGCTTGTACGTCAGGATGACGCGGATGCGCGAGATGTACTCCGTCTTCTCGTACTCGCCGCGCCGGCCCTCGCAGAGCGACATGATCGCGCCGATCGACTCGCTCGGGACGATGATCTGCGCCCGCACCATCGGCTCCCGCCACTCCTGGATCAGGTTGTCGTCGGGCAGCTTGGCCGGGTTGTCGATGCGCAGCACCGCGGGCCCGCTCGGCGTGGTCGCGAGGATCTCGTAGGTCACGCTCGGCGCCGTCTGGATGAGGTCGATCTTTTCCTCGCGCTCCAGGCGCTCCTGGATGATCTCCATGTGGAGCAGGCCGAGGAAGCCGCAGCGGAAGCCGAAGCCGAGGGCCTCGCTGGTCTCCGCCTGGAACTTGAAGCTCGAGTCGTTGAGGCTGAGCCGCTCGAGGGCCCGCTTCAGCCCCTCGTAGTCGGTCTCGCCCGACGGGAAGAAGCCGCAGAAGACGACGGGCAGCGGTTCCTTGTAGCCCGGGAGCTGCTTGACCGTCGTGTTGTTCGCCGGCGCGACGGTGTCGCCGACCCGGATGTCCCGGATCGACTTGATGTTGGCCATGAGGTATCCGACCTGGCCGGCGCTGAGCTCGGGCACCTCGACCATGTGCGGCTTGAAGATGCCGACGTACTCGACCTCGTACTCCGCCTTCGTCCCGAGGAACTTGATCTTGTCGCCGCGCTTCACGCGGCCGTTCACGATGCGGACGTAGGCGACGCAGCCCCGGAACTCGTTGAACTGGCTGTCGAAGACGAGGGCCTGGAGCGGCGCGTCGGCGTCGCCCTTCGGCGGCGGCACCTTGTCGATGACGGCCTGGAGGAGCTCCTCGACGCCGAGCCCGACCTTGCCGCTGACGCGGAGGACGTCCTCGCGCGGGATGGCGAGCGACTGCTCCATCTCCTCGAGGCTCTCGTCGATCTGCGCCGTCTGCATGTCGATCTTGTTGAGCGCGGGGACGATGGTGAGGCCGCCCTCCATGGCGAGGCCGGCGTTCGCGACGGTCTGGGCCTGCACGCCCTGGGTCGCGTCGACGAGCAGGACGGCGCCCTCGCAGGCCGCGAGGCTGCGCGAGACCTCGTAGTTGAAGTCCACGTGCCCGGGCGTGTCGATCAGGTTGATGCGGTAGCCCTTGTAGTCCATCGCGACGGCCTTGGCCTTGATCGTGATGCCGCGCTCTCGCTCGAGGG
>CAYXGZ010000019.1:0-65191 GCA_964464755.1 uncultured Planctomycetales bacterium
CCACCTGACGTTCGCCACGCTGCACACGTCGGACGCGGTGCAGACGATCAACCGCATCGTGGACGTCTTCCCGGCCTACCAGCAGCAGCAGGTGCGGACGCAGCTGTCGTTCACCCTGTCGGCGATCTTCTGCCAGCAGCTGATCCCGAAGTCGCAGGGCAAGGGCCGCGTGCTCTGCTCGGAGATCCTGACGATGACGCCGGCCTCGCGCTCGCTGATCCGCGAGAGCAAGGTGCACCAGATCTACTCGGTGATCCAGACCTCGGGCCGGCTGGGCATGAAGACGATGAACCAGTCGCTCTACGAGCTGTACAAGGCGGGGCACATCACCTTCGAGATGGCCCTGTCGTACAGCGGCGATCCGGAGGACCTGAAGAAGACGTTCCAGAGGGGTTGATGGCGAATCTTCCGCGCATCGTCAAGAAGACCCTGCCCGACCTCCTCAAGGAGGAGGGGCTGGTCAAGGACGACGTGCTCCTGCAGGCCTCGGCCCAGCAGAAGCAGTCGGGGATGCCCTACCACCGGATCTTCCACCGGATGGGCATCCTCTCGGAGACGGAGCTCGCCCGCTGCGTGAGCAAGCAGATGGGGCTGCCGCTCCTCGACGCGTCGTCCTACAAGGTGAACGCGGAGGTCGTGGTCCCGCTCTTCGACTACAAGCTCCTCGAGCAGCACCTCATGGTGCCGCTGGACCGGATCGGGAAGGTGCTGCTCCTGGCGATCGCGGGGCCGCCGCCGCAGGACGTGATCGACGCGGTGGAGAAGACGGCGGGCTGCCCGGCGTTCCTGGTCATCTCGGCCGTGGCGCAGATCGAGGCGACGATCACGAAGTACTACAAGCAGGGCTCGGGCCCGCTCCCCTCGGCGCCGGCCGCGGCGGGCGCGGGGGCCCCGGCGGGGGCGGCGAAGTAGCATGCCGATCAAGGACAAGTTCGCCCAGCGCGTGAAGAAGGTCCTCGTCAAGCACGGGGCCATGGACGCGGCCAAGGCGGACGAGGCCTTCGCGGCCGCCGAGAAGGAGGACGTGGCGAGCTTCCCCGAGTGGCTCGTCGACCGGGCCTACCTCGACGAGCCGACCTACCTCGGCGCGATCGCGCTGGAGACGAACTTCACGCCGGTGGACCTGGACCGGGTCGGGCCCGACAAGGAGGCCCTGAAGATCCTCAACCAGGAGCTGGCGACGTACTACCTGGTGCTTCCGCTCGCGAAGGCGGGCAACGTGCTGACGCTGGCCGTCGGCAACCCCTTCGACATCCTCAAGCTCGACGACGTGCGCACGCTCACGAACTGCGAGCTCCGCACCGTCGTCTGCACCGAGAAGGCGATCAAGCGCAACCTGGCCCGGCTCTTCGGGGGCGAGGACGGCGCCGCGGAGGGGGCGGACGGGAAGCTCGAGGAGCCCGGCGAGGAGAAGCTGGACGAGGCGCAGATCGTCCCCGAGGAGGTCCTCGACGCGGACCTCGACATCGCGGAGGCCAAGGTCGACGACGTGGTCGACCTCTCGAAGGAGCAGGCGGAGGCGCGCGGCTCCCCGGTCATCAAGACCGTCAACAACATGATCATCAAGGGCCTGGCGCTCAAATCGAGCGACATCCACATCGAGCCCTTCGAGAAGTCGATCCGGGTCCGGCTGCGCCAGGACGGCGTGCTGAAGGAGATCACCTCGCCGCCCCGGTCGATGCTGAACTCGATCATCAGCCGCATCAAGATCATGTCGAGCCTGGACATCGCGGAGCGCCGCGTGCCCCAGGACGGCAAGTTCCAGGTGAAGTTCGAGGGCCGCCAGGTCGACTTCCGCGTGTCGATCCTGCCGACGATCCACGGCGAGAAGGCCGTGCTCCGCATCCTGGACTCCTCGAGCCTGAACCTCGGCATCAACCAGCTCGGCTTCGAGAAGGAGGCCGAGGCGGCGTTCCGGCGCGCGCTCTCCGCGTCGTACGGGATGCTGCTCGTGACGGGGCCCACGGGCTCCGGCAAGTCGACGACGCTCTACGCGTCGCTGCGCGAGGTGCTGGACCCGGAGGAGAACGTCTGCACGGTCGAGGACCCGGTCGAGTACCAGCTCGAGGGCGTGATCCAGGTCCCGGTGAACGTGAAGCGCGGCCTGACGTTCGCGGCGGCGCTGCGCAGCCTGCTGCGCCAGGACCCGGACACCGTCATGATCGGCGAGATCCGCGACTTCGAGACGGCGGACATCGCGGTCAAGGCGGCCATCACGGGCCACCTCGTGTTCTCGACGCTGCACACGAACGACGCGCCCAGCTCGATCACCCGCCTCGTGGACATGGGCATCGACTCCTTCATGGTGTCGAGCTCGGTGATCATGATCGCCGCCCAGCGCCTCATGCGGAAGCTCTGCGACAAGTGCAAGGCGCCCCTCGACCCGATGCCCGAGAAGGAGTGGGCGCTCAAGCAGGGGTTCCGCGAGGAGGACTTCGCGTCCTGGCAGCTCTGGAAGAAGGTGGGCTGCCCGGCCTGCAACAACAACGGGTACAAGGGCCGCTTCGCGGTGCTCGAGGCCTTCGAGATCAACGACGAGATCAAGCGGCTCGTCATCGAGGGCAAGGCGGCCAGCGACCTGAAGACGTCGGCCGTGAAGTCCGGCATGCTCACGCTGCGCCGGACGGCCCTGCTCAACGCCATGCGCGGGAGGACCACCGTCGAGGAGGTCATGCGCATGACGATGCCGGATTAGGCTCCCCGCCGGGGCGATCCCCGGCTATGATCCTCTTCGTCCGGGGCCGGGGGCCCCGGCCAATTCCGGAGGCTCCATGGCGTCCTTCACGTACGAGGCGAGGTCGTCGGACGGCAAGCGGGTGGACGGCTCGCTCAAGGCGAGCGACCGCAACGACGCGATCGAGCAGCTGAAGAAGAAGAACCTCACCGTCGTCGACGTCAAGGAGGACAAGGAGAACGCGCCGAAGAAGCTCTCCGGCAAGGCGCCGCGCGCCCGGGTCAAGACGAAGGACATCTGCATCCTGACCCGCCAGCTCGCGACGATGATCTCCGCCGGCATCCCGCTGCTGGAGTCCCTCGAGATCCTCTGCGAGCAGACCCGCGACCCCGGCTTCCGCCGCGTCATGGACCGCATCATCGAGCGCGTCCGCTCCGGCACCGACTTCTCGACGGCCCTCGCGGAGCACCCGCGCATCTTCACGGACATCTTCGTCAACATGATCAAGGCCGGCGAGGCGTCCGGCAACCTCGACACGATCCTGAACCGCCTGGCCGACTTCCTCGAGTCGACCGAGGAGATCAAGCGCGAGGTCAAGGCCGCGATGGTCTACCCGTGCGTGTCGCTGTCCCTGATCCTGGCCATCACGATCGGCCTGATCGTCGGCATCGTGCCGAAGTTCCAGGCGATCTTCGAGCAGCTCGGCATGGCCAACGACCTGCCGACCCCGACCCGGATCCTGATGATGGTCTCGAACTTCATGACGAACCAGTTCTTCCTGATGGTCGGGATCATCGTCGCCCTGGTCGTGGCCTTCATCTACGGCAAGCGCACGAAGATCGGCGAGCAGATCTGGCACCGCTTCACGCTGCGCGTGCCCGTCTTCGGCCAGCTCGTGGAGAAGATCGTCATCTCGCGCTTCGCGCGCACGTTCTCGACGCTCATCCAGTCCGGCGTGCCGATGCTCGGCGCGCTCGAGATCGTCGCGGGCACGGCCGGCAACGTGATCGTCGCCGCCGCCGTCCTCAAGGCGAAGGACGCCGTGAGCCGCGGCGAGACGCTGGGCGACCCGCTGGCCGCGACCCGCGTGTTCCCGCCGATGGTGACGCGCATGATCGCGATCGGCGAGAAGACCGGCGCGCTCGAGAAGCTGCTGAGCAAGATCGCGGACTTCTACGACTCCGAGGTGAAGGCCGGCGTCAAGTCGCTGACCTCGCTGATCGAGCCGATCATGATCGGGACGATGGGCATCCTCGTCGGCAGCATCGTGCTGGCGATCTTCATGCCCATCATCAAGATCCAGCAGCGCCTCGGCGGCGGCTAACCGATGGTGGGGGGCACGGGCTCCCGCGCCGTCCGGAGGCCGCTCCCCGAGGGGCGGGTCCGGGGGCTGGCGGTGTTCCGCGTCTTCGCGGCCGCCGCGTCGCTGGCGGCCTACTACCTCCTCGAGGTCGGCTTCATCCGGCCCCCCGAGGCGGTCGAGCGGCCCGCCCTCGTCCTCCACGCGGGCTACTTCCTCTACGCCCTCCTCGCGTGGCTCCTGCTCCCGTCGGGCGCGGACCGGCGGCGCCTCGCCCTGGCCCAGCTCGCCATCGACGTCATCGTCATCACGGCCCTCGCGTACGTGACCGGCCCCCTCAAGGTCCACGCCTACGTCTACTTCCTCCCCGTGCTCGCGGGCGGCCTCGTGCTCGGCCTGCGCGCCGGCGTCGGCCTCGCCGCCTTCTCGTCCTGCCTCCTCGGCCTCGTCGTCGGGCTGTACTACGCCGCGATCGCCCTCCACCTGCTGGACCTGCAGGTCCCGGCGGCCGCCCGGGTCTCCTTCGACCCCCGGCCGGAGTTCCTCGTCCCGTTCCTGTTCTTCTTCTTCCTGTCGCTCCACGTCGTCGCCTGGCTCTCCGGCCGCCTCGGCGAGGAGCTGAGCCGCGTCCGCATCCTCAACGAGGAGATCCTCCACAACATGTCCGGCGGCGTCGTCGCCGTGGACCGCTTCGGCGCCATCGCCTTCGCCAACGCCCAGGGCTCCGCCCTCCTCGGCCTGAAGGACCCGCCCGCCCGGCTCCAGGGCCGCGACTACGCCCGCACGCTGCCCGCCGACGTCGCGCTCCTCTTCCGCCAGGTCCTCTCCGGCGGCGACCCCCTCGAGAAGGAGATCCGCCTCGGCGAGACGCCCGTCGAGGTCGCCATCGCCCCGCTCGGCGACGGGCGCGTCGAGGGCCTCCGCGGCGCCGTCGCGATCTTCAACGACCTGACGCTCCGCTCCCAGGTCGAGCAGATGGAGCAGCGCGCCGAGCGCTTCCAGGCCCTGCTCGAGATGAGCGCCGGCATCGCCCACGAGATCCGCAACCCGCTCGCCTCGATCCGCGGCGCCGTCCAGGAGCTCGACTCCTCCTCGTTCGCCGGGGAGGACGACCGCAAGCTCCTCCAGATCGTCCTGCGCGAGTCCGACCGGCTCAACCGCATCGTCAGCGACTTCCTCGAGTACGCGACCGAGCGGCCCGTCGAGCTGGCGCTCGTCAACGTGGCCGACGTGCTCCGCGAGGCCGCCGACACGCTCGGGGCCCGCACGCCGCCGACGCGCACGAAGATCCGGCTCGAGGTCCCGCGGCAGATCATCGGCCGCGGCGCCGGCGACAAGCTCCAGCAGGTCTTCCTCAACCTGGGCCTCAACGCCCTCGAGGCCTGCGGCGACGGCGGCCACCTCGTCATCCGCTGCCTCTCCGCCTCCGAGCCCGGGGGCGGGCTGCGCGACGGCGTCCTCGTCGAGTTCGAGGACGACGGGCCGGGCATCGCGAAGGAGGACCTGCCCAAGCTCTTCACGCCGTTCTTCACGACGAAGCCGCGCGGGACGGGCATGGGCCTGGCGATCGCCCGCAAGATCGTCCAGGCGCACAAGGGGACGATCTCGATCGACAGCACGCCGGGGAAGGGGACCGTGGCGCGGGTCTGGATCCCCGCCTCGTGAACACCGCCGCCGCGGGCCTGGCGCTGCTCCTCCTCTCGCCGCTGGCGGCCTGGCCGGGCCTCGGCTACGACGAGGCCTCGCGGCCGGTCGCGCTCGCGGGGGCGACGCTCTGGATGCTCGGGGGCATGCTCCGCTCCCGGCGCGGCGAGCCCCGGCTCCGCGTCCCGCGGGCGGCCTCGATCGCCTCGACGGCGGCCGTGCTCCTGCTCGCGGCGAGCGCGGTCGTCGCGACGGACCGCTACGACGCGGCGCTCGGACTGGCGACCCCGCTCGTCGCGCTGATCCTGTTCCGGGGCGTGGGGGAGGGCTGGCTGCCCCGCGAGGTCCTGCTGTCGCGCGGGCTCGCGGCGCTCGGAGTCGTCGCGGTCCTCTTCTCGGGCTTCGGGCTCTACCAGTCCTGGTTCGGCGACGCGACGGGCCTCGGCCACGAGCGCCTCGCGGTCTCGACGCTCGGCAACACGAACTACTCGGGGATCTTCGCGGCCGTGCTGGCGGTGACCTGCGCCGGGGCCGCCCTGCGGCCGGGGCCGAAGGGAGTGCGGATCCTCTGCGCGCTGGCCGCGGTTCTATCCGGAGTGCTGGTGGGGGCGAGCCAGTCCCGGGCGGGCTACCTGGGCCTCGCGGCCGGGGCGGTGGTGCTGGCCGTGGCCGAGGGCCGCGAGCGGCGCTGGGTCGTCGCGGCGATCGCCCTGGTCCTCGCGGGGCTCCCGTTCGCGGGCGGGGCCGGCGTCGCGGCCCGCGTGGCGTCGATCGGCGGCGAGCGGGACCGCAGCGAGTCGGTCCGGCTGGCGCTCTGGCGGGATTCCGTCCCCCTGATCCGGGACCACGCCCTCCTCGGCGTGGGGGTGGGGAACTTCCGGGCCGCGTTCCCTCCGTACCGGGCGCCGGCCACCCGGGACGGCACCGAGGCCGAGGATCCGCACAGCACGCCGCTGCTGCTCGCGGCCGAGGGCGGCCCGGCGCTCGCCCTGCTCGTGGCCGCGCTGCTGGTGGGTCTCCTCGTCTCGGCCTGGAAGTCGCGCGCCATGGTCCCCGCCGCGGCGCTCGTCGCGATGGCCGTCTCGGGCTGCTTCAACTCGCTGTCGAACCACCTCCCGTTCGGCGTGCTCGCGGGCTTCCTCGGCGGCCTCTGCCTGGAGCCGCGGGAGGAGACCGACCCGGCGCGGCCGGCCTGGGCGGGCTGGGTCGCCGTGCTGGCGCTCGCGGCCTGGACGTCGTGGTCCGTGCGCGTGCTCGGCGCGGACCTCGACTTCGCGGCGGGGATGTCGACCTCGAAGCCCGTGCTCCGGGAGCGCTCGATGTCGCTGGCCGTCGAGGCGGTGCCGGAGCACTGGCGGGCGCGGCTCGAGCTGGCGAACGCGCTGCGGGCCCGGGGGCACGGCCTGACGGCCGCCCACCACGCGCGAGTCGTCCTGGAGTCGAGGCCGCACCACGCGGGGGCCTGGGCGGTGCTGGCCGAGACCACCCCGGACGCGACGGAGGCCGCGCTGGCGGCCCGCCGGGTTCGGGAACTGACCGCGCCCTGAAGTCGTACAATCAGCGGGCAACCGGAGGTCCCATGCGATTCGCCGTCGTCGTCGCCCTCGCCCTGGCCGCGTGGCCCGTCCCGCAGGAGAAGGCCGAGTACGAGCTGAAGTGGGGCCTGCCGCCGACGATGGTGGCGGAGTACGTGCAGTCGGAGCTCAAGGGCGGCAAGCCGCTGCCGGGCACGGAGCGGGCCTTCCTCCTCTTCGCGGCGGACCTGGCGGCGGACGGGGGCAACACGCTCCTGGCGAACACCTACGACGAGCTGCCCGTGCTCTTCGCGCTGCAGCTGCCCAAGGGGAAGGTGAAGGCGGGCCACCGCTGGACCGTCGAGAAGGACCTCTTCGAGCAGGCCTCGCGGGCGCTGACCACGATGCACGGGTTCCGGCCCGTGACGGTCCGTGGCCAGCTCCAGGTCGGCAAGGCCGAGAAGGTCGGCGACCGGGACTGCGTCCGCATCGAGGGCCAGTACCACGTCCTCGACCTGAAGTTCGACTCGAAGGGGAACCGCGAGCCGGGGAAGGCCCCGATCGCGCAGATGTCGGTCGCGGCCTGGATCACGCTGGCCGACTCCGTCCCCGCGCGCTTCCAGACCTCGTACAACGGGCGCGTCTCGGAGTTCGACGGGATCAAGCAGGGCGAGGAGGCGAAGTCGAGCAAGATCAACCGCTCCTTCACCTACGAGCTGAAGAAGGACCTGCTGCCGCTCGACCCCGTGAAGAACATCGACGCGATCCACGGGGCGATCCGCAAGGGGGCGGAGTGGCTGAAGAAGCAGTCCAACCGGGGCACGTGGGTCGACGCCGGCGGCTCGTTCGCGGCGGACTTCCCGCTGGGGAGCACGGCGCTGGCCGTGATGGCGCTGCTGCACTCGGGCGTGAAGGCGGACGACCCCGTCGTGCGGACGGGGATGTCCGTGCTGCTCAAGGGCGACTTCAAGCACGTCTACGACGTCGCGGCGACGCTGATGGCGATCGAGACCCGCTGCCTCCCGCTCGAGCAGTACGAGGACGTGAAGGACCTCACCGAGGAGAAGGCCCGCGAGGCGATCGCGAAGGCGCTGACGCGCGAGGAGAAGGACTACCTGCAGCGGGGGACGGACTGGCTGCTCTCGAAGCAGACCAAGGAGGGGACCTGGGGCTACCCCGAGGAGTCCGACATCAAGGACAACTCGAACACGCAGTACGCGCTGCTCGGCCTCAAGTCGGCGGCCCGCTGCGGGGTCAAGGTCCCGTCGCCGGTCTGGAAGAAGATCCTGAAGTACTGGATGGACACGCAGAAGTTCGTCACGAACCCCAAGGTCTACCTCAAGGTGACCTGGATGAACGAGAAGGACCCGGCGTTCGCGACGAAGGCCGAGGAGGAGGTCATGCAGGGCGCCTGGGGCTACTTCGTGAAGAAGCCCGGGCAGGCGCCGGAGCAGGTGCCGGACCAGGGCTACGGGAGCATGACCTGCGCGGGGCTGACGTCCATCGTGATCGCGCAGAGCGAGCTCTTCGCGCAGAAGGAGCTGGACGACGACCTGCGCAAGCGCTCGGACTCCGCCCTGAAGGCGGGGCTGGCCTGGCTGCAGCACCACTACACGGTGCGCGGCTGCCCCCCGTCGGCCGGGTTCTGGAGCGTCTTCCACATGTACTACCTCTACAGCCTCGAGCGGGTGGGGGTGCTGCTGCAGGTCCAGGAGATCGGCGGGCACGACTGGTACCAGGAGGGCGCGCTGATGCTCGTGCGGGCGCAGCGCACGGACGGGTCGTGGAAATCCTACGACGACCTGCCCATCCTGGACACCTCGTTCGCCCTGCTTTTCCTCAAGAAGGCGACCGTGAAAGTGGCCACCCATTAGCATGGGGAAAATCCGGAATTCGGGCCCCGTCCGCGGGTCGCGTGGTATAGTTCGGGCGTCCCAAGGGGCAAAACCATGAGCCACGCGTTGCGTATTGGTCGCGGGAAGCGAAGCGGATTTTCCCTCATCGAGGTGATCGTCGCGCTGGCGGTTCTCGCGATCGCGCTGACGGGGATCATCGGGACGGTCCTGCACATGATGACGTCCCGCCAGCTCGAGAAAGACCTCAACACGGCGCGGGACGCGGCCATGTCCCAGATCGACCGCACGCGGGCCCTGAACTACGTGCAGAACCAGACGACGCTGGCCCAGATCCAGGCGGCCTACTCGGCGGGCGGCGTGTTCAACTCGCCGAACTTCGCGGTCCCCGGGCTCCGGAACGACGCCTACAACAACATCTGCGGCACCGTGACCTGGGACGGGACGAACCCCGAGATCGTGCGGCTCATCGTCACGATCACCTGGCGCAGCCTCAAGGGCGTCCGGACCTTCTCGACCTGGGCCCTGATTACCCGGTGAGCTCATGAAGATGAAGATGAAGAAGGTGGCCCGCCGCGGCATGAGCCTGCTCGAGGTGGTGATCGCCTCGGCGATCCTCGCCTCGATGATCCTGGTCGTCATGGGGGTGCTCCACCAGACGGTCTCGACGGCCGAGGACTCCACGACGCTGAGCGAGCTGGAAATGAAGGGCAAGCTCCTGATCGACGGGGTGCGCCGGGAGATCCAGTACGCGAAGATCCTGGCGACGACGAACGAGGTCCTGGTGCCGACCTACTACCACGACCACACCGGGTTGCGCTTCCAGGTGACCAGCTCCAACCTCGGCCAGTACGGCTTCCGCTCGTACGGCGGGACGACCTGGGTGCTGAACCAGTCGGCGATCCTCCGCTACGAGGCGTCGATCGCGGTCCGCGAGCCCACGGCGGTGGTGGCCCCGACCACGCTCCCGACGATCCCGGCGGGCATCGAGATCCGCCCCGTGTCCCGCGACCTGAACCAGGACGGCGACACGAACGACGTGTTCTACCTCGGCAGCCTCGTCATGGTGTTCCTGAACGACCTCGGGGTGCAGACGGGCAAGGTGACGCTGAACAACTCCGAGGTGCTGCTGACGCGGTCGCCCGACGACGCGGCCGACCTGGACGGCGACCTGAACCAGGACGGCGGCCTGGACCAGCTCTTCACCCTGATCGACGAGGGGAACGGCGAGGTCCCGAACTCGGGCATCAGCGCGTCGGCGCGCAAGGTCCGGGTCAACCTCTGGCTGGGGCGCATCGACTACCGCCGGGTCAAGCTGATCCGGGTCAACACGCTCCAGGACATCCGGCTGGACAATCCGCAGTAGGGCGCGATAGGATTTCGGGCGGCGAGGCAACTTTACGTGGAGGCCGACATGAAGGGCGACAGGATGAAGCGGGTCGCGGAGCGCGGTTCGGCGATGCTGATCACGACCGTGGTGGTCGTGGTGCTCGCCGCCATCGCGAGCGTCATGATGACCCAGTCGGTCTTCAACTGGAAGCGGACGGAGGCCAGCCGTCGCAGCGACGAGGCGATGCTCGTCTGCCAGGCGGGCCTGGAGCGGGCGCGCCGCGCGCTCTTCCTCTACCGCTCGCAGGTCGGTTCCTGGATCAGCGGCATGGACGGCGGCACGCAGTGGGACGACATCCTGACCTACTCCGATCCCAACGGCGTGAACGGCCCGAACAAGATCGTCCGCAAGGACGACGCGGACTTCCTCGGGCAGGTGGCGGCCGATTATCAGGCCCGGCGCCTGACCACGGTGTTCACCACGTACCGGCTCAACCCGAACGCCCCGGGCGCCGGCACCACGCCGGAGACCGCCCCGAAGTTCGACGCGAACGTCATCTTCGGCCAGAGCAACCCGTTCCGGACGGGCGGCTACCACATCCTGGTCTACGACAATGACGACGACGGCAACCTGCTGCACGACACCGACCGCATCCTCTACTGTCTCGTGACGGCGACGATGGACGACGGCTCGCAGCGCCAGCTCGAGGGGATCCTGCAGTTTGATCCCCCGACCTTCGTCCCCCAGCACGCGTTGCTGTCCGGCGGCGACATGACGGTCGGCGGCAACGCGATCGTCAACGGCACCTCGGGCTCGATCCACTCGAACGAGGATTTGGAGTTCCTCGGCGGCGCGTTCTCGATCAGCGGGAGCAGCACGTCGTCCGGCTCGGCGGACGCCCCCGGCACCGGAGGCCAGCCGGTCCAGCCCATCCCCGAGATCAAGCCCTCGGCCTTCGAGAACAAGGCCACGATCATGCTCGACAACGGCGGCAAGGTCTGGAACCGCGACGCGGGCGGCAACTGGCAGCTCGTGACCACGGTCAGCGGAAACCAGAACTGGAACGGCTTCAAGTACAACGCCCAGGGCTGGCGCTTCCAGGGCAACGGCCAGATGCCGAACGAGGTCTACTACGTCAAGACGGACATCCTCATCAACGGCAACGCCAGCGCCCAGCAGGCCAGCTTCCTGGTCGACGGCTCGATGAACCTGAGCGGCGGCGCGTCCTTCACGCCGCACGCCTCGATGCAGAACGTCACCGTGCTGGCGCGCGGCGACATCGGGTTCAGCGGCAACTTCTCGGGCGGCAGCGTCGACGGCCTCTGGGCCGCGCACGAGCAGGTCAAGATCCAGGGCAACCCGACGATCCACGGGGCCGTGGTGGCCGAGGACGCCGAGAACATCAAGAACGGCGTCACGGGCATGCAGGAGTCCCTCCAGGACTCGGGCTCCGCCATCGTGACGTACGACGGGAACATGACGACCCTGATCGAGACGGCGTCGAACGTCAAGGTCAAGCAGGTCCGCCGGAACAAGTAAGCATGCCCGCGATCGGGCTCATCCTTTTCGCGTCCCTCCTCGCCCCGCAAGGGGCCGGGGAGGGACGCGTCGCATGGATCAAGGACACCCTGGCGGGCGGCCTCGAGAAGGCGCGCACGGCGGGGAAGCCGGTGATCCTCTACTTCGCGGCCAAGGACGCCCCGGAGTGCCACCTGCTGGCCCGGACGGTGTTCTCCGACCCCGAGGTCCTCCGCGCCTCCGCCGGCTTCACGTGCCTCTACGTGGACTGCACCGACAAGGCGGTCTTCAAGGAGGCCCAGGAGCGCTTCTCCGTGCGCTCCCTGCCGGTCGTGTACTTCCTCGACGCCAACCTGCAGCTCTACGACGCCGCGGTCGGCTACGTCGAGGCCTCCCTGTTCGTCTCGAAGATGAAGCGGGACCGACGCGGCGAGGCGCCCCGGCCCTCCGCGTCGACGTGGGTCGACACGCACCGCGTGATCCTGAAGAACGGGAACGCGATCGACGGCCGCCTCGAGGAGCGCAACGAGGAGCACCTCCTCGTCCGCTACGACGCGAAGAGCGTCGCCAAGATCAAGGTCGTGGACGTCGTGAAGATCGAGCTCCTGGCGATCCGCGCCAAGGGCACGGAGGCCGCGACGATCCCGGTGGCCCCCAAGGACCCCGACGTGGGCCCCGGACCGGGGCCGGACGCCCCCGAGGGCCCCGTGGCCTCCGAGGCGATGAAGAAGCAGGTCGATGACCTCGTCCGGCTCGTGAAGTCCAGCTCCGAGGCCGGCCGCCGGCTGCTCAACCGCAAGCTCAAGGACCTCGGGCCCGAGGGCGTGACGGCGATGATCGAGCGGCTCGAGGGCGAGCCCGACGGAATGGTCTCGTGGTTCGGCGAGGCCGTCCGGGAGATGAACGACGTGAAACTCGAGCTCGAGCTCGAGGCCGGGACCTATTCCAAGAACCCCACGATGCGCGCGATGTGCGCGAACCTGCTCGGCGGACGGGTCGCCGGGGAGTCGGCCCGGGCCGTGGCCCGGCTGCTCCGCGACCGGGTGGCCCTCGTGCGGCAGGCCGCGGCGGCCGCGCTCTGGGACCTGGGCGCGACGGACTGGATGGAGCAGGTCGCGTCGCTGATCACCGACCCGGATGCCGAGGTGCGCCGCACGGCCAAGTCCTCCGCCCTGGCGCTGGCCGCGAAGGGCCAGCTGATGCCGAAGCTCGAGGAGCTCTGGTGCCGGGCGGTGCAGTTCGCGGACGACGAGCCCACGCGGGCGCTCATCGAGGCCCTCGGCGAGATGTCCGAGACGGCCGGGGCCCACTTCGCGCCCGGGGACGCCCTGGCGGCCGTGAAGCCCCACCTCGACCACCGGAGGCCGGAGGTCCGCCGCGAGGCGGCCATCGCCGTCGGCAAGTTCGGGCTCCGCGACGCCGTCGACCCGCTCATGGAGCGGCTGGAGCGCGAGGAGGATCCCGCGGTCCTGGCGCAGGTCTGCGACGCGCTGGGCAAGATGGCCGACAGCAAGCCCGTCGAGTCGCTGATCGAGCTGATCCGCTCCGAGCACCTCGAGGTCCGCAAGTCCGCGCTGCGCGCGCTGCGCAAGATCACCAAGCAGAAGCTCGGCGACGGCTACGAGGAGTGGCGTCGCTGGTACCGCCCCGGGTAGGCCGGTTGACACCCGCGGGCCCCGCCGTATAATCCACCCCGCTCTGCCGTCCTCCGTGGACAGGTAGCTCAGTTGGTAGAGCACAGCACTGAAAATGCTGGGGTCACCGGTTCAACCCCGGTCCTGTCCACCATAGAAGCCCAAGAGCCCGAGAGCAGGACTGCCCGAGAGCAGGACCTGCACGGGATCGCGCCCGCCTTCCCGCTTTCCGGCTTTCTTGCTTTCCCGCATTCCCGCGCGTGGTATCGTCGTGTCATCCCCATGGCCGAACCCCTGACCGAGATGGGCGCGGGCGGGAACTCGTTCCCGACCACGCAGTGGTCCCGCCTCCTGCGCGCCCGCGACGACGCGGACCCCGGCTACCGCGACGGGCTCCAGCAGATCCTCCTCGAGTACTGGCGCCCCGTGTACGTCTTCATCCGCCGCTCGTGGGGAAAGTCCAACGAGGACGCGAAGGACCTCGCCCAGGAGTTCTTCCTCGAGGTCGTCGAGAAGGATCTCGTCGCGCGCTACGCGCCCCAGCGCGGCCGCTTCCGCACCTTCCTCAAGACCGCCCTCAAGAACTTCCTGAGCGACGAGCACCGCACGGCCAACCGCCAGAAGCGCGGCGGCGGCAAGGTCGTGCTGCCCTTCGACCGCGACCTGCTCCCGCTCGAGGAGATCGCGACCGCCCCCGGCGAGGCCACCCCCGAGGCCTGCTTCGACCGGGCCTGGGCCAACGAGCTCCTCGCCGCCGCCCTCGTGGACCTCGAGAAGGCCCTCGCCGCCGAGGGGCGCCGCGAGGCCTTCGAGACGCTGCGGCGCTACGACCTCGACGCGCCCCCCGGCCCCGCGCCCGGGTACAAGGAGGTCGCCCAGCAGCTCGGCCGCGCCGAGTCCGCCGTGAAGAACGACCTCGCCTACGCGCGGCAGCGCCTCCGCCAGTGCCTCGTCGAGCGCGTCCGCCTCTACGTCGCCAGCGAGTCCGAGGTCTTCGCCGAGCTCAAGGACATCCTCTCCGTCTGATGGACCCCTCCGCCCTCGACCGGCTCCGCAAGCGACTCGCCGCCACCGGCGACGGCGCCGTGGGCACCCTCGCCATCGCCCGGGGCTGGATCACCCAGGCGCAGTTCTCCGAGGCCCTCAAGCTGCAGAAAACGGCCCGGGACGGGCGCTCGCTGGGGGAAATCCTGGTCGAGCGCAAGTTCCTGAGCCCCGAGCAGTTGGCGGAGTTGATCCTCTCGAAATAGGCCCAAGCCCGACCCCCGCCCGGCCGATACATCCTGTGTCCACGTGTCGGTGCGGAGAGGGGGGGCCATGTCCTTGATTCCGGGGAAGTCCTTCGATTCCGTCGCGGCCGCCGACCTGCCCGCGATCTTCGGGGATCTCGCCGCCGCCCGACCCCTCGCCGCCCGCCTCAAGGAACTCCGCCGCACCCCGACCACGCTCGTCGCCCGGCTCGACGCCGCCGGCTCGCCCGTCCGCGTCGTGCTCCGCGCCGACTCGCAGGAGATCACCGACGACGAGTGCTCGGCCTGCGGCGCCTGCTGCGTCCACGTCGCCGCCGCGCTGCTCGCGTGGATCGACCACCGCGACAAGGGCCGGGCCGTCCAGGCCCCGAGCCGCCTCGGCCGCGTCGACCGCGCGCTCGAGACCTCGCCCTGGGCCTCCGGCCGCCTCCCGCTCGAGGGCTACTTCGACGGCCGCGAGCGGCCCCGCGTCGAGGTCGACCTCGCCGACGCCGGGCCCGCGCTGCGGGTGCGCATGACCTCCGGCGACCTCGAGGCCGTCGTGAAGATCCCGGCCGCCGACGCGCCCTCGCTGCTCTGGAACCTGCCGCGCGACTGGAAGCTCTCCGAGCGCGCGCGCGCGGTCCGCGTCTCCCAGAAGCCCCTGCAGCCCGAGCTCCGCGCCGACTACGACGAGGAGGGCCGCCTGCGGCTGCAGCCCGTGTACCGGGTCCCGGCCCGCGGGGCGCTGCCCGCCCGCGAGATCGACCCCGGCGCCCTGGAGCAGGGCCTCGCCGGCACGCGCTGGTACTTCGACGGCGCCGCGTACCACCCGCTCGGCTCGATGCCGAAGGGCTTCCAGGAGTACTTCAAGGGCGCGAAGAAGCTCGTCCGCGAGGGCGACGAGATCCCCGAGTTCCTCGAGGGCGAGTTCCAGACGCTCACGAACCACGTCGCGTTCCGCCCGACCCTCGCCGTGCAGGAGAGCCGCGTCGTCCGCGGCCCCCAGCTCTCGGCCGTCAACGTCGAGACCGGCGCGGGCGACTGGCTCAGCCTCGACCCCGTCTACCAGGCCGGCGACCACCGGATCGCGCTGCGGGAGGTCCTCGCGCTCCAGAAGCCGCGGGGCTGGATCCGCAAGGGCGCCGCGTGGATCGCCGTCGACGCCGCCGACGCGAAGCGCCAGTGGGGCTCGCGCGGCGAGCTCGGGCCCGACGGCCGCGTGCGCATGCGCCGCCTCGACTACCTCCAGTCCCGGGGCGAGCTGAAGGCCGACCTCGCCGTCGAGGGCGACGCGGGCGTCCGCGCGATGGAGCAGGCGCTCGACCGCTTCGAGAACCCGGTGCCGGGCCCGCTGCCCAAGGGGCTCCAGGCGGAGCTCCGCCCGTACCAGAAGACCGGCTACGACTGGCTGCGCATGCTCCGCGGCGCGGGCCTGCACGGCGTGCTCGCCGACGACATGGGCCTCGGCAAGACGCACCAGACGATGGCCTTCCTCCTCTCGCTCTACGAGGAGGGCGCGCGCAAGCCCTCGCTCGTCGTCTGCCCGACCAGCGTCATGGACGCCTGGATCGACAAGATCCGCCAGTACGCCCCGGGCCTGCGGCCCTACAAGTACTACCAGGACCGCAAGCCGGAGATCCTCGCGCTCCCCGGCATGCGCGTCGTCGTCACGACGTACACGGTCCTCATCCGCGACATCGACCAGCTCTCGAGGGTGGACTGGGAGGCCGTGGTCCTCGACGAGGCCCACTGCATCAAGACGACGGGCACGCAGGTCGCCCAGGCCGCGCGCCGCCTCCAAGCTCGCACGCGCCTCGCGCTCACCGGGACGCCGATCGAGAACCGCCTCGACGAGCTCTGGTCCGTCTTCGAGTTCCTCCTGCCCGGCTACCTCGGCAGCGCGGAGTCCTTCCGCCGCCGCTTCGAGGTGCCCATCGTCCGCGGCGAGGACGGCAACGCCCTCGCGCGGCTCCGCAAGCTCATCGACCCCTTCAAGCTCCGCCGCATGAAGAGCGAGGTGCTCTCCGACCTGCCCGCGAAGGTCGAGGACGTCCGCTTCTGCGAGCTGACGCCGCACCAGGCCGCCCTCTACCGCGCCCTCGTCGAGAAGGAGAAGAAGGCCCTCGACGAGCTCGAGGCGACGGGCCAGGACTTCGACGCCGTCAGCGTCTTCGCGGCCCTCTCGAAGCTCAAGCGCATCTGCGACCACCCCGCGCTCGTCCTCGAGGGCGGGCGGACCCGCGAGCTGGCCTCCGGCAAGTTCGAGGTCTTCAAGGAGCTCATGGACGAGTCGCTGCGCAGCGGCCAGAAGGTCGTCGTGTTCACGCAGTACCTCGAGATGATGGACCTCATCGAGGACTGGCTGCGGGCGCGGCGGGTGCGCTTCGCCGAGATCCGCGGCAACACGAAGGACCGCGCGGAGGCGATCCGGGAGTTCAACTCGAACGACGAGTGCAGGGTCTTCGTCTGCAGCCTGCTGGCGGGCGGGGTCGGCATCGACCTCACCGCGGCGAGCGTCGTCATCCACTACGACCGCTGGTGGAACGCCTCGAAGGAGGACCAGGCCACGGACCGGGTCCACCGGATCGGGCAGCGCCGGGGCGTCCAGGTCTTCAAGCTCGTCACGCGCGGGACGCTCGAGGAGAAGATCGACCGGATGATCGCGACGAAGGGCGAGCTGATGAACTCGGTCGTGCAGGTGGACCCGGCGGCCTTCAAGCGCTTCTCGGGCCCGGAGCTCCGGCGCCTGCTGACGCTCGAGGCCGCCGACCGCGAGGAGCCCGCGGTCGCGGTCTAGCCGATCTTCAGCTGCTGGTAGGCGGCCGCGATGTCCGCCGCCGTGATGCCCTGCGCCTGCATGCACTCGCGGGGCGAGGCCGAGCGCGGCAGCTTGTCCACCCCGAGCATGATGTAGGGGCACGCGATCCCCGCGATCTCGCGGGCCACCGCGTCGCCGAGCCCGCCGTGCCGGGAGTGGTCCTCCACCGCGATGATCCCCGCCGTCTCGCGGGCCGCGCGCCGCAGCGTCGGGCCGTCGATCGGCTTGATCGAGTAGGCGTCGATGACGCGCACGGCGATCCCCTCCTTGGCGAGGAGGTCGTGCGCCTCGAGGGCCTCGTGGAGCGTCACGCCCGCGCCGACGAGGGTCGCGCGGTCCTTGGGCGTCGAGCGCAGGGTCTTGGAGCCGCCGATGGGGAACTCCTCGGTGGGGCCGTAGAGGACCTTGGTCTTCGGCCGGGTCGTGCGGAGGTAGGTCACGCCGGGCAGGGAGGCCGCGGCCGCGACGAGGCGCTCGGTCGAGACGGCGTCCGACGGGTAGAGCACCGTCGTGCCGAGCAGGGCGCGGAACATCGCGAGGTCCTCGAGGCCCATCTGCGACGCGCCGTCCTCGCCGATCGAGACGCCGCAGTGGCTGCCGCAGAAGACGAGCGAGCGCGGGCGCGAGTAGACGGCCATGCGGATCTGGTCGTAGGCGCGCGTCAGGAACGCGGCGAAGGTCGAGGCGAAGGGGATCTTTCCGTCGGAGGCGAGGCCCGCGGCCAGGCCCGCCATGTTCTGCTCGGCGATGTAGGCCTCGACGAAGCGCCCGGGGTGCAGCGCCTTGAACTTGTCGGAGAAGGTGGAGTTCTTCGTGTCGCCGTCGAGGACGACGACGTCGGGGTTCGAGGTCCCGAGCTTGGCGAGCGCGGCGCCGTAGGCCTCGCGGGTCGCGACCTCCTCGCCGAGCGCGTACGCGGGCGGGGGCATGGCGGGGCCCGGCTTGGCGGCGGCGGGGGGGATGCCCGTGCGGCGGGGCGCCACCTTGACCGAGGCGGGCGCGTCGCCGATCTCGCGGAGCGCGGCGTCGAGCTCGGGGCCCTTCTTGAGCGGCTTGCCGTGCCAGCCCTCCTTGCCCTCGATCGACTTCACGCCCTTGCCCTTCTCGGTGCGGGCGATGATCGCCAGCGGCTTGCCGGTGGAGGGGGTCGAGAAGGCGTGGAGCAGGGAGCCGACGTCGTGGCCCTCGCAGACCCGGGCGGTCCAGCCGAAGGCCTCGAACTTGCGGGCGTAGGCCTCCGCGTCGTGGAGGTGCATCGTCGGGCCGCTCTGGCCGAGCGCGTTGACGTCGACGATCGCGACGACGTTGTCGAGGCGGGCGTGGGCGACGTGCTGGGCGGCCTCCCAGACGGAGCCCTCGGCGCACTCGCCGTCGCCGAGCAGGCAATAGATGCGGGAGTCGAGGCCGTCGAGGCGGCGGGCCGTCGCGATGCCGGCGGCGGCCGAGAGGCCCTGGCCGAGGGAGCCGGTGGCGATCTTGACCCAGGGCGAGAGCGGCGTCGGGTGGCCCTCGAGGATGCTCGTGGACTTGCGGAGGGTGAGGGGGTCCTCGGCGATGGCGCCGGCCTCCTTGAGCGCGGCCCAGAGGATGGGCGCCGCGTGGCCCTTCGAGAGGACGAAGTAGTCGGCGTTCCGCGCCTTGGGGTCCGCGGGGTCCCAGCGCATGACGTGGAAGAAGAGCGTCGAGACGATCTCGGCGCAGGACATGCAGGTGGTCGGGTGGCCGGAGCCCGCCTCGCTCGTCGACAGCAGGGACGAGCGCCGGAGCCGGCGCGCCATGTTCTCGAGGCCCACGAGATCGACCTCGGTCGCGGGTGCAGTCATCGGCACGATTCCCCCTCGGGTGATTGGTCCGGCGGACATCTTATCGGGGGCCCGCGGGACGGGGAAGCAAATGGAGGTCCGGCTCCGTATAATCTCCCGGTCTTCCCCGAGGTTTCCATGGACGAGTCCGGCCGCCGCGCCACGATCCTCGCGATCGCCCTCCCGGTCCTCATGATCGCCTCCTTCGTCCTCGGCTTCTTCGCCCGGCCGACGATGTCCAAGGAGACGAAGGCGACCGTCGGGAAGGTCGCCGAGGTCAGCGGCAAGATCGAGCGCTACTACCCCGCGGAGGTCCCCCGGCCCAAGCTGGAGCGGGCCGCCGTCGAGGGCCTGCTCTCGGCCCTCGACCCGTACTCGGAGTACTACGACACCGAGGAGTGGGCGGAGTACAAGCAGCGGCACATGGACGGGCGCTTCCACGGGGTCGGCATCCTCATCGAGATGGACCGGGAGAGCGGCTACCTGCGGATCACGACGCCCATCGAGGACACGCCGGCCTTCGCCGCGGACATCCTGCCCGGGGACCTCGTCATCGCGGTTGACGGCGAGGACATGAAGGGGAAGACGCTCGACGAGGTCCGGAACCGGATCAAGGGGGAACTCGCCACCAAGGTCCGCCTGACCCTGCGCCGGGCGGGGCGGGAGGAGCCGGTGGTCGTCGAGTTGGTCCGCGCCGTCATCACCCGCGAGGTGGTGAAGTGGCGCATGGCGGACTCCGCGGCGGGGATCGGCTACATCCGGATCACCGATTTCACCGACATGGTGAAGGAATTCGACAAGGCCTACCTCGATCTCCACGGGAAGGGGATGAAGGCCCTCGTGATCGACCTGCGCTTCAACGGGGGCGGCCTGCTCCAGGCGGCCGTTGACCTCGTGGACCGCTTCGTGCCCTCGGGGACGACGATCCTGACCACGCGAGGGAAGGACGGTCGGGATTCCCGGGAGTACGGCTCGAACAGCGACAATGACCTGCCGCCGGTCCCCCTGGTCGTGCTGGTCAATGGGGGGTCGGCCAGCGCCAGCGAGATCGCGGCCGGCGCCCTGCGCGACCTGAAGAAGGCCCGGCTCGTCGGGTCGCGCAGCTTCGGCAAGGGCTCCATGCAGACGCCCTTCGACCTGAGCGACGGGTCGCAGCTGAAGCTCACGACCGCCAAGTGGTACCTCCCCTCGGGAGCGAACGTGCACCGCGACGAGGGCCGCAAGGACTACGGCCTCCAGCCCGACTTCCTCGTCGAGATGAGCCCCGAGGAGGAGGCGGCCCTCATGAGGCGCTGGGACGAGGTGAGGAAGATCAAGGGCCAGGGCGAGACGGTCCCGACCACGGCCGCGACCGACTACGTCCTCGACGCGGGCCTCGAGCTGCTCCGCGCCGAGCTCGCGAGCCGGCCCCCCAACGTCGCGCCCCGGGAGCTCGCCAAGGTGAAGGCCACGCCCGGGCCCGAGCCCAAATGATCGTCCTCGGCCTGGAGTCGAGCTGCGACGAGACGGCCGCCGCGGTCGTCAAGGACGGTCGGGAGATCCTCTCGAACGTCGTCCAGTCCCAGATCGACCTGCACCGCCTCTACGGCGGGGTCGTCCCGGAGCTCGCGTGCCGGGCCCACATCGAGGCGGTCTCGCCCGTCGTGGAGCGCGCCCTCGCCGACGCGAAGCTGAGGCTCGCGGACGTGGACGGGATCGCCGTGACCTGCACGCCGGGCCTGGTCGGGGCGCTGCTCGTCGGCGTCTCGATGGCGAAGGCGCTCGCCCTCGGCGCGGGCAAACCCCTCGCGGGCGTCGACCACATCCACGGCCACATCTACGCGGTGAACCTCGCGTTCCCGGAGCTGAGGCACCCCTTCGTGTCCCTGGTGGTCTCGGGCGGCCACACGAGCCTCTACCACAGCCGCGGGCCCACGGACCACGACCTCCTCGGCTCGACCCAGGACGACGCGGCGGGGGAGGCCTTCGACAAGGTCGCGAAGCTGCTGGGGCTCGGATTCCCGGGCGGGCCGGTCATCGACCGGCTCGCGAAGGGGCGGGATCCCGGCAAGGTGAAGTTCAGCCGGGCGCTCCTCGAGCCGGACTCGCTCGACTTCAGCTTCAGCGGGCTCAAGACCGCGGTGCTGTACAAGGTGCGCGGCCAGGACGGGAAGACGCCGCGGCCGCTCTCCGACGAGGAGAAGGCGGACCTCTGCGCGGGCTTCCAGGAGTCCGTGGTCGACGTGCTCGTCGAGAAGGCGCTGCGGGCCTGCGCGAGGACCGGCAGCAAGCGCCTCGCGGTCGGGGGCGGCGTGGCCTGCAACGGGCGGCTGAGGCAGGTCGCCGCGGAGCGGGGCGCGAAATTCGGCGTCGAGACCTACTTCCCGCCGCCGAAGTACTGCACGGACAACGCGGCGATGATCGCCGGCCTGGGCCATCACCTGCTCGCGGAGGGGAAGGCCTCCGGCCTCGACCTGGACGTCGTGGCGACCAAGCGCCACCGGGCGTGATTCAAGAATCCGCGTCGGGCGACCGAAGCTGTATAGACCCTACACGGAGGAAGCCATGAGATGCTGGTTGGCGGCGCTCTTCGCGCTGCTCGTCGCGTCGGGAGCGGCCTCGGGCCAGGACGGGAAGGCCGAGGACCCGCGCTGGACGAAGCTGAAATCCCTGGTCGGGGACTGGACCGGGCCGGACGGGAAGGCGGTCATGTCGAGCTTCCGCCTCACCGCGGCGGGCTCGGCGCTGGTCGAGACGCACTTCCCCGGCAGCCCGCACGAGATGCTCACCGTCTACACGATGGACGGGAAGGACCTCGTGCTCACGCACTACTGCATGCTGGCGAACCAGCCGAAGCTGAAGGCCGACGCGGCCTTCGACGGCAAGTCGCTGAAGTTCGAGCGCGTCGCCCTCGGGAACGCGCCGGACGTCAACGTGGTCCACATGCACCGGCTCGAGCTGGCCTTCACCGACGCCGACCACGTGACGGCGCGCTGGGGGAAGTCGGAGGGGGGCAAGGACGGACAGCCCCACGTGCTGGAGCTCTCGCGCAAGAAGTGATCCCCGGAACCGAAAACGCCCCGCGCGACTCCGCGCGGGGCGTTTCTATTTTCCCGTCGACGGCCTACCAGCGGACCCCGACGCTCCACCCGCCGTGGCGGTGGCGGCCCCAGGAGTAGCCGACCGAGAGCGAGGGGCCCCAGTAGGAATACGAGCCCCGGGATCCGTAGCGCGTGTACGAGGACCACCCCGGCGAGCAGGAGCGGTAGCCCCAGGAGTACGACGGCACGTAGTAGGTCGACACCGCGGGGTAGGTCGAGTAGTAGACGGGCCGCTCGACGTAGTAGGTCTCGCGCGGCGGTTCCGGGACGACGCGGTACGCGTTGAGCTCCGTCGGGCCCGCCGCGGGGGCGGGGGTCACGGCCGCCGCGGGCGGGGGCGCCAGCAGAGCGGCGAGGACCTTGTCGCTCAGGCCGGCCGCCTTGAGCTCGACGAGGTCGTCCGAACTGACCGAGGCGAGCGGGCCGTTCGCGCGCAGGTAGGCGAGCAGCACCTCGTCGCCGCAGCCGGCCTTCGCGAGTTTCTTGAGGTCCTCCTTGGTCGTGTCGGCGCCCGCGGCCAGCGGGGCCGCGAGGACGAGGACCAGGGCGATCAGCGAGCGCTTCATCGTGCCTCCTACCACCGGCTGCGGTGCCAGTGCGAATGGCGGGGTCCGCCGTGCCAGCCGCCGAGTCCCCACCCGAACAGCATGCCGAGGCCGAACGCGGCCTCGGAGAAATCGACGCCGTACCGCTCGTACCGCCAGTCCTCCTCGACGACGACGGCGGGGGAGGGGGTCGTGACCGGGGCCGAGATGGCCGCCGCGATCACGTTCTCCGGGACGCCGGCCTCCTTGAGGGCCACGATCTCGTCCGTGGTCAGCTTGGCGATGACGCCCTCGGAGCGGATCTCGGCGCGGATGGTCTCCGCCGTCAGGCCGCCGCGCCACATCGCGCCGATCTCCTCGGCGGAGACGGGCTGCCGGGCCGGGATGACGCGCCGGGCCGGGCGCTCGTCGTGCAGGATGCAGCCCGAGAGCAGCGCGGGGAGGATGAGCAGCAGGAGCTTGCGCATGGCTACCAGTCCTTACGATGTCCCCGACCACCTAGCGGCCGAAATCGCTACGGGTTCTGCAGGCCCTTCAGCGACTCCCGGAGCCGGCCGACCGCGCTGAACACGCGGCTCTTCACCGTGCCGACGGGGATGCCGAGCACCTCGCCGATCTCGGCGTACTTCAGGCCATTGTACTCGCTGAGGACGAGGCACATCCGCTCGCCCTCGGGGAGGGCGTCGATGGCGCGCCGGACGGCGGCCTGGACCTCGGACTGCACGAGGGGGGCCGAGGGATCCGTGCCGCCCGCCTGGTCGGCCCCGCCGAGGGCCTGCTCGCGCCGCTTGGCCGCCTCGTTGATCCAGTGGTTCGAGGCGATGCGGAAGACGTAGGTCGAGACCTTCGCCGTGGGCTCGTAGGAGCCCCGCGCGCGCCAGAGGCGGAGGAAGACCTCCTGCACGAGGTCGTCGACGCGCGAGCGGTTCCAGCAGAGGCGGTAGAGGAAATTCGCGAGCGGCTTCCGGTAGAGCTCGTAGAGCTCGCGGAAGGCCTCCTCGGAGCCCTCGCGGACCCTGAGCATGAGCCGAGTTTCGCGGTCGTTCACGGGTGCCCGATCCTAGTTGTACGGGCGGGCTTGTCAATTCGAAGGTTAGGATGGGCCCATCCCCGGGCCCCCCGGGGTCGTTCAAGGAGCACCCCATGGGCGACCAGGACCACAAGGACGCGGCCGAGCGGAATTCCGGGCCCGTCCGCGTCGCGCTGCTCGTCGTGAGCGACACGAAGACGGCGGACACCGACGTCTCGGGCAAGCTCGCGTTCGAGATCCTCGCGAAGTACGGCCACGAGGTCGTGCTCCACGAGATCCTGCGGAACGACCGCAAGGCGGTCACCGAGGGGATCGCCAAGGCGATCAAGGGCGGGGCGAACGTCGTGCTCACGATCGGCGGCACGGGGATTTCGAAGAAGGACCTCTCGGCCGACGCGGTGCTCGGGTACGCGGGGCGGGAGCTGCCCGGGTTCGGCGAGCTGTTCCGCCGGGCCAGCGAGAAGGAGATCGGGACCGCGGCGCTCATGTCGCGGGCCTGCCTCGTGGCCACCGACGACGGCTGCCTGGTCGCGGCCCTGCCGGGTTCGCCCGGGGGGGTGCGGCTGGCCGTCGAGGAGATCCTCCTGCCCGAGCTGAGGCACCTGCTCTGGGAACTGCGGCGGTACGGATGATCGCGGCCCTCCTCGAGCGTTTCCGCCGCCTCCGCTGGTGGTGGAAGGCCCCGATCTGGTCGTTCCTCGCCCTCGCCGCGCTCGCGGCGCTCTACGTGGGCGGCCGATCGCTCCAGTACCTCGGTGCGTCGAGGGCCCCGGCGGGGATCTACGCGCCCGCGGAGGCGGACTGGGTGCTCCGCTGCGTGGACGGCGCGGGGACGTGGCGCCGCGTGCAGGACACGGCGGCCTGGAAGGTCTTCCGGCGCAAGCTCCAGCAGGACACCGCCGTCCGCGCGCAGATGAACTCGCTCCTCGGGGCGCTCGGCGTGCCGACGCTGGACCAGCTGGACGACGTGCGCTGGCTCGAGTCCCACCCGGCCTATCGCGAGGAGTCGCTGTTGCGCTACGCGGGGCGCGACGTGATGGTCGCTCTCAAGGACACGCCGTCGGGGCCGAGGATCTGCGCGGCGACCCGGCTGGGCTGGCGCGAGTTCCTCCTGCTCCCCGGCGCGTCGATCGCCCCGGGCCTCCTGGGCGCGCAGCGGGCGACGGTGGGGGGCTCGTCGGTGCTCAAGGTCGGGAGGACCTGGATCGCGATCCAGGGCGCGGTCGTGATCGTGTCCGACGACGAGTCGCTGCTGCGCTCGGCGCTGGAGCGGCGCGGGCCGGTGGCGCCCCCCAAGGCGGCCGTCGCGGCGACGGGCTCGGCCAAGAAGCTGAAGCCGCTCCTGCAGGGCTACCCGGCCGGGGGCTTCCTGCTCTTCGCGGACTGGGAGAAGCTGGACCGGGTGCGGGTGGAGCTCGACGTCGACCAGGGCTCCGTCGTGCTGCGGGCCCGGGCCGAGGGCGTGCCGCCGCGGCGGTCCGATCCGGCGCCGACGGACGCGGTCCACATGGTGCCGCCGACGGGCGTGGGCACGGTGCTCTACAACGTCGACTCGCCCGCGTTCTGGGCGTGGCTGAAGCGGATCACGGACGCGACGAAGCCGTCCCCGGGCGAGCTCGACCGCTTCGCCCGCGAGATGTTCGGGCCGATGGTCTCCGTGCTCGACACGAACCGTTTCGAGGAGGAGGTCGTGTCTCGGCTGGACGGGCCCGTGTCCGTGATCTTCGGCGCGACGGAGGGGGAGAACGGCCGGACCTACGCCTCGACGGCGCTTTACCTCCGCTCGTCGGACCCGACGGGCGCGGCGACCGCGCTGCAGCGCATCATCGACCGCGCCACGCAGGACCTGCGCGACAAGCTGCGGGCGGAGGACTTCGAGGTGGGCGGCTGCCCGGCCCGGGCCTACACGTACTCGCCGGACCTGCTCGGGTGGAACAACTACCTCGCCGCCTGCTACGCGGTGACGGGCGAGGCCCTGATCGTGGGCAACAACCCGCGCTTCCTCAAGGAGGCGATGGCCTGCCTGGCGAACCAGGCGCCGTCGATGAGCGCGCAGAAGTTCCACGAGGACGCGCGCCGCCGGTTGCAGGCCCTGGGGCTCAACCGCGTGCTCGTCGCGGGCGGGACGGCGAGCGGCTTCCTCTGGGGGCCGTCGATCCGCGAGGGGCTGGAGGGCTTCTACCCGATCCTGGCGTCGCAGGCGGTGGACAACGACCGCTTCCGCCAGGCCCTGCGGCGGGAACTCCAGAACGACATGGTCCAGCCCGCCGACCTGGACGAGATGTTCCAGCGCGTGCTCAACGAGCGCATCGGCGACAAGGAGCGGGAGCTGCGGGCCGTGGCGAGGGCGCTCGACTACTTCAAGTGGGCGGCCTTCCAGGCGGAGCCGACTCCGGACGGGACGGGATTGGACCTCGCGTTCGTCCTGGAGGTCCGTTAGAAGAGCGAGCTCTCCGCCTTGGGGGCGGCGATCCCGAGGTGGGCGTAGGCGGCGGCGGAGGCGCGGCGGCCCCGCGACGTGCGCTGGAGCAGCCCCTGCTGGAGCAGGTAGGGCTCGTAGACCTCCTCGATCGTGTCCTCCTGCTCGCCCACGGCCGCGGCGACGGTCTTGAGGCCCACGGCCTCGGGCTGGCCGCAGAGGACGCGGAGGATGCGCCGGTCGAGCTCCTCGAGGCCGAGCGCGTCGACCCCCAGCATCGCGAGCCCCTCCTCGGCGAGCGCGACGGTGATCGACTTCGCCCCCTTCACCTGGGCGAGGTCGCGGATGCGGCGGAGGTGGTTGTTGGCGATGCGCGGCGTGCCGCGGCCGCGCCCCGCGATCATCGTCGCGGCGGCGGGGTCGAGGCCGATGCCGAGCAGCCGCGCGGAGCGGCCGAGGATCTTCACGAGGTCCGCGGCCGGGTAGTACTCGAGCTTCTCGCGGATCTTGAAGCGGTCGTGGAAGGGCTTGGAGAGCAGGCCCTCGCGGGTCGTGGCGCCGGCGAGCGTGAAGCGCTTGAGCGGCAGGTTCACGGTGCGCGCCGTCGGGCCGGAGTCCACGGGGATCGTGACGAAGAACTGCTCCATCGCGATGTAGAGGTACTCCTCGACCTTGGGCGGGATGCGGTGGATCTCGTCGATGAAGAGCACGTCGCCGGGCTCGAGCTTCGTGAGCAGGCCGACGAGCTCGCCGGGCTTGGTGATGGCGGGGCCGCTGGTCGTGACGAGGTTGCCGCGCATCTCGCGGGCGATGATGCGGGCGAGCGTGGTCTTGCCGAGGCCCGGCATGCCGGTGAAGAGGACGTGGTCGAGGGGCTCCTTGCGCTCCCGGGCGGCCGTGACGAAGACGGTCAGGTTGCGGAGGACGGGCGCCTGGCCGGTGAAGTCGGCGAAGGTGGCGGGGCGGAGCGTGTCCTCGAAGGCCGGATCGGCCCCGCGGGGATCCCCTCTCATGACGCGATTCTAGGCGGCGCGGAGCGCCGCTTCAATCACGACTTCGCGGGCGCCGCCGGGGCGGCGGGGGCCGGGGCGGGCGCGGCGGCGGCCTGGGCGGCGGCCTGCGCGGCGTCGGCCTGGGCGGCCTCGGCGGCCGAGCCGATCTTCTCCTCGACCTTCTGGCCGCGGCCGACGCGGTCGCGGAGGTAGTTCAGCTTGGCGCGGCGGACCTTGCCCTTCTTCTTGACCTCGATCGTGGCGACGCGCGGCGAGTGGACGGGGAAGATGCGCTCCACGCCCTCGCCCTGGACGATGCGGCGGACCGTGAAGGTCTCGCCGAGGCCCTGGTGCTGGCGGCCGATGACGATGCCGCCGAAGATCTGGATGCGTTCCTTGTCGCCCTCGATGATCTTGACGTGGACGTCGACGGAGTCGCCGACGTCGAACTTCGTCACGCTGGCCTTGAGGAATTCCTTCTCGATCGGGTCGATGGTCCGCATGTCGTTACCGTTCCTTCCTGGTCGTCTTCCGTTTCTTCCTCGCCAGGTCCGGCCGGCGCGCCTCCGTGCGCTCCGCCCGCCGTTCCCGGCGCCATTTCTCGACGTTCCCGTGGTGCCCGCTGAGCAGCACGTCGGGCACCGCCATCCCCCGGTACTCCCTCGGCCGCGTGTAGTGCGGGTGCTCGAGGAGCCCCTCCGCGAAGGACTCGTCCTCGACCGACCCCGCGCAGCCCACGGCGCCCGGGAGCAGCCGCGTCACCGCGTCGATCAGCACCATCGCCGGCAGCTCGCCGCCGGTCAGCACGTAGTCCCCGATGGACAGCTCGAGGGGCTTCAGCCCCTCCACGACGCGCTCGTCGAATCCCTCGTAGTGGCCGCAGAGGAGGATCAGGCCCTCCTCGTTCGCCAGCTTCGCGACGAGCCGCTGGGTCAGCTTCTTCCCCGCGGGAGAGAGCAGCACGAGCGCGGACCGTTCCGCGCCGTTCCCGCGCAGGTGCTCCACCGCCCGGAACACCGGGTCCGCCTGGATCACCATGCCGGGGCCCCCCCCGTAGGGAGGCGCGTCGACCTTCCGGTGCTTGTCGAGCGTGAAGTCCCTCAGGTTGAGGAGGTTCACCTCGACGACGCCCTTGCCCCGGGCGATCTTCAGGATGCTCTCGCCGAGCACCCCGCCGAACATCCCCGGGAAGAGCGTCACCACGTCGATGCGCATTAGGGAGCTTTTCCCCGGCCGCGGGAACCCAAGATTCTAGGGAAGGGGGGCCGCAAGTCAATGGCTAAGACGGCCGGGCCCTCCGGCGAATTCCCTTGACGCCCCGGCGCCCACGCCTATTATGGACAGCCCTGGCTGTACATATCTAGACAAGGAGACGCCACATGGCCGGATTCGCGGAGTACAAGGAGAAGGACTACTCGAAGCTCCGGGGCCTCAACGGGATCCCCAACGATCAGGTCGAAGTCCACCTCGCGCTCTACGCGGGCTACGTCAAGAACAGCAACCTGCTCAACAAGAAGCTCTGGGACCTCTTCCAGGGCGGAAAGACGGGCGAGCCCGAGTACGCCGAGCTGAAGCGCCGGCTGGGCTTCGAGTACAACGGCATGCGCCTGCACGAGTACTACTTCGACAACCTGAAGGTCGGCGGCGGCGGCGCGGCGCCCGACTCGTTCGGCGCGGCCGTCTCCGGCACCTGGGGCTCCTTCGACAAGTGGAAGGAGGAGTTCGTGGCCGCCGGCAAGCTCCGCGGCGTGGGCTGGGTCATCACGTACCAGGACCCCGTCACCGGCGCCCTCTCGAACAACTGGATCACCCTCCACGAGGAGGGCAACCTCGCGGGCTTCAAGCCCGTGCTCGTCATGGACGTCTGGGAGCACGCGTTCATGGTGTACCGGCGCCCCGCCGAGCGGGCCAAGTACATCGAGGACTTCTTCTCGAACATCGACTGGGCGGCCGTCGCGGGCCGACTCGGCAAGTAGTCCCGGACCCGGCATTCCAAACGGGGGCCTTCACCGGCCCCCGTTTTTCTTTTACCCTGACCCCATGTTCACCGGCATCGTCGAGGCCGTCGGGCGCGTGACGGCGGTCCGCCGCACCCGCCACGGGCGCCGCCTCGAGATCTCCGGCCCCTTCGAGGTCCCCGACGGCGCCAGCGTCGCCGTCCAGGGCGTCTGCCTCACGGCCCTCGGCGGGCTCGCCTTCGACGCGATCCCCGAGACGCTCTCGCGCAGCACGCTGGGCGGTCTGAAGAGGGGCGACCGGGTCAACCTCGAGCGCGCGCTGCCCGCGAGCGGGCGCCTCGACGGCCACGTCGTGCAGGGCCACGTCGACGGCACGGGCCGCATCCTGCGGATCAGCCGGAAGCGGGGCGGCGTGGAGATGGAGATCGGGGTGGACGGGCGGACGGCGCCCTACCTCGTGCCCAAGGGCTCGATCACCGTGGACGGCGTCAGCCTGACGATCGCGGACGCGGGGACGGATTCGTTCACCGTCGCCCTGATCCCGCACACGCTCGCCGTGACGACGCTCGGCCGCGCCCGCCGCGGCGACCTCGTCAACCTCGAGGCGGACGTCCTCGTGAAGCTCGCGCGCCGGCCGAAGCCGTCGCGGATCACGAGGGCCTTCCTCCGCCGGGCCGGATTCGCCTAGCGCGCCAGGCCGACCAGCGAGACCAGCGTGCGGATGTCCTCGTCCTCCCACTCCGGCCCGAAGCCGATGAAGAACTCCGGGTCGTCCTGGAGCCGGCTCACCCCCGCGGTCAGCTTCACGGCGTAGAGCAGCTTCTGCCACCACTCGGTGCCCGACTGGCCCCAGAGCGGCAGGCGGACGAAGAGGCGCTGCATCGGCCCGCGGATCTCCTCGTCGAGGTCCTCGTCGTGCACGCTGCCGTAGGAGTCGCGGATCTCGTAGATGAGCTGGAAGGGGTAGTCGCCGAGCTGGTAGCTCCACTCGACGCCGCCGCCGACCTTGCCCTCGAGGAAGCCGAACTTCATCCCCACGGTCCGGTCGAAGAACCAGGGGATCTTGTACATGACCAGGAAGTCGGGCTTGAAGAACGTCTCGCCCTCCCCCTCCGCCTTCTCGGAGAAGTTGAGCTCGCTGTCCTCGTGGAGCGCGAGGAAGGAGGCGCCGGCGATGAAGTACTTGTCCTCGCTGGGCCAGATGCGCAGCCAGAACTTGTTGATGTCCATCCCGCTGTCGGGGTAGGGGCGGTACTCGCCGCCGACGAAGACCTTCGCGCGGGCCGCCCGGCCGAGGGTGCGGTCCACGTCCTCCAGGGTCTTCTTCGCGGACTTGTAGAGGTCCTCCTCCTGGAAGAGCTTGCCGATCGTGCCCTCGCCGCGGGCCGTCTTCTCCGTGATCGAGCGGATCGCGTCCGAGGCGGCGCGCACGTTCTCGACCGACTTCTGGAGGTCCTCGCCCAGCTTGGGGTCGTTGAGGAGCTTCGCCACGGCGCCCTGGCCGTTGTTGGCCTTGTCGGCGGCCTCGCGCACGGAGCGCACGGCCTCCTTCAGGTCGGCCGAGATCGCCTTGAAGTCGGTCCGCAGGTCCGTGACCAGGCCCTTGGTCTCGTCGAAGAGCGAGGGGTCGTTGAGCAGCTTGCCCGCGGTGCCCTGGCCGGAGTTCACCTTGTCCAGGGTGAGGGTCATCCGCTGGACCGCGTCCCGGACGTCCTTCATCATCAGGCGCGAGTCCGAAATGGCCGCGGCCGCGTCGTCGTAGAGCTGCGGGTCGCGGACCAGCTTCCCGATCGTGCCCTTTCCCTCGCGGAGGTCCGTCGCGAGCCCCTTGACCTCCTTCGAGGTCTCGGTGATCGCCGCGATGGCGTCCCGGATGGCGGACCGGTTCTCCATGAGTATGTTCCCCGCCTCCGCGATGGCGCTCGGTTTCGCCCGGCCCACCAGCTCCGTCCCCGCGGGGAGTAGCGGCGCGGAGAGGTCACCCCGGTTGAGCGAGACGTGGTTGCCGCCGAAGACGGAGAAGCTCTCGACCTGGACGAAGTACCCCTGGTGGAGCTCCAGCGCCTCGTACAGGTGGCCGTAGACCTTCACCCCGCCGCGCTTGTCCAGCTCCAGGCTCGAGATCTTTCCGACGACCAGGCCGTCGCAGCGGATGTCGTCGCCCTTGCGCAGGCCCTCCACCTTGTCGAAGAGGATCTTGATCCGCGTCGGCTTCGTGATCCGGATGTCGCTGACCTTCAGCGAGCCGAAGAGGAGCACGACCAGCGCGACGAAGAAGAAGAACCCCACCCAGTAGGTCTTGGCCATGGTCACCTCGCGTTGTCTCGGGTCAGGGGGCCCTCGGCCTCCCCGCGGATGAACTGCCGCACCGCGGGATCGTCGGAGCCCTGGAATTCCCCCGGGGTCCCCAGCTTGTGGACGCGTCCCTCGAGCAGGAACGCGATCCGGTCGGAGACCTCGAAGGCGCTCGCCATGTCGTGCGTCACGAGGAGGCTGGTGACGCCCAGCTTCTCCTGGAGGGATACGATCAGCCGGTTGATGGTCGCGCTGACCACGGGGTCGAGCCCGGCCGTCGGCTCGTCGTAGAGCACCACCTCGGGGTCGCGGATGATCGCGCGGGCCAGCCCGACCCGCTTCTTCATGCCGCCCGAGAGGATGGCGGGCATCTTGGCCGCCGCGTCCGCGAGGCCCACGAGGTCGAGCCTCTCCATCACCCGCCGCCTGACCTCGTCCTCGGGCGGGCGCTCGTGCTCCCGGAGGGGCAGGGCGACGTTCTCGAACACGTCCATCGAGTTGAGCAGGGCCGCGCCCTGGAAGAGGAAGCCGATCCGCTTCCGGACCTCGCCCAGCTCGGCGGCTCCCGCGGCGAAGATGTCCACGCCGCCGATGCGGACGGTGCCCGAGTCGGGCCGCAGCAGGCCCACGATGTGCTTCAGCGTCACGCTCTTGCCCGTGCCCGAGCCGCCGATGATGCACATCGTCTCGCCCTTGGCGATCGAGAGGGTCACGCCGCGGAGCACCTCCCGCTCGCCGAAGCTCTTGTGCAGGTCCACGAGCTCGACGGCGGCCGGGAGCATCGCGGCGTACCGGACGGGCTCCGGGTGGTCCACCCGCGCGGCGTCGCTCATGCCCCGGGCCCCCAGGTGAGCCGGGAGAGGAGCTGGTCGCCCCAGTTGATGAGGTGGTCGAGCACGAGGACGAAGATGAACGAGAGCACCACGGTCCGCTGGGTGGAGCGTCCGACGCCCTCGGCGCCGTTCTCCGTGGCCAAGCCCTCGCGGCAGCCCAGGAGGGCCGTGGCCAGCCCGAAGAGGCCGGCCTTCACGAGGCCCAGCCAGATGTCCTTGAGGTCCAGGATCCACTTCGCGTTGTCGAAGTACACGTCCAGGCTCACGTTGAAGTTGACCGTGGCCACCATGGCCCCGCCCCCGATGCCGACCGCGTTGACGAGGATGGTCAGGGCGACCGACGCGAGGACGAGAGAGAGCACCCGGGGCAGGACCAGGAAGGCCACGGGGTCGATCGACATCACGTCGAGGGCGTCGATCTCCTCGCTGACCTTCATCGTGCCCAGCTCGGCCGCGTAGCTGGAGCCCATGAGGCCCGCCAGCGCGATCGCGGTCATGATCGGCCCCATCTCGCGGACCATGGTCGCGGCGACGACGAACCCCACGCTGTTCTCCTGGCCGAAGCGGGTGAGCTCGATCCCGGTCTGGAAGGCGAGGATCATCCCCGTGAAGAGGGCGGTCAGCATGGTGACCGGCAGGGAGCCATAGGTCGCGCGGAAAGTCTGGGTGACGATCTCGGCGCGGCGCCGGGGAGCGTAGCGAAGGGCGGTGACGGTGCGAACGAGGAGCTCCAGGACGGTCCCCGCCAGGTGGCAGGCGCCCACGAAGAGCTCGGCCGGCTTTCTCAGCACCAGGATCATGCGCTCTTGTACAGGTTGCGTTTCCGGATGATCGCGGCCACGGAATCGGGGACAAGGTAGCGGATCGACCGCCCCTCGCGCACGCGTCGCCGGATCTCGGTCGACGAGATCTCGATCCGCGGCGAGTGCAGGCGGACCACACGCTTCGCCTCCCTCGGCGGAGCCCCATCCGGGGCCCCCGGGCGGCCGAAGACGCCGAACACGACGCGCTCGCCGAGCTCGCCGGGCCGCTTCCAGCCCGACAGGCCCGCGAAGGCGTCCGACCCCAATAGCAGGTACAGCGTCCCCCCGGCCCCCGGGTTCAGCTTATCCACCGTGTCGATCGTGTAGGACGGGCCCCGGCGCTCCAGCTCGACGCCGGAGACGGCGAAGCGCGGATTGCCCCGCACGGCGGCCCTCAGCATCGCGAGGCGGGCCGACGGGGGGGCGGGCGGGGTCCCCGTCTTGTGGGGATTCACCCTTGCCGGGACGAAGAGGATCCGGTCCAGCCCCAGGTCCTCCGCGGCCCGTTCCGCCAGGACCAGGTGGCCCCAGTGGACCGGATCGAAACTCCCGCCGAAGAGGCCCAGGCGCCGGCCGCGGGGCCGGGTAGTCATGAATCGGCCATTGTACCACGTTCGTGGACCCCCATCCGCCCCGTTGCTACACTCGCCGCCATGCCATCGCTCGCCGACGGCGTGCGCAAGGGCGATCCCCGCTCGATCAGCCGCGCCATCTCGGCGGTCGAGAACGGCACCCCCGAGGGGCGGGCCCTCCTCGACGCCCTCGCCCCCCGCACCGGAAAGGCCGTCCGGCTCGGCTTCACCGGCCCCCCGGGCGTCGGCAAATCCACGACGATCGACGCCCTCATCGGCGTCATCCGGGCGCGCGGCGAGGCGGTCGGCGTGATCAGCGTCGATCCCACCAGCCCCTTCACGGGAGGCGCGCTCCTCGGCGACCGGGTGCGCATGGCCAAGCTCCTCGAAGACCCTGGCGTCTTCATGCGCTCCATGGCCAGCCGGGGCAGCATGGGGGGCATCTCGAGGGCGACCCAGGACGCCGCGGACGTGCTGGACGGCGCGGGCCTGGCCTGGATCCTGATCGAGACCGTCGGCGTGGGGCAGTCCGACGTGGACATCGCCCGCGCGACGGACTGCACGGTGGTCATCCTCTCGCCGGAATCGGGCGACGGCATCCAGGCGATGAAGTCCGGCCTGATGGAGATCGCCGACCTGCTGCTGATCAACAAGGCGGACCGGGCGGGCGCGGACAAGCTGGAGCACGACCTGCGCAGCGCGTTCGACCTCCGCACGGCGCGGAAGAGCGGCATCCCGATTCTGCAGAGCGAGGCCTACAAGGGGAAGGGGATCCCCGAACTGCTGGCGGCGGCGGAGGCCTACGTCGCGGCGCGGCGCGCCGACGGCGGCTTCCGGGAGCGGCGCCTCGGCAACGCGAGCAACCGGCTCCGGGAACTCGTCGAGTTCATGATCCAGCGCGACCTCTGGTCGGCCCCCGGCACGGGGAGCAGGCTTGCAACCCTCGCTGGGGAGGTGTTAAATCACACCCGGTCGAGCTACGGGGCGGCGGACATCCTGCTGCAGGAGGCGCTGAAACCGCGATGAGCATCCTCGAGAAGTCCTACGCCGAATGGAAGGCGTCGGCGTCCAAGGCGAAGACCGAGAAGCGCTCCCGGTTCCCGAACTCGATCGTCCCCGAGGACCGGCTCCTCTACACCCCGCTGGACCTGGAGAACTTCGACCCCGAGCGCGACCTGGGCCAGCCCGGGCGCTTCCCGTTCACGCGCGGCCCGCACGAGTCCATGTACCAGGGCAAGCTCTGGACGATGCGGATGTTCGCGGGCTTCGGGACGGCCCGCGACACGAACGAGCGCTTCAAGTACCTCCTCGAGCATGGCCAGACCGGCCTCTCGGTCGCCTTCGACATGCCCACCCTGATGGGCTACGACAGCGACCACCCGCGCGCCCGCGGCGAGGTCGGCCGCGAGGGCGTCGCCATCTGCTCGCTCGAGAACATGGAGACGCTCTTCGACGGGATCCCCATGGACGGGGTCTCCACGTCGATGACGATCAACCCGACCGCGGCGATCATCTTCGCCTGCTACGTCGCCACGGCCGAGAAGCAGGGCGTCCCCGCCGCGAAGCTCCGGGGCACGATCCAGAACGACATGCTCAAGGAGTACATCGCGCAGAAGGAGTGGGTCTTCCCGCCCCTGCCGTCGATGCGGATCATCACGGACACGATGGCGTTCTGCGCGGACCACGTCCCGAAGTGGAACACCATCTCCGTCAGCGGCTACCACATCCGCGAGGCCGGCTCCACGGCCCTCCAGGAGCTCGCCTACACGCTCATGGATGGATTCACCTACGTGGAATTCGGCCTCAAGGCCGGGATCCCCGTGGACGTCTTCGCGCCCCGGCTGTCGTTCTTCTTCAACAGCCACATGAACTTCTTCGAGGAGATCGCGAAGTTCCGCGCGGCCCGGCGCATCTGGGCCCGGCGGATGCGCGACCGCTACGGCGCGAAGAACCCGGAGAGCTGGCGCCTCCGCTTCCACACGCAGACCGCGGGCTGCTCCCTGACCGCCCAGCAGCCGGAGAACAACATCGTCCGCACCGCCATCGAGGCCCTCGCGGGCGTCCTCGGCGGCACGCAGTCGCTCCACACGAACTCCATGGACGAGGCCCTCGCCCTGCCCACCGAGCACGCCGTCAAGATCGCCCTCCGCACCCAGCAGATCCTCGCCCACGAGAGCGGCCTGACCGACGTCATCGACCCGCTCGCCGGCTCGTACTTCGTCGAGGCGATGACGACCCGGATGGAGGAGGAGGCGGAGAAGATCTTCGCGACCATCGAGGGGATGGGCGGCATGATCCCCGCGATCGAGAAGGGCTACCCGCAGCGCGAGATCGCCCGCGCCGCCTTCGAGTTCCAGCGCGCCGTCGAGGAGAAGCGCTACATCAACGTCGGCATCAACGAGTACGTCGAGGAGCCCAAGGACATCCCGCTCCTCAAGGTCGACGCGAAGGTCGAGAAGGCCCAGGTCGCCGGGGTGAAGAAGCTCCGGGCCCGGCGCGACAACGGGGGCGTGAAGCGCGCCCTCGCGAAGGTCGCCGCGACCGCCAAGACGAAGGACAACCTCCTGCCGCCCATCCTCGCCGCCGTGAAGGCGGACGTCACGATGGGCGAGATCGTCGACGTGCTCCGCAAGGAGTTCGGCGAGTGGCGGGAGCCGCCCACCTACTGGTAGAAGGCACCATGGCCAAGAAACCGTCCGCCGTCGCCGTCCACGAGCCGAAGCCGGCCCGCAAGCGCCGCGTGCTCGTCGCCAAGCCGGGCCTCGACGGCCACGACCGCGGGGCCAAGGTCGTCGCCGCCGCGCTGCGCGACGCGGGCTTCGAGGTGATCTACACCGGCCTGCACCAGACGAGCGACAACATCGTCACGGCCGCCCTCCAGGAGGACGTCGACGCGGTCTGCGTGTCGATCCTCTCCGGGGCCCACATGACGTTCTTCCCGGAGATCCGCCGCCTGATGAACAAGGCGGGGATGAAGGACGTCCTGCTCTGCGGCGGGGGCATCATCCCGCCCGAGGACGAGCGGGCGCTGGCGAAGAAGGGGGTCGGCCGGCTCTTCGGCCCGGGCACCGACACGCGCCAGATCGTCGCCTACCTCAACGAGGAGCTGCCGAAGCTCCGCGACTAGCGGTTCCGCACCCAGTCCGCGGCCTCGGACACCGAGGCGAAGCTCCGGCCCGCGATGCGCCCCAGCGCCTCCAGCCCCGACTCGTGCAGCGGGTTCGGCGGGCCCGGCGCGGCCGGATCCTCCGAGAAGATGATCAGCGGGCGCTCCTCGCGCGGCGGGGCGGCGGCCGTGATCGCCAGGATCGCGGGCGCGAGCTCGGCGAGCTGCAGCCGGCCCGCGAGGCGCACCGCGCCGAGCCGCAGCGCCGGCGTGCGCAGGCCGCGGCGGAGCTCCCCGGTCAGCTCGGGGCCGTCCCAGCCGGCGATCGCGTCCAGGGTCTTCGCGGCCAGCGAGTCCTCGCCCGCCGCCTCCATGAGGAAGTCGACGTCGCGCTCGCGGAGGGCCATCGCGAGGCAGGCCTCGCGGTGGCTGCGGCTCAGCGCCGCGGCCTCGATCGCGCAGTCCCGGACGAGGGGGTGCCCGATGCCGACGAGCGCCGCGGCCTCGTCGGGCGTCGGTCCGTACGAGTAGAGGCCGAGCACCTGGCGCAGCTCGCGCTCGGGCCGCAGGAGCAGGGCCCGCCGCGCGGAGGGGCGCAGCTCGGCGTCCCGCAGCGCGCCCAGGGCCGCCTCGGCGCAGCCCTCGGGGGCCGCCGCGAGCAGGGCCCGCAGGATGTCCCGGCGCCCTTCGCGCCCCAGCTCGGTCATGCGGGCGACCTCGAGGCCGCGCCGCGCGAGGGCGGAGGCGACCTCCGCGTCGGTCGCGGGGTCGGCGCCCAGCGCGGAGGCGAGGGCCTCCTCGGCCCGGGGCCCGCCCACGGCGTCGAGCAGCCGGATCGCGGCCGCCCGCTGGGCCGGGTTGGACAGCGCCGCGACGATCTCGGGGACGTCGATGCGAGTGCGCCGCGCCTCGGCCTGGAGCCAGGAGTCGGAGCGGCCCGCGGCGTCGAGGAGGCGCTCGAGGGGCGTCGGTTCGGGCGCCACCGGCCGCGTGCTCAGCCAGCCGATCGCGATCCCGAGCAGCAGGGTCGCGGCGAGCGGGGCGTAGCGGAAGATCGGACGCTCGCCGACGCGGCGGCGGATCCCGTCGAAGCGCGCCGCGGAGACCGGGCGCGGCAGTTCCTGCACCGCCGCCCAGGCGCCCCGCAGGCGGTCGAGCAGGTCCCGGCAGGCCGCGCAGGTCGCGAGGTGGGTCTCCGCCTCGGGCTCGCGCTCCCCCGCGGCGAGGGCGGACAGCGACTCCGCGTGCCGCTCGCAGCCCTCGGGCCGGTCGGCGGCGAGGCGGGCCGCGAGATCGCCGAACGTCGCCCGCGAGGCGGGGCGCTCCAGGGACCCGGCCGCGGCGCGAAGCTCCTCGAGCAGGGCCCGGCAGGACCCGCAGGAGGCCGCGTGCCCGGCCGCGGCGGCGTCGGCCGCCCCGGCGGCCAGCGCGCTGATCCGCTTCGCGTCGAAGGGGCAGCTCATGGCGTCATCATCCCGGCGAGGGAGTCCTTCAGCTTCATCATGGCGTGGTGCAGGTTCGATTTCACCGTCCCGACCGCGCAGCCCTGCATCGCGGCGATCTCGGCGAGGCTCAGGCCCTGGAGGTGCTTGAGCGTCAGGGCGAGCCGCTGCTGCACGGGCAGGTCGTCGATGGCCGAGGCGAGGCGGCCCAGGCGCTCCTCGCGCTCGAGGGGGTCGACCCCGGCCTCCGGCGCGGAGGGCGGGGGCGGCGCGGGGCGGCGCACGAAGCGGGACTTCCAGTTCAGGGCCGTCCGCGTCGCGATCGCGTAGAGCCAGGTCGAGAAGCGCGCGGCGCCCCGGAACTCGCCCAGCGAGCGGAACGCGCGGAGGAAGGTCTCCTGCAGCACCTCGTCGGCGTCGGCCGCGTTGCCGCAGACGGCGACTCCCACCGCGAAGACCATCTCGCGGTGCGCGTCGTACAGGCGCTCCATGCAGGCGAGGTCGCCCCGGAGCGCCCCCTCGATCGAGGCGCGTTCATCCATCTCCATGAGTGTGACACGCCGGACCGCCCCCGGGATGCAGGGATATCGGAATATCCCGTCCTTGCCGCCGGGAGCGCGGCCCCGATATCATGCCGCCATCTAACGGGAGCTGCCCCATGGGACGTGCCCGCGCCTACCTCGGCAACCTGTTCCCCGACATCGACATCGACCGGCTCGACGCCAAGGCCGGCGCCGACGACCGCATCCGCTCGCTCGAGGACGATGTCGAGCGCCTCAGCATGGCGGTCCGCGCGCTCTCCGACCTGCTCGTGAAGAAGAAGTGCATCACGCACGTCGAGCTCCGGGACCTCATCGCCGCCATCGACGCCGCCGACGGCACCACCGACGGGACCTCGATGCGCATCCCGACCGGCCGGCCGGACGACGCCAAGAAGAAGTCGAAGAAATGAGGTCCGTCGCCCTCGCGCTCCTGCTCCTCGCCCCGGTCGCGCAGGACCCGGGGGGCGAGCTGTTCCCGCTCGCCGAGGGCACGGCCTGGACCTACGTCTCGGGCGGCCGCGAGGCCCGCGTCGTGGCCGGCCCCCGCGAGAAGATCGGCGAGGCCGAGGCGGTGCTCGTGACGACGACCCCGGCCGGCGGCGACGTCCGGCGCGAGTGGTTCCGGGCGGACGCCTCGGGCGTGAAGCTGCTCCGCCAGGCCGTCGGCGAGCGCGTCGAGGACTACGCGCCGCCCATCGAGCGGCTCCGCCTGCCCTTGAAGGAGGGCGACGCGTGGACCTGGAAGGGCCGCGTCGGCAAGGACGAGGCGACCGCGGAGTTCCGGGTCGCGGGACGCGAGGCGGTGACGACGCCCTCGGGGGTGCACGACGCCTGGAAGGTCGAGGTGACGCTGAAGGCCGGCGGCTACTCGGCCGCCGGGGCCAATTGGTACGCGCCCGGAGTCGGCATCGTGCGCCAGGTCACGGTCGTGGAACGGGACGGGAAGAAGCAGGAGGGGCTCGTCGAGCTGAAGTCCTTCGAGCCCCCGAAGAAATAGCGGAGCGGACATGACTCGACTCGGCGCGATCTCGGCGGCGCTGCTCCTCGCGGGCTGCGCCGGGGCCCCGGCCAAGCCCGCCGGCCCGACGGACGGCGACCTCCAGCCCCTCGAGCGGGGCGCCACCTGGACCTACGTCTCCAACGGCGTGCTGCAGACGCGCACCGTCGCGGGCGACGAGAAGGTCGGCCGCTTCCCCTGCAAGGTCGTCGAGATCCGCACGGGCAACGTCCTCGAGAAGCAGTGGCTGCGCAAGGAGGCCGACGGTCTCAAGCTGCACCGCGTCCTCGTCGACGGCCACATCACCGACCTCGAGGACCCGGCGCTCGTCATGAAGTACCCCGGCCGCGTCGGCGACTCGTGGACCTACGACGAGCGCGTCGGGCCCGTCCTCATGAACGTGACGGGGCTCTACGTCCGCGACGAGAGCGTCAGCGTCCCCGCCGGGACCTTCAACGCGGCGCGGATCCAGGCGGTCAAGACCATCCAGGGCGAGGTCGTCGTGGACCAGGTCTCCTGGTACGCCCGCGGCACGGGCCTCGTGAAGCTCCAGGTCCGGAGCTTCACGGGCGGCAAGGAGATGCGGATCGTCCTCGAGCTCGATTCGTACCAGCGCTGAGCGGCGGACGCCGTATAATCGATGTCGCCCCCGGGGGATCAAGGGGGCACCGTGAAACGCTTCGTGGGGATCGCGTTCCTGGCGATCCTGTCCTGCCGGCCGCCGGCTGAAACTCCATCCGCGGACCGCGTTCGCGCGTCGGTCCGCCTGCACGCCTCCGAGGGCACCCGCGTCCTGACCCTCGTCTCCGCCCGCATCGACAAGTTCTTCGCCGACCGCGACGACGGCGTGGACCGCCTCGTCGAGGAGCTCATGTCCTTCCGCGGCAAGTGGCGGGCCGTGTTCTGGTCGCGCGAGGACTTCGAGGCCCACGTGCGCCGGCGCTTCGCGGGGAACATCTTCCGCGACGGCGATTTCGAGCGCGAGGTGCTCGACCCCGTGCGCGCCGACCTGGCCTTCGTCCTGGAGGCCTGCGAGGCCAAGGTGGCGGTCGACGTGGACCTCGCCGTGCGCGGACCCGCGGCCGAGCTGCCGGGCGTGAGGCTCAAGGCGGAGCTCTCGAGCGGCATCGGCGCCGAGGTCGTGCGGGACCTCGAGATGAACCTCGTGTCGATCACGGGCTCGGAGTACGCCGCGGTGCTGGCGACGACCGCGCTGGCGCAGTCCGGCGTCTTCGGGGCCTCGGTCGCGGCGGGCGCGAGCCAGTCGTGGTGGAACCTCGGCGCGGGGATCGTCGTCGGGGTCGTCGTCGGGCTGATCGTCGACGGGATCGTCGGGGACGCCTGCGAGGACGCCGTGCGCGCGGAGCTGCGCAAGGAGCTCGCGGCGCTGCGCACGCGGATGCTGGAGGGCGTGGACGGCCCGTACGAGGCGGCGAAGCGGCTGCTCGCGGCGCACGCCCGGGTCCTGGAGGAGCGGGCCGTGAAGCGGTTCCAAGGAGGGCGGGATGCGGCGGCTCGCGCTTAGCGGGATCCTCCTGCTCGCGGCGGCCGGGGCGGCGGAGGCGCAGTCCGCGGCGGCCCGGCGGCTGGCGAAGGAGGTCGTCGAGGCCCTCGAGTCGCGCTTCGCCCGCGAGGTCGCGGAGGAGGGCGTCGAGCGGGTCGAGACCCGCCTCGCGATGGCCATCGAGCGCTACGGGGACGACGCGGCGCGGGCGGCCCGGCGCGTCGGGCCGCGGATCGCGCTCGAGGCGGTCGAGAAGCACGGCGCGGCGGCCGGATCGCTGCTGTCCAAGTTCGGCGACGACGGCGCCCGGCTGCTCGCCAGCGAGGGCGACCTCGCGCTCAAGGCGCACCGGGCGCTGGGCGACGAGGGGATCGCGCTGCTCCTGCGCCGGCACGGGACGCCCACGGGGGCGCTGCTGCCGAAGCTGGCGGAGCCGATCGCGGCCTCCGGCCGGAAGGCGGAGCTGCTCGCCGTCATCGAGAAGTACGGCGACCGGGCCTGCAACTTCCTCTGGCGGAACAAGGGCGTCATCTTCGGCGCGGCGGCGCTCGCCGCGTTCCTGGCCGACCCCGAGCCGTACCTCGACGGCGTGAAGTCGATCGTGGGGGAGCCGGTGCGCGACGTGGCCGTCGAGGCGGCGAAGCGGACGAACTGGACGCTGGTCGTGCTCGCGGTCGTCGGGATCGCGGGCCTGCTGATCGGGATCCGGGTCCTGAGGCGCCCGAAGGCCGCATGAGGGTGCTCGTCACGGGCTTCGGGCCCTTCGCGAAATTCAGGCGCAACCCCACGGAGGGGCTGGCGCGCCGGGCCGACGGCCTCGTGCTGGGCCGGGCCCGCGTCTCGGGCCGGGTCCTCGACACCGAGTTCCGCCGCAGCGCGCGGCAGCTCCGGGCGGCGATCCACGCCTGCCGGCCGGACGTCCTGCTGATGTTCGGGCTCGCAGCGGGCTCGAAGAAGCTCGGCCTGGAGGCCGTGGCGCTCAACGTCGACCACGCCGAGGTCCCGGACAACGCCGGGGCGCGGCCGCGACGGCGGCCCATCGATCCCGGCGGCCCGCTGGCGCTGGAGTCGGCCCTGCCGCTGGACGCGCTGCTGCGGGCGCTGGGCCGGGGGCGGATCCCGGCGCGGATCTCGCACCACGCCGGGACCTACGTCTGCAACCACCTGTTCTACTCCGCGCGGCGGATGGCGCCCCGGCTGCCCGCGGGCTTCATCCACGTGCCGAAGGGCTGGCCGGAGGCGCGGCTGGACCGCGCCCTGCGCCTGCTCGTGGAAACGGTTGCACGGGGGCGGGGGAGGTCCTAGAATCCTCCCGCATCTCCCGCGGCGGACTGATGGGCCTGTAGCTCAGCTGGGAGAGCGCGTGAATGGCATTCACGAGGTCGAGGGTTCGATCCCCTTCAGGTCCACCAGGCCGCCGCGGGGCGGATTCCGTCGAATCTTCGGGCCTTCCGTCCGTCCAACCTCCCAACCGGAGTGAGTCCCGATGATCTACCTCCTGGCCGCGCTCTGCCTCGGGCCCGTCCTCCAGGACGGCAAGCTCTCCGACGAGCGGATCCGCGAGCTCGTCGAGCAGCTCGGCTCGGACTACGAGGAGGACCGCCAGGCCGCGAAGGTCGAGCTCGAGAAGGTCGGCGAGAAGGGCGAGCCCTTCTTCGCGGAGGGCCTGGACCACGCGGACTACCGCGTCCGGAAGATCTGCCTCGACCTGCTCAACAAGATGGGCTCGAAGAGCGCCTACGCCCGGGCCGCGAAGCTCTTCCGGTCGAAGGACGAGGAGAAGACCGTGCAGGCGGCGGCCTTCGTGTACCTGCGGCGCTGCGGGGCGCAGGCCGAGGACCTGATGATCGAGTGCCTCGACAGCGCGGAGGAGGCGGTCCGGCTCGGCGCGCTCGAGACCCTGGTCGAGATCAAGAGCACGAAGTGCCCGGAGAAGGCCGCGGCGCTCTACGACAAGGAGCCGAATCGGGCCCTGAAGGACAAGGCCTTCGAGCTCCTCAAGGCCATGGGCGACCCCGCCCGGCCCCACCTCCTGAAGCTGCTCGAGAGCGCGGACGCGACGGTGCGGCTCGGCGCCGTGCAGGGCCTGCGGCAGGTGACCAAGGAGGCCGGCGAGCTCCTCGAGCCGATGGCGAAGCTGATCCGCAAGGAGACGCACCCCCCGATCATCACGGAGGCCTTCGAGGTCCTGAAGCTCGTGGGCGCGAAGGCGGAGCCCCAGCTCCTCGACGGCCTGAAGGCGGCCTCCGAGCAGGTCCGCCAGCTCAGCATCCAGAAGCTCCGGGACCTCAAGAGCGCGAAGGCGCTGGACGCGATCGGCGAGATGTTCCAGGCCGAGACCTCCGACCCGGTGCGCAACGACGCGTTCGAGTTCCTCAAGGCCGCGGGGGCCGCGGCGGAGCCGGCCTTCCTGAAGGCGATGGAGGGGAAGACGCCGGAGCTCCGGCTCAAGGCGATCGACGGGCTGAAGGAGATCCGAAGCGAGAAGGCGTACGACGCGATCGCGAAGCTCTTCCGCGCGGAGAAGGACAAGGCGGTCCTCGACCGCTGCTGGGAGTACCTCAAGCAGATGCGCGCGAAGGCGGAGCCCGAGTTCCTCTTCGCGCTGAAGATGGAGGACGCGAAGATCCGCAAGGAGTCGATCCGACAGCTCGGCTACATCCAGTCCGCCGCGGCGATCCCCGAGCTGATGGGCCTGCTCGTGGACCTGGACGCCGAGGTGAAGTCCGAGGCGCGCAACGCGCTGGTGCTCGTGGGGCCGAAGGCGATCGAAGCCGTGCAGGAGGCCGCGAAGGCGGGCCGGATCAAGAAGGACGAGGAGTCCGCGATCCTGGCGCTCTACTACCAGGCCGGCGTCGAGAAGCTCCTGCTCGGGATGCTGAGCGACAAGGGCGCGATCGGCTACTACCCGGGGCTCTTCGAGCCGATCGCGAAGTTCGGCAAGGACCGGGCGCTGCCGGTGCTCCTGAGGATCGTGCTCGAGGAGGATTACCGGCCCGGGCCGCACGAGGAGTCGCCCGGGATGCTGCACTGGGACTACGTGCGGGCGATCGCGCTGATGGCGGTCGGGGAGTTCGGGGACGCGGAGGCGCTCAAGAAGATCAAGGCGATGCCCATGGACGGGCGCGACGCGTACTGGGTGTCGGAGTGGCTGATCGCTCGGCACAAGCTGGGCGACGCGGCGGGGGCGGACGACTTCGTGAAGCGGACGCTGGCCGAGTTCGACAAGACGCTGAAGGCGGGCGTGGCGGACTCGCTGCCGGAGGCGTTCCGCTCGATGACCATCGCGGCGCGGATCCAGCTGCGGACGGGCCGGAGGGACGAGGCGCTCGAGACCTACGCGCGCTTCGCGAAGGCCTACGAGGGCCTGCCCGAGCCGGGCTCGATCCCCGCGGACCAGTACTCGACGGCGCTCTACAACATGGCCTGCATCCTGGCGGGGCAGGGGAAGAAGGCGGAGGCGGTGGAGCGATTGGCGAAGGCGGTCGACGCGGGCTTCAAGGACCTGGGGTGGATCCAGGTGGACAAGGACCTCGATCCGATCCGGGGCGAGGAGGGGTACAAGAAGCTCGTGGCGGACGAGGCGAAGTTCAAGACCGAGTAGGCCCCGAGGAGCGCAGCTCCATCCAGCTGGCGGACTCCAGGAAGGCGCGGCAGGCGCCGCAGTAGTAGATCACCTCGAGGACCCCCCCGACGCGGCGCTCCAGGCGCCCGAGGTCCGGCCAGTCGGCGGGGGCCTTGCACCAGGGGCAGCACGCGGCGCGCCCGGGGCGGGCGGGCTTGGCGGCGAGGGGGGCGGGGCGGCAGTCGCCGCAGAGGTCGCCGGGCCCGCGGAAGGGATCCCCGCAGTTGACGCAGGCGCGGCCGCCGGACCGGGTCGGCATGGACCCATGATAGTACGGGGCTCCCGGGGGTGCTAAACTTTCGGGATGGCCACCGACGACCGGACCCGGGGCATCCGCTGGGTGCTCTTCGTCGTGCTGCTGCTCAACGTGGCGGTGGCGGCGGGCAAGGCGGTGATCGCCTGGACGACGAACTCCCTCTCGGTCGAGGCGGACACGTTCCACTCGATGCTGGACGGGGCGAGCAACATCGTGGGGCTCGTCGCGATCACGGTCGCGGCGGCGGCGCCCGACCACGACCATCCCTACGGGCACCGGAAGTTCGAGGTGCTGGGCGCGCTGGCGATCGGCGGCTTCCTCGCGGCGGCGGCGTGGAACATCCTGCACGAGGCCTGGCTGCGGCTGCGGACCTCGGAGGCGATCTCGGTGGACTGGACGGCGTTCGCGGTGATGGGCGGGACGATCGTGGTGAACGTGTTCGTCACGCGCTACGAGTCGGCGTCGGCGCGGCGGCTGTCGAGCGAGGTGCTGGCGGCGGACTCGGCGCACACGCGGGCGGACGTGCTGGCGACGGTGGGCGTGATCGCGTCGCTGGTCTGCGCGCACTACCGGTGGGTGTGGGTGGACCTGGCGGTGGCGGTGGGGATCGCGGCGCTGATCGCCTGGGCGGCGGTGCGGGTGGCGCTGAGCGGCGCGGCGGTGCTGGCGGATCGGGCGGTGCTGGATCCGTCGGAGGTCCAGAAGGAGGCGCTGGGGGTGGAGGGGGTGGTGGAGTGCCACGAGGTGCGGACGCGGGGGAGCTCGGACGCGATCTTCGCGGACCTGCGGATCCACGTGCCGGCGGAGTTGACGATCAACCGGGCGCACGAGATCGGGCACCAGGTGGAGAAGCGGCTGAAGACGCGGTGGGGCGGTTTGAGGGACGTGGTGGTCCACGTGGAGCCCCACGAGCACGGCCCCTGCCTTTAAGTCCTGCTGCCCAATGGTTAGCAGCTGCATTATTTATCGAATTCCACTAATGGGGCGGGCCAGGGCACGGTATAGATAAGGTCAGGTTCCTCGTATACAAACACTTGGAGGCAGGGATGCGAAACCAGCTGGCGATCGGCTTGGTCTTCGCCGTGGCGTGCTCCGGCGTGGCGTTGGGGATCGGCAACGGTCCCGACTACGTCAAGTGGCAGCAGGCCAAGGCGTTGGCGGCCGAGACGGGCAAGCCGATCTGCGTGTTCACGCTCGTGGGACCCAAGGGCGGGTGATGAGGCGGCAACCTCATCGAGACCCGTGCGGTCGCGAGTGACAAGATTGCGAACCTGTATCCCGAGTACATCTGGGTCAAGCTGCAGGCCACGGCCGGCGCCGATCACAAGGAGATCGAGCCGAAGCGCGGCGGCATGCTGATCATGTTCGCGCCCGACGGCACCCGCCTGGGCGACTACGACCTGAAGAAGTCCGACGTGGACTCCGCGGTCGAGATGATCAACAAGGCGCACGAGGCGGTGAACGAGAAGTACCCCTCCAAGCAGACCTCGTGGGCCGACGGCGAGGTGTCGGGCGACAACAAGGGCAAGGTCGTCGCGTTCCTCTTCGTCGACGACAAGGACCCCTCCCAGCGCTCCCTGAAGGCTTTCGACGACCGCTGGGTGAACTGGAAGACGATGGACAAGGTCACGCCGGTCAAGGTGAGCGACCTGAAGGGCCCGCTGGCCGAGAAGTACAAGGTCACGTCGGCCCCGGCGCTGGTGATCGCGAACCTGGCGGCGCCCGAGGCGAAGCAGGTGCTGGAGCGCAAGACCGGCGAGGTCAGCGCCCGCACGCTGAAGAAGACGCTGGAGCGCTGCATCGAGCAGATGGAGAAGCAGAACAAGTAATTCCGGACGGGATTTCCACGCCCCGCGGGCTCTCCCCCGCGGGGCGTTTTTTTTTGGCCGAGGAGCCCGAGAGCAGGAGAGCAGGAGAGCAGGAAAGGCGGAGATCGGGAGCAGTGGACAGGCGGCTCGAGGCTTTCGGCTTCGGGCTTTCCTGCTTTCGGGCTTTCTTGCTTTCGGCCTGAAGCCTACGGCCCTTGGTCCCGCGTAGGCACCTGCGCCCTCACGTGCGCCACCACGTCGTCCACGATCCGCTCCAGCCCCAGGCGGGGGCGCCGGGGTGTCGCATTTTTGCTCAACCCAGTGGGACTCCGGAGGTATGATTTTCTTGACCTAGTTGACCACCCCGGAGGGTCGCTCCGTGCCCCGCGTCATGCCGACAGGTTGCCGGGCCCTTCCTTTCCTTCTCCTGCTTCTTCTTTCCGCCGGCCGGAGCCCCGGCCAGGAGGCCACGTCCGACTTTCCCGGCTATGGCGTGTTCCAGGGCCAGAATTTCCAGCAACCCGCGGAGTCGCCCGGATTCCTGTTCTCCCGCGTCGAGTCGAGGTCCATGATCACGGTGCTCTACGCCTATCCGACCACATCGGAATTCGACAACCCCTGGCCCGTCCGATTCGTGCTCAGGCCGGGAACGCCGGAAGCCGTGGTCGTGCCGCGGGGCGGCGAGGTGGCCTGCGATCGGTCCCTGGGCTTCCGGATCCTGAGTTCAATGGTCGAAAAGCTGCCTCCCACGAACTCGGTCGACGCGGACGAAGCGGGGCTGGTCGAGACTCAACCCGTTCGGATCCTCGGAAGCCCGCGACGGAAGGCGTCCGAGACCACCGACGCGGCCCGGGCGCCCTCCCCGATCGGCGCATCGATCGCCTCCTTGGAGCGCGACGAGTACGGTCGCCTGATCCGGATCCGCCTGGACGGGGAGGTCGACCCCGGGTATTCCGGCGGGCCGGTGCTCGATGCCAAGGGCGCCTTGATCGGGATGGCGGTCGTACCCGGGATGGACTCCCGGGGGGCTTGGTGCGTGCCCATCTCGGTGCTCCGTCAGGCTTCCGGCGAAGGATGGGTCGAGGCGCCCCAGGTCGAGCCGAAGAACTACTCGACCCCCGGCAAGATCCAACTCACCTTGTCCGCGTCCGCGAGGGTGTCGCGGCTCCTGAAGAAGTTCGAGATCCTGTACGGCCCCGTGGATCGTCGTCGGAAGGAGCCCAAGCCCGACGAGCCCTTGATCGACGGGGCGAAGGGTCCGCCCTCGCCGGGGCTGGACGCGAGGGCCGAACTGGAAGTCCCGGCGGAGGAGCTCGGCAGGACCTACGTGGCCCAGGCACACCTCGAGCTGGCGTCCGGGAAGCACCTCTACTCGGGAGCGACCACGTTCGTCCTGGCCCCGGACGACCTGCGGGGGGACGCCCCGGCGCCGTCCGGCGAGGATCCCCGGTACTCCGGTCCCGCCTCGGCGTGCCGGTGGACGAGCACGTGCTCGATCGGCGATGCGTACGCGGTCGAGCTCCTGCGGGGGCCCGAGCTCCGGGTCCGGTGGGTGGCGTGGGACCCGTCGGAAGAGCACGTGTACACGCTGGATCCGGCCGGGCGCCTGTGGAAGATCAAGGTGCCCGAAGGGAGGGTTGAAATCCGGGAAGCTCTGGGATTCCGCCCCGGCTGGATGGGCCTGACTTCCGAGGGCCTCGCGGTCGTGACCGCCAACGGGCAGGAACTCATCCTTATCCACACCGGAACCCTGAAGCCCGCCAAGCGGATCTCGTCCATGGGGGGATCGGCGTTCGCCAGTTCGCCGAGGAGTCCTTGGGTGGTGGGGATCGGGACCTCGATGGTCGTGGTCGACGCGAAAGCGCAGAAGGTCGTCCGGAAGACTCCGCTGAAGGCGATCGTCGACGAGGGAGGTCGCGCGGCGCAGGAGGCCCGCGTTTCCGAGCTCGCGACCTGCTCGAGGGCGGTCATGACGGCGGACGGAGGCACGCTGGTTGCGTCGGCAGGCGGCCGGCTCCACCGCCTGGCGAACCGGAACGGGAAGATCTCCTGGGAGCAGTCGACCCCGGACCTCGCGGGCCCGGGGAATCGGGGCCCAATCCCGCTCCTGGGCAGGGACGAGTCCCGGGTGGCGGCGTTCAGCGAGTCCCTTCGGGAGAAGATCCCTGGCTTCCCCGACGTGGCCAAGCCCACGGCCTATTACTTCAAGATCCGGGATTTCGAGCGGTGCGACGGGGCGGCGACGTGTACCTCGCTCTACGGATTCGATTCCTCGACTTCGACCGCCCTTGCCTGGTCGAAGGCGGACGGCCTCTGCCAGGCGGATCTCGCCGGCAAGCCCCGGAAGGTCTACCCCGGCTGGCCGCGGGGCTCCTGGGCAACCGTCATCCCGTCGCCCTCGGGCCGGCGGCTCCTCTTCCTGAACCAGAGCTCCATCTGCTGGATCGGATTCCCCTGACCCCGGAGGAGACCTCGTGCGCAGACTCCTGCTAGTCGCGTTGGTCGCGCTGCCCCAGGCCCAGGAGGGGCTCCCCGCCGCCGATCGGGATGCCCTGGCGGCCGCGACGGCCTGGGTCCGCATGGAGGCGGGAGCCAAGCGGACGGGTGCCGCGGGCTTCCTGGTCGCGCGGGACGGCGAGGACGGCGTGCTCGTGTCCACGTCCAAGGTGGTCGACACGCTCGTCAAGGAGCGCGTCGTCAGCGTCACCTTCGCGCCGGGCAAGCCATCGACGTTCACGGCGACGGCCGAGGTCCTGGCGGTGGACGCCGAGTTCGACCTGTCGGTCCTGAAGGTCCGTGCAAAGAACCTGCCGGCCCCCGTCAAGCCGGCGGCCGCGGGCCCCGCCCGCGAGGCCATGCCGGTGTACTACCTCGGCTTTCCGCAGGTCGGGGATCCCTCGGGCGAGCCGTCCAAGGAGCCGGTATTCGGCCGGGCCGCGGTGTCCTCGCTCGGGTCGGACGGTTTCGGCGGCCTCGACGAATTCGTCCTCGAGGGCTCCTCGATGCCCTCCGCCGGTGGAGGGCCCGTCGTCGATGCGGCGGGCGCCCTTCTGGGACTGGCCCGGGCGAGCGTCCCGGGCCAGAAGACGCTTTCCGTCACGGCCGCGCGATGGATCGTCGCGGACCTGGCGGGACGGGTTCCCCATCCCCGTCTCGTCGAGAAGTCCCTCAAGGACGGGATCCTGTCGCTGTCCATGGAGTCGCGGCCCGTCGACCCCGGTCGGAAGCTCAAGGCCTGCTCCCTCCTCGCCGCGACGAGGGACCAAGCCCCGGATCCCAAGCCGGACGCCGCGGGGACCTGGGGTCCTGCGGCGGCCGGCATGGCGTCCCATCCCTTCAAGCTGGAGGGCGACCGGGCGACGGGCGAGGTCGTGCTGAAGTCCTCCTCCGCCCAGGACGTGGAGTACCTGCTCCAGGTCCGGAGCGAGTACTCCGACGGCCGGGTCCATTGCTCCGCGCCCCGGGTCTTCGTCGCAGGTTTCGGACGGAAGGCCGGGGCTCCGGCCGCCGCGACGGACGACTGGCTGGGCCGGCCGGAAGACTGGAAACGGTGGCGGGAGTCGGCCGGCAGGGGCCAGGAGGCGAGCGAGGCGCTGGCCGCCGATCGGCGGGAGGTCGGGGGATTCAAGGTCGCGACCTGTGCCGTGGTGAAGGGCACCCAGTATTCCTCCCTGAACCCGGACCAGGTCGTCCTGCTTGACGAGTCCCGGTTGGCCCTGCTCGACTACCCGATCGGCCTCAAGATCGTCACCTTCCCGGATTTCAAGGTCATCAAGAAGCTGCCTTTGCCGCGGAGAAGGGGCTTCCTGCGGCCGACCAAGGACGGCCTGCTCCTGGTCCACCAGCCCGATGGAGACATCGCGGCGCAGACCTGGGACATCTGGATCCTCGACCGGGACAGCCTGGAGCCGAAGAAGAAGTACGTCGAGTCCGCGTCGCTCGGTCGGGTGATCTCCTCGCCGCACCACACCTACGCGATCTGCGTCGGGGAACGGAACGATCGGATCCTGGACCTGAAGACCGGGAAGATCACTCCCCTGTACCCACCCGGGAAGGATCCGTTCGCCAAGGTGAAACGGCACGACTCATCGAGGTCCAAGGGGACGATGACGTCCTACGCGCTGGCGGCGGACGGGAAGTACCTGTTCACCATGGAATCGGGCTCCCTGGTCCGGTACGCGATGAAGTCCGATGGGCCGGTGCCCGAGGAGGTCAGCGACTCCATGAAGGGCCCGTCCAAGGTGCCGGTGCTGAGTCCGGACGGACGATACGTCTCCATCGCTTACTCCGCGGATTCGCACAGGGCGCAGAGCGGGAAGGGGGCGACCCTGGTCTTCAAGCTCCAGGACCTCAAGGCTCCCGTGTTGACGATCCCGGAGGCCGAGGTCATCGCCTTCGATCGGGACGGCAAGCGGCTCATCGCCCTGCTCCCCGAGGGCGAGGTCGGGATCTACAAGCCGGACGGGACGAAGGTCCTCGGAGAGTACGTCCTGAACAAGGGGGAACAGGGAGTGGCGCTCCCCGTTCCCGGCGGGGCCGCGGCCCTGCTGTTGAACGGCAACCTCCTCGTCCACCTGGAATTCCCGGCCCCCTGAATCGACGGAGCGGAACATGACCGACCTTCGGACGGCGATCGCCACCATCCTGCTGCTCGCGCTCGGCACCCCGGTGGGGCCCCAGGAGGGGCCGGAGGCGAGGCTCCGGAGCTGCTGGTTCAAGGCCGAGGACGGGGACGGGAAGGTGCACGGTCACCTGCTCCTGGTCCACGTCTCCGGCGAGACGGGCTACCTCGCGGGTCCGGCGCCCTGGCCCCGCAACGCGAACGGGACTCCGGTCCAGCTCAAGGTCTCGTGGGAATCGGCCGGATACCCCGGCAAGCCCGTCCCCGTGGAGTGGATCCCCCAGCCGATCTACATGGCGCTCGGTTCCTGGGCGTGGTACCGGATCCGGGGGAAGGGGCTTCCGGCACCGGCCCCGCTGGCCCTGCTGCCGAAGCTCCCCGGGGCCTCGAAGTGCGTGCTCGTCGGCGTGAGCACGGATCCGCACGAAGTCCTCAAGCCCTCCGAGGCCGTGCTGACGGAGGTGCGTGGCTACGACGGCACGAAGAACGGGGATTTCCAGATCTCGCATCCCGCCATCGAGCGGATCCGCTGGGGCGCCGTGATCGGTTCGGACGGGTCCCTGATCGGCGTGGGCACATTCGACGCGGGATCCGTGGGCGCCGCCCTTCGGCTGGCCGCCTGGGACTTGCGGGCTTGGTTCGAATCCCATCCCCGCCGGGCCACCTTCCAGCTGGAAGGGGGCTCGAAGGTGGGGCAGCGAATGGTCCGGTGCTACCTCTGGAGCGAGGACCTCGAGGGCCGGCAGGAAGCCATGTGGCTCTGCATGGCGCCCAAGGGGCCCGGGTACAAGTCCGACCCGGAACCGGACGGATCCTGGGGACCCGCCCAGGGCGGCATGAAGGAGTATCCCCTCGGCTCGACCGCGCCGGGATTCCAGCGCATGGGAGACGCCTATCCGGAGGGCACCGGGACCGCGGAGTACGTCCTCCAGCTCAAGGTGAAATTCAAGGACGGGAAGTTCAGGTACACGCCGCCCGTGATCCTGACCGTCGCGTTCAGCTCCCCGGTCCCGCCCCAGCCCCCGCCCCCGGGACGCGACCCCGCCCGGCTCGAAGCGGCCAAGTCGGGGAAGCCGCTCCCCCTCGACGTCTCCGCGCTGCAGGCGGAGCACCAGGACTCGGGGGCCAAGGTCCGGATCATCCAGCTTCCGTTCACGTACTTGTCGGGCAAGGGGCTCCTGTCGAAGGACGGGGACTGCGCCTTCTTCGCCAACCAGAACGGGATGGTCAAGGTGACCTTGCCGGAGCTCAGGGCGGTGGCCGAGCTCCCCTTCGATCCGGAGCAGTGGGGCTCGATGACCGTGTACGACCGTTGTCGCGAGGGCGTCGTGCTGGCTTGGGAGAAGCAGGTGTCGGAACGGGAGACGCGGCAGGGCCGCCAGGTCGAGGTCTACAAGCTGAAGACGCGCATCCACATCGTCTCCGAGGGCACGCTCGAGGTGAAACGCCAGGTCACGCTCGAAGGCTCCCTCGCCCGAATGGCCGTGGTGGGCGGCACGATGACCGGCTTCGTTCCCGGCACGATCCCCCCCGCCAAGCCAGGGCTTCCCGAGACGCCCGCGATCGTGGCGGTCAACCTGGCCTCGGGAACGATCGGCGAGCGACACGACCTCTGGGAACTCCTGGAAGGCAAGGTCCGGCGCCATCCGGACGTCCCGAAGCAGAAGCTCCACGCTGACCAGCTCACGTCGACTCCGGACGGCAAGTACCTGCTCGCGACGATGGGGCCGAGCCTGGCCCGGTTCCGGATTTCCGGCACGTCCCTCTCGCTCGAGGAGATCGGCCCTCCGATCGGTCGCGGAGGCCAGGTCGTCGTCAGCCCGGACTCCAAGTACGTCACGGTGGCCGCCGTCGGCCAGCACCAGCCGATCGCCGACCATCCCGAAGCGCGGCTCCCGCTGTACGTGTACCGGGTGACGGACTTCTCGCTTCCCGTGGTCCTCCTGTCCGTGGCCGAGGGCCTGTCGCCCAAGCAGGGCAGCGTGGCCTGGCCCACCCTGGCCTTCGACCCCCGGAAACGGCAGCTGCTCTCCGGGGGGATCAACCGGCCCCTGGCCGTCTTCGATTCGGTGGGCGAGCGGACCCGGGAATACGAGTTCGTCGGCAGCCTGCTCCGGGACGCCCAACCCAACCGGATCGAGGTGCATCCAGCCGGCGGGAAGTACCTGGTCTCGTTCGCCAGCCCGGGTGTCAGCGCCTGGCTGGAGTTGCCATGAGCCGCCTCGTCATCGCCGCGCTCCTGGGCGCCGGCCTCCTGCCCCAGGATCCGCTGGCCCCCGAGACCCTGCTCCGGCTCAAGGCCGCCACCGTCCTGGTCCAGGCGACGGGGAAGGGCGGCGCGAGGATCGGCACGGCGGCGTACGTCGCCGGGCCGGCGGGCCCCGTGCTGCTGACGAGCCTCGCCCTGGTCCGCGACGCGGACGAGTTCGTCGCGGTGTACCTGCCCAATACGCCCCGGGAGAAACGGGTGCCCGCGAAGGTGCTCGCGGAGGATCCGGACCGCGAGCTGGCCGTGTTGCGTCCCGAGGGGCCGGAGTTGCCCAAGCCGCTCGACCTGGCGGAGGACGCGGCTCCGAAGGAGACCCAACCGCTCTACCTCCTCGGGTACCCGCCGGGTGGCGGCGGTCTGCCGTTTGTCAGCGTCCAGCGCGGGTCCGTCTCCAGCCTCCGCCACGGGACGGACGGCCTCCTGGAGTGGATCCAGATCGAGGGGCGGCTCGCTCCCGGGATGGGCGGAGGCCCCGTGGTCGACACGTCGGGTCGGCTGCTCGGAACGGCGGTGGCCACCCTGAAGGGGACCCAGATCAGCTTCGCGGCCCCGGTCGCGGCGATCCGCGACCTGCTCCGGGGACGGACCGGCTCGCCGGTCATCGAGGAGACCGTCAACGCGGGCGGCCTGCTGCGCTGGCGCGTCGCCCTCCCGGTCACGGACCCCCACTCCCTGCTGCGGGACGTCGAAGTCCGGTGGACGCCGAAGGCCCGGGTCCTGGAACCGAAGCCCGGCCCGGGCGGCTGGACCGAGCTGGTCCCGGGCATGGCCGTCGCGAAGGCCACGGTGAAGGGCTTCCGCGCCGACGCGGTGGCCTCCATCGAGGGGACGGTGGGCGAGTCGCACCCGCAGTGGTTCCAGGTCCGGGCGACGCGGCTCGACGGCTCGGAGCATTGGTCGGCGCCCGTCGAGAAGGCGGCGACGTTCCTGGCGGGCGCCCCCGGGGCGGCCGGTCGGAAGGAGAAGGAGGACTGGATCGGGAGCGAGGAGCAGGCCGCGCGCGCGAAGGCGATCGCCTCCGGACTGCCCTACGCCACCGGAGTACCGCTCTCGACCCCGCCGTTCGACGAGGGGCCGTTCCGCAGGGTGCGCCTGAAGCTCGGGAAGGTACGGCTTTCCGGCGCGGCGTGGTCCACGGATGGCCGTCGTTTCTTCGTCCTCGAGCACGAGACGTGGATCCTCCGCGAGATCTCGTACCCGGACCTCGTCGAGACCCGACAGCTCGTGCTGAAGGGGGTCGGGGGCACCCTGGTGCGGACCAAGCTCGGGCCGGCGATCGTCGGGACGCGGCACGCGGCGCTTCTCGACGAGGACAAGCTCGTCCTCAAGAAGATCCAGGCCCTGGGCCCCGACGAGTTCCTCAACCAGGTCGTCTCGTCGCCGGGCTCCTCGACGATCTTCGTGCATAACGGCGGGGCCGTGATGGCCGGCCTGGACTTGGGCACCGGCGCCCGGGCTCGCCACCTGTGCACGACGTACCAGGCCGCCACGGGGATCCGGGGCCACTCCACGTCCGAGCGTTTCCAGTTCTGGGGGAGGGCCCGCCTGAGCCCCGACGGGAGGAACCTGCTCGTCCAGTCCCGCTCGACGATGCACCGCTTCGAGGTGTCCGGGGCCGGGTTGTCCTACCAGGAAGCCTCGCCGCTCGGCGAGATCTTCAGCCCGGGATTCTCGGGCGATTCCCGGATGGTCGTCTCGATCTCTCCCGGGCCGCCGCCCAAGGACCCGAAGGAGGCCAGCCCGCTCCGGATCCGCTGGCACCGCGTGGACAACCTCCAGAAGGCGGTGAAGGAGGCGGCGTTTCCGGCGGCCGCCTGGGCCCCGGCGTGGGACCCGCTCGAGAAGTGCTGGTGGGTGCTCGGCGTGGACGGCCGGCGGATCCTGATGGTCGACGAGGAAGGCGTGATCCGGAAGGACCGGGGCCTCGCCGCGATTCCCGGATGGAGCGGCGAGCCTCAACTCGAAGTACGGCCGGGAGGGGGAGGCCTGCTCGTCTCCTCCCTGGAGGCCGTCGACTGGATCGAGGAGCTGCGATGAGAAGTCCATCCTGCCTGATCCTGCTGGCCGCGCTCGCGATCGGGGCCGCCCCGCAGGACGCCGCGATCGGCGAGGCGAGGTCGCTGGTCGTGCTCATCGAATCCGGGTCCGGGACCGAGATCCGGCGGGGCGGAGCCGTGCTGGCGTCAACCGACGATGCGGGCGGCTGGGTGGTCGGACCCGCGGACCTCGTCCCGTTCGAGGGGGGAAGACCGTTCAGCGCCATCCTCGGGGCCGGAACTCCCGGGGAGCGCGTCCTCGCCGCGGAACTGCGGGTCTGGGACTCCCAGCTCGGCGTGGCGGCGTGGAGGATCCGGGGACCCGGGCTGCCGAAGGGCCTCGAGCAGCGGACCAAGGCGGCCCCCGTCGAGAAGAAGAACGTCATCCTGATCGGGTATCCCCGCGGCGGGAAGATCCGGGAGGGCCCGCGGGAGTTCCGGGGGAGCGTCGCCTCGGTCCTCACCGACATCCAGGGCAACCTGCTCGGGGCCAGCCTGGCCGTCGAGCCGGTTCCCGGCGCCCTGGTCCTGGATCCGGAGACTGGCGCGCTGGGGATGGTGGCTCCCTCCCGGATGTCGGGACTGCCCGGGGTGCAGCTCGCCCCGACGACATGGATCGCCGCCGGCTACCAGCGGGCGCTGGCCGTGGACGCCGATCTCGTGGATCTCGGCCCGGCGTCGGTCACGGTCCGGTTCCGGGCCCGGGGCCCCGGGGACATCGGCGCGGCCCGGTCGGTTTCCATCCGGGTCTCCGACCGGCCCCTGAACCCGGGCCTCCTGCCTCCGCAGGTCGACGGGGCCTGGGTTCCGTTGCCGGAGCCGGCCGCGGAACACCCGATGAAGGTGGAGAAGGGAGAAGCGGTCGTGGACGTGCTGCTCCGCGGCGAGCCGTCCCAGGACCGCTGGCGGTACTACCAGGTCAAGGTCGTCGGGGCGGACGGGCGGGTCACCTGGTCCGGTCCCGCCGTGATCGACCTCCCGGCCGGCCGGGAGGCGGGGTCCTGGGGCGAGACGCCGGAAGGCCGGCGTCGCCGGGAGGCGATCGCCGCCGGCCTGCCCTTCGAGACCGGGACCTCGGTGGCCGGAACCTCGATCGAGATCCTCGACGCGAAAGTCACGAAGCTCCTCGTCGGGGGGAGGACGTCGGTCGGGCAGGCCGTGATCCTGCCTGACGGGAAGGCCTTCGCGATGGTCGAGAAGTCCGGCATCGTCCGCCGGATCTCCCTGCCCGACCTGAGGGAGGAACGCCAGTTCGTCATCGGGAAGGACTGCTCGTGGATCACCCGGACCCGCTCCGGGCTGGCGGTCATGGTCCCCGGTCTCCAGGAGTGCTGGATCCTCGACGAGGTCAAGCTGGCCGTGAAGCGGAAGATCCCCGTCGGGGACAAGACGAAGGGGGGCGGAGCCGCCTCCTCGGTCAACCTGGTCGCGGGGTCCGCCGGCTCCGGGGGCGCGATCGTCGTCGTGAACACCGCCGACGGGAAGCTCCTGAGGACCCACCTGGCCAGGGATTTCTCGGACAAGCCGTCGCCGAAGGCGCGGCGCCACAAGGCGGCCGGCTCGTGCCATGACTTCGGGGGCTACGTCGTCGAGAGCGGCGGCGAGCACCTCTACTGCAGCAGCGGCGGATCGCTGCATCGATACCGCATCGAGTCCGGCGGCGGCCTCGCGCTCGAGGAGAGCGGCCCGCCCGTGGCCTCGTCGTCGTCCGATGGCGGCCCGGTCCTGAGCGCCGACTCGAAGTGGATCGCCGTCGAGGGACAGTCGACCCCGAGGGCCCCGGAGATCCCCGGGCTGCCCCAGGGCGGAAGCTACGTATTCCGGACCTCCGATCTCCAGGAGCCGGTGACCACCGTGCCCCAGGGAGTGGTGCTCGGGTTCGACCGCGAGACGGGCCGCATCCTCGGGCGGCCCCGCAACGGGTTCTTCGCGACGTGGGACACCAAGGGGAATCTCCTGAAGCGCTACAACCTGCCCGAGGGATTCGAGCATCTCCAGCAGGCGCACGGGCTCGGCGGCGGTCGCTTCCTGCTCGTCGGCCTGGAGGCGACCTGGCTGCTCGAGGTCAAGCCGTGAAGGCGGCGTCGTCGGGCCTCGTGCTCGCCCTGCTCCTGGTCGCGGGGCCCGGATCCGCGCAGGAGGCCATCCCGGGTCCCCGGCTCGCCGCGTTGAAGTCCGCCTCGGTGTTCGTGGTCGCCGCCTCCGGTCCATTGACCCAGTCGGGGTCCGGCTTCCTGGCGGCCAAGTCGGGCCGGCGGGGCTGGGTGGTGACGAACGAGCACGTGGTGGGCCTTGGCCCGGACACCCGCGTCTCCCTGGTCTTCCACGCCGGCACGCCGTTCGAGGTCGAGCGGCCCGGCACCCTCGTCGCGTCGGATCCCCTGGCCGACCTGGCGGTTCTCGAGGTGGAGTCCGACGCCCTGCCCGACCCGTTGTCGCGCGCCGTGGCCCCGGGAACCGGCGCGACCCGGCCCCTGTGGATCCTCGGCTATCCCTTCGGCGCGGCGCTGGCCGCCGGGAAGCGGCGGCCGGAAGTCACCGTGAGCCGCGCGATGGACGGCGGGCTCCGGAAGGGGGCGGCCGACGGCCCGGACCTGCTCCTGATGGACGGGGAAATCCACCCGGGGAATTCGGGCGGACCCGTGGTCGACGCGGGAGGGGGCCTGGCGGGCGTGGCCGTCGCCAAGATCCACGCGACGTCGATTTCGTTCGCCGTCCCGGCTTCCCGGGTCGACTCCCTGCTCGACGGCCGGGTGGGGGTTCCGGAGGCGACCGTCACGGGTCTCGAGGGCGGCCGGCGCAAGATCGACATCCGGGTCGCGCTGCTGGATCCGATCGGGCGCCTCAAGGACCTGGCCGTCGAGCTGGCGGAGTGGGATCCGGCCGGCCCCTTCCCCGAGCGGGCGGCGGACGGTTCCTGGGCCCCCCTCGGCGGGAGGCCCTTGCGCACGCCGCTCGAGAGGGCGGGGAACTCGGCCCGCGCGGAGATCACCGTGCAGGCCGGCGGGGCGCCGCGACTCCGGTTCCTCCTGCAGCTGAGGTGGACTACCGAGGGCGGCCGCGTCGGCCGCTCGGCGCCCCGGTTCGTCTTCGCCGACGAGCCGGATCCGAAGTCCGGCCTCGAGTACGAGCATCAACTCCACTACCACTATCCCCCGATGTCCATGGCCGTCTCGGCCCGGCTGGCGTCGGGGGTCCTGTACCGCGTCGAGATCGTCCTCCCGGCGAACGCGACCGTCCGTGCCGGGCAGGCCCGGGTGTCGCCGGTGGGGAGCGCCGCTCCGGAGCTGGGGCCGGACGGGGAGTGGCGGCCGATTCCCGGAGGGGGCCACGTAGCCCGACTCGACCCGGGACCCCGGGCCTGGGTGGGGGAGGTCCCGATCGCGATGGATCCCCTCGCGAGCCGCGAGTACTACGTGCAGGTGGAACTGCAGTTGGCGGGTCGCGACCGCCCCCTGTATACCGCGCCGCGCCGGGTCCGGATCGGCGGCGAGGCCGGGGCCGCGGCGTCCGGGCCCTGGATCGGCGGCGAGCCGGGGCCGTTGCCGAGGGGGCCCTCGGGGGAGGTCGTCAAGTCGGACCGTCAAATCCCTCTGCAGAGCCGTTTCGCGCTCGACGGCCGGATCAAGGTGCTGGGCCTGGCGTCGACCGACCTGAGTCCGGAGCTGGCTTGGGACGCGACGGGGGAACACGTCTTCCTCCTGGAGCGCGAGGGCGTGCTCCGCAAGGTGGCGGTGCCCGAGTTTCGGGAAGTCTCGCACGTCAACCTGGGCCGGGCCTGCGGGGCCTTGGACCGGGGCGCGGGGGGGCTCGGGATCCTCGTCAGGTCGCTGGAGGAGGCATGGATCTTGGACCCCGCCACCCTGGCGGTCCGCCTCAGGCTCCCGGCGCCCGGGGCGACCTGGCTGGCGCTGTCCTCGTCGGCGCCGGTGGCCTACGCGGGATCGGCGGCCGGACTCCTGAGCATCCTGGACCTGGCCAAGGGTCGCGTCGCGGGCCAGGTGACGCCGGCCGCCCTGGCGGAGGGGCGCATCCCCCGGATCCGGGGGGCGAACCGCGACAACGTCATCCGGGGCTGGCCCGAGGGTCGGATGGTCCCCGACGGCAGCGCCCTTCTCGTCGCCGAGCGGGGGACGGTGCACCGGTTCCGGATTCGCGGATTCGGCCTCGAGTACGAGGAAGTCGGGCGACCGGCGATGATCGGCACCGAGGTCGTCCGGCTCGAGTTGTCCCCGGACAGCGGGGCCTGCATCCTGGCGGCCCAGGGAGGAACGCCCGATCCGAAGCGGTTCGGCGACGCCGCGGCGGTCCGCACGATCGTTTACTCCCCCCGGGATCTTTCCGCGCCGCTCGTCGAGATCCAGTCGGGTCCGGTGGCCGCGACCGCCGGCTTCGATCCGGAGGGGCGCCGACTCTGGCTCATGGATTCGGACGGCTGCCTCGTGGGCTACCATCCGGGCGGTACGAGGGCGTTCCGGATGCAGCCTTCCTCCCGCGGCGTCGGGGAAGCCCGCCGGATCCTCGTCCATCCGAAGGGCGCGCGGGGCCTGATCCTGTTCGGAGGGGAACTGCTCTGGGTCGAGGTGCCGGGCGCGAAGTAGCCTAGCCCCGCGCCGCCGCCACCACGTCGTCCACGATCCGCTCCAGCCCCAGGCGGGGGCGCCAGCCCGTCAGGCGCTTCAGCTTGCGCAGGTCCGGCACCCGCCGCCGCAGGTCCTCGAAGCCCTCCGCGTAGGCCTCGGCGTACGGCACCTTCACGATCTCCGCCCCGGGATCCGTCTTCCGCCGCACGAGCCGCGCCAGCGCGCCGATCGTGATCTCCTCGTCGTTGCCGACGTTGAAGACCTCCCCGCACGCCCGCCGTTCCCCCAGCAGCGCCACGATCCCCGCCACCACGTCCGAGACGTGCCCGAAGCAGCGCGACTGCCGCCCGTCCCCGTAGACCGTGATCGGCCCGCCCCGCAGGCCCTGCTCCACGAAGCGCGGCAGCACCATCCCGTAGCGGCCCGTCTGCCGCGGCCCCACCGTGTTGAAGAGCCGCAGCACCACCGTCGGCAGCCGCTTCTCCCGCCAGTACGCCAGCGCCAGGAACTCGTCCAGCAGCTTCGACGCCGCGTACGACCAGCGCCCCTTCGTCGAGGCCCCCAGCACCGAGTCGCCGTCCTCGCGGAAGGGGACCTTCGCGCTCTTCCCGTACACCTCGCTCGACGAGGCGAGCAGCACCGGCGTGCGGCGCTCCGCCGCCAGCCGCAACAGCAGCTCCGTCCCGCCCACGTTCGTCGCGATGGCCTCCACCGGCCGCTCCACGACGAGCAGCACGCCCACCGCCGCCGCCAGGTGCACGACCGCGTCCGAGCGCCGCACCAGGCCCCGCAGCAGCTTCTCGTCGAAGACCGAGCCCTCGACGAAGCCGCAGCGGCGGTTCCGCCGCGCGAGGTCCAGGTTGGAGCGCGAGCCCGTCGAGAGGTCGTCGAGGATCCGCACCTCGTCGCCCCGGGCCAGCAGCGCCTCCGCCAGGTGCGAGCCGATGAAGCCCGCCCCGCCCGTGACGAGGATCCTCATGACCAGGGCGACGCGATCCGCTCGTTGATCAGGCGGATGGCCTCCGCGGCGTCGTGCGGCCGCAGCACGACCACCGGCGAGAGCATCCGGTGCACGAGCTTCGCGAGCTCCGGCCCCAGCGACGGGTTCGCCTTCACGAGCGGCACCGGCGGCTTGCCCGAGGCGACCTCGATCGCCACGCGCTGGCTGTCCGTCCCCGGGTGCGGCCGCGCGCCCGCCAGCATCTCGTAGAGAACGACGCCCAGCGAGTACAGGTCGCAGCGCCCGTCCACCCGCTCGCCCCGGAGCTGCTCCGGGGCCGCGTACTGCAGCGTCCCGATGAACTCGTCGTCCTGCGTGATGCGCACGCTCTCGCTCTCGGCCGGCTTGAGGAGGCCGAAGTCGAGGATCTTCACCGAGTCGCCGTTGCCGAGCACGATGTTGCCGGGCTTGAGGTCCCGGTGGACGAGCCCCATCCCGTGCGCGTGCTGCAGCCCCTCGGCCAGGCGGCGCGAGATCGTCAGCGCGCGGACGGGGTCGAGCCGGCCCTCGTCGCGCAGCACCGTGTCCAGCGTCCGGCCGTCGACGCGCTCCATGGCGAGGTAGACCCGGTGGCGGGCCCGGCCCGCCTCGTGGACCTTCATGAGGTTCGGGTGGTCCAGTCGCATCGCGCCCTGGGCCTCCCGCGTGAAGCGGGCGATGTACTCCGGCGCCGTGATGTAGTCGGGGTGCAGGACCTTCAGGGCCACGTCGAGCCCCTTCTCGAGGTGCCGGCCCGCGTAGACGGTCCCGTTGCCGCCCCGGCCCAGGACCTCGCCGAGCTCGTAGGGCCCGAGCCGCGCCCGGCCGCCCGCCCGCAGGCGCTCGCCCTCGGCGGCGGCCCGCTTCAGAACGTCCGCGAGCTCCGCGTCGCTCTGGGACTCCCAGGCGACGTCCCACGCGTCCGCCCGCAGCGCCCGCATCAGCGCCTTGCCGTCCTCGGGGGGCTCGACGGCCACCACGGGGAGCGGCCAGAAGTTCATGAGGCGGCCGACGAGGAGGGCCGAGAGGTTGCCGCCGCGCCACCAGAGCAGGGCGGCCCGGGGATCGTGGTCCCTCAGGGCGTCGGAGGTCTTCTCCGCGCGGGTCTCGACGCCCGCGGGCAGGCCCGCGAGCTCCGCCACCCCGAGGAGGCGCTCCGCCGCGGCGGGGACGTCCGTGTAGACGAGGACCCTCGGGGGCATGGGTTCAGGATACCCGGCGCCTAGGCTTTCGTCGCCGACTTGACGAGGTGGGGGTGGTAGTCCTGCAGGGCCCGGACCTCGAGGTGGCCCCGCTGCAGGGCCTCGATGCCCGCGACGGCCGCCTGGGCGCCCGCGATGGACGTGATGACGTGGATCCCGTGCGAGACCGCCATGGCGCGGATGCGGCCCTCGTCGGTCTTGGCCCCCTTGCCGCTCGGGGTGTTGATCACGAGGTCGAGCTCCTGGTTGATCAGGAGGTCGATCGCGTTCGGCCGGCCCTCCTTGATCTTGAAGATGGCCCGCACCGGGACGCCGAAGCGCTCGAGGACGCGGGCCGTGCCGCCCGTCGCCACGAGCTTGAAGCCCATGCGGTCGAGCTGCCGGGCGATCTGCACGATGTCCCGCTTGTCGTGGTCCTTCACGCTGACGAAGATCGTGCCCTTCGTCGGCAGCCGGTGGCCCGCGCCGAGCTCCGCCTTCGCGTAGGCGCGGCCGAAGTCCAGGTCCGCGCCCATCACCTCGCCCGTCGACTTCATCTCGGGCCCGAGGATGATGTCGCTCCCCGCGAACTTCCGGAACGGGAAGACCGACTCCTTGATGCTCACGTGGCGGGGCACGATGTCGTGCCGCAGCCCGAAGTCCTTCAGCTTCATCCCGGCGATGACCTTCGCGGCGATCTTCGCGACCGGGACGCCGATCGCCTTGGCGACGAAGGGCACCGTCCGCGACGCGCGGGGGTTCACCTCGAGCACGTAGCAGGTGTCCGCCTTCACGGCGAACTGGATGTTCATCAGGCCGCGGACGTCGAGCTCCTTCGCGATGGCGACCGTCTGCTTGCGGATCTTCTCGACCTGCGCCTCGGACAGCGTGAAGGGCGGCAGGGCCATCGCCGAGTCGCCGGAGTGCACGCCGGCCATCTCGATGTGCTCGAGGATGCCCGCGATGAAGACCTCGTCGCCGTCGGCGATCGCGTCGACGTCGACCTCCATCGCGTCCTCGATGAACTTGTCCACGAGGACCGGGTGCTCCGGGTTGACCTCGGTGGCCTCCTTGATGAACTGCTGGAGCATCCCGTCGTCGTAGCAGATGGCCATCGCGCGGCCGCCGAGGACGTAGCTGGGGCGCACGAGCACGGGGTAGCCGAGCTTCAGGGCGATCTTGCGGGCCTCCTCGAAGTCCCGGGCCAGGCCGCTGGGCGGCTGGACCAGGCCGAGCTTGTTGACCACCTTGACGAACTTCTCGCGGTCCTCGGCCCGCTCGATCGAGTCCAGCGAGGTCCCGAGGATCTTCACGCCGCCCTCGGAGAGCCCGCGGGCGAGGTTCAGCGGCGTCTGGCCGCCCAGCTGGACGATGCATCCCTCGGGCTTCAGCGTCTCCCAGACGTTGAGGACGTCCTCCTCGGTGAGGGGGTCGAAGACCAGGTGGTCGCTGATGTCGTAGTCGGTCGAGACGGTCTCCGGGTTCGAGTTGACCATGATGACCTCGTAGCCCAGCTCGCGCAGGGCCATCGAGGCGTGGACGCAGCAGTAGTCGAACTCGATGCCCTGGCCGATGCGGTTCGGGCCGCCGCCGAGGATCATGATCCGCTTCTTCGTGACCGGCTTGTGCTCGCTCTCGGACTCGTAGGTCGCGTAGTAGTAGGGCGTGAAGGCCTCGAACTCCGCGGCGCAGGTGTCCACGAGGCGGAAGCCCGGCACGATCCCGAGCGCCTTGCGGCGGGCCCGTACCTCCTTCGGCGCCGCCTTGTAGAGCGTCGCCAGCTGCCGGTCCGAGAATCCGTAGCGCTTGGCCGTGCGGAAGAGCTCGGCGGGCAGGGCGGCCAGCGAGGCGTGCGCGGAGAGCTCGTCCTCGAGGGCGACGATCTCGCGGAGCTGCTCGAGGAACCAGGGGTCGATCATCGTGAGGTGGGCGATCTCGGGCACGGTCATCCCGAGCTTCAGGGCGTAGCGCAGGAAGTAGAGGCGGTCCACGTTCGGGGTGACGAGCTTCTCGGTCACCTGCTCCTTCGTGGGCGGGGGCCCGGCGAGCATCCGGTCGTGGCGGTCCAGGCCCAGGCCGCTGCGGCCCTGCTCGAGGGAGCGGACCGACTTGTTCAGCGCCTCCTTGAAGGTGCGGCCGATGGACATGGTCTCGCCGACGCTCTTCATCTGGATCGTGAGGGTCGGGTCGGCCTCGGGGAACTTCTCGAAGGCCCAGCGGGGCGTCTTGACGACGACGTAGTCGATGACGGGCTCGAAGCAGGCGGGGGTCTGCTTCGTGATGTCGTTGCGGATCTCGTCCAGCGTGTAGCCGACGGCGAGCTTCGCGCTGATCTTCGCGATGGCGAAGCCGGTCGCCTTGGAGGCGAGGGCCGAGCTGCGGGAGACCCGCGGGTT
>CAYXGZ010000020.1:0-63794 GCA_964464755.1 uncultured Planctomycetales bacterium
CCGTGACATGCGGCGCGACCGAGGCCATGGCCTCGGTCTTCCTGGCCATGATCGACCCGGGCGACGAGGTGATCGTCTTCGAGCCCTTCTACGAGAACTACGGGCCCGACGCGATCCTCTCGGGCGCGACGCCGCGCTTCGTCCGACTCCACCCGCCGTCCTCGACGGGCGACTGGGAGCTCGACGAGAAGGCCCTGCGGCGGGCGTTCACGAAGCGCACCCGCGCGATCATCGTCAACACGCCGAACAACCCGACGGGCAAGGTCTTCACGCGGGACGAGCTCGCGCTGATCGCCGGGCTCTGCCGGAAGCACGACGTGCTCGCGGTCACCGACGAGGTCTACGAGCACATCGTCTACGACGGCGCCGTCCACGTGCCGCTGGCGTCCCTGCCCGGGATGGCGGAGCGCACGGTCACGATCAGCGCGCTGTCGAAGACCTTCTCGGTCACCGGCTGGCGCCTCGGCTACTGCCTCGCGCCCGAGCGGATCACGAACGCCATCCGCAAGGTCCACGACTTCCTGACGGTCGGCGCCCCGCACCCGCTCCAGGAGGCCGCGGCCGTCCTGCTGAAGCGCGGCCGGGCCTTCACCGACCGGCTGGCCGCCGAGTACGCCGAGCGCCGGCGGATCTTCTTCGAGGGCCTCGAGGCCGCGGACCTCGCGCCGCCGCACCCGCCCCGGGGCGCGTACTACGTCATGGTCGACGTGTCCCGGTTCGGCTTCCCGACGGACGTCGACTGCGCGCGCTGGATGGTCGAGAAGGTCGGCGTCGCGGCCGTGCCGGGCAGCTCGTTCTACGTGGACCCCCGCGACGGGCACCGGCACCTGCGCTTCTGCTTCCCGAAGCGGCCCGCGACGCTCCGCGAGGCCGCGCGCCGCCTGAAACGCGCCCCGTCCCTCCTCCCGCGGCGGTAGACTGGCCCCATGGCCCGCCGGCCCCTCACCGAAGCCCGCAACCCCCGCAGCCGCCACCTGGACCTCAAGTCCGCGCGGGACATCGTCCGCTGCATGGCCCGCGAGGACGCGGCCGCGCCGCGCGCGCTGGCCGCCGCGGCCCACGACGTGGCCCGCGCCGCCGAGCTCGCCGCCGCCGCGATCCGCTCCGGGGGCCGGATCTGGCTCGTCGGGGCCGGCACGAGCGGCCGCCTCGCCGTGCTCGAGGCCGCCGAGTGCCCGCCCACGTTCTCCACGCCGCCGGGGCTCGTCCGCGCCGTGATCGCCGGCGGGCGCCGGGCGCTCACCGGGGCCGTCGAGGGGGCCGAGGACGACTCCCGCGCCGGGGCCGCCGCCATGCGGGGCGTGACGGACCGCGACCTGGTCATCGGCATCGCGGCGAGCGGCCGGACGCCCTTCGTGCTCGGCGCGCTCGCGGCGGCCCGCCGCAAGCGGGCCCGCAGCGCCATGATCAGCTGCGCGAACATCCGGCGCGGCGTCGCCGGCGTCCGCATCGTCCTGCGCACCGGGCCCGAGGTCGTCGCCGGGTCCACGCGCCTCAAGGCGGCCACGGCGACGAAGCTCGCCCTCAACGCGATCACCGTGGCCGCGATGACCCGCCTCGGCAAGGTCCACGACAACCTCATGGTGGACGTGAAGCCGACGAACGCGAAGCTGCGCGACCGCGCGATCCGCATCGTGAGCGAGCTGGCCGGCGTGGGGGCCGGCCCCGCCCGCGCCGCGCTCGAGTCGGGCGGGTGGAACCCGAAGGCGGCCGTCGTCGCCCTCGTGCGGGGCCTCGGACCCCGCGACGCCCGGCGGCACCTGGACCGCCACGGGGGTAGGCTCCGCGCCGCGATCGTGAGAGAATAGCCGGCGGGAAGGGAGGGGGAGTGCTGGCGGTCGGACTCATGTCCGGGACCTCGGCCGACGGCGTGACGGCGGCCCGCGTCCGGATCGGCCCGGGCCGGGCGATCCGGGTGCTCGCGCACCGCACCTTCCCGTTCACCCCCGCCGAGCAGCGGCGCATCCACGCCCTCTCCTCCGCGGCGGCGCCCGAGCTCAGCGAGGCCAACGCCTGGCTCGGCCGGCGTTTCGCCGCGGCCGCGCGGCGGCTGCTCGCCCCGGGCGTCCGCGTCATCGGCTCCCACGGGCAGACGGTCTGGCACGAGCCGGGCCGCCACACGCTGCAGATCGGCGAGCCCTCGATCATCGCGGAGGAGACCGGCGTCGACGTCGTCGCCGACTTCCGGCCCCGCGACGTGGCGGCGGGCGGGCAGGGCGCCCCGCTGGTCCCCTTCTTCGACGACTGGCTCTTCGGCGGCCGGCGGCGGCGGGCGCTGCTCAACCTCGGGGGCATCGCGAACGTCACGGTCGTCGGCGGCGGCCGCCCGCTCGTCGCCTTCGACACGGGCCCGGCCAACGTGCTGCTCGACGAGGCGGTGCGGATCGCCTCCGGCGGGCGCGAGACCTTCGACCGCGGCGGCCGGCGCGCCCGGCGAGGGAACATCGACGCGCGGCTCCTCGCGGCGCTCCTCGACCACCCCTGGTTCGCGAAGGCGCCGCCCAAGTCGACCGGGCGCGAGCTCTTCAACGCGGACTACCTGCGGGAACGGGCCGGGCGGATGCTGCGCTCGCGGCCGGACGACGTCGCCGCGACCTGCGTGGCCGCGACGGCCGTCAGCGTGGCCGACGCGCTGCAGCGCCACGTCCCCGGGCGCGTCGACGAGGTGATCGTCTCCGGCGGGGGCGCGCTGAACCCCGCGCTGCTCCAGCATCTCTCGTGGACCTGCTTCCCGGCGGCCGTGCGGCCGTCCGGGGTCTACGGGCTGCCGCCGATGGCCAAGGAGGCCGCGGCCTTCGCGCTCTTCGCGGCCCGCGCCCTCGAGGGCCGGGTCAACACGCTGCCCCGCGCCACGGGGGCCCGGCGCGCCGTGGTCGCCGGCAAGATCGTCCCCGGGAGGCCCCGGTGAACGCGCCCGCCCTGTCCCCGCGCGAGAAGGTCGCGCAGATGGTGATGCCGGACTTCCGCTTCGAGCAGCCCGACACCGAGCGCATCACCGACCTCGTGAAGCGCGGCGTCGGCGGCGTCTGCCTCTACGGCGGCTCCGTCTTCGAGCTCACGCCGCTCGTCAACGCGCTGCAGCGCCTCGCCAAGGTCCCCCTCCTCGTCGCCAGCGACTTCGAGACCGGCGCGGGCCACCAGGTCTCGGGCGCGACGAAGCTCCCCTCGAACATGGCCGTCGGCGCGACGGGCTCCGAGGAGCTCGCCCAGCTCAAGGGCCGCGTCACGGCCGACGAGGCCCGGGCCCTCGGCGTCCGCTGGGTCTTCGCCCCCGTGCTCGACCTCCAGGTCCGGGCCGCGAACCCGATCATCAACGTCCGCTCGTTCGGCTCCTCCGCGGCCCTCGTGACGAAGCTCGGCCGGGCCTACGCCCGGGGGCTGCGCGCGGGCGGCGTGCTCTCCTGCGGCAAGCACTGGCCGGGCCACGGCGACGTCGCCCTCGACAGCCACCTCGAGCTCCCCGTGCTCGACGACGCCCGGGGCCACGTCGAGGCCTTCGACGAGACCCTCGCCGACCTCGACGGCGTGATGACGGCCCACCTGCTCGTGAAGTCGCTCGACGCACAGCGGCCGGTCTCGCTCTCCGCGGCGGCCCTCGCGGGCCTGCGCAACCACTTCGAGGGCCTGCTGGTCACCGACGCGCTGATCATGGGCGGCGTCACCAAGGGCCACCCCGAAGCCGAGGCGATCCGACTCGCGGCCGCGGCGGGCAACGACGTGATCCTCTACCCGGGCGACCCCGCCCGCGCGATCGACGTCCTCGAGGAGGCGCTCGGCTCCGGGGCGCTCGACCCGCGCGTCGTGGACGCCGCCGTGACGCGGATCCTGGCCGCGAAGCGGCGGCTCGGCCTGATGGCGGACCGCATCACCGATCCCGAGGGCGTCGAGCCGGTCGTCGGCTCGGTCTCCCACCACCTCGCGGCCGACCGCATCGCCGAGGCCTCGGTCACGAGGATCCGGGGCGGGTTCCCGCACCGGAAGGTGCGGCTCGAGGTCGTGGGCGACGAGCTCCCGGTCTTCCGGGAGGAGCTGCAGCGCCGCGGCGCGCTGGACCCGTCCGCGCCGACGGGGCTGCTCGCCGTCTGCGTGCAGGTCCGGGCCTTCCACGGGAAGATCCGGGCGGACGAGGCGAAGGTCGCCGCCGCGCGGGCCCGTCTCGCCGGCGTCACTTCCACCGTCGTCGCGACCTTCGGGAGCCCCTACGACCACGCGTCGATCCCCGGGGAGGCCGCGTTCGCGGTCTACGACGCGACCGAGGCCTCGCAGCGGGCGGCGGCCCGGGCGCTCGTCGGCGAGATCCCGATGCCGGGCGTGCTGCCGGTGACGATGTGACGTCGCTCGACTGGATCGTCGTCGCCGCCTACGGCGCGCTGCTCCTCGGCGTCGGGCTCTGGCAGAAGCGGAAGGCCTCGGGCGGCGTGGACGACTACTTCGTCTCGGGCCGGAAGCTGCGCTGGTGGGTCGCGGGCACGTCGATGATCGCCGCGAGCTTCGCGTCGGACACCCCGCTGCTCGTCTCGGGCCTGGTCCGCTCGAAGGGGATCTGGGGCAACTGGCAGTGGTGGGGCCTCGGGATCTCCACCGTCTTCACGGTCTTCTTCTTCGCGCGGCTCTGGCGGCGCAGCGAGGTGCTGACGGAGGCGGAGCTGACCGAGCTGCGCTACTCCGGCCGGGCGGCCGCGGGCCTGCGCGGCTTCAAGGCGGTGTTCTGGGGGCTCCTCTACAACTGCTTCGCGACGGGCGCGTGGGGCATCGTCGGGCTCGTCACCGTGACGACCGTGATGACGGGCGTGGACCGGACGACGGCGATCCTGGTCTGCGCCGCGCTCGGCGGGACCTACGCGATCGTCTCGGGTTTCTGGGGCGTCGTCACGACGGACTTCCTGCAGTTCGTGCTCGCGCTCGGCGGGGCCGTGCTGCTGGCGCTCTACTCGTTGGGCGCGGCGGGAGGGCTCGGGGCGGTGGTCGCGGCCGTGCCGCCCGACAAGCTCCAGCTGCTGCCGCTCGAGGGCGAGGGGCTGACGTTCTGCCTGACCTTCCTGCTCGTGCAGTGGTGGGCGTGGAAGAACACGGACGGCGGTGGCGTGCTCGTGCAGCGGATGGCGGCGTGCCGGGACGGGCGCGAGGCCGTCTACGCGACGCTCTGGTACAACGTCGTCCACTACGCGGTCCGCTGCTGGCCCTGGGTGCTCGTGGCGCTGGCCTCGATGGTCGTGATTCCGGACTCGGTCCTGCCGGTGTTGAAGTCGGGAAAGCCCGATTACCAGTCCGCCTACCCGTTGATGATCAAGCAGGTTCTTCCCGCCGGCCTGCGCGGGTTGGTGGTCGCGTGGTTCTTCGCGGAGTTCGTGGCGAGCGTCGCGGGCTCGATGAACTGGGGCTCGTCGCTGCTCGTCAACGACGGGTACCGCCGCTTCGTGCGGCCGGACGCGGACGAGCGGTCGCTCGTGAAGGTCTCGCGCTGGGCGGGGGCCCTGGTGCTGGCGGGCTCGGTGGGCACGGCGTTCCTGGCCGGCGACATCGTGCAGTCGTTCGGCTGGGTGCTGAAGGGGACCGCGGCGGTGGGCGTCGTGTTCGCGGCGCGCTGGCTCTGGTGGCGCGTCAACGCCTGGAGCGAGATGACCGCGATGGTCGCCTCGCCGGTGGCGACCTTCGTGATCGAGTGGATTCCCCGGAACTACAAGGGCGTGGTTTGGGGGGAGATGGAGAAACTGCTGCTCATCCTCGCGTCCAGCCTCGTGCCGGTCGCGATCGCGACGTTCGCGACGAGGGCGGACGACGACGCGACGCTGGAGCGCTTCTACCGCAAGGTGAGGCCGCCGGGGCCGGGCTGGGCGCGGATCGCCGCGCGCTGTCCCGACGCGGTGCCGGACGTCCCGATGGGCCGCATCCTCGTGCTGTGGATCGCGGGGGTGTCCTCGGTGTATGCCTTGATGGGGGGGATCGGCTCGGTCCTGCTGCTGCGGCCCGCGGGCTGGTCGGGGATCGCGGCGGGGCTGGCGCTGCTGGCATTCGTCGTCGGACGGGTCCGACGCTGGGAGGCGGCATGAGGTGGATCGCGATCGCGCTGGTGGTCGTGGCGGCGCAGGATCCCGCGCCGGCCGCGGACCGGCTGCGGCTGGCGCTGGGCCGGGTGGGGACGGCGGATCCCGCGCTCGCGTGGTCGCCGGCGGACCGGCGGCTGGCGGAGGCGCTGTTCGGCGGGCACATGGCGGCGTCGGGGGGGGAGGAGCTGACCGTGGTGTGGACGCTGCCCGAGCGGACCTGGTCGGACGGCAAGCCGGTGACGGCGGGGGATTACCGGGCGGCGGTGCTGCGGATCCTGGATCCGGCGACGGGGAGCCCGCACGCGGGGGCCTTCCTCGGGCTGCGCGGAGCCAAGGCGTATCGGGACGGCCTGCTGCTCTCCATGGAGCTGCTCGGGTACGAGTCGCGCTCGGCGGGGGACCGGAAGGCGATCGCGGCGCGGGCGCTGGCCGGGGCGACGAAGCGTCACGAGGCCGCGCTGCGCGACGCGCTGGCCGCGGAGAAGGACGCGGAGGCGGCGGCACGGTTGAAGGAGGCGCTCGGGTCGGCCGGGGGCCGGGAGCCCGCGCCGGAGCCGGACCTGGCGGCGACGGGGCCGAGGGAGCTGAGGGCGGTCTTCGAGAAGGCGGGCTCGCCGGTGCCCGCGCTCGGGCGGTTCCCGTTCCTGCCCGTGCCGCAGCACGTGATCGCGGCGCGGCCCGCGGCGTGGACGCACCCGAACTTCCTCGTCACGTGCGGGACGCACCGGGTGGAGAAGTGGGTGCGCGACGAGATCGTGCTGAAGCGGGAGGGGCGGGGCCCGGGGCCGGAGTTCCTCGAGCTCAAGCAGGTCGAGCGGCCCGCGGAGGCCTGGCCGCTCTGGCAGGCGGGGCAGCTGGACTGGGTGGAGGGCCCGATGGTGCCGCCGGAGCAGCTCGAGGAGCTGGGGCGGTCGGGGGAGCTGCGGAGCGCGGTGACGTCCCGGCTGCTGCTGCTGCAGTTCGGGTCGAAGGGGCCGCTGGCGAAGAAGGCGGTGCGGCTGGCGCTGCAGCGGGGGATCGGGCGGGGGACTCTGGTGGAGGCGCTGGGCCCGGGGGCGAAGGAGGAGACGGGGCTCTTCGGGCTCGAGCGCTTCGCGGCGCCGGGGCGCGACGTGGCGGCGGCGCTGCAGGTGCTGGTCTCGGAGGAGGGCGACCTGGCGAAGTTCCCGAGGCTGAACCTGCTGACGTGGAAGGACGCGGGGGCGGAGGCGGCGGCGCGGGCCGTGCGGGAGCGGCTGCAGGAGGACCTGGGGCTGGTGGTGCGGATCGACGCGCGGGAGCGGGCGGCGTACGAGCCCGCGTGGCTCGAGGGCGACTTCGACCTGGCGGTGGCGGAATGGTCGCCGGAGCCGGGCTCGGGGGCGGGGGCGGCGCAGGCGGCGGAGATCCACGAGGGGGCCTGGATGGCGGCGCTGGCGTGGCGGGGGGCGTACGCGGCGGGGAAGGTGCACGTCGAGGGCCAGCCCGGGGCGCCGCTCGCGTCGCTTCGGCGGAAGCGCTGAGGAGGAGGGGACGTGCGCGCGTGGGCGGCCATTGCCTCCGTCCTGCTGTTCTACGCCTTGGCCTGGGGCCTGGTCGCCGGTGGAGTCCTCGTCGCCGTTCACAGCCGGGCATCTTGCGCGTCGGTAATTGGCCTGCTCATCGCGGTGTCCATCGTGTACGCGTTGTTCCCGAGGCGGCGCCAGACGACGGCCCCGGGAATCCTGGTCCGGGCGGCACAGTACGGTCGGCTGCTGGAGGTCCTGGACGGAGTCGAGGGAGGGGCCGGCCGCGCCCGGCGGGAGGAGCTCCGCATCACGCTGCGTGGAGAGGGCGACGTCATTCGCCGGATGTGGTTGTTCCTGTTCCGGGGGGAGCGGGTCCTGATCCTCGAGTACGGATGGCTGCTGGCTCTCCCGATCGAGGACTTGGCGGAGTGGGTTCGCTACCTGCGCATCCGGCACGCTCGGCTGGGTTGGAAGGGAGCGTGGATCGTAGAGCGCCAGGCCGTCCTGGCGACCGCGGTGGACCACTTGGACTCGGACGACGGGTACGTCGGCTTGGTCCGGAGGCTTCTGCAGATCTTTCACGATCACCTGACGGCGGCGGCCCAGGATCTGATCGACCAGGCCGGGGACGAAGCGGGAGCCGAGATGGCCCGCCGAGTTGGGGGTGGCCGTTGGAATCAACTGGTGTCCAGCGCCCGGGAGTCACGGGAGCGGATGACTGGCCTCCTGGACTCCCAGGTCATTCCGTGGCTCCGCCGGGGGCACCGGGTACCCCTTGCTGAAGCCTATCTCCGACTTCATCCGACTGAGGGCGGAAGCGGGCCATCAGGCGAGTATGCCTTCGAACTGCTCGAGGACCGTGACAGCGTGGAAGTCGCCCTCCTTCGTGCGGAACTGCCGGACCTGGACGTCGTGGGTGCCCGGCGCGTGGAGCCCGGCGACCTCGAGGCGGTCGAAGTCCTCGATCGATGGAAGGAGGTCGCGGCCGCGGTCCGGGACCTCGTGAACGGCCGGTCCTTGGGGGATCTTCCTTCGGTGCATACGGTCGTCCGGGAATCAATCCCCGAACTCGTGGAAGAAGGAGAGTTGCCGGAGTCGGCCCTCTCCGCGCCGGTCGCCCACTGGCTCGGCGCCGCGGTGGCCGTGGCCTTGGTGCGGGAGGGATGGACCGTGGAAACGGCCGGAGACTCCCAGGCCTTTCTACGGCGTGCCGGCGACCGGCTGGATCCGTTCGACCTGGTGTCCGGTCTGGAAGCCGGAGGCGACGGGGAGGCGGACGTCGCCGGGGTGCTGGCCCGGCTCGGGATCGCGTCGATCCCCTTCGTCGCTCCGTCGAAGGCCCGGCGCTGATCAGCGGACGACGTAGCCGGGGTAGAGCAGCGGCGTCAGGCGCCGCGCGGGCGGTTCGCCGCCCCGGAGGATGAAGTCGCAGATCTTCCGGGTGTCCACCGCCAGGGACAGCGCGTTGCGGACTCTCCGGTCGTCGAGGGGCTTCTTCTTGAGGTTGAACACGTAGAAGTACGTGCTGTTGTAGGGATTGGCCATGTGATCCGGCCGGGTCTTCAGCTGCTCGGTGTGGGCGAGCGGGACGGTGAAGAGCCAGTGGATCTGCCCCCCCTCGTACATCCGGAAGGCGGTGTCCGAGTCGTCGACCGACAGGAAGATGAACTTCTCCAGCTTCACGGCGGCGGCGTCCCGGTAGCCCGGGTTCTTGACGAAGACCTTGCGCACCTTGTGCTCGCGTTCCTTCAGCAGGTAGGGACCGTTGACGACCATCCGGCCGGGAGTGGTCCAGTCCCGCTGGCCCTCCACGGTGGGACGGTGCACGGGGAGGAAGATGTTCAGGCAGAGGAGCTGGAGGAAGTAGGGGACGCGGTGCACGAGCCGTACCTCGAACGTCCGGTCGTCGACGGCCCGCGCGCCGAACGTGGCGGGGTCGGCCCCTTTCACGACCTCCCGGGCGCCCACGATGTCGAACATGCGGTGCGAGTAGGTGGACCCGGTCGCCGGGGTCACCACGCGGCGCCACGCGTACTCGAAGTCCCGGGCGGTGACCGGATCCCCGTTGGACCACTTCGCGCTGCGGAGGTGGAACGTCCAGGTGCGGCCGTCCTCGGAGACATCCCAGCGCTCCGCCATCGCCGGAACGGGGTGCGCGTCCACGGGATCGTAGGAGACCAGGCCCTCGAAGAGGTGCATGAGCACCTTGAGCCCGGCGATGTCGTGCGAGAGGGCGGGGTCGAGCGACTGGGGTTCGGATCCCGCGTTGAAGATCAGCACGCCGTCGGCGGGGGCCCCCGGGCCCTCGAGCGTCACGCCCTGGAGCGGGTGAAGGTCGCGGGAGTTGGGGTGCACGCCCTTCACGAAGGGCCTGAGCAGGTTCCGCCCCACGAGATGGTAGATCGGGAGGATCCCGGAGTCGTCGAGGAGTATCTTCTCCGCCGCCCCGAGGAGGGCGTAGCGCTTCGAGGGATCCGTCTCGAGGTCGGAGGCGGCCACGAGGCGGTCGAACTCCGGATTCGACCAGCCCCCCGTGTTGAACCCGCTGCCGGTCGCGAAGAGGCTGACGAGGGCGTGGGGATCGGCGTACTCGCCGGTGTAGCCGCTGCGGATGATGTCGAATTCGCCCCGGTCCCGCAGGTCCATCATCACGGTCCACTCGACGTTGCGCAGTTCGACGTCCACGCCGAGCCCGCGGCGCCACATGTCCTGGATGGCGGAGGCGATCTTCTTGTGGGATTCCTGCGTGTTGTAGAGGATCGTCAGCCTGGGGAATCCCCGGCCGCCGGGAAAGCCCGCCTCGGCGAGGAGCCTCCGGGCCTCCTGCAACTCGGGCGTGGGGGGCGCGTCGTCCGCCTTCGAGCACGAGGCGAGGAGCAGGGCGGCCGCGAACCACCTAGCGCTGCTGGACATCGAAGGCGTCCCGGAGGCCGTCGCCGATCGAGTTGAGGCAGAACAGGGTGGCCGCGAGCAGCGACCCGGGGAAGGTCACCAGCCACCAGTAGATCTTGATCGTGTTGAGCGCGTTGGCGCCGTCGTTGATCAACCCTCCCCACGACGTCTCGGGCTCGCTGATCCCGAGGCCCAGGAACGAGAGGAACGACTCCTGGAGCATCACCGAGGGGACCGTCAGGGTCGCGTAGACGATCACGGGTCCCAGGATGTTGGGCACCATGTGCCGCCAGATGATCGAGCCCGTCCCGACCCCCAGCGCGCGGGCCGCCTCGACGAATTCCTTCTCCCGGAGGCTCAGGACCTGGCCGCGGACGATCCGGGCCATGGTCATCCAGCCGAAGCACCCCAGCATCAGGAAGACCAGCAGGAAGGACTTCCCGAAGACGACCATGGCGATGATGACGAGGAACATCGTCGGGAGGCCGTAGAGGATGTCGACGAGGCGCATCAAGGTGAAGTCGAGCTTGCCCCCGAGGAAGCCGGAAACGGCTCCGTACGCCACCCCGATCGCGATCGAGATGAACGTCGCCAGGAGTCCGACGGCGAACGAAATCCGGCCGCCGTAGAAGCTGCGGACGAGGAGGTCGCGGCCGTTCAGGTCGGTTCCCCACCAGTAGGTGGAACTCGGGGCCTGCTTGGCGTGCTCGAGAAGCTGGTGGGTGTAGGAGTGGGACGAGAGGACGGGGACGAGGATCGTCGAGAGCCCGATGGCCAGCAGGATCCAGAAGCACCAGAACGCGCGTCGGTTCTTCCGGAAGCGGCGCATCGCGAGCTGCCAGGGGCTGCGACCCTCGGTCGTCGCCGGTGGGGCGGCGGGGGCGGTCAACTGAGCCTCACGCGGGGGTCGAGGAAGGTGTATCCCACGTCCACCAGGATGTTGAAGGCGACGACGAGGCCGCTGTAGATCAGCACGCTTCCGAGGACCATCGGGTAGTCCCGGGCCAGGGCGGAGTCGACGAACCAGCGGCCCATGCCGGGGAGGTTGAAGATCTTCTCCACGACCACCGACCCCGTGAAGATGAAGGCGGCCATCGGGCCCGCGTAGGAGAGGACGGGCGTGATGCCGTTCTTGAGGACGTGCTTGAGGATCACCGCGTTCTCCCCGAGCCCCTTGGCCCGGGCGGTCCGGATGAAGTCCTTGTTCATCACGTCGAGCATCCCGGCCCGGGTGAGCCGGGACACGTACGCGATGTGGACGAGGGCGAGCGAGACGGCGGGCAGGAGCAGCTTGGCGAGCTCCCCGAAGGAGTAGTCCTCGGGCCAGCCCGCCACCGGCAGCCAGCCCAGGGCGAGCGCGAAGGTCATGACGAGGATCGGGCCCAAAAGGAAGTTGGGGACGCAAATCCCCAGCAGGGCGACGCTCATGGACAGGTAGTCGGGCAGCCGATTGTGCCGCGCCGCGGCCACGATCCCGGTTCCGACCCCCAGGACCATCGCGAGGAGGAAGGCGACGGAGCCGAGCAGGATCGAGGTCCCGAACGAGGGGAGCAGCAGTTCATCGACCGGCTTGCTGTAGGTCGTCGAGTAGCCGAAATCCCCCGTGAGGTACCCCTTCAAGGTCAGGACGTACTGCACGCCGAGCGGCTTGTCGAGGTGGTGCTTGCGCTTCAGGTTCGCCATGACCTCGGGGGGGAGGCTCTTCTCGGCGGAGAAGGGGTTGCCCGGCGCGAAGCGGACGATGACGAAGCAGACCGACGCGATGACGAAGAGCGTCAGGGCCGCCCCGGCGATCCGCCGGACCAGGAAGCCGAGCATCTAGGGGGCGTTCCCCCGGTGCTTCACCCGGTGGAGCGGGTGCGTGTCCCGGACGTTGTCGTAGAGGCCCTGCACCTCGGCCTTCCACATGTTCTTCGACACGTAGAAGTAGAAGGGGATCACCGGCTGGTCGTCCATGAGGATCCGCTCCGCGTCGTGGAGCATGGCCATCCGCTTCGCGGGGTCCTTCTCCTTCATGGCGCCGAACACCAGCTTGTCGTAGGCGGGGTTGGAGTACCCCTGGTTGTTGTTGCCGTTGTCGGTGGTCCACATGTCCAGGAAGGTGTTGGGGTCGGTGTAGTCGGCCACCCAGCCGCGCCGGATGACGTCGAACTGGAGGCGGCTCTGCATGTCGAGGTAGGTCTTCCACTCCACGTTGCGGAGCTCCACGTCGATGCCGAGGTGGTTGCGCCACATCTCCTGGATCGCGGCCGCGATCTTCTTGTGGCGGTCGTCCGTGTTGTAGAGGACCTCGAGCTTCGGGAAGCCCTTGCCGCCCGGGTAACCCGCCTCGGCCAGCGCCGCCCGCGCGGCGACCGGGTCGAAGGCGGGCATGGTGGCGGGCGCGTATCCGGGCATCCCGGGGGGCGCGATGGACAACGCCGGCCGCTCCCCGGCCCGGGTGATGAACTGGACGATCTTGTCCCGGTCCACGGCCAGGGCGAGCGCGCGCCGGACCTTCGGGTCCTTCGTGGGCCCGCGAGTGCAATTGAACCCGTAGAAGTAGGTCGTCAGCATCGGCGCGGAGTGGAAGTCGGGCCGCTTCTTCAGCTCCTCGATGAAATCCCCCGGCACGTTCGTGAGCCAGTCCACGTCCCCCTTCTCGTACATGTTGAAGGCGGTGGACTGGTTCTCGACGGGGAGGAACTTGACCGCCTGGTCGGTCACGTTCGCGGCATCCCAGTACGCCGGGTTTTTCTCGAGGAGGATGTACTCCTTGGCCTTCCATTCCTTGAGCCGGTACGGGCCGTTGCCCACGTGGTTCTCGACCCGCGTCCACCGGTCGCCGTGCTTCTCGACGGTCGCCCGGTGGACGGGATAATAGGTGAAGAACGCCGCGAGATCGGGGAAGTAGGGCGTCGCCGCCTCGAGCGTGACGACGAGCGTCCGGTCGTCCTTCGCCTTGACCCCGATCATGTCGAGGGAGACGTCGGGCCGCGTCGGGGCCGCGGCGATGGCCGCCGAGAGCGAATCCCGGAGCGCCTCCCGTTTCTCGCCCGCCACCAGAGCCTTCAGCCGCTCCGCGTGCCGCTGCTGCACCTGCTTCGGGAGCTTCGCGGCGACCTTGATGAGATCCTCCTCCTTCGTCGATTCCCAGGACGCGAGCGCGAGATCCGCGGAGGTCCCCTCGTAGTACGACTTGGCGTTCTTGAGGTAGTTGGTGATCGCCTCGGCGTACTCCGACGCGAGCTTCGGCTCGCAGACCCGCTTCCAGGACCATTCGAAGTCCGCCGCGGTCACCGGGTCGCCGTTCGACCACCGGGCCCCGGCCCGGAGATGGAAGGTGTACGTGGCGAGGTCGTCGCTGATGTCCCAGCGCTCGGCCACCCCGGGGCGCGGGGTCAGGTCCTTCGGATCGTAGGACGCGAGCCCCTCGAAGAGGCAGATGTTGATGTTGTGCTCGGGGACTCCCTTCTGGAGTCCGGGGTCGAGGGTCTGGGGTTCCGCGTTGTTGTTGATGATGAGCGGCCGGGGGCCCGACGCCTTCTTGGACCCGCACCCGGGCGCGACGAGCACGGCCAGGACCAGCAGGGCGGGCAGGAGCAGGCGACGCATGGGACCTCCTAGACGATGAACTCGCCGCCGTCGACGCTGATCACGTTGCCGGTCAACCACTCGTTCCCGTCGGCGGAGAGGGACGCGATGGCGCGCGCCACGTCCTCGGGGGTCGTCAGGCGCCGGCCGGGGTTGCGGTTGATGGACATCTTCACCATCTCGTCGTGCCCCGGGATCTTGCGCAGCGACGGCGTGTCGGTCACGCCCGCGCGGATCGCGTTGGCGGCCACCCCGTGGTGGGCCAGCTCGACGGCGATCTGGCGGATGTGGCTCTCGAGGGCGGCCTTCGCGGCGCTCACGGCCCCGTAGGTCGGCCACATGCGCGCCCCGCCCGCCGAGGTCATCGCGAACACGTGCGAGCCCTTGCTGATCATCTTGCGGGCCGTCAGGTCCTGGACCCAGTACACGAGGCTGTTCGCCATCACGTCGAGCGTCATCTCGAGCTGGGCCTTCGAGATCCGGTCCTCCTCCTTCAGCGCGAAGAAGGGCTTGAGGGTCCCGAAGGCGAGCGAGTGCATCACGGTCCGGAAGGGCGCGCCGTGCAGCTTGGGCGTCACCGCGTCGAGGACCTCCTTGCGCTTGGCCTCGTCCGCGGCGTTCACGTTGAAGAACTCGGCGTGGCCGCCGTGCTTGCGGATCTGGACGACGAGCTCGTCGACGTGGGCCTGCCCGGCCTTGCGGTCCAGGTGGACGCCGACGATGTTCATGCCCCTCGAGGCCAGCTCGAGCGAGGCCGCCTCGCCGAAGCCGCTCGAGGCGCCGAGGATCAGCGCCCATTTCCCCTTCAAGGTCGTGGCCATCGTGGTGCCTCCGTGGTGCCCATCTTCTACCCGATCGGGCCCCCGGCGCGCAAAAAGTTGCGCAGCAGGGCCGGTCCGTCGGGGCTGCGGTAGCTCTCGGGGTGGAACTGGACGCCCTCGACGGGCAGGGCCCGGTGCCGCAGGCCCATCAGCTCGCCGTCGTCCGCCGTCGCGCTCGACTCCAGCTCCCCGGGCAGCGAGCCCGGGTCCACCGCGAGGGAGTGGTAGCGCATCGCCTCGATCGGGTCGGGCAGGCCCGCGAAGACGCCCCGCCCGTCGTGGCGGATGCGGCTCGTCTTGCCGTGCACCGGCCGCCGCGCCCGGACGACCCGCGCGCCGTAGAGCTCGGCGATGCACTGCAGGCCGAGGCAGACCCCGAGGATCGGGATCCGGCCCGCGAACGCGCGCAGCAGCGGGATCGAGGCCCCGGAGTCCCGCGGCGTCCCCGGCCCCGGCGAGATCACCAGGTGCGTCGGCGCCCGCCGCTCCGCGGAGGCCGGGTCCACCGCGTCGTGGCGGACGACGTCCACCTCCGCGCCCAGGGCGGAGAGGCCCTGCACGAGGTTCCAGGTGAAGGAGTCGTAGTTGTCGACGAGCAGGACGCGCGGGGGGGAGGACATCCGGGGGGCGGATCAGTTCTTCGGGGTGATCTTCACGTTGCGGAGGAAGGCCTTGGTCCCGGGCTGGAGGGCGAAGCCGACCCGGCCCCGGCCGACCTCGCCGGTCTTGAGCTCCACCGTCTGCCCGCCGTCGCGCGAGCCCGTGAAGTTCTTGTCCGACCAGGTGAACGTGAACTTGGTCCACGAGGCGGTCTGGGCGGCCTGGATCTGCGCGAAACCGCCGAGGCGGGACTGGTCGTCGAAGCGGCCGATCAGCACGAGGTTGCCCTTCTCGACCTTGGCCTCGAACTCGAGCTCGTACTGCTCGAAGCCGTCGGCGCGGGTCAGGATGGGGTCGAACATCCGGGTGGCGTCGGTGCTGGGGTTCGTGCTCTCGCCGACCAGCTCGCCCTTCTCGATCCGCCAGGCCTCCTCCTTCTCGCCGGGGAGGACGTAGCGGACGAGCCGCTCCATCGACTTGCCGTCGAAGAGGACGGCGGCCTTGCCGATCGGCGGCATGTCCTCGCGGGCGAGGGCGGGCCTGGGGGGCTCGGCCGACGGGGTGGGGGCGGGCTGGGCCGCCTTCCGCTGGAGGTCGATCTTGTACTGGTTGATCCGGCGCTCGAGATCGGGCCAGTAGGAGGAATCGCGGAGGTGGGGGGGGAAGGCGCGCTCGATCGTGGTGATGGCGTCCTGGTAAGCCTCGCTGCGGACGAGGATGTCGACGGCGGCGACGGTCTGGTCGTAGCGCTCCTGGCAGAACCCATTATAGGAGGCGTGGAACTCCAGCTCCGCCTTGTCGACCTCCGCCTTGCGGTGGGGGGCGATCTCGGCGGCCTTCTGCCGGGCCTGGCCGAGGAGCTTGAGGACCTCCTCGCGGCGGCCGAACTCGCGGTCGGCGGCGCGGATCTCGGAGACCTTGCGGAGCTGGGCGTCGAGTCCCTCGGCCTCCTCGCGGAGCTTGCGGCGGCGGCCGGCCTCCGCGATGACCTCCTCGAACTCTCCCTGGAGCCGCGTGCCCTGGACGAGGGGGCGGGTGCGGTCGATCTCCTTCTGCAGGTCGTCGGCCGAGGTGGAGGGGAGGGCGGCGAGATCCTGGAGGCGCTTGAGGGCGTCCTGCGCCTTCCGGAGGTCCAGGGGCGGCTTGGCGGCGGCCACCGGCGTGCTCGGTTTCGCGGTGGCCAGGGGGGTCGCTCCGGCGTCGCCGCGGAACAGCAACCAGCCCATGAGCCCGAGAGCGACGACGACGACCAGGCCGCCGAGGAGCACCGGGGCCTGGGAGGGCGAGGAGATCTTGCGCGACCGGGTGGTGTCCGGCTTGGGCCCGCGGGCGCCGATGGCCGGCCGGAGCTTGGTGCCTCCGGCGGGGGAGTGGTGGCCCGGGGCGGCGTCGGCGGACTCCGGCCTGCACTTCGAGCAGTAGTTCTTGTTCAGGACCGTGACGGCGTGGCCCTTCTGGAAATCGCTCTCGAGGAGGCGCTCGCCGCAGGATTCGCAGTAGACGATGCCGTGGCCCATGGACTTCCGTTCTTCAATTCCAGCGGAACCCGACCGGCGCACCACGCGCCGCCGCGCCGCGGGAGGGGGGGCCGGGGGTCCGGATTCCGGCCGGGCGCGGTACAAATATTATGGGATGGAGGCCGGGGGGTCAACGCCTTTTCCCGGGCGGGGGGTGCGGGAAGTTCCGCCAAGATTCGATTGACAGGCCCCCTCGACCCCCTATAATCCCGACTTGGAACGACCCCCTCCACCCGTGGCGGGGGTCGCACGGGAGGATTCATGCGACGTTGGATTCTCGCTCTCGCGGTGTCGGTGTCGGCGCTTCCGGCCCTCGCGCAGGATCCGCCGCCCGCTCCCGCCCCCACGCCCGCCCCGGCGGCCACTCCCGCCCCGACGCCGGCTCCCGGTCCCGGCGACCGCGTGCCGCTGCCCGCGATCCTGGACAGCTGGTACAAGATCGAGCAGGACCGCGAGGCCTCCGGCTGGCTCCACGAGAAGATCACGACGACCAACGGCTCCCGGACGAAGTACGACTACTTCCTCGAGGCCCAGTTCAACTACATGGTGAAGCTGCCCTCGGGCGAGCAGAACCTCTCCATCCAGATGGAGGGCCGGCTCCAGCTCGAGGACGACTTCGACATCTATTCCGGCACCTGGTCGGCCCGGTTCAACAACGCCTCCACGGTCACGATCGGCGTGCGGACGGACGACGACGCCGGCAAGCGCACGGTCAACCTGAGCATCCCCGGTGAGTCGACGAACGACCCCAAGATCGAGCGCGAGCTCGAGATGGCGACCGAGGACTCCTTCCTCCCCTTCCGCTCGCTGCTGATGTTCAAGCTCCGGCAGCGCGGGGACCTGGCCCAGCCGAACAACTTCCGCCTGCCGACGATCCCGGTCGCGGGCCTGGACAAGGGCGCGGAGAAGTCCTCCTCCATGGTCCAGATCCGGGTGACGTCGATGGAGGACCGCGAGGTCCTCGGCAAGATGGTGAAGGTGACCCCGGTCATCGTGGACGCCCAGGAGGTGGACAACCTCCCCGTCCTCAACCAGTTCTGGATCGACAAGTACGGCCGCCTGGTGGAGGCCTCCGTCGAGAAGGGCACCGTCCTCATCAAGCTGGCGAAGGACTCCGAGGCGGCCATGTCCGGCCTGGGCGGCGTGCCCAACCGCGGCTGGCGCGACCCCTTCAGCAAGAGCGAGGCGCTGACGCCGATCGTCAAGACGAAGGCGAAGGCCGGCGGCACCGCCGAGGTCAAGAAGACCGAGGAGCTGAAGCCGGACGAGCTCCGCAAGAACCTGGACAAGGCCAAGGAGCTCATCCAGGACCTCCGCGCGGCCGTCTCCAAGAACGACCAGGCCGTGGCCGACGCGACCTACAAGAAGTTCCTGCAGATGCACAAGCTGCTCCTGCCCCAGTGCAACGACCCGCTGAACAAGACCGAGCTGACCACGCTGAAGAGCGAGGCCGAGAAGCTCACCGGCGGCGTCAACAAGCTCCTGCAGGAGGCCCAGAACCTCGTGCAGAAGGCGCACGACGCCTACCAGGCGGACCAGATCGAGCGCATCGACGAGATCCTCAAGCAGCTCGCCCAGCTCAAGGAGCGGGACGAGTTCGTCAACGACGAGCGCATCGTCGAGGTCGACAAGGCCTCGAAGGTCGTCGCCCAGAAGCGGGCGCAGGCCCAGGCCCGCATCGAGCTGGCGAAGAAGCAGATCGAGCTCGTCGGCACGATCACGGCGACGGAGGCGGTCCTCGACACGCTCAAGGTCGAGCTGGTCGTGGGCGGCGCGCGCGTCGCGGTGGTCGAGCCCGTCAAGGCGGTCCGCGAGGTGACGTACGCCGTCGTCAACGGCGAGCCGTACCGCGAGGGGGACATGGTGCCCAGCCTCGGGGTCAAGATCGAGAAGATCCACCGGCACGCGATCGTGATCTCCTACAAGGGGGAGATCCGCGAAGTGCCGATCAAGAAGAACTAACCGGTCGGGAATCATCAAGGAGGCCGTATGAAGGGTGCTCGGAAGCTGTCCGTCGTGGCCGCGCTCCTCGCCGCCATGGCCGCCCCCGCGTTCGCTCAGGCCGATCCGGCGAAGCCCGGGCAGGACAAGCCCCAGACCCCGGACGAGATCGCCCGCCGGCAGATCGAGGAGAACTACCGGGCGCTCCTGGCCGGCGCGGACGTGAAGGTCTCCATGGACTTCCGGACCGCGAAGGTCCAGGAGATCGTCGCGGAGTTCCGCCGCCAGGTCCGGAACATGAACTTCGACCTCGTCGCCACGAACATCCCCGAGGAGTACCGCGTCGAGGAGTTCGTCGTCCGCGGCGAGCACTGGCGCTCGGCGCTCGAGGCCTTCGCCAAGAAGGCGGAGCTGACGGTCGAGGACCTCTCCCCGACCCTGATCCGCCTCAACCGGCCCCCGCGCGTCACGTTCGCGTTCAAGGACGCCGACGTGAAGACCGTGATCGACCTGATCGCGCGGATGTCCGGCGCCAACATCATCATGAACACGGGCGGCCAGACGGGCATCAAGGGCACGATCACGATGTCCGTGAACAACGTGCCGTGGCCCCAGGTCCTCGCCGCGGTGGTCAAGACCCTCGGCTACACGACGGTGCGCGAGGACTACGACATCATCCGCGTCGTGACGCCCCAGGAACTGCTCAAGCAGATCGAGAACCGGGTCTTCAAGCTCAAGTACATCACGGCGCCCGAGCCCTACCGGGCCCGCATCGAGGAGAGCAAGCAGATCAAGGGTACCGGCACCACGCCGCCGGTCTCCGTCGAGGACATCGACAAGCAGTTCTTCTTCCTGACCCTGATCCGGGGCTCGCTGACCCGCGACGCGAACAACGCGATCATCGGCCGGATGAACTTCGACCCCAAGGCGATGTGCATCGTGGTCAACGACACCCGGGTCGCCCTCGACACGATCGAGAAGATCATCCAGGTCCTCGACGTCGAGCCGCCCCAGGTCATGATCGACCTGAAGTACATCAGCACGATCAACGAGGACCTGCTGACCTTCGGCGTGAACTACTCGCTGGCCGGCCAGGACGGCCTGGGCATCACGACCAAGCTGATCCCGCCCGTCCGCAGCGACGCGGCGACCACGACCGCGGGCACGAACACGTTCTCGCCCTTCACGACGGGCGGCTCTGGCCTGCTGACCCGCCTGCCCTTCGGCCTCGGCGGCACCCCGTTCGACCAGAAGCACTACTTCTTCTCCCAGTACGACATGTCCGCCGCGTTCCGCGCCTTCAAGCGCGACCGCTTCAGCCGCCTCCTGCAGGAGCCGTCCCTGACCGTGGTCGACAACACCGAGGCGACGATCTTCGTCGGCGAGAACATCCCCTACGCGGAGAGCCGCGCGATCACGACGGCCACCGGCGCCGTCACCCTGACGATCGGCGAGGGCGCCAAGTCGCCCGTCCGCGTCGGCTTCCAGCTCCTGGTCATCCCGCACATCATCAAGGAGACCAACCGGGTCCTCCTGACGGTGATCCCCTCGAACGAGTTCCTGTCCGGCCAGTCGACGAACTCGACCACGCCGGCCGGCTTCGACCACTTCTTCCTGCAGGGCGGCGCGGGCGGCTCGGACGCCTCGATCGACCTGCCCCGCGTCGCGAACTCGACGCTCGTCACGCGCCTCATGGTGGAGAACGGCCGGACCGTCGTCATCGGCGGCCTGAAGACCGAGCGCTCCGTCTACGAGGACAAGAAGGTCCCCTTCCTGGGCGACCTGCCCCTCATCGACTTCCTCTTCAAGCAGCGCAACGACAGCGTCCGCAAGGAGAGCCTCCTGATCTTCCTGACCCCGCGCATCATCGCGTCCTCCAACGCCCTCACCGAGGACACCCAGCGCCTGGTCCGGGAGACCGAGGAGCGCAGCCGCAAGGAGATCGAGGAACTCAAGGCCCGCCGTCGCGCCGAGGACGTCAAGAAGGCCGACGAGCAGAAGATGCAGGACGCGGCCTCCGAGCTCGAGAAGATCCGGCAGGGCGTGAAGTAGCGGCGCGGGTCGTCCCCGCGTCCGCCCCGGGGCCCTGAAGAAATATTCGGACCCGGTCCCCCCCCGTTCGGGGCGGGGCCGGGTCCCGTCCGTCCGCCCCCCGGCCGCCCCCGGTCCGAGTCCGCCATGAACATCTTCCCGTACCGGGTGAGGTTCTCGAAGACGGGGCGCATGCGCTTCCTGTCCCACCACGACCTCATGCGCCTCTTCGAGCGGGCCCTCCGCCGCTCCGGCCTGCCCCTGCGCTTCACCGAGGGCTTCAACCCCCACCCGATCCTCTCTTTCCCGACCGCGCTCGGCCTGGGCCTCGAGAGCCGCGACGAGATCATGGAGGTGGAGTTCAGCTCCTGGATCGCCCCCAAGAAGGTCGAGGCCCTGCTCGGCGCCCAGTTCCCCGAGGGCCTGAAGGTCAACTCCGTCGAGGCCTTCGCGCGCAAGGACCGCTCCGCCGTCCTCTTCGTCGAGTACGAGGCCGCCCTGGCCGCCGCGCCCGGGGACCTCGCGGAGCGCATCGCCGCGCTGCTCGCCGCCAAGGAGTTCAAGATCGAGCGGCGCAGCGACAAGGGCTCCAAGACCATCGACGTCCGGCGCTACGTCCAGGCCCTGGAAGCCGACGGGGCCCGCGTCCTGCTGCGGATCCTGGTGACCGACCAGGGCACCGCCAAGCCCGAGGAGGTGCTCCGCGCCGTCGGCATCGAGCCCGGCCCGGGCGTCCGCCTCGTGAAGACCTACACGGAGGTCGGCGTCCGATGAGCGATCCGGCCGCGGCCCCCCGGCGCACCGTGATGCTCGTCAACGCCCTCGAGAAGGAGGAGACGCGCATCGCCCTCCTCGTCGACGGGCGGCTCGAGGACTACCACGTCGAGCGGAGCTCCCGGGAGACCCTCGTCGGCAACATCTACAAGGGGCGCGTCGAGAACGTCCACGCGAGCCTCCAGGCCGCGTTCGTCTCGATCGGCCTCGCCCGCAACGCCTTCCTCCACGTCTCCGAGGTCCACGAGCCGGGGAAGACCCGGCCCGCCGGCGGCCGGCCCGGGCCCCGGAGGCTCATCCAGAACCTCCTCCACGTCGGCGAGGAGATCCTCGTCCAGGTCATCCGCGACGAGTTCGGGGAGAAGGGCCCCTCGGTCACCATGGAGCTCGGGATCCCCGGGCGCTTCCTCGTCCTCACGCCGCTGACCCCGCAGGTCGGCGTCTCCAAGAAGATCGTCCTGCCCGCCCAGCGCGTCGAGCTCAAGTCCTCCATGCGCGACCTCGCCGAGCGCCGCGCCGGCGAACTCGGCTTCATCGTCCGCACCGCGGGGGGCGACACCGACCCGGCCGACCTCGAGGCGGACCTCGACTTCCTCGTCCGGCTCTGGAAGGGCGTGGAGGAGAAGGCCCGCGCCGCCCCGGCCCCCGCGCTGCTCTACCGCGAGGACGACCTCGTGCTGCGCACCGTCCGCGACTTCTTCACCAAGGAGATCGACGAGGTCGTCGTCGACGCGCCCGAGGTCCGCGACCGCCTCGCCGCCTTCTTCGGCCACGTCATGCCGCGCTACGCCGACCGCCTCGTCTTCCACGGCGGCCCGACCCCGATCTTCCACAAGCACGGCCTCGAGGCGCAGATCGACCAGCTCAACCAGAAGGTCGTCAACCTGCCCTCGGGCGGGACGCTCGTCCTCGAGCAGACCGAGGCCCTCACGGCGATCGACGTGAACAGCGGGCGGCTCGTGCGCGAGTCGAACCCCGAGGAACTGGCCCTGCGCACGAACCTCGAGGCCGCCCGCGAGGTCGTCCGCCAGCTCCGGCTGCGCGACATCGGCGGGATCATCGTGATCGACTTCATCGACATGAAGCAGGACCGCAACCGGCGCGCCGTCGAGGACGCGGTGCGCGACGAGATGCGCCGCGACCGGGCGCAGAGCGTCATCCTGCCGATGAGCCAGTTCTGCCTCGTGCAGATCGCCCGGCAGAAGACGCGGCCGAGCGTCGCGAGCGTCGCCAACGACCCCTGCCCGGCCTGCGGCGGCACGGGCTTCGTCAAGAGCACGGAGTCGGTCACCCTCGAGGTGGTCCGGGCCCTCAAGGGCACGCTGGAGCGCTCGGACATCGCGACCGTCGAGGTCCGCGTCGGCCCCGACGCCCACCGGCTCCTGGAGGCGAAGAAGCCCGAGATCGACGAGATGGAGCGGAGCTTCGCGAAGCGCATCAAGCTGGTCCGGGTGCGGGACCTGCCGGACAACCGGGTGGAGTTCACCTGCTACAACCCCGCGGGGGAGAAGGTGTTCGACTTCGTCCGGTAGCCCGTTCCCCTTGATTCCCGCCCCCCTTTCGGGTACTCTTCCGCTCCCCGCAGGAGGTTTCCGAGCATGTACGCGATCATCCGTGACGGCGGCCGGCAGCTGCGCGTCGAGAAGGGCGCGACGTACCAGTTCGACCGCAAGCCCGACGCCAAGGGCCAGGTCGAGTTCAAGGACGTCCTGGTCCTGCACGACGGCTCCAAGGTCAAGGTCGGCCAGCCCGTCGTCTCCGGCGCCAAGGTCGTCGGCGAGGTCGTCAAGGAGATCAAGGGCGAGAAGCTGCGGGTCTACAAGTACCGCCGGCGCGAGGGCTACCACAAGACCATCGGCCACCGCCAGCAGTACACCCTCATCAAGATCACGGACATCGTCGGGTAGCCCGGCCCGGCGGAACCCCCCATGTTCCGCGACGAAGTCACCCTCCGCGTGAAGGCCGGTGACGGCGCCGACGGCGTCGTGGCCATGCACCGAGAGAAGTACGTCACGCGCGGCGGTCCCATCGGCGGCGACGGCGGCAAGGGCGGCGACATCGTCTTCGTCGGCGACGAGAACCGCAACACCCTCTACCACCTGATCCACCAGCCCAAGTTCTCCGCCGCCCCCGGCGACCGCGGCGACCACCGGGGCTGCACCGGGCGCAACGGGCTCGACCTCGAGATCTTCGTGCCGCTCGGCACCCTCATCCGCGACGCCCGCAGCGGCGCGCTCCTCAAGGACCTCTCGGTGCACGGCCAGCGCGTCGTCATCTGCAAGGGCGGCAAGGGCGGCCGCGGCAACCGGCGCTTCGCCACGGCGACCCGCCAGACCCCGCGCTTCGCCGAGAAGGGCGAGCGGGGCGAGGAGCGCCAGCTCCGCCTCGAGCTGCGGATGATCGCCGACGTCGGCCTCGTCGGCCTGCCCAACGCGGGCAAGTCGACGCTCATGTCGCGGCTCTCCGCGGCCCGCCCCCGCATCGCGGCCTACCCCTTCACCACGATCATCCCGAGCCTCGGAATCCTCAAGCTCGACGACATCCGCACCTGCGTGCTCGCCGACCTCCCGGGGCTCATCGAGGGCGCGCACGAGGGGAAGGGGCTCGGCGACCAGTTCCTCCGGCACGTCGAGCGCACCCGGATCATCCTCCACCTCGTCGACGTGGGCCCCATGCCGATGCGCCCGGCCGCCGAGGCCTACCGGGTGATCCGCGCGGAGTTGAACAGCTACAGCCCGGTCCTCGCCTCCAAGCCGGAGATCGTCGCGGCCACGAAGCTCGACGCCGTCGAGGCCCGCAAGCCGATCCTCGACCTGAAGCGCGCCGTCAAGAAGGCCACCGGCGGCCAGGTCCTCGAGGTCTCCGCCGCGACCGGCGCGGGCCTGAAGGAGCTCGTCCGGGCGATCTTCCGCACCCTCGACGAGAACGCCCCGCCGCGTCCGAATCCGCCTCCCCCGTCCCCCCCGGTCGGTTAGAATCCACTCGGAACCGAGGAACCCTGCATGGAACTCGCCAGCATCTTCGCCGCGATGGTCAAGGAGGACGCCTCCGACCTCTTCCTCAAGGTCGGCGCCCCACCGGCCATCCGCGTCATCGGCCGCGTCCTCACGATGGGCGGCGCCCCGATGACCGAAGAGAACATGATGGAGATCTTCAACGAGGTCACCGACGACTTCGCGAAGAAGCGCTTCTCCGAGCGGGGCGAGGTGGACGTCTCCTACGAGATCTACGGCGTCGGCCGCTTCCGCGCCAACATCTTCCGCCAGCGCGGCTACATCGGCATGGTCTTCCGCCACATCCACTCGAAGATCCCGAGCCTCGAGGAGCTCAACCTCCCCGCCGAGTCGATGAAGCGCCTCGCGCTGCTGCCCCGCGGCCTGATCCTGGTGACCGGCACCGCCGGCTCCGGCAAGTCCACGACCATCGCCTCGATGCTCCAGTACGTCAACCAGACCGAGGAGAAGCACGTCATCACGGTCGAGGACCCCGTCGAGTTCACCTTCACCGACGACAAGTGCGTCATCGACCAGCGCGAGGTCGGCCAGGACACGGAGAACTTCGCCAGCGCCCTGAAGCACGCCGTCCGCCAGTCGCCCGACGTCATCTTCGTCGGCGAGATGCGCGACATCGAGACGATGGAGGCCGCGATCAACGCGTCCGAGACGGGCCACCTCGTCTTCTCGACCCTGCACGCGCTCAACGCGATGCAGACGGTCGACCGCATCATGAACATGTTCCCGTCGCACCAGCACGACTTCCTGCGGATGCAGCTCTCCCAGCTGCTCGAGGGCGTCATCTCCCAGCGCCTGCTGCCCACCAAGGACGGCGGCTCCCGGATGCCCGCCATCGAGCTCATGGCCGCCACGCCCACGACCCGGGAATTGATCCTGACCGGGAAAACCCGGGAGCTGTACAAGGCGTTGAAGGACGGGCAGTACTACGGCTGCATGACGTACAACCAGTCGCTCAAGTCGCTCCTCGAGCGCGACCTGATCACGCTGGAGGACGCCCTGCACGCCGCGGACAGCCCGGACGAGCTCAAGCTGGAGCTGCGCGGAATCAGCCGCGAGTCCCAGTCCCGCAGCGGCGGGATGCGGAAGTAGGCGGTCCCCCTCCGGGACCGCCCACCGGAGGCAGGAAGCGATGCGGAATCCGAAGGTCCTCAACGGCGCGCTCTGGACGGCCAGCGGGCTCCTCGTCCTGGCCATCGCGGGCTACGCCTTCCAGTTCCTGCTCTTCCAGCCCCCCAGCGACCTCCTCGACGGCGTCGACCGGCCCGTCCCGCTCCCGGCCGCCGGGGCCGCGGGCGCCCCGCCGAAGGACTTCGCCCCGCTCCGCGAGGGCCCCAACCCGCTGCGCGAGCGTCGGCCCGACAAGGGCCCCGCCGCGGCCGCCGGCCGCCTCTCCGCCGCCAAGCTCCTCGGCACCGAGGCGAAGCCCGAACCCGCCGTCGCCTACCTCTGGATCCCGTCCCGCAACCTCAACGTCAACGCCTACGCCGGCGAGCCCGTCCTCGACCGGATGAACGAGGTCGAGGTCCCCGAGCTCGCGGGCTGGGTCCTCGTCCGCGTCACCTCCGCCACGGCCGTGTTCCGCGGCCCCGGCGGCGAGGAGACCCTCACCGTCGAGGCGCCCCCCGTGACCGCCGGCCCGGCCGGGGCCCCCGGCCCCCTGGCCCCGGGCGCCGGCGACGCCTGGGAGAAGGGGAAGTTCTCCACCAAGCAGACCCGCACCACCGACTCGATGGAGGTCTGGGAGGTCGACGCGAAGGAGGCCGCCTGGGCCTCCGCGAACTTCGAGTCCGCCCTCGCCAACGTCCAGCTCTCCGTCTACCCGGGCGGCGGGCTCAAGATCGACGCGCTCCCGGACGGCTCCGTCGCCTTCGAGCGCGGCTTCCGCACCGGCGACGTCCTCAAGGCCGTCAACGGCCAGGGCCTCGACTCCGTGCAGAAGATGTCCGAGATCTTCAAGGCCATGGGCTCGAACCAGCGGACCGTGACGATCCAGGTCGACCGCTCGGGCCGGCCCTACACGCTCCAGTTCCAGGTCGCCCGCACCCCGGGGGCCAAGAACTAGTGCTCCTCGCGGCCGTGGATGCCGGGAACTCCAGGGTCCACGCCGCCCTCTTCGCCCCCGACGGTTCTGGCGGCGTCCGCCTCGTCGAGCGCCGCGACGCCGCGCGACCCTCCGCCGCCTTCTTCCGCTCGTGGAACGCCCCCGTCGCCGAGGTCGCGCTCGCGGCCGTCGCCCGGCGCGCCGAGGTCGAGGCCGCGCTGCGCGCGGGCTGGGGCCGGCGGCCCCGCCTGCTCGGCCGGGACTTCCCGGCCGCCTGCCGCAACCGCACCCGCGCGCCGCGGAGCACCGGCGCCGACCGGCTCGCCAACGCCGTCGCCGCGTGGCGCCTCCTCCGGAGACCCTGCGTCGTCGTCGACGCCGGCACCGCGGTCACCTTCGACGTGGTCGGCCCGCGCGGGGACTTCCTCGGCGGCGCCATCGCCCCGGGCCGCGCGCTCGGCGCCCTCGCGCTGCACGCGGGCACCGCGAAGCTCCCCCGGGCCGGGCTCCGCGGCCGCCGGGCCTTCGGGCGGGACACGGCCTCCGCCCTCGAGGCGGGCCTGACCTGGTCGCTCCGCGGCCTCGTCCGCGAGGGGCTCCGCGAGCTCCGCCTCCCCTCGATCGCCACCGGCGGGGACGCGGACCGGGTCGCCGACCTCGTGGACCGCGTCGTCCCCTCGCTCACGCTCGAGGGCATCGCCCTCTCGTGGCTCGCCCATGAGGCGCGCTGAAACGGTCGTCGTCCGCGCGACCCCGCCCGGCCCCGGCGCCCTCGCCGTCGTCTACGTCGTCGGCCCCGGCGCCGCGCGCCGCGTCCGCTCCGCGGGCCTGCGCCTCTCGGCCGCCCCCTCGTGGTCGCCCGTCCTCGACGGCCTCGTCGCCCGGGACGTGCCCGCGCCCGACTGGGGCCTGCCCACGGTCGAGATCTCCACGCACGGCGGCGACGCGGCCCCCGCGGCCCTCGTCTCGAGGCTCGGCCTCCGCGAGGCCCCGCTCTCCGAGGTGCTGGACCTCGCGGTCCGCCTCCGCCGCCTCGACCGGATCCGCGCCGAGGCCCGGCTCCTCCTGCCGGGCGCCGCCAGTCCCGACGCGGCCGCGTTCCTCCTCGCCCAGTGGGGCGGGGCGCTCGGCCGTGCCGTCTCCCGCCTCTCGCGCGCCTCGGCCCGGAGGCTGCTGGCCGCGGCCCCGCGCGCGTTCGCGCTCGTCGAGCCGCCGCGCGTCGTCCTCTCGGGCCGGCCCAACGCCGGCAAGTCCTCGCTCTTCAACGCCCTGCTCGGGCGCGACCGGGCGCTCGTCGATCCGGCCGCGGGGACCACGCGCGATCCCGTCGAGGCCCTGCTCCCGATCGGGGGCGCCGCCGTGCGCCTCGTCGACACCGCGGGCGAGGCCGAGTTCGCGGAGGGCCCGGACCGCGAGGCCGTCGCCCGGGCCCGGGAGTCCGCCGGCGAGGCCGACCTCGTCGTTCGCGTCCGCGACGGGCGCCGGCCCGACCCGTCCCCGGCCGCCGTCCGCGTCGCGACGCACCAGGACCTCCCGGGAGCGACCCGCGCCCCCGGCGAGATCGGCGTGGCGCTCCCCGGGGGCCGGGGCGTGGAGGCCGTGCGCCGCGCGATCGGTCGCGCGCTCGGCCTGGGACCCGTCCGGGGCGCGGCCGCGTTCACGCTCCGCCAGGCGGAGCTCCTCGCGTCGGGGCTCCCGCTGGCGGAGCTCCGCCGGAGTCTCCTCTGGACGTAGGCGGAGGCGGGGGATATACTTCGCCCGCCCTATGGCGTGGACCCAGGTCCTCCAGAAGACCCGCTGGACCCGCCGTCATTTCCTCGGACTGGCCGACCTCACCCGCGACGAGCTGTCCCACGCCCTCGAGCTGGCCGTCCGCATCCGCCGCCAGCCCGTCGAGGAGCGCCCCCTGCAGGGCAGGCGCCTGCTCACCTTCTTCGCCGAGTCGAGCACGCGCACGAAGACCTCCTTCGGGATCGCCGCGCGGAAGCTCGGCCTCGAGGTGGTCGACCTCTCGCCGGCCTCCTCGAGCCTCTCGAAGGGCGAGTCCCTCACGGACACCGCGCGGACGATCGACGCGATGGGCGTCGACTTCACCGTGATCCGCCACCCGGCCAGCGGGGCGCCCCTGGCCGTGAGCCGCGCCGTGAAGTCCGGCGTCGTCAACGCCGGCGACGGCTCCAACGAGCACCCGACCCAGGCCCTGCTCGACCTCGTCACGATCGAGGAGCGCCTCGGCCGCGTCAGCGGCCTGAAGATCGCCCTCGTCGGCGACATCCTCCACAGCCGCGTGGCCCGCTCCCACCTCTGGGCGCACCGCCTCCTCGGCAACGAGGTGACGCTCGTCGGGCCCGCGACGCTGATCCCGCGCGGCGTCGAGGCCTGGGGCGTGAAGGTCGCGCACCGCATCGACGACGTGCTGGCCGACCAGGACGTCGTGATGATGCTGAGGCTGCAGCTGGAGCGGCAGGCCGCGGGGCTCTTCCCCTCGACCGCCGAGTACAGCCACTTCTGGGGCCTGACGCGCGACCGGCTCCCGGCCCTGAAGAAGAAGGCGATCGTCATGCACCCCGGCCCGATGAACCGCGGCTGGGAGATCTCCGCCGAGGCGGCCGACGGGCCGAAGTCCGTGATCCTCGACCAGGTCGCCAACGGCGTCGTGGCCCGGATGGCCGTGCTCCTCCTGATGGACCAGGCGCGATGAACCTCCACCTCCGCGGCGGCCGCGTCATCGATCCCGCCTCCGGGCGGGACGCGATCGGCGACGTCTTCATCTCCGGCGGGAGGATCGCGAAGTCGCTGCGGCGCGCCGACCGGGTCATCGAGGCGAAGGGCCGCTGGGTCGTCCCGGGCCTCGTCGACCTCCACGTCCACTTCCGCGAGCCCGGCCTCGAGGCGAAGGAGACGATCCGGGACGGCTGCCTGGCCGCCGTCGCCGGCGGCTTCACGACCGTCGCGACCATGGCCAACACGGGGATCCCGATCGACACCGCGATGGCCGTCCGCTACGTCCGCGACCGCGCGGCGGAGGCGGGCGGGGCCAGGGTCGCCCCGATCGGCGCCGTCACCAAGGGCCTCAGGGGCGAGGAGCTCGCCGAGCTCGGGCTGATGGCCGAGGCGGGCGCCGTCGCCTTCAGCGACGACGGCCACCCCGTGATGAACTCCGAGGTCATGCGCCGCGCGCTCGAGTACGCCGCGATGCACGGCCGCTGCATCGTCAGCCACTGCGAGGACGCCCACCTGACGAAGGGCGCCGCCATGAACGAGGGCCGCGTCGCCACGGAGCTCGGGCTCCGGGGCTGGCCGACCGTCGCCGAGACCTCGATGGCGGCCCGCGACATCCTGCTGGCCCGCTGGACCGGCGCGCACGTCCACATCGCCCACGTCAGCGCCGCGGACACCGTCGAGGTGATCCGCGCCGCGAAGCGCGCGGGCGTCCGCGTGACGGCCGAGGCGGCCCCGCACCACCTGGCCCTGGACGAGGGGAAGCTCCGGACCTACGACAGCCGCTTCAAGATGAACCCGCCGCTGCGCGGGGAGGCCGACGTCGCCGCCGTCGTCGCCGGCCTCGCGGACGGGACGATCGACTGCATCGCCAGCGACCACGCCCCGCACACGACCGAGGAGAAGGCGCTCGAGTTCTCCGGCTGCCCCAACGGCATCGTGGGGCTCGAGACCACGCTCGGCGTCGTGCTCACCGACCTCGTGGCGACCGGCCGGCTGACGGCGGTCCGCGCGATCGAGGCGATGACCTGCGCGCCCGCCCGCCTCTTCGGGCTGTCCGCCGGGACCCTCGCCGTCGGCGCCCCGGCCGACGTCACGATCATCGACCCGAAGGCGGCCTGGAAGGTGGATCCCGCGAAGTTCCGCTCGCGCGGCCGCTGCACGCCCTGGGAGGGCCGGAGCTTCAAGGGCCGCGCCGCGATGACGATCGTCGACGGGAACATCGTCCACGGGGCCTGATAGACTGGCGGCGTGCTCCTCGTCGACGGCTACAACCTCCTCTTCCAGTTCCGGCCCGGGCTCCGCTCGACCGGCCCCACGGACCGCGACCGCCACGAGCTCGTCGGCCTCCTCGCCCGCTGGTGCTCGGCGACCCGCGGGCGCGCCCGCGTCTACTTCGACCCCGGCCGCGGCCACCGCGGCCCCGAGCTCCGGGCCCGCACCGGCCCCGTCGAGGTCATCCACCTCGGCTCCGGCGACGCGGACGGCGCGATCCTCGACGAGCTCGCCGCCACGAAGGACATCACGTCGCTGCGCGTCGTGAGCTCCGACCGCCGCGTCTCCGACGGCGCGGCCGCCCGCGGCTTCCCGGTGATCGGCGCCGCGGAGTTCCTCGAGGAGGCCGCCCGCCTCGAGGGCCCGCGCGTCTCCGAGTCCCGGGAGAAGGAGGAGGGGATCTCCGGCGAGGCCGCCGACGCCTGGATGAAGGAATTCGGGATCGACGGCGAATGACGGCCCCCGCCTACGCGTGGTCGCCGAAGTACCGCCTCGACTGGAAGGACCACGTCTTCTGGGTCCGGAAGTACGAGCTCGTCGCGGAGCGGCTCGCCGCCGCCGGCGCGCGCTTCCTCGAGCCCCCGGCCGCGACCGACGCGCAGCTCGGCCTGGTCCACACGGCGGAGTACCTCCGGCACCTCGAGCTGCTGACCCAAACTCCGGACCTGGGCTACGCGGAGTTCGAGGTCCCCTGCGGGCCGGACGTCCTCGAGGCCTTCCGCCTCTCGACGGGCGGGACCATCCTCGCGGCGCGCAAGGCCCTCGAGCTCGGGGCGGCGGGCAACGTCGGGGGCGGCTTCCACCACGCCTTCGCGGGCCACGGCGAGGGCTTCTGCCTGCTCAACGACCTCGCCGTCGCGATCCGCGTCGTCCAGGCCGAGGGGCTGGCGAAGCGCGTGTCGGTGATCGACCTCGACCTCCACCAGGGCAACGGGACGGCCGCGATCTTCGACGGCGACCCGTCCGTGCACACGTTCTCGATGCACCAGGAGAACAACTACCCGCGGAAGGAGCGGTCGACCTGGGACATCGGGCTCGACGACTACGCGGGCGACGAGGAGTACCTCGGCCTGCTGCGGCCCGCGGTCCCGCGGATCCTCGACGAGTTCCGGCCCGACCTCGTGCTCTACCAGGCCGGGGCCGACCCGTTCGAGGAGGACAAGCTGGGGCTGCTGAAGCTGACGATCGGGGGGCTGGCGGAGCGGGACCGGATCGTCTACCGGGAGTGCCGGAAGCGGGGGATTCCCGTCGCCGTCACGCTGGGCGGGGGCTACGCGCGGCGGATCGAGGACGTCGTGACGATCCACCACAACACGCTGAAGCTGCTGGGCGAGGCATGAACCCGTCGATCGCGGCGTGGATCCGGCACCCGACGACCTCGATGGTCGCGGGCCTGGTCTTCTATCCCCTGGCGCACCTGGCCTTCGTGACGTCGTACGTCTTCAACTTCCTCGCGACGCTCGTGCACGAGCTGGGCCACGCGCTGGCCGCGTGGTTCGTGGGCGGCGTGGGGATCCCGACCGTCGGCATCTTCGGCGGCGGCGTCTCCGTGCACCACGGCCCGTTCCTCGTGCTGCAGGTGCTCGTCGCGGGCGGCCTGGGCTTCGCGGCCTGGACGCAACGGGCGCGCCGTCCCGTCGCGATCGGGCTCGGCGCGGCGGCGGCGCTGTCGGCCCTGCTCGGCTTCTCCGGGGCCCACGAGACCTTCATCGCCTCGGGCGGGATCCTGCTCGAGCTCGGCGGGGCGGGGGCGTGCTTCGTCGTGGCGGTCTCGGGGCGCCTGGAGCGCCCGTTCGAGCGGCCGCTCTACGCGCTCTGGGGCTGGTGGATGTGGATCAACCGGGTGCAGGAGACCTGGCTGCTCTGGCGGCGGCCCGGCCACTGGGAGGAGCAGGAGATCTACGAGTCGGGGCTCGCGGCGGGGCTCGTCAACGACATGCACCGGGTGCAGGAGGGCCTCGGGCTGCGGCCCGCGGCCGTGTGCGGGCTGGTCCTGGCGCTCGCGCTGCTCGTGCTGCCCGCGGCGGCCCTCATTTCGTGGCGGCGCCTGCGGAATCCGTCGGAGGATTGAGCAGGGCCTGCTCGGCGGCGCCCTGCGCGGCGGCGTCGGCGACGGCCCGGCGGATCGACGAGTGCCGGAGCATCAGGCCGAGGACGAGGCCGATGACCGCGAACACGCCGTTGACGGCGGCGGCCCCGATCGCCATCCCGATCTTGAGCAGGTTCAGCATCTCGGGGTCCAGGGTCCTGTCCTTGTAGGCCGGGTTGAGCGTCGCCTGCGAGAGCGCCCAGGTGAGCACGGCGCCGGAGCCGACGAGGAAGACGACGTAGCACCAGGTGGTGGTCTCGAGGGCCTTGCGGGCCCAGGCCTTCAGGGCGAGCAGCTTCCATCCCGCGATCGCGACGAAGACCCCGAGGGCGATCCAGAGCGGCTGGAGGGCCCAGCCCCACTTGAGCTGGAACTCCAGGCCCGGGTAGAGGAAGGGCTGGCTGGAGATGGAGAAGAGGTCGGCGTTGCCGAGGGCGACGAGGCCCTGCATGGCCAGGCCGAAGACGGCGGAGAGGCCGAGCAGGCCGCCGATGCCGATGTAGAGGATCCCGAGGATCGTGACCAGGAGGGGGCGCTCGCCGGGGGGATTCACCGCCCGGCCTCGCGCACGAGGGCGCCGACGAGGGCGGCCTGGCCGCGGCGGTCCTGGATGCGCTCCGGGTGCCACTGGACGGCGACGAGGAAGCGGCGGCCCGGGTCCTCGAGGGCCTCGACGACCCCGTCCGGGGCCATGGCGCTGACGGCGAGGTCGCGGCCGACCTTCGCGACGGCCTGGTGGTGGTAGCTCGACACGACGGCCGAGGTGACGCCCATCGCCCTCGCGGTCCGCGAGCCGCGCTCGATCTTCACGGGGTGCTCGGCGCCGTCGCCGTGGGCGAGCAGGGAGCCCGAGGCGTCGGGCAGGTGCTGGTGGAGGGTGCCGCCCCGGACCACGTTGAGGAGCTGCATCCCGTAGCAGATGCCGAGCACGGGCGCGTCCGCGGCGAGCGCGGCCTTCATGGCGAGGAGGTCGCCGGACTGCTTCTCGGCCGGCAGCAGCTGGGAGCGCGGGTGGCGGTGCTCGCCCCAGAGCGCGGGGTCCAGGTCGTCGCCGCCGGTGAAGACCAGGCCGTCGAGGCGGCCGACGAAGTCCGCGGCCTGGCGGGGGCTCCGGAAGAACGGCACGAGGACGGGCACGCCGCCGGCGGCCACGACGGAGTCGACGTAGCGCCGGTCGAGGCGGTGGTACTTGCCCTCGTGCAGGCCGGTGTTGATCCCGATGAGGGGGCGGCTCATGAGCCCGCCTTGACGACGGCGAGGATCTCGTCGTCGCGGAGGAGGCGGGAGGACTGCTTGGCCTTGTCGAAGATCGCGTTGACGAGGGTCTCGCCGGCGGGGAACCCGCGCTTCTCGAGCCAGTAAATGATGTTCGACTTGCCGCTCATCGGGCCGACGGTGATGACCTGCTCGCGGCCGAAGTCGCCGGCCGGGACGCCGGAGTAGACGCGGTCGGCGAGCCAGCGGTCGCCCTTCTTGATGGCCTTGATGACGGCGGCGGCGTGGACGCCCGTGGCGGTCTCGAAGGCGTCCTTGCCGACGACGGGGTAGCCCGCGGGGATCGCGACCTTGGTGGCCGCGCTGACCGCCGTGCAGTACTCGTAGAGCCGGGAGAGGTCGTTGTCGATCCAGCCCATGAGCTTCAGGTTGACGAGGAGCTGGTCCATGGGCGCGTTGCCGACGCGCTCGCCGATGCCGAGCGCGGTCCCGTGGATGCGGTCGGCGCCCGCGGCGAGGGCCGCGATGGCGTTCCAGACCGAGAGGCCCCGGTCGTGGTGGCCGTGGAAGTCCACCTTGACGTCGGGCCGCTTCTCCTCGTCGAGGACCCGGCGGATGTAGCGGATCATGTTCATGACGCCGCCGGGCGTCGCGTGGCCGCAGGTGTCGCAGAGGCAGATCCGCTTGGCGCCGCACTCGATCGCGGTGAGGTAGAGGCGGCGGATGTCCTCCGGGTGGGCGCGGGTCGTGTCCTCGGTGACGTCCAGTTCTCGGCGTACTGGCGGATCGGCGAGCTCCCGATGAAGAGGCAGGCCTCGATGGGGCGGCCGGTGGCCTGGACGATCTCGACGATGGGGCGGACGTCCGCCTCGACGGTGCGCGCGGCGCAGTTCGCCGCGATGCGGAGCTTGTCGCGCTGCATGGCCTTCGCGAGCTCGAGGGTGTCCGACTTCACGACGCCGCCCGCGCCGGGGAGGCCGATGTCGGCGCTGTCGAGGCCCATCGCGTCCATGAGGTGGAGGATGCGGACGCGCTCGTCGACCGTGGGGGTGACGACGGAGGGGGACTGGAGGCCGTCGCGGAGGGTCTCGTCGTCGAACTCGATCTTGCGGGCCGGCTTGGGCCAGCCCTCGGGGCCGGCGGCGTTCCAGTCGTAGACCAGGTCGGTGCGCTCGCTCATGCGGACATCGTATCGGGGGACGCTCAGGGTTTCGAGCCCTTCCAGACCACTCGGTCGGCCTTGTCGAAACCGAGGAGGAAGCGGGTGTCGCCGGACTCCCAGCAGTCGAGGCGGGCGGCGCCGGCCTCGCGGGCGCGGGCCCAGGCCTCCTGGAGGCCCTTCATCCGGGCGTCGGCGCCGTTGTCGACCCACGTGGTCCGGGTCCCGATGACCTTCTCGACCTGCGAGGCGGACTGGCCCTCGAGGACCTTGCGGAAGTTCTCGGAGGTCGCCTTCTCGGTTGAGGCGTAGTGAAGGAAGTAGAACGCGCCGCCGATGAAGGCGGCCATGATGAGCAGCAGGGGGACGAGCTGGCGGGCCACGGGACGAGTATACGACGGATCCCGGAAACGCGGAGGGCCGGGCGCGGTCTTACGCCCGAGGCAAGTTGCTTGCCGGATCCCGGGGCGGCGGCTAAAGTGGCCGCGCCGGAGGGGTTCCAAGGAGTTCGAATGGACACGGTCGAGATCGTCTACCTCGGCACGTTCTTCGTGGGGTTCGGGTTCGCGGTCGTCTCCGCCCTCATGTCGGGCGTGTTCTCGGGCGGCGCCGAGGCGCACGTCGACGTCGGCGGCGCGCACGGGGACACGATGCACCCGACGGCGGGGGACTCGGTCCACTTCCCCCTGCTGAGCCCGGTGACCCTGTCGATGTTCGCGGCCGCCTTCGGCGGCTCGGGCATGGTGTACAAGAAGGTCCTGCTCTGGCCCGCGGTGGCCCACCTGCCGGCGGCCGCGGTGACCGCCGGCGCGGTCGGCCTCGGGGTCGCCTGGATCTTCTACAAGATCTTCCAGGCCTCCAGCGGGTCGAGCCAGACGCAGCCCGACGAGGTGCTCGGGGTCGAGGCCGAGGTGACCACCGCGATCCCGGCGGACGGCCTCGGGGAGATCTCCTACGTCGCGCGGGAGAACCGCTTCAGCGCGCCGGCCCGCTCGGCGGACGGCAAGGCGGTCGGGGCGCGGTCCCTGGTGAAGGTGCTCAAGACGGTCGGCGGCACGTTCGTCGTCGAGAAGGTCCGATAGGAGATGACCATGCTGAGTTCCCTGGCGATGGCGGCGGTGGTGGACAACGGCTGGGTCTGGGTGGCCGTCCCGGTCGTCGGCCTGCTCGTGATGCTCTTCCTCTTCGTCGCGATCTACGCGTCGCGGTACGTGAAGGTCGGCCCCAACGAGGTGCTGATCGTCTCCGGCCGCCGGCGGCAGATCGTCAACCCCCAGGGCAAGGTGGTCGACGTCGGCTTCCGCATCAAGGCCGGCGGCGGCACGTTCGTGTGGCCGGTGCTCGAGAAGGCCGAGGTGCTCTCCCTCGAGCTGATGACCATCGACGTGAAGACGCCCTCCGTCTACACGGTGACGGGCGTGCCCGTCGTCGTCGACGGCGTCGCCCAGGTCAAGGTGAAGAGCGACGAGGTCTCCATCCGGACCGCGGCCGAGCGCTTCCTGTCGAAGACCCCGAGCGAGATCATGAACATCGCGCTGCAGACCCTCGAGGGCCACCTGCGCGCGATCATCGGCCGCCTGACGGTCGAGGAGCTGTACCGGGACCGGGAGGCCTTCGCCCAGAAGGTCCAGGAGGTCTCGGCCGGCGACTTCGCGAACATGGGCCTCTCGATCGACTCCTTCACGATCAAGGAGATCCGGGACGACCAGGGCTACCTGGACGCCCTCGGCAAGCCGCGCATCGCCCAGGTCAAGCGCGACGCGATCATCGGCGAGGCGGAGGCGAACCGGGACGCGACGATCAAGAGCTCCGAGGCGCACCAGATCGGGCAGAAGGCCCGGCTCGTCGCCGAGGCCCAGGTCGCCGAGGCGACGCGCGACTACGAGATGAAGCGCGCCGACTTCCAGGCCAGCGTCAACCAGCGCAAGGCGGCCAGCGACCTCTCCTACGACCTCCAGAAGTACCAGAGCGCGCAGGCGGTGAAGCAGGAGGAGCTGCGCGTCGTGGAGATCGAGAAGGAGCGGATGATCGAGATCAAGCAGAAGGAGCTGCAGGCGGCGGTCCAGAAGCCGGCCGAGGCCGAGAAGTTCCGCATCCAGCAGATCGCCGACGGCCAGAAGTACCAGATCATCGCCGAGGCGGACGCGCGGGCGCTGGCGGCCCAGAACGTCGGCCGCGGCGAGGCCGAGGCCATCAAGGCGAAGGGCCTCGCGGAGGCCGAGGTCATCCTGGCCAAGGGCCAGGCCGAGGCCGAGGCGATGCGCAAGAAGGCCGAGGCGTGGCGCTCCTACAACGAGGCGGCCATCGCCCAGATGTTCATCGAGAAGCTGCCGGAGCTCGCCCGCGCGGTCGCCGAGCCCCTGGGCAAGACCGACAAGATCACGATCGTCTCCACGGGCGGGGACGGCGGGGTCGGCGCGTCGAAGCTCACGAAGGACGTGGTCGACATCATCGGCCAGCTGCCCCCGATCCTCGAGGGCGTCAGCGGCGTGTCGCTGAAGGACATCATCTCCCGCGTCCCGGGCCTCGGGAACAAGGGGACGGTGGGCGACTCGAAGAAGTAGTCCGGACGGAATCCCGCGCCGCGGGGATCGGGCGACCGGTCCCCGCGGCGTTTTCGTCCCCGCGGGACCCCCCTTGACTCGGCCCCGTCCCCGTGCTACAGTCCGAGCTGTCTTACGTGGGTTTTTCGGTCTGCCTCACGAGCACGGGCCTGCCGTCGGCATCCCCCGAACCTCCTGACGGGACATTGTGTCGGTGGGATTTTTTTCGATCCTCTTCCAGGAGTCTTTCGTGAACATCTTCGTCGGAAACCTGTCGTTCGACCTCACCGAGGCCGACCTCCGTTCTGCCTTCGAGCAGCACGGCGAGGTCTCCTCGGCCTCCATCATCAAGGACAAGATGACCGGCCGGTCCCGTGGCTTCGGCTTCGTCGAGATGCCGGACAAGGCCGCGGCCGATAAGGCCATCCAGGCCCTGAACCTCGCCGAGCTCAACGGCCGTGCGATCACGGTCAACGAGGCCCGGCCCCGCGAGTCCTCCGGACCCCGCGGCGGCGGCTTCGGTGGCGGCGGCGGTGGCGGCGGCTTCGGCGGCGGACGCGGCGGACGCCGCGACCGCTACTAGGCCCGGTCGGTTCCCTAGAACCTCGAACGGCTCCGGAGGCCCGCCGGAGCCGTTTCTTTTTTCCCCCCGACTTCCCCCGCGGCGCTACACTGGCCCCCATGCGCCGGGCCGCCTTCCTCCTCTTCCTGCTCGGCCTCGGCGTCCTCGGCGCCGCCCTCGCCGGCCTCGGCCAGGCGCAGTTCACCCCCGTGCCCGTCGTCGGCGGCTTCGGCAACCGGCCGCTGCCCCCGTCCGGGGGCGGGGCCGTCGCCATCTTCGGCGACGCCCAGAAGGGCCTGCCCGCGCTCGAGGCCCTCGCCGCCCGGGCCCGGAGGGAGGGCGCCAAGCTCGGCGTCTCCACGGGCGACCTCGTCAGCCACGCCGACGAGGGCCACTGGCGCCTCGCGCGCCGCGCGCTGGCCGCCGCGGGCTGGGACGCCCCCTTCGTCGTCGCCGCCGGCAACCACGACCTCAAGGGCGACCCCGGGCTCTTCGCCCGCGAGGCCGGCCCCTCCGAGTTCACCCTGCGCTGGGCCGACCTGGCGATCGTCTCCGCGCCGACCTGGCCGGCGGTGCCCGACGCCGCGGCGCTCGACCGCCGGCTCGACGGGCTTACGGGCACCGTGCTCCTGCTCCTCCACACCCCGCCGCTGGACCGGCCCGGCTACGAGGCCGTGATGGAGGTCATCAAGCGGCGGAAGGTCCGCTACGTCGCCTCCGGACACGAGCACGAGTACCGCCGCGTCGAGCGCGACGGCACCGTCTTCCTCGTCAACGGGATCGGCGGCGACCGCGACTCCTGGCAGTTCGGCGGCCCCGCGCACCTCACGATGCTCGAACCCGCCGTCGACGGCTGGCACGACCGCCACGTCGAGCTCCGGGCGGGATTCTCGGCCGGCTGGGAGTGGTGGCACTTCGTCGAGGGCCACCTCCGCGAGGCCTGCAAGACCCGGCGCGGCTGGTCCTGGCTCGGCGGGATCCTCGCCGTCACCGCCCTCTTCGGTCTCCTCGCCCGGAAGGGGAAGGAGGCGCCGAAGGAGCCGCCCAAGGAGCCGCAAGCGCCCAAGCCCGAGTAGGTTGCGGATCCTCGAATTCGCCGAACCCCCGGCCCCCCGGTCGGTTCAAGTCCGTGCATGACGATGGACTGCCGGGACGCGCTGAACCGGATTCCAGCCTACCGAACGGGGGACCTCGAACCCGCGGAGCTGGAGACCGTCGGCGCCCACCTGGCGAACTGCCCCTCCTGCCGCGACGACGCCCACGACGCCGAATCCCGCCTCGCCCTCCTGAAATCGATCGACGACATCGACCCCGACCCCGCCGCCTGGACCCGCCTCGAAACCGCCATCCGCCGCGACCTCGTCGCCCCCCGCCGCGCCTCCGCGCCGTTCCGCGGCCTGCTCCGCTTCGCCGCCGCGGCGAGCATCGCGCTCGCCGTGTTCTCCTTCATCTTCGCGGTGCAGGCGACGCGCCACGGCCTCGCGGCCACCATCGCGGTGGTCGGCCCCGGCGACGGCGTCGAGCCGGGCCGCCGCATCCTCCCGGGCGAGACCTTCCTGGCGCCGGCCTACCTGGTCCTCGCGCTGCCCGAGGTCGGCACGCTCAAGGTGCAGAAGGGGACCGAGCTCGTGTTCGACTCGCCGCGCCGGCTGCGCATCTCGCGGGGCGAGGTCTTCGCCGAGATCCTCCCGTCCGGCAAGGGCTTCTCGGTCCTCTGCTCCGACGCGACGGTCACGGTGCACGGGACGCGCTTCGGCGTGCGCTCCGACGCGGGCCCCGCGTCGGTTTACGTCGTCGAGGGCCGCGTCGACGTCGCCGCCGGGAGCGGCACCACGAAGCTGCAGGCGCGCGAGATGCTGGTCGTGGGCGGACCCGCGAAGCCCCTCGAGGACGAGGCGCTCCGCTGGATCGCCGCGGCCGAGGCGCCGTCCGTCGAGCTGGCGGGCCGGCTGCTGAATCCCGCGCCCGCGCGGGGCGAGCCGCCGGACCTGGAGATCCTGTTCCGGACGAACTCCGCGGCCCCCGTCCTCCTGCCCCCCGTCGACGACCTGCTCGCCCAGATCCATGTCCGCGTGACCGACCCCGCCGGCAAGACCTACCTGGCCCGCCTTTCCGCGCCGCTGCTGCGCCGCTCCGACCTGCGGACCCGCGGCGCGAACGGCCCCGTCCGGCTCGACGTGTCCACGCCCGCGGTCCTCGCGGTCCGCCTCGACCCCGCGCTGCTGCCCGTCGCGGGCCGCTACCGCCTCACGCTGCGCTACGAGCCCGCCCCGTCCGCCGGCGGCGAGCTGTTCCCGCGCCCCCTGGACTCCGAACCCCTGAACCTCGAGGTCCGATAGATGCCCGACGCCTCCGTCGACGTCCTCCGCCAGCGGCTCGACCGGGTCCGCGGCGCGATCCGCTCGCTCTTCGTCCTGGACGGGGCCTCGCGCCTCCTCCTGGTCGCGGCGCTCTTCGCCGCGGCGACCTTCGCGCTGGACTGGCTCTTCATCCTCCCCAAGGAGGTGCGCCTGGTCCTGCTGCTCGCCGGCCTCGGCGCCGCCGCGTGGACCGCCGCGCGCCGCCTCGTTCAGCCGCTGCGCGTCCCCATCACGGACGACGACCTCTCGCTCTTCGTCGAGCGCCACTACCCCGAGCTGAAGGACCGGCTCATCTCGGCGATCCAGCTCTCCCGCGAGGCGCCCGCGACCGGCGACACGGCGACGGGCTTCAACTCGCCGGAGCTCGTGGACAGCCTCGTGCGGGACGCCGCGGAGGCCGCGGGCCCGCTCGACTTCTCCCGCGTCCTCGTCCGCCGCCACATCCTGAAGATCGCGCTCGGCGCCGCCGCCTTCCTCCTCGTCCTCGGCGCCGGCGCCGCGGCCCGGCCCGACCTCGCGAGGATCTGGGCCGACCGCATCGTCGGCGGCTCGGCCCGCTGGCCCCAGCGCACCCGCCTCGTCGTGCTCGACTTCGACCCCGCGACCCGTTCCCGGACCTTCGCGAAGGGCGACGACGTGACCCTCGCCGTCCGCGCGGACGGCGTGGATCCCGGCAAGGTCCGCATCGAGTTCACCTTCGAGAACGAGGGCTCCAACGAGGAGACGATGGCGAAGATGGGCGACCGCTACCAGCGGCTCTTCCCGCACCTCTCGGGGCCCTTCCGCTTCCGGGTCGTCGGCGGCGACGACGAGAGCGACGTCTACCAGGTCCTGACCCAGAACCCCCCGGGCCTGCAGGAGCTCCACGCCTGGCACTCCTACCCGGCCTACCTCGACCTCCAGGACACGCCCGCGGACCGTCCCGAGGTCGGCGGCAACGTCCAGGCCCCGATCGGGACGAAGCTGAGGCTGGCGGGCGTCTCCAGCGAGGACCTCGCCTCGGCGCGGCTGCTCGTCGGCCCGAAGGGGAGGGAGAAGGCGACGGCCCTCGCGCTCGAGAACGACGCGGCGGGCAAGCCCCGGCGCTTCTCGGGCGGCTTCGAGATCGCGGAGACCTACACGGAGTACCAGATCGACCTCGTCGCCGTGAACACGCTGGCCAACCGGGACCCGATCCGCTACACGGTCAAGGGCCTGGCGGACCAGAAGCCGGTGCTGCAGGTCTTCGAGCCCGCCGGCGACGAGAACGTCACGGAGCTCTGCCGCCGGCCGCTGAAGGTGGTGATCTCGGACGACTACGGCGTCGCCTCGGCGGGCGTCGAGGTCCGCGTCGCGGGCAACCGGACGACGGACTGGAAGCTGCTGCCCTTCGGCCCGGACCACAACCGCCCGCGGGAGTTCGGCCGCTCCGTGCGCAAGGTGCAGTCGGAGTTCGTCCTCGACGTGGCGTCGCTCGGCGCGAAGGAGGGGGAGTACGTCGAGCTGAAGTTCGCGGCGAGGGACTGGCGCGACCCGGAGGCCAACGTCGCGGCGTCCCGCGTCTACCGCTTCGCCGTGGTGAGCGTCACGGCGCTCGAGGCGGAGCTGCAGCAGGCGATCGAGAAGATCAAGCAGGGCCTGGTCGTCCAGCAGGGCCGCCAGCGGGTCTGCCTCGACCGCAGCGCCGCGATCGAGAAGAAGCACGCGGCGACGGAGAAGCTCGGGCCGGAGGCGCAGGGCGACGTCCGGGGGGCCGCGTTCGAGCAGCAGGGCGTGGCGGAGAAGCTGGACGTCGCGCGCAAGGACATCGACCGGGTCCGGCTGCGCGGCGTGTGGAACTCCGTCTTCGACGAGCGGGCCGCGAAGGCGCTCGAGGGCGCGTCGGAGGAGCTGCAGCTGCTGACCGGCGACCCGGCGGACCCGAACTCCGCGGGCGCGGCGCGGCTGGCCTCGACGCTGCTCGTGTCGGCGTCGCGGGCCCCGGGCCGGGAGCGCCTGCCGCTGTTCGGCCAGATCCAGAACCTGCAGGGCACGGTGCTCGAGGGCATCGCGAGGGCCCTGCGGCACCTCGACAACTGGTCCACCTACCAGCAGATCGTCAGCCTGGTCCGCCAGATGAAGGAGGCCCTCGAGAAGGGCAAGGCGGACCTCCTCAAGTGAACACCAACCCGGGAACGGAGGCAGTCATGATCCGGAATTCGTGGCGGGCGTGGGCGGTCGCGGCGCTGATCGCGCTGCCCTTCGCGCCGGCGGCGGCGCAGGACGGGCAGGACCCGTCGAAGCGCGTCCTGGAGGCCAAGGAGATCCTCAAGCAGATCCAGGACCAGGGCCGCGTCCTGGCGGAGAAGCTCAAGGACAAGTCCCCCGCGCAGGCGGAGCGGCTCACCAAGGCGCTGCGGATGCTCAACGACGAGACGGTCGCCTCGCGCCTGGACTCCATCCTCGGCGAGCTGAAGAACGCGCGCACGGAGATGGCCCTCGACCAGACGGACCAGGCCATCGAGTCGCTGGAGAAGATCCTCCGCCTCCTCGAGGACCGGGAGTCGAAGGAGGAGCGCGACAAGAAGAAGGAGGCCCTCGAGAAGATCAAGAAGGAGATCGAGGACCGGATCAAGGACCAGGAGAAGATCACCAAGGAGTCCGCCAAGCTCGACGAGGAGCGCTCCAAGGAGTTCGAGCAGATCCGCAAGGACCTCGAGGCCCTGGCCCAGAAGCAGAAGGAGCTCCACGACCGGACCGAGTCCGGCCCGCCCCAGGAGCTCATGAAGGAGATCGACAAGGCCATCAAGGACATCGAGGAGCTCAAGAAGGACCTCGACGGCGCCTTCCAGGCCGCCGAGGACGCCAAGTCGAAGGAGCTTCGCGACGTCGGCGAGATGTCCCGCAAGCTGGACGACCTGATGCAGCGCCAGGACCGGGTGAAGAAGGACCTGGAGCGCCACGACCGCAAGCACGCGTCCCTCGACAAGGCCCTCAAGGACCTCGACCAGGTCATCGAGAAGCAGAAGAAGGCCATCGAGGACTCGAAGCAGGCCGTCGAGCGGCCGGACAAGGCCGACCCCGCGGCCCTGGCCAAGAAGCAGCAGGACATCGAGGAGGAGGCCTGGAACCTCGGCCACGACCTGCACCAGAACGCCCTCGGCGGCACCGAGGAGGACAAGAAGAAGGCGCTGAAGGACCTCGAGGACGCGACCAACGCGATGGAGTCCGCGTCCCAGGGCCTCAAGGACAAGCAGCCCGACCTGGCCAAGGACGACCAGGAGCGCGCGCTGAAGAAGCTCGAGAAGTTCCGCGAGGCGCTCAAGCAGCAGGCCGCCGACGCCGCGAAGGGCAAGGAGGCCGAGGCGGGCCGGATGGGCGCCGAGCAGAAGCAGCTCGAGCAGGAGGCGAAGGACCTCGCGGGCCGCCTGGGCAAGTCCGGGCAGGGCTCCGAGGCCGAGGCCTCGAAGAAGGCGATGGAGAAGGCCGCCGAGGCCACGGGCCAGGCCTCCAAGGAGATGGGCGACGCCTCCGGCCGCATGCAGGAGGGCCGCAACCAGCCCGCCGGCAAGAGCCAGGAGAACGCCCTCGGCGCCCTCGCGAAGGCGAAGCAGGAGCTGGACAAGCTCCAGGGCGCGCTGTCGCAGAAGGAGGCCGAGAAGTTCGGCGACGTGGCCAAGAAGCAGGGCGAGCTCGCCAAGCGCTCCGAGGAGCTCGCGAAGAAGGTGAACGACCTGGCGAAGTCGGACCAGGCCGCCAAGCAGCCCGACGGGGCCCAGCAGGCGATGGCCAACGCGGGCGCCGAGATGGGCTCCGCCCAGCAGTCGATGCAGTCCGCGCAGGGCCAGATGGGCGAGGGCAAGCCCTCGCAGGGCCAGTCCAGCCAGCAGCAGGCCGGCAAGAGCCTCGAGCAGGCGAAGAAGGAGCTCGAGAAGGCCAAGGCCGAGCTGGCGAAGAAGCCCGCGCCGAAGGCGGACGACCTGGCCCGCGAGCAGAAGGAGCTCGAGGCCCAGCTGAAGGAGAAGGTCACGAAGTGGCTCGAGCAGAAGGCCAAGGAGCTCGAGAAGAAGGAGCCCGAGCAGGCGAAGAAGGCCGGCGAGGCCGCCAAGGCCTCCGAGGAGGCCGGCGGCGAGATGGGCAAGGCGGGCGAGGAGCTGGACAAGAACCAGCCGCCCCCGGCCGCGGGCAAGCAGAAGGAGGCGATGAAGAAGCTCGACGAGGCGAAGAAGAAGCTCGACGAGCTCGCCCAGCGCCCGATGAACGAGGCCGAGAAGAAGAAGGCCGAGGAGACGGCCAAGAAGCAGAAGCGCAACGAGGAGCTCACCAAGGAGCTCCAGAAGCAGATGGAGAAGGAGGGCCTGGAGAACGCGGCCCGCGGCGCCGAGCGCGCCCAGTCCAACCAGAAGAAGGCCGAGGAGAGCCTCAAGAAGGAGCAGCCCGGCTCCGCCCAGATGGAGTCCGAGGAGGCCAAGCGGGACCTCGAGCGCGCCAAGGAGGACGTCGACAAGAAGCTCGAGGAGCTCAAGCGCGAGGCCGAGGAGGAGCTGCTCGTCCACATCGAGACCGAGCTCCGCAAGGTCATGGAGGAGCAGAAGAAGGTCAACGAGGCCACCCTGCGCTACGACGGCATCCGGGTGGCGAAGGGCGCCTTCAGCCGCCAGGAGGGCATCGAGCTCGGCCAGCTGGGCACGGCCCAGGAGACCCTCGCGGGCATCTGCAAGGAGCTCGAGAAGAAACTCACCGAGGAGAACGTCGAGGTCTACCGCTTCGTGACGCGCTCCATCATCGACGACATGGCCGAGAGCACCTCGCGGCTGCGGGAGCAGGACCCCGGGCAGCGGACCCAGGAGGTCCAGGCGGACATCCTGAAGAAGCTGCAGGACCTCTACGACGCCTTCGCCCTGAAGCTCAAGCAGTCCAAGGGCGGCGGCGGCGGGGGCGGCGGCGGCGGCAAGCCGCCCATCGTGCCCGACGTGGTCCAGGTCAACCTGATGAAGAAGATGCAGGAGATGATCCTGCGGAAGACCCAGGGCTACCAGGCCCGGCGCCCCCAGGACGGCGGCGACCTGCCCGACCTCGACAAGCAGGTGCTCCGGCGCCTCTCGGACGAGCAGGGCGAGCTGACCCGGATCATGGGCAAGTTCCTGGAGAAGTTCCAGAAAGCGGCGGAAGAGGGGAACCGGGAGGAATAGTTCCGGTTTGAGCTAAAGGAGGGCCCCCCCGGGGCCGTATAATCCATGGAGTTCCTGGAGGACCGGATGAAAAAGATCGCGCTGTGGTCGGCCGCCTTCCTGTTCGTCTCGACGCTGTCCGCGCTCGCGCAGGACGCCCCGCCGAAGCCCGGCGAGGAGCCCGAGGACGACGAGCTGACCCCCGCCCAGGCGATGGAGATGCTCAAGGAGGCCCACGAGATGATGGGCAAGGCCGAGGAACTGCTCGCGGACTCCAGCCGCGGCAAGGCCCTCGAGACCGAGAAGGAGCTCCTCGAGAAGCTCCAGAAGGAATTCAAGGACGACCCGGCCCTGCTCCAGAAGCAGATCCTGGAGAAGATCGGCAAGATGGTCGGCCGCGCCGAGAAGCGCCAGAAGGACGTCGTCGACAAGCTCGCCGAGATCATCAAGAAGGCGAAGACCTGAGGCGGCGGCGGCTGCTCCCGTGCGGAGCACAAGCACGACCAGCCCAAGTCCGGCCAGCAGTCCAAGAACCCCTCGGGCCCCGCGGCCAAGCCCTACGACCCGAACCGCACCGACGACGCGTCCAAGTTCCGCTCCCGCGCCGACAAGACCGGCTCCTGGGGCAACCTGCCCCCGGCGGCCCGCGCCGCGATGCTCGCCGGCGAGAAGGCCGAGCTGCCCCCCGAGTTCCTCGAGCAGTGGAAGGAGTACTCGGAGATGCTGCAGGGCCGCAACCGCTAGGCGGTCCCCGAACGATCCCCACGAGCCCCGGGTCCATCGACCCGGGGCTTTTCTTTTCCCCGGAGGTCCCGTGAACCCGTTCCCGACCCTCGCCGTCCTGCTGCTGGCCTGCGCGCCGGCCCTCGCCCAGGACCCGGCGCCGGCCCCCGAGGACGACGAGCTGACCCCCGCCCAGGCGATGGAGCTGCTCAAGGAGGCCCACGAGATGATGGGCAAGGCCGAGGAGCTGCTCGGAGACTCCAGCCGCGGCCAGGCCCTCGAGACGGAGAGGGAGCTCCTCGAGAACTTGAAGCGCGAGTTCAAGGACGACCCGGCCCTGCTCCAGGAGCAGGTCCTGGAGAAGATCCGGAAGATGATCGCCCGGGCCGAGAAGCGCCAGAAGGACGTCGTCGACAAGCTCGCCGAGATCCTCAGGAAGGCGAAGGCCTCCTCCGGCGGCGGGAAGGGCCCCGCGTCGGAGCAGCAGCCCAAGGACGGCGCGTCGAAGCCGAAGAACCCCTCGGGCCCCGCGGCCAAGCCCTACGACCCGAACCGCACCGACGACGCGTCCAAGTTCCGCTCCCGCGCCGACAAGACCGGCTCCTGGGGCAACCTGCCCCCCGCGGCCCGCGCCGCCATGCTCGCCGGAGAGAAGGCGGAGCTCCCGCCCGAGTTCCTCGAGCAGTGGAAGGAATACTCCGAGATGCTGCAGGGGCGGAACAAGTAGGACGGCGGGGGGCTACTCGGGGACCCAGCGCCGGGGCCGGCGGATCGCGGCGGTCCCGTCCTCGAGGTGGAAGCCGCCGCCCTTGGCGAGATCGACGAACTCCGGGGCGGCCGTCAGGACGAGCTTCCCGTTGACGAAGAACCAGGAGCGGTCCGCGAAGTGGATCGCCGTCAGCGTCACCGGCACGCCGCTGCCCGGCTCGGCCACTTCGGCGAGTTCCTTCTTCTGCACCGGGCCCCCGCGGCGCCAGCCGAGCTTCGCCTTGCCGCCCTCGAGGAAGAACCAGGTCCAGTCGTCGCTGCTCCGGAACTGGGTCAGGAGGCAGACGGTCGACGCCCCCTCGTTGGCCAGCAGGTCGGCGGACAGGCCCGAGGCCCCGGTGGTCGTCTCCACGCGGACGGTGTTCCCGTCGGAGGGTTCGCCCGTCCAGACGAGCTCGTCGTCGCCGATCTTGAGCTTGTCGGCGGTCCGGTTCGACGTCTCGACGTCCTTCGGCGAGTTCCACGCGGGCTTCCAGCCCTTCGCCATGAGCGAGGGGAAGACCGCGTTCGCGAGCGCCGTCATGCCCGGGTAGGTCGGGTTGGCCCGGGCGAACTCGGCGAACCGCGAGCGGGCCTCGTCGTGCTTGCCGGCCTCGGCGAGCTTCCCGATCGCCGCGGCGACGTCGTCCAGCTTCGCGGCGCCGGCGGCGACGGCGAGGGCCTCCAGGCGGGCCTCGACCTTCGTGCCCTTGAGCTGGTCCCGGGCGCCGAGGAAGGCCTCGACGAGGGCCTGCTGGTCCTTCGGGGGCAGCGCGAACGAGGTGATCTCGCCCGCCAGCAGCAGGGTCTCGACGACGGGCTCGCAGGAGGCCGGGTCCACGCGCAGCTTCTTCCCGTTGAAGAGCAGGTCCTGCGCGAGCTTCGGGTTGCCGTCCGCGATCGCGAAGAGCGCGTGGTGGGCGGGCGAGGCCTCGCGGGAGCGGCGGCCGGCGATGGCGACGATGGACTCCGCGTGGAACTCGCGCGTGGTCAGGGAGAGCTTGCCGCCGTTGCCGAGGGCCATCTCGACCTTGTCGTTGACGAGCTTCACGAGGCGGCCCTTCTGCTCGGCGGGCGAGCCCGTCGTCTTGAAGGTGATCGTCTCGCCCTCGGAGAGCCCGCCCAGGGCGGAGAGGAAGGCCTTGAAGGTCCGGTCGGCGCCGTCGATGCGGGTGCGGAGCGCGGCGATCGCCTGGCGGGCGGCCGGCGTCTCGACCTGGAGGCCGGCGAGGCGGGCCAGGATCTCGTCGTACTTGCGGGCCTGGACGGACTTCGCGTCGTCGGCGAGCGAGGCCTGCACGTAGGCGAGCTCGCGGCGGGTCTTCTCGGCGAGGTCGGCCGCGGGATCGGGCGGCGTGACGTCCGGCCCGGGGTGCTTGGGGGGCGGGCGGCTCTTGAGGGACTTCACGCGCACGTTGCGGATCCGGAACTCCGAGCCGGTCTTGAACGCGACTCCCACGGCGCCCGAGGGGGCCGCGGCGTCCTCGAGGCCCTTCGAGTAGGGCGAGCCCTGGTTGACGCGGACCTGGACGCGGCCGGCCTGGACCTGGAGCTCCACGGGGATCCAGCCCGCCACCAGCTGGGAGTCCTGGAAGTCGTGGTAGTGGAAGGCCGAATCGTGGTAGCGGTACGCGATGCAGAGGCCCCCCGGCCGGCCGACGGCCATGTCGAACCGCAGCACGCAGTCGGTGTAGTCCTTGGGGGTGCGCAGGACGTTGTAGTACTTCTCGACGGCCGCGGGCGCCTGCCACTGGACGTACATCCCGCCCCGGCCGACCTTCGCCTTCGCCCCCTCCGGATTCGTCAGGACGAGGGAGTCCACGGGGACGGCGGTGAAGCCGTCCTCCGGCTGGAAGGAGGTCGCCTCGTCGAGCTCCTTCTGCACGGCGCCGACGAGCGCGGAGACGTCCGCGGCGCGCAGGTCCGGGAACTCCTCGCGGAAGGCCTTGAGGGCCGCGAGGCGCTCCTCGGGGTCGGCCATCGCGTTGGCGGCGAGCTTGCGGAGGTCCTCGAAGCCCGCGGCGGCCTTCTGCTCCTTCTGCTTGCGGGCGATCTTCACGCCGAGCTCGGTGACCTCGCGCGTGTCCCGGATGCCGCGGGCCTGCTCGATGATCTTGAGGGCGGGCTCGTACTGGCCGGCCTCGAAGGCCTCCTTCGCCTTGGCGAGGAGGTCGTGGAGCTTCCGGTCGGCGGCCGAGTCGCCGTCCGCGACGGTCTCGGGCGTCGCCGTGGGCCCGGCGGCGCCCGGCTTGTCCTTCTTGAGGAGGATGACGAGGGCGAGGATGCCCGCGACGAGGACGAGGCCGCCGATGGAGACCGCGAGGACGAGCTGGTTGTTCTTCTTGCCGGCGCGGGGCGCCTGGCTCTCGACGGTCGAGCGCCGCGAGGCGGGCTGGCCGTGCTGGCTGAGGCGGCCGGCGGCGCCGGGGACGCGGACGCCCTGGGTGCTGGAGGTGCCGGGCCCGCCGCGGGCGGCCGCGTCGAGCTCGGCGGCGAGCTGGTCGCAGTTCTGGTAGCGCAGCTCGGGGCGCTTGGCCATGCACTTGGCGATCACGCGCTGGAGGGGGTCGGGCACGGCGGGGTTGATCTTCTTCGCGGGGACCGGGTCCTCGTTGATGTGCTTGAAGAGCACGGCCATGTGGCTCTCGCCGGTGAAGGGCCGGCGGCCGGTCACGAGGTAGTAGATCATCACGCCCATCGCGTAGATGTCGCTGCGCTGGTCGGCGACGCGGCCCTCGGCCTGCTCGGGGGACATGAAGTGGGGCGTGCCCATCATGGCGCCGGGCATGGTGATGAGGGACTGGCTCTCCTGGTCGTGCGCGAGGCCGAAATCCGTGATCTTCACCTCGCCCTTGTCGCTGAGCAGGACGTTGGCGGGCTTCACGTCGCGGTGGACGATGCCGGCCTTGTGGGCGGCGCCGAGGCCGCGGGCCGTGTCCGCGAGGATGCGGCAGGCCTCCTTGATGTCGAAGGGGCCGGTCGTCTCGTCGAGGCGGTCCTGGAGGCTCTTGCCCTCGACGAACTGCATGATGATGTAGTGGGTGTCGCGCTCGCTGCCGATGTCGTGGACCTGGACGATGTTGGGGTGCTCGAGGCGGGCGGCGGCGACGGCCTCGCGGCGGAAGCGGCTGACGAGCTCCTCGTTGCGGGTGAAGTCCCCGGGGAGCACCTTCACGGCGACCTTCTTCTGGAGGAGGGTGTGCTCGCCGAGGTAGACGTCGCCCATGCCGCCCTTGCCGATGTGCTTGACGAGCTTGCACTTGCCCAGGACGGTGCCGAGGAGCTTGTCCTTGCTGGGGTCGTAGCCCGAGCGGTTGCCCGAGGGCGTGGCCGGGGTGGCGGGGCTGGCGGACTTCTTGACGCCCGGGACCGGCGAGAGGACGGGGGCGGGGCGCTTCACCGGCGGGGCGGTGACGGGGGTGGCCGAGGGCGGGCGCTTGATGGGCGAGGGGGGCGGCGACGCCGTGGCCGGCTGGCCCGCGGTCGAGCGCTTCAGGGGGGACGGGGGCACGGTGCTCTTCCGCCCCGGGGGAGGGGACGCGGTGGCCCCGGCGGACGAGGGGCGTCCGGGAGGGCGTCCTGGGGGCCGCGGTGCCGGCCCGGGCTGCGGTGGCATCGGTGTCTCGGTTCCGGTCAGGCCATCATCCATGGGTGGATGAGGCCACGGAACCGCGAAATTCTACCCGATGGGCGGGGGGCGAGGGAAACGATTTGAACGCCGCCGGGGGCCTACTTCTTGGCCTGGGACGCCCGCGCGGCCTTGAACATGTACAGCGCCAGCGCCCCCATCGCCGCGCTGCCGAGGACGACGAACGCCAGGGGGGCCCGCACCTCGGTGACGAACCAGAAGTTGATCGTCACGAAGGTCAGGTTGAGCAGGACGAAGGCGAGGAGGGCGGCCACCGCGGTCCAGCCGAGGAACTTGCGGATCGACTGCATCACTTCGCCGGCACGTGGGTCGAGCGCAGCAGGTCCCGGTCCCTCGTGGCCCGGGACCAGACCAGGATGTCGTAGCGCGCCTTCTCCTCGTAGAGCGAGAGCTTCACCTCGGCCAGGCGGCGCTCGAGGAACTCCAGCCGGCCCGGGGGCGGCTGGTAGCCGGGGGTCTTCGTCGAGGAGTCCTTGTCGGCCTGGAGCGCGAAGAGCTCCTCCTCGAGGTGCGCCACGGCCTTCTGCGCCAGCTCGATCTTCGTGTCCAGCCGCGAGTCGCGGCGGAGCCGGGAGATCTCCAGCATCCGGCGGTGCCGCTCGAGGGCCTGCTCCAGGCTCTTCGAGGTCCAGTCCTCGACGAGCACCTTCAGCGCGTAGTCCCGCTCCTCGGGGCTGGCGTCCCGCTCGGTGGAGTCGCCGGGGCCGACGACCGTGACGATCTCCTGCTCGAGCTCCGCGTCCTTGTAGGCGCGGTAGTAGTACTGCTTGCCGGTGGCGTAGTCCTGGAACGTGAACTCGGGCGGCACGCGGAGGATGCGCTCCGGCGGCCGGACCGGCACCTGGACGGGGCGGGGGTCCGGCTCGCGGTACTTGGGCCGGGCGCAACCGGCGAGGGCGAGGAGGAGGGCCATTCCCGCGAGGGTCCGGTGCATGCGCTAGGCTCCGAAGAACTTCCGATGCAGGGCCTGGACGGCCTTCTGGCAGTCCGAGTCCGCGACGACGAACGCGATGTTGATCTTAGAGGCGCCCTGGCTGATCATCAATACATTTACGCCCGCGTCCCGCAGCGACGCGAACACGTCGCCGGCGATCCCGGGCGTCTGGCGCAGGCCCTCCCCGACGACGCAGATGATCGCCCGGTCCTTCTCCACGGTCACGTCCGCGAACGAGGAGAGCGCGGCCACCGCCGCGTCCAGGTTCCTCGAGGAGTCCACCGTCACGCTCACCGAGACCTCGCTCGTCGACACCATGTTGACGACCACCCGGTGCTGCGCGAAGGCCGTGAAGATCCGCGCGAGGAAGCCGTGCCCCATGAGCATCCGGCTCGAGGAGACGTTGACGACGTAGTTCGACAGGTGGTGCGCCAGCGACTTCGGCCCCGGCGTCGTGTCCGTCACCTTCGACAGGATCGACGTGCCCGGGTGGTCCGGCTTGAAGGTGTTCAGCACGCGGACCGGGATCCCCTTGCGGACCGCGGGGATGATCGTCGAGGGGTGCAGCACCTTGCCGCCGTAGTACGCCAGCTCGCTGGCCTCCTCGAAGGTCAGGCTCGAGATCGGCCGGGCGCCGGGCGCGATGCGCGGGTCGGCCGTCATGACGCCGTCCGTGTCGCTCCAGATCTCGATCTCCTCCGCGTCCACGGCGGCGCCGAGGATGGTCGCCGTGAAGTCGGAGCCGTTGCGGCCGAGCGTCGTGATGTCGCCGCCCCGGGTCTTGCCGATGTAGCCGGTCACGACGGGCAGCTTCGTCATCCGGCCCAGGTGGCGGCGCAGCTCCGCGTCCGCCTCGGGCAGCGGCTGCGCGCCGCCGAAGGCGTCGTCCGTCAGCAGGCCGATGTCGAAGGCGTCGTGCTGCTCCGCGGGCAGGCCGGCCTGCGTGAACGCGGCCGCGATGAGCCGCGTGGACATCCGCTCGCCGAAGCTCACGACGTAGTCCAGCGTGCGCGGGGTCAGCTCCTTCACGAGCGAGATGCCCTTGAGCAGCACGGTCAGCTCGGCGAGCGTCTCCTTCACGAGGTCGGGGTCGACGCCCAGCTCCGTCGCGACGGCGTGGTGCTTCGCCCGGACCTTCTCGAGGACGGAGTCGCCGCCCCGCAGGGCCTCGTCGGCCGCCGCGAAGAGGTCGTCCGTCACGCCGCGGAACGCGCTGGCGACGACGATCGGGCGCTTCGGGAGCCGGCCCCGGACGATGTCCACGACCCGCTTGATGCGCGCCCCGTCCTGGACGGAGGAGCCGCCGAATTTCATCACGATCATCGGGCAGGAAGCATAGGACAACGACCCCGCCCCCGCAATAGGATGGGGGGATGGCCCCCGCCCCGACCGTCGGCCGGCTGGCCCCCAGCCCGACCGGGTCGCTCCACGTCGGCAACGCGCGCACCTTCCTCTGGGCCTGGCTCTCCGCCCGCGCCGCCGGGGGCCGCGTCCTCCTGCGGATCGAGGACCTCGACCAGCCCCGCGCGAAGCCCGGCGTCGTCGAGGAGCTCGTCGACGACCTCCGCTGGCTCGGTTTCGACTGGGACGGGCCCGCCGAGGTCCAAAGCGCCCGCCGCGCGCACTACGCGCGCCGCTTCGAGGAGCTCCGCCCCGCGTGCTATCCCTGCGCGTGCCGCCGCGCCGACCTCGCCGCCTCCGCGCCGAACGAGGGGGACGCCGAGCCGCGCTACCCCGGGACCTGCCGGGGCCGCGCCGTGGACGCGCCGGTCGCCTGGCGGCTGCGCGTGGAGCCGGGGATCGTCGGGTTCGACGACTTCCTCGCCGGCCCGCAGCGGGTCGACGTCGCCGGCGGCGTCGGCGACTTCGTCGTCGCGAAGTCGCCGGAGCAGCCCGCCTACCAGCTCGCCGTGGTGCTCGACGACCTGGACCAAGGCGTGACCGAGGTGGTGCGGGGCGACGACCTCGTGCCCTCGACGGGGCGGCAGATCCTGGTCCACCGGGCCCTGGGGGCGGCGCCGCCGCGCTACGGGCACGTGCCGCTCGTCGTGGGCCCCGACGGCCGGCGCCTGGCGAAGCGGCACGGAGACGCGCGGATCCGCAGCCTGCGGGAGCGGGGCGTCGCGCCGGAGCGGATCGTGGAGGCCCTGGCGCGCTGGTCGGGCCTGCCCGCGCGGGGGACGCCGCGCGAGCTCGTGGCGGCCTGGGATCCGGCGAGGATGCCGCGGGACCGGGTCGTGCTGACGCCGGAGCGGCTGCGCGAGCTGTCCTAGTCGTGCCGGCCGAAGTCGAACTCCATCCACATCCCCAGCAGGATCCCGAAGCAGAGCGAGAACAGGAACGCGCCCGCGCCGTAGGCCAGCAGGCCCGTCGCGCCGGTGGTGGCGGAGCCGGCCGCCAGCGAGCTGGAGAGCCCGGGGCCCGCCGCGAGCTTCAGGACCTGGGTGCCCGCCGCCGCGAGCCCGTAGAGCGTCATCCCGATGAAGCGCCCGCCGGTGCGGCGGTTGAGGTAGATCGCGATGCCGGAGCCGACGAGGATGTCGAGCAGGATCAGCAGCGGGGTGTTGTGCACGGCGGCCAGGCCCTGGAGCAGGGTGAAGACCACGCCGCCCATGAGCACGTGCCACTTGAGGCGCTGGGAGAGCATCTCCCGGTGGTGCCGGTAGTCCGCCTCGACCTTCTTGTACTTCTCCTCGAGCTCCTCGATCATCCGCTTGGGCGTGCGCTCCCACTCGCGGCGCTTCTCGTCCGCGGAGATCACGTCCTGCACGGAGTAGCCGCAGACCCGGCACCGGGAGTCGTAGGGCCGGGCCGGGAGCCCGCAGCGGCCGCAGTCGAGGCCCGCCATTACCCGATCCCCAGGCGCTCGAGGTCGTCCTCGTCGAAGCCGAGGAAGTGGCCGACCTCGTGGAGCACCGTGTCGCGGATGCAGGCCCGCATGGACTCGCGGTCCCGGTGGTCGCGCTCGATGCTCCGCTTGAAGATCGTGATGCGGTCGGGCAGCAGGGGCGGAGCGTCGACGGAGCGCCGGTCGAGCGAGACGCCCTCGTAGAGGCCGTAGAGGCCGCCGCCGTGCTCGGCGACCTGGGCCCGCGTCGGGGACTCCCGCACCAGCACCTCCACGTTGTCGAGCCGCTCCCGGAACGCGGGGGGCAGCGACTCGAGCGCCTCCCGCACGACGTCGTCGAAGTCCCGGCGCCTCATGGTTAACCGCGTTGAGCAATAGTCCGGAATTTGCGGCGATCCGGCGGCTCCAGTATAGTACGCCCGACCCCGGTTCCGGTTCCCCGATCCAGGAGGATCCGATGGCGGACTACAAGGGCGTCGACTTCTACGGGATGGACGAGCTGCTCTCCGACGAGGAGCGCATGATCCGCGACTCCGTCCGGGAGTTCGTCTCCGCCCGGCTGCTGCCCGTGCTGCCCGAGCACTGGGAGAAGGGGACCTTCCCGAGGAACCTGATCAAGGAGTTCGGCGACCTCGGCCTCATGGGCGCCAACCTCCAGGGCTACGGCTGCCTCGGCATCAACAACGTGGCCTACGGCCTGGCGATGCAGGAGCTGGAGCGCGGCGACTCGGGCGTGCGCTCGTTCTGCTCCGTGCAGGGCGGCCTCGTCATGTACCCGATCCACTCCTTCGGCTCCGAGGAGCAGAAGCAGAAGTACCTCCCGCGCCTCGCCAAGGCCGAGATCATCGGCTGCTTCGGCCTGACCGAGCCGGACTTCGGCAGCAACCCCGGCGGCATGAAGACGCGCGCCGTGAAGAAGGGGAACGACTGGGTCCTCAACGGCGCCAAGATGTGGATCACGAACGGCTCGATGGCCGACGTCGCGATCGTCTGGGCCAAGGTCGACGACGTCGTCAACGGCTTCCTCGTCGAGAAGGGCACGAAGGGCTTCACGACCCAGGAGCAGAAGGGCAAGCTCTCGCTGCGCATCAGCGACACCAGCGAGCTCGTGCTCCAGGACTGCGTCGTGCCCGAGGCGAACCGGCTCCCCGGCGCCTCCGGCCTGAAGAGCCCCCTGATGTGCCTCTCGGCGGCCCGCTACGGCATCGCCTGGGGCGCGCTCGGCGCCGCGATGGCCTGCTACGACGAGGCCGTGCGCTACTCCAAGCAGCGGGTCCAGTTCACCAAGCCCATCGGCGGCTACCAGCTCGTGCAGGCCAAGCTCGCCCACATGCTCACGGAGATCACCAAGGGCCAGCTCCTCGCCCTCCAGCTCGGCCGCCTCAAGGACGCCGGGAAGTCCTCCTTCGTCCAGGTCTCCCTGGCCAAGCGCAACAACGTCGGCGAGGCCCTCACGATCGCCCGGATGGCCCGCGACATCCTCGGCGCCAACGGCATCACGGCCGAGTACCAGTCGATGCGCCACATGTGCAACCTGGAGACCGTGTACACGTACGAGGGCACGCACGACATCCACACGCTGATCCTCGGCGAGCACATCACCGGGATCCCGGCCTATTTCTAGGATGAACCCCGGCGCCCGGCGGCCGTTGGTAGGATGATGGGATGCTCCCGGTGACGGCCCCGCTCCTGCTCGCGCTGCTCCTCCTCCAGGACCCCGCCGGCCCCAAGGGCCCCGAGAAGGTGAAGGTCGAGTTCGCGCTCTCGATCGCGGAGTCCGGCGGCGAGTGGCGCTTCCTCGCCGAGGGCGCGACGGACCTGCCCGACCTCGCCCGCCTCAAGGGCCGGCTCTACGTGCTCGAGGAGGTCGACGACTTCCGCGGCGGCAAGCGCGTCGACGAGGAGCCCTTCGACTACGAGGCCAAGCCCGTCGAGATCGAGGTGAAGGGCGGGAAGTTCTCCGCCGTCCTCCTCGCCACCCCCCGGAAGCCGTACTCGCTGAAGTACCGCGCGAAGCTGCGGTACGACCCCGAGAACCAGGAGGAGGAGGTCGCCGCGAAGGTGACCGAGAAGGAGTTCGTCGTCGCCCGGGACCTCCGGCGCGGGGACGACGCGGCCCTCGAGGCCGAGTTCAAGGCGACCGCGAAGGAGTTCGCCGGCGAGATGGACATCGTCCTCGAGCTCCACCGCGACCAGAAGCGGCGCTTCAAGGAGTGGATCGACAAGCGCCCCGAGAAGAAGGCGTACGCCGACTGGTACGCCTCGTTCCGGGAGAAGGTCGAGGGCCTCGAGGAGCGCAACCGACCGCGCTTCATGATCTGGGCCTGCTGGCTCGAGCGCCAGGGCAAGATGAAGCTCGACGCGTTCTGCGAGCGCTTCGTCCGCACGGCCCGCGAGTTCGAAACCTGGCTGGAGTCGCCTTCCGAGGAGCAGCTCCAAGTCGTCAAGTCCGCCCTCGACGCCTTCCTGCCCGCCTACGAGGAGGCCCGCGAGGTGCTCGGGATCGACACGCCCTGGGACCCCGACTCCGTCGGGGCCATCGTCCGCGAGTACGAGAAGTCCCTCGGCGCGCTGGAGGAGGCCTCGGCCTCCGCGGCCGCGTGGGCCGCGAAGGGGCCCGCGGCCCGGCTCCAGGCCCGCTCCTGCCTCATGCGGCTGGTCTCCGAGAAGCTCGTCCCGCGCCGGGCCTACGACCGCGTCGTGGAGCTCGGCTCGCTCTTCAACGAGCTGGCCGCCCTCCGCGAGGCCGCGTCCGGGGGCGACGCCGCGAGGCGGGCCGAGGCGGCCGCCAAGGCGAAGGACCACGCCGCGAAGCTCGACGAGTTCCTCCGCTACGCGGGGCTGAAGAAGTAGTGGCGGACGCGCTCCCCGTCGTCCGCCTCCGCGTCGGGGGCGCCCGCGGCCACCTGCACTTCTTCCGCAAGATGGTCGACCGGGCCGAGGGCAACGCCCCGGCCGGATCCCTCGTCGAGGTCCGCGACCGCGACGGCGCCTTCCTCGGCCGCGGGATCTACAACCCCCGCTCGAACATCGCCGTCCGCCTGCTCTCGAACCGCGAGGACGAGCCCTCGGGCGAGGAGCTGATCCGCGCCCGGCTCCGCTCGGCGGTCGCCCTGCGCCACGACGTGCTCCGGCTCCCCGCCGTCACCGACGCCTACCGCCTCGTCCACGCCGAGGGCGACGGCCTGAGCGGCCTCATCGTCGACCGCCTCGGCCCCGTCCTTTCGATCGAGCTCTTCTCGCTGGGGATGCACCGGCTTCTCGAGACGGTGAAGGCGGAGCTGCTCGCCGTGTTCCCGGGCTCGAAGTTCTCCGTCCGCGCCGACGCGGAGATCGCCGAGATCGAGGGCTTCCGGATCCCCGCGCCGGAGGCCATCGAGGGCGTCACCGTGAAGGAGCACGGCGCGGAGTTCCGCGTCGACTTCGCCCGCGGCCACAAGACGGGCTTCTTCTGCGACCAGCGCGACCACCGCGCCGCCGTCGGCCGCCTCGCGGCCGGGAGGTCCGTCCTCGACCTCTGCACCTACACCGGCGGCTTCGCCGTCCAGGCGGCCCGCGGCGGCGCCTCGCGCGTCTCGGCCGTCGACCTCGACGAGAAGGCCCTCGAGACGGCGCGGCAGAACGGGCGCCTCAACCGCGTGAAGATCGACTTCCGGCACGCGGACCTCTTCAACTACCTGAAGCAGTCCAAGGAGACCTGGGACCTCGTGATCCTGGACCCGCCGAAGCTCGTCCGCGACCGCGAGGAGATCCTCAAGGCGCGCCGCGGCTACCACGACATGAACGCGCTGGCGATGCGGGCGACCGCGCCGGGCGGGATCCTCGTCACCTGCTCCTGCAGCGGCCTCGTGTCCGAGGAGGAGTTCCTCGGCATCGTCCGCGCGGCGGCCGAGACGGCGGGGCGCACGTACCAGATCTACTCCGTCGGCGGGGCCGGGCCCGACCACCCCGTGTCCACGCTCTTCCCCGAGGGCCGCTACCTCAAGACGGTCTTCGGGCGCGTGCTGTGAACCCGCCTCCCCACCTGCGCCACGTCTCCGAGCTCGATCCGCGCCGCCGACTCCTCCACGTCACGGCGGAGCTGCACCCCGGCGAGCTCGTGGAGCGGGGCTGGGCGCCCGAGGCCGGCGAGTTCGTCCGCGAGCTGAAGCGGCCGAGGGCGGGCTCCGAGGACGCCGAGGGCCTGTACGCGATGCTCGCCGAGCTCCGCGACCTCGGCTACGCGTTCCTCGAGGGCGGGGAATGGTCGCCCGCCCAGCTCTTCCGGGGCGGGCGCGACCGCGGGCGGCTGCAGGGCCCCTTCCGCGTCCTGCGGGAGGGGCGGGTGGAGGTCGAATGATGCTCGAGGGGATCCGCGTCCTGGACCTGACGCGCGTGCTCGCCGGCCCCTACGCGACGATGATCCTCGGCGACCTCGGCGCCGAGGTGATCAAGGTCGAGCCGCCCGAGGGCGACGACACGCGCCGCGTCGGCCCGCCCTTCGTGAAGGGCGTCTCCGCGTACTTCCTCTCCGTCAACCGCAACAAGAAGGGCGTCGTGCTCGACCTCCGCGACGCCGGCGCCCGCGCGGCCTTCGACCGGATCGCCGCGGCGAGCGACGTGATGATCGACAACTTCCGGCCGGGCGTGCTCGACCGGCTCGGCATCGGCCACGACCGGATGGCGGCCCTCAATCCGCGCCTCGTGCTCTGCTCGATCTCGTCGTTCGGGCGCGAGGGGCCGATGCGCGACCTGCCCGCCTTCGACCTCGTCGTGCAGGCCTGGTCCGGGGCGATGAGCGTCACGGGCGAGCCGGGACGTCCGCCGGTCCGGCTCGGGATCCCGCTCGGCGATCTCGCGGGCGGGCTGCACGCCGCGCTCGCGGTCTGCGCGGCGCTGGTGGAGCGGGGGCGGACGGGCAGGGGCCGGCGCCTCGAGATCTCGCTGCTCGACTGCCTCGCCTCGATGTCGACCTACCTCGCCCAGTTCCACTGGGCCGACGGGCGCGTGCCCGGGCCGCAGGGCTCGGGGCACCTGGCGACGGTCCCCTACGGGGCGTTCGCGGCGGCCGACGGCTGGATCGCGGTGGGCGTCTTCACGGAGAAGTTCTGGGCCGGGTTCTGCCGCGCGCTGGGCCGGCCCGCGTGGATCGCCGATCCGGCGTTCGCGACGAACGCGGCGCGCCTGGAGCACCGGGACTGCGTCGAGGCGGAGATCGGGGCCCGGTTGAAGGAGCTCCCGCTCGCGGAGGCGCTGGCCGCGCTGCAGGCCGAGGGCATCCCCGCGGCGCCGGTGCTCACGCTCGACCGGACGCTGGCGCTGGAGCAGCTCGCGCGGCGGGGGATGACGGCGTCGTTCGAGCACCCGGAGCTCGGCCGCGTGCCGACGCTCGGGAGCCCCTTCGGGACCCGGAGGATGGACCCGCCCCCGGGGCTCGGGCAGCACACCGCCGAGATCCTGGCCCGGTTCAGGGGATGACGGTCAGCTGGGAGGGATCCGCGCTGTCCGTCGGGTGGATCTCCGTGATCTCGACCGTGCCCGCGGCCGTCCCGTCGCTGCGCCAGAGCTCGTAGTTGTAGGCGGGCGTGATCCCGTCGCCGAGCTCGTCCGCCGCGAAGATCAGGTACCCGTTGGCGACGACGAAGTCGTAGGGGTAGCCGCCGACGCCGGTGTTGAAGTCGAAGAGCTTCGAGGTGCCCGCCGGGGTGCCGTCGGAGACCCAGAGTTCCATCGCGGGGTCGGCGTCGACGGCGCGGAAGTAGACCTTGCCCGCGAAGGCGGTGAACTGGTGGGGGCCGCTGCTCGCGCCGCCGGGGACGAGGTCCTTCACCAGCGCGGTGCCCGCGGTGCTCCCGTCGCTGGTCCAGAGCTCGAAGCCCGTGGTGCCGTCGTCGGCGAGGAACCAGGCCTTGCCGGAGATCGAGACCGTGGCCATGGCGCCGCTGCCGGTCGCGCCGGCCTGGATGTCCTTGACGATCATGGTGCCGGCCGAAGTGCCGTCGCTGATCCAGGGCTCGGTCCCGGTCACGCCGTCGTCGGCGGTGAAGAAGAGGCGGGTGCCGAGGGCGACCGCGGAGCCGATGAGCGAGCCCGCGCCGCCGGCGCGGATGTTCTTCACGATGTCGGTCGCGGCTCCGTCGGTCTTCCAGAGCTCGGAGCCGGTCGTGCCGTCGTCCGCCTTGAAGTACAGGAGGCCGCCGGCCTCGGCGAGGAAGACGGGGTTGGAGCCGGTGCCGCCGGAGTTGATGTCGAGGAGCTTCGCGGTCCCGGCCAGGGTGCCGTCGGAGGAGTAGGGCTCGTTGCCGGTCGTGCCGTCCTCGCCGGGGAAGTAGAGCTTCCCGTCGAAGAGCACGGGCATCGAGGTGACGCCGTCGCCGGCGCCGGGGTTGATGTCGGTGACGCGGACCGTGCCGGCGGCGGTGCCGTCGCTCTTCCAGAGTTCCGCGCCGGTCGTGCCGTCCCGGGCCACGAAGTAGACGGCGTCCGGGCCGGCGAGCAGGGACGAGAAGGCGGATCCGGCCGCGCCGGGGTTGATGTCGACCAGGAGCGCGGTGCCGGCGGCGCTCCCGTCGGAGCTCCAGAGCTCGTAGCCGTTGGCGCCGTCGTCGGCGAGGAAGAGGACGCGGCCGTTCCACGGGACGAAGGAGTAGGGGTTCGAGCTGCCGGCGCCCGCGTTGATGTCGGCGACGCGGCGCGTGCCGGCGGCGCTGCCGTCGCTGACCCAGGGCTCGGTGCCGGTGGTGCCGTCGTTGGCCTGGAACCAGACGAGCGCGGGGACGGGGGCGGCGGCCGGCGGGTCCTCTTCCTTCTCGTGGCAGCCGAGGGGGCCGAGCAGGAGCAGGGCGGCCAGCAGTCGGGCGCGGCGCATGGGACCTCCGGGGTTCGCCCAGTGTAAGAGAAAGGCGGGGCGGGTCGCCGCGGGAATTCGTCGCTTGATTTGGAAAGGGGGACGGCTAGAATGTCCCCCTCGTTCCACTAGGGACGGGCCCGCTCGTCGGACCCCGACGCCTCTTCGCTGGGGTGTAGTGTAACGGTAGCACCGCAGACTCTGAATCTGCTTGTCTAGGTTCGAATCCTAGCACCCCAGCCATTCGACGCGGCGGCCAAGCCCGCCCCCTCCAAGGGGATGCGCGCGCTTTCGGCCCCCGCGGCGAGCGGGAGCGCGGCCCGTTGGACTCCCCTTGGACTGTTTCGCGAGCAAGCGGCCTCCCCGAGCGCCTTCCCCAGCTCCTCCACCGTCCCCCGCAGCTTCTCGGCGTTGGCACGGCCGTAGACGTTCATGGTCAGGTCGGCGGACTTGTGGCGGGCGAGGGTTTGGGCGGTTTTGGCGTCGGCCCGCTCGATGGCGTAATTGACCATGGAAACGCGGAAGGAGTGGAAGCAAGCCCATCCTTGGAAGGAGCGGCCGGAGGTACCGAGGTGCAGGAATCTGGCTTGAGGATTCTGACTAGTCCATCGGCAAGCGGCCCAACGGAGTCATGGCTGATCCTCCGGATCCCACGGCTGCCCAAGGCGATCCGGGACTACGTACGGGCACTCGATCCCGTCGTCCGCCGCTCCCCGGTTACGATGCACGACATGGTCAGGATTGCCCGTCTCGACGGGATTATTGGCATCGCCGAGAAGAGGTACCAGGAACATCGCTCAATGGAGGTACCAGCCTCTACTTCATGGCTCTGCTTCCCGACTTCGGGTCTTTGAGTTGGATCTGTTTCCCGCGCCGAAGGCGCGCCGGTCAGGACTTAGCAGCCTGCAGCAGCATCTTCGCCGCGGCGACGAGAAGAACGACGGCCAGGCAGCGGCGCAACCACGGGGTGGTCAACTTCTTGGCGCCAAGCCACGCACCCACCAAGCCGCCGACGAATGCGGCCCCGACCAGCGGCAGCATGGCGACGATGCGCAGTTCGCTAATCGTGGCGCGACCCACCAGCGCGGCCAACGAGTTCACCACGATGAAGCACGCGGACGTCGCCGAGATCCGTTGCATTGAACTCCATCGTCGCAGCACCATGAGCGGACTGAGGAAGATACCGCCTCCGATCCCGACGATGCCCGAGACCAATCCCAGTGTCGCTCCCACTCCTGCAGCTGTCCCGACGTGGGGACGCTGGTCTGGCGCCTGCTCCACCTCCGAGGGACGGGGCACGAGCATGACGATGCCCGCCGCCACCAACACTCCGGCGAGCGCGATGTAGAGGACGGGGTCACTGGTCCGCAAGACCCCTCCGACAACCGCTGCCGGAACGGACCCGACGATGAACGGCCACGCAAGCGACCACGAAAAGTGCCCCGCCCTCCAGAACGTTAGCCAAGTCATTCCGGCAACCAGGATGTTCAGCAACAGCGCGCTGGTCGCCGCCAACTTCGGAGAAACGGCGAAGAGAGCTAGAACCGCCAAGTAACCCGATGCGCCGCCATGGCCGACGGAGGAGTAGAGCGTCGCCACCAGGGTCACCGCTCCCATCAGCAGGACTTGCGCCAGCCAAGTTTCGGGCATTTCCAGTCTCGGCGTTGGTGAGGGCTCGACGAAAATGAGAACCTCCGGTAGACCCAGGAAAAGGCGCGCCCCATCGCCTCAATCCCTGCTCCAGCCCATGCGACGAATGAGGTCGATGATTCGGGTGCGGACCTCGTCTCGAATCTTGCGAACGCGCTCGATCGGCTGGGCTTTGGGATCAGGGAGTGGCCAATCCTCCTTCCGGAGTCCGGGCACGTGAGGACAGGCCTCCCCACATCCCATGGTCACGAGTAGCGACGCACCTCTGGCGAGGGCTTCCGTGAGCTTCGTGGGAATCGCGCCGGCTAGGTCGATTCCGACCTCCCGCATGGTCTCGACCACCTCCGGATGGACTCGCAACCCCGGCTCGGTTCCCGCCGATACGGCTTCGGCTTTCCCTGGATCGGCATGCTGGAGAAAGAACGCCGCTGCCATTTGGGAACGGCCGGCATTGTGGACGCAGGCAAAGAGCACCTTATTCATGGTTCTCCGGCCGATTGCGGATGCCTCCTCGAGGAGAGATCACGGGCACTTGATTCCTGCCCAGGTCCCCAACGAGAGTCTTCTGAGCGTGTACCGCGCGGCCCGTTTTGGCGATCCGGCCAGGGAAATCCCCTTACACATCC
>CAYXGZ010000021.1:0-59907 GCA_964464755.1 uncultured Planctomycetales bacterium
TTAGCACTCCTACTTCCTTTTACACTTAGCCCTGATTTTGGGACCTTAGCCGGCGGTCTGGGCTGTTTCCCTTTTGAAAAGCAAGCTTATCCCAACCTTTCTGACTCCCGAGGTAGTCGCACCGGTATTCGGAGTTTGGTTCGGCAGGGTAGTCGGGTAGACCCCCAAAACCGATTCAGTCTCTCTACCCCCAGTACGTAGTTCCTCGAGGCTAGCCCCAAAGCTATTTCGGGGAGAACCAGCAATTCGCCGATTTGACTAGTCTTTTGCTCCTACACGGCGCTCATCTCAGAAGTTTTCATCCTTCACGAGTTCGGACCTCCCCCTGGTGTTACCCAGGGTTCATCCTGGCGCTGCGTAGATCATCGGCATTCGGGCTTATTGCCAACCACTGAGTCGCCCATTTCGGACTCGCTTTCGCTCCGCCTCCGGCGCATAACGCCTTAGGCTCGCAGCTGACAATAGCTCCCGGACTCATTAAGCAAAAGGCACCACGTCAGGCCTTGCGGCCCTCCGAGTGTTTGTAAGTGCATGGTTTCAGATCTTTTCACTCCCCTCTCGGGGTTCTTTTCACCATTCGCTCGCGCTACTTAGTTCACTATCGGTCTCCCAGGAGTATTTAGCCTTGTGCGATGGTCCGCACGGATTCCCGCCTGTTTTCCCGTGGCAGGCGGTACTTGGGACATTCTCAAGGGAAACGATCAACGTTGCGCGTACGGGGCTGTCACCCTCTGTGGCCGGCCTTTCCAGACCTTTCCACTACGCTGACCGTTTGTCAAATCCCCTCCCGCCGGGCGGCAGGGAAGAGGTATCCCACGACACCGTGAAGGCAACGTCCGCCCACTTGACACCTTCGTCGGTTTAGGCTGTTCCGCGTTCGCTCGCCGCTACTGACGGAATCGATGGCTCGTTCTGTTCCCGTGGTTACTGAGATGTTTCACTTCGCCACGTATGGCTCTCCCCCTTGCGGAGGAGGGACCGGTGTTCACACCGGCCGGGTTTCCCCATTCGGAAATCCGGGGATCGCTACCTGCTCAGCGGTTCCCCCCGGCTTATCGCAGCTCGCCGCGTCCTTCGTCGCCTCTGGGAGCCAAGGCATCCTCCATGCACCCTTAGTAGCTTATCCGCATCTATTCGAATCCCACGATCTCGCCCGGCCGCCGTCAAAAGCGACCTGGCCGCCCTTTCGGACGCGATCGGAGGGTGCGGTTCCAGCCATCCTATTTGGCGCTGGTAATATGAAATTTGCCCTTTTGCTCTGAAGACATGAACGTGAATTCATGCCTCAGACCTTCCCGATTGTCAGAGATCTTCCCCCGTCCCCGGGGTCGGTCGTCCCTTCCGGGACGTCCGTTCGACCAAGCTTTCTAGAGAACAAGCCGCGGCGAATGCGACACCGCGGCCACGTTTCGTTCGGGTTGCCTTCTTCGGACGACGGGCGTCTCGATCCGGCGGATCCGACGGTGATTCCAACCACCGTCAGTGGGGGGCAATTATAGGCGGAGCCTTCCCCGTGTCAACAAGATTCGCGGCGAAAAAATCGGAATCAGTGCGTTCCCCCCGACGACGGCTTCGCGGGCTGCGCCCACGTCGCCACCTCGGTCTCCAGCCCCACCGTCGCGCCCAGCTTCATCTGCGAGGCCGGCACCTTCTCGCCCGCCAGCAGCTTCGTCACCGACGCGGGATCCACCTGCTCGATGCCCCCCCCGCGGTACACGAACGCCGTCGTCACCACGAACGTCGCGTCGGGACGGTGGTACCCGCCGCCGTAGTAGTTCTTCGGATCCGCCGCCAGCTTCGGCCCCAGCTCCTCCGGGGTCGTCTGCGCCTTCTCGTACCCCTTCGCCGAGATCTGCACCGTGCCCTGGGGATCCAGCACCCGCTGCCGCCGCACGTACCGCACGATCGCGATGATCGGCCGCTGCTCGCCGCTCACGATCGCGAACATCGGCGCCGCCGACGCGTCGTACTTCTTCAGGTCCGCCTCGGTCAGGTCCGCCGCCAGCACCGTCGTCGCGTCCGCCGGCTTCTCCATCCCCGGCGCCGCGCCCGGCAGGTTCAACTCCGCCCCCGAGTACACGAGCAGCGGGATCCTCGTCCTGGCGGCCTTCGCCTCCACGTTCCGCAGCACGACCCCCGTGTCGATCCACTGGTACGTGCTCGTCACCCGGCCCGTGGTCGTCGCCTCCTCGGTCTTCTTGAACGGCGCGGCCTTCGCCTCCATCGCCGCGATGGCGCCCTCCTGGTTCATCCGGTTGAAGTGCAGCGCCAGCTGGTTCTTGAAGTCGGCGACCTGGGCCTTGTACTCCGAGGGCCCGCACGCCGCCAGCAACGCCGGGATGAACGCGACCGCCAGGATTCGACGCATGCCGTCCTCCGCGATGAGTCCTTGGTACGAGGACGGAATATAGCACCCCCGTCCCTGCGCCTCCAAGCGTTTTGGCCGGCCCGTTCCTTGTCCCCCCCTGCGCCTCCGGGGTATAAACGGGCATGGCTTGGATGGCCGACCACGCGCGCTTCCTCATCAACTTCATCCGCCACCCGGGCTCCGTCGGCGCCATCCTCCCGTCCTCCCGCTGGCTCGCCGCCGCCATGGTCGGCGACCTCGGGCTCGAGCAGGCCCGCACCGTCGTCGAGGTCGGCCCCGGCACCGGCGCCTTCACCGGCGCCGCCCTGCGCAAGATCCCCGACGACGCCCTTTTCCTCGCCGTCGAGCTGAACGCCGAGTTCGCCGCCGACCTCGTCCGCCGCTTCCCGCGGGCCCGCGTCGTCCAGGACTCCGCCGAGAACCTCGAGGCCCACCTCGCCGCCCACGGCCGCGCCGGCCAGGTCGACGCCGTCCTCTCCAGCCTCCCCTGGGCCTCCTTCCCGTACGAGCTCCAGGAGCGCCTCCTCCGCTCCATCACCGCCTCCCTGCGGCCCGGCGGCCGCTTCTCGACCTTCGCCTACTTCCACGCCCGCGCCCTCCCCGGCGCCCGGCGCTTCCGCGAGATGCTCGACGGCGCCTTCCGCACCGTCGTGACCACCCGCGTCGAATGGCGCAACGTCCCCCCCGCGCTCGTCTACCGGTGCGAGCGATGAAGGTCCTCTTCCTGACGACCAAGTCCGGCACCCCGAGCACCCGCTGGCGCGTCGGCCAGCTCCTCCCGGCCCTCCGGGCGACCGGCCTCCAGGTCGACGCCGTCGAGATGACCGGCGGCGTCATCTCCAAGCTCGGCGCCATCCAGCGCGCCGGCGAGTACGACGTCGTCGTCCTCCAGAAGCGCCTCCTCCCCAAGCTCCTCAACCACCGCCTCCGCTCCGTCGCCAAGCGCCTCGTCTTCGAGTTCGACGACGCCGTCGACCTCAAGAAGACCGACACCGGCGTCCGCGTCTCCACCACCCGCGAGCGCCGCTTCCGCCGCATCCTCCGCGCCGTCGACGCCGTCATCGTCCCCAACGACCATCTCGCCGACCTCGCCCGGCGCGAGACCGACGACCCCGCCCGCGTCCACGTGCTCCCGACCGCCGTCGACCTCGCGAAGTGGGCCCCGCGCCCGCCCGCCCGCCGCGAGTGGCCCTACACGATCGGCTGGGTCGGCACCGCCGCCAACGTCCACGCCCTCGAGATCATCGCCCCGGCCCTCGTGAAGTCGAGCCGGCGCCACCGCGACCTGCGCCTCCGCGTCATCTGCGACGCGAAGATCGAGATCCCCGAGGTCCAGGTCGAGCACCAGCCGTTCTCCGCCGAGAACGAGGCCGCCGACCTGCGCTCGCTCGACATCGCCGTCGCGCCCCTCGTCGAGGACGCCTGGACCCGCGGCAAGGTCAGCACGAAGATCCTCGCCTACTTCGCGGCCGGCGTCCCGACCGTCGCCAGCGACGTGAACGCCCACCGGTTCTACATCGAGCCGGGCCGCAACGGCTTCCTCGCCGGCACGCTCGCCCAGTGGGAGGACGCCCTCGAGAAGCTCCTCGCCTCGCCCGAGCTCCGCGACCAGGTCGGCGGCGCCGCCCGCCGGACCGCCGAGGAACGCTTCTCGCTCGACTCGGTCGCGCCGAAGTACGCCGCCCTGTTCCGCTCCCTCCTCGAGACGGCCCCCGCGGTCGACCGTTGAAAACCCCCCGCGTTCCTGCCATCCTGCGGCGATGAGCGACGCCCCCGCGCCCGACCGCACGGTCTCGGGCTGCACCCGCTGCGGCGGGCCCCTGCACGGCAACACCACCGGGATGTGCCCGCTCTGCACGGCCGGCGCGACCGCCGCGACCGCGGCGCCCGAGCCGCCGCTGCCGGAGGGCACCGTCTTCCGCGGCCTCGTCATCGAGGGCGTGCTCGGCAAGGGCGGCATGGGCGTCGTCTACAAGGCCCGCCAGCCCGGGCTCGACCGGCACGTCGCCGTCAAGATCCTCCCGAAGGCGCTCTCCGCCGACCCGGAGTTCGTCAAGCGCTTCCTCCGCGAGGGCAAGGCCATGGCCTCGCTCACGCACCCGAACATCGTGGCGATCTACGACTTCGGGCAGGAGGGCGAGCGCCACTTCATCGTGATGGAGTTCGTCGACGGCCTGAACCTTCGCGTGCTCATCCGCGAGAAGCAGCTCAACTCCGGCGAGGCCCTCGCCGTCATCCCCCAGGTCTGCGACGCCCTGCAGTACGCGCACGGGGAGGGCGTCGTCCACCGCGACATCAAGCCCGAGAACATCCTGCTCGACAAGAAGGGCCGCGTGAAGATCGCGGACTTCGGCCTCGCGAAGGTCCTCGGCGACCAGACGCGCGCCGAGGCCCTCACCGTGACGAACATGGTGATGGGCACGCCGAACTACATGGCCCCCGAGCAGCTCGAGAACCCCAAGGCCGTCGACCACCGCGCCGACCTCTACTCGCTCGGCGTCGTCCTCTACGAGATGCTCACCGGCGAGCTGCCCGTCGGCCGCTTCGACCCGCCGTCGAAGCGCGCGAAGATGGACGTCCGGCTCGACCAGGTCGTGATGCGGGCCCTCGAGAAGCACGCGGAGCGCCGCTACCAGGACGCGGCGTCGATCAAGACCGACGTCACGCGGATCACGCAGGGCGTCCCGGCCGCCTCCGCCTCGACGCGCGGCCTCGTGCTCGCCCTCGGCGCGGCCGTCGTGGCGCTCGCCGTCGTCCTGGTCGTCGTGCTGGCGAGGAAGGGGCCGGTCGCGAGCCCCTCGCCGACGGCGACGCTGGCGGCCCCGACCGCGACCCCCGAGCCCGACTGGTTCGCCGGGTCCCGCATCCGCGACGAGGAGCTGCCCCGCGACTGGAAGCACCCGGCCGCGACCTTCGACTCCACCGATCCCGGCGAGATCCTCCAGCGGGTCAACTACCTCGGCCTCGGCGACGGGGCCAAGCGGCTCAAGCGCGTCCGCCTCGAGGTCGTGGGCGCCGAGCGCCACGAGCACGTCCAGGCCTGGACGCTCGAGTTCGACTCCGAGGAGTCCGCCGCCGCGGGCCTCCAGGCCCTGGCGACGAAGCACAAGGACGGATCGCCCGGCCTCGTCGCCGTGAAGCGCGTCGTCTTCTTCGGGTGGGCGGGCTTCCAGCTCCCGGTGAAGGTCTCGCTCGTGCTCCAGAAGATCGAGGACCTCGTGCGGTCCCGGTGGGGGGCCGCGCCGGCCCAGCGCCGCGGGCCCTCGCTCGTCATCGCCGAGGATCTTCCGCCGGGATGGCAGCGCGCCAAGGCCTGGAAGGGCGAGTCGCTGCCGATCACGGATCCGGCCAAGGTGCTCGGCGACCTCGCCGCGTGGTGGAAGGTGGATCCCGAGACGGTGTGGGACGTCGAGTGCAGCGCGGTCGGCCCGGCCGCCGAGCCGGAGGCGGTCCGCATCCTCTCGGTCCGCTGCACCGATTCCGAGCCGGTCGCCGAGTTCCAGGTGAAGGGCCGCACGATCGGCGAGCCCGAGGGGATCGCGCGCGCGGAGATCTTCGCGGAGAACCACCGCCTCGCCGTGGTCGCCCTGCATTCCAAGTCGCCGGAGGCCCAGTCCGGCTTCGACACGCTGACCCGGCGGATCGGGGACCGCATCGATTACGGGCACGGGCTCAAGCTCGAACCCAAGGTGCGCGTGGACCGGGTGCGGGTCGTCGATTCCGAGATCGAGATCGTCTTCGACCTCATGGGGGCGTCGCTGCGGCGGCTCAAGGAGCGGGGCACCTGGAAGCACAAGCTCCAGATGGGCTGGGCCACCGCGATCGAATGGGACGCGCCGCCGCCGGCGGACCTGACGCGCCAGGGTCCCGTCGTCCGGGCGGTGGTGAAGGTGCCCGTCGACGACCGCGTCGCGCGCGCCCTCGAGCTGCGGCCCTCGTCGCTCAACCTGGAGATCGCCTTCGACCTGCCGGACGAGGCCGACCCGATCAAGCTGAACCACGGTCTCGAGCCGGAGACCTTCCCGAAGCGCTTCCTCGACGGCCTCGGCCGCTACGCGCTGAACGGGAACGACCTGCCCACCGGCTGGGAGTACCGCTGGCGCGACGACGACGAGCACTTCCCGCGCTGGTGCGATTCGGAGAAGGAGCTGGACTGGCTGGCCGAGGAACTCAAGGGCCTGGCCCCGCTGGCGGGGAGTTCGCTCCGCGCGGGGTTCCTCTACGCCCTCGCCCCGAAGCAGTGGAAGAAGGGCGGGGCGGGTTTCGAGGCCCTGCGCGTCGCGGTGCTGCACATGCCCGAGGAGGCCTCGCGCGTCGCGTTCCTCGGCAAGGCCCGGGCCGTGACCGCGATGAGCGGCTCCGACCGCCACGTGGTGATCGCGTCGGGGGCGTTCGTGGCCGTGGCCTGGCTCCGGGGCACCGACGCCGCCGCGATCGAGGGCTTCGACCGCTTCGCGGCGCTCCTGCGCCGCAAGCTCGGCGTCGAGTAGGGCCTAGCCCGCGACGTTCTCCAGGTAGCGCAGCAGCGTCCTCACCCCGACCCCCGTGCCGCCCGCGGGCTTGTACACGTGCGCGGACTCCACGAGCGCCGGGCCCGCGATGTCGAGGTGGGCCCAGGGGATGCCCTCGTCCACGAACTGCTTGAGGAAGAGCGCCGCGGTGATGGAGCCGCCCCAGCGGCCGCCGGAGTTCTTCATGTCCGCGACGTCGGACTTGATCATGTCCCAGTACTCCTCCTCGAGCGGCATCGGCCAGAACTTCTCGCCCGTCGAGCGCCCGGCCGCGACGACCTGGTTGACGAGGTTCTGGTCGGTCCCGAAGACCGCGCTGATCTCCGGCCCGAGGGCCACGACCGCGGCGCCGGTGAGGGTCGCCAGGTCGAGGATGGCGTCGGGTTTGAGCCGCGACGCGTAGGAGAGGGCGTCGGAAAGGACGAGGCGCCCCTCGGCGTCCGTGTTGATGATCTCCATCGTCTTGCCGTTCATGGCGCGGAGCACGTCGCGGGTCTTGTACGCCGAGCCCCCGGGCATGTTCTCGGAGGCGGCGATGATCCCGTGCACGTTGACCTTCGGCTTGAACTCGCGCAGCGCGCGGAAGAGGCCGATCACCGCGGCCGCGCCGGACATGTCGTCCTTCATGTTGAGCATCCCGTCCGCGGGCTTGATGCAGAGTCCGCCGGAGTCGAAGGTGATGCCCTTGCCGCAGACCGCGATCGTCTTCTTCGCGCCGGGCGCCCGGTACGTCAGGTGGACGAAGCGCGGAGGCTCGGTGCTGCCCGCGGAGACGCCGAGCAGGCCGCCCATGCCCAGCCGCTTCGCCGCCTTCTCGTCGATGACGCGGATCGAGATCGTCCGGTCGCCGCGGGCGACGTCGCGGGCGGCGTCGGCGAGGTACCGGGGCGTGCAGATGCTGGGCGGCTCGTTGACGAGGTCCCGCGTCAGGCAGGTCGCCTCCGCGAAGATCCGGCCGCGGCGCACGCCCTCGTTCACGTCGACGAGGTCGGCGGAACTGCCCGCCTCGATGCGGACCGTCCCGACCTTCGAGGGCGCGGGCTTCACCGACTTCCACTTCGAGTACTCGTACCCGGAGAGGAGGAAGCCCTCGGTGACGGCCTGGGCCTGCTCGCGCAACGACACGTCGGCGCGACCGCCCTCCGGGAGGCGGACGAGGACCTCGGGCGCACCGGCCTTCAGGCGATTCGCGGCGGCCGCGGCGGCGCGGCGGAACTTCTCGGCGTCGACCTTCCCGTTCCGACCGAGCCCCGCCACGACGACCCGACGGGCGGGGACCCCGCCCGCGGGATAGAACGCCAGGACCGCCTTCTCCTTGCCCTTGAACTCCTCGTTCCTCGAGGCCTCGGCGACGAGGCGGGCGAGCGCGGCGTCGGCCCGCGCGTCCTTCGCGTCCTCGAACGCGAACGTGACGAGCGTGTCGGGCCGGGACGGGGCGGACTTCCGGGCGATGGCGCTGACCTTCATGGCGTCCCTCGAATGGGTTGGCGGGCCGGCGAGGAGCGTTGCTCCAGCGCCGGTCCGAGATGCTTCAATCCCTCGCGGAGGATCTCCTCGTCGACGCCGAGGGCGATCCGCAGGAACCCGGGCAGGCCGAAAGCGTCCCCGGGCACGACGAGGACCGAGTGCTTCGCGCGCAGACGGTCCGAGAGGTCCTGCGCATCGACGCCCTTCGGCAGTCGGACGAGCGCGACCGTCCCGCCCTCGGGGGGGACCCAGGAGAGGGCGGGGTGTTCCTTCATCCAGTCGGCGAGGACGGCCGCGTTGGCCTGCACGATCCGGCGGCAGCGGGCCAGGATGGAGTCGGCGCGCGAGAACGCGAGCAGCGCGAGCGACTGGCTGGCCGCGGAGTGGCCGCCCATCACGTAGTCCTGGATCTCGGCCACGCGCGACATCACGGCCTCGGGCCCGACGATCCAGCCGATGCGAAGCCCGCCCAGGCCCCAGACCTTCGAGAAGCTGCCGATCGACACGAGGTTCCGCCCGAGCGTCACCGCCGGCGCGAGCCCCCCGACGGAGGCGTTCTCGAGGTAGACCTCGGAGCAGATCACGGTGGCGTTGCGCGCGGCGGCGAGCCGGCCGAGCTCCGCCATCTCGCCGGAGGGGATGGCCGCGCCGCTGGGGTTGTGCAGGTTGGTGAGGAGGAGGGCGCGGCTCCGGGGCCCGAGATTCAGCTCCAGTTCGCCCGGGTCGATCCGCCACTTCCGGTCGAAGGACCGGTCGATGCGCTTGACCGAAGCGCCGAGGTGCAGGGGGACCTTCGACAGCGGCTCGTAGTGCGGATGCTCGACGAGCACCTCGTCGCCGGCGGAAACCACGGCGGCCGTCGCGAGGTAGATCCCCATCGTCGCGCCGGAACAGACGAAGACGCGTTCCGGCGGGACCCCGTACCGCGACGCGATCGCCTTCCGCAGCTCGGGCCGGCCGGTTTCATCGTGCAGCGCGAGCTCGACCTGCGACGCGTCGAAGGGGAACTCGTCGCGGCCGAGCGCCTTGATGTTGCTGCGCGCGAGGTCGAATCGAACGGTGCCCATGTACCGCCGGCACCACTCGAGGTAGGAGATCTTGGGATACGCCATGCCCGGCGGGGATCAGCGTGGGGACTGGAAGGATCGGGGCGCGATCGCGGGCCCGCGGATGCCCTGGACCTCGGTGTAGTCGGCGTAGAGGACGCCGCTGACCCGGACCCGCTGGCCGACGTACTTGAACCAGTCGTCGCCGCGGCGGAAGAGGTCGAAGTGCGGGATGTAGAGGAGGAGGCCGCTCGACAGCGTCAGGGTCCCGTGGCGGCCGCCGACCTGGCCGAACACGCCCTCGGCGGTCACGAGGCGGCCCGCCAGGGCGTCGAGGGCGTCGCGATTCGTCGCGCCGGAGATGTCGCCGCCCGCGGGCGCTTCGTCGGTGACGGGGGGATTCGGCGCGAGCCGGCCCCGCTTCGCCGAGCAGGCGCCCAGCACGAGCAGAGCCGCGGCCAGCACCGGAATCAGGCGCATCCAAGTCCTCCGAGGGGCCGATTATAGATGGGCCGCACCCCCCGGCAAACAAAACTTGGCGGGCCGCGCCTCCCGCTGGTACGTTCCGGCCGCCACAGGAGGATCCATGCCGAAGATCGAATCCGTCCGCGCCCGGGAGGTCCTCGATTCCCGCGGCAACCCGACGATCGAGGTCGACGTCCTCGTCGCGGGCGGGCACCTCGGCCGCGCGGCCGTCCCTTCCGGCGCCTCGACCGGCGAGCACGAGGCCCTCGAGCTGAGGGACGGGGACAAGGCCCGCTACCTCGGCAAGGGCGTCCTCAAGGCCGTGGAGCACGTCAACGCGACGATCGCGCCCAAGCTCGCCGGGATGGACGCGGACCGTCAAGGCCTCCTCGACGAGGTGCTCCGGGAACTCGACGGCACCCCGAACAAGGGGAAGCTGGGCGCGAACGCCATCCTCGGGGTGTCCTTGGCGGCCGCGCACGCAGCGGCCCGGGCGTCGGGCAAGCCGCTCTACGAATTCCTCGGCCACGGGAAGGGCCTGACGCTGCCGGTCCCCTTCATGAACGTCATCAACGGCGGCGCCCACGCGGACAACACGCTGGACTTCCAGGAGTTCATGATCGTGCCGGGCGGCTTCTCCTCGTTCCGAGAGGGCCTCCGCGCCGGCGTGGAGACGTTCCACGCCCTCAAGGCGGTCCTGAAGTCCCGCAAGCACATCACCTCCGTGGGTGACGAGGGCGGGTTCGCCCCGAACCTCGCGTCCGTCCCGGAGACGCTGGACCTGCTCGTCTCCTCGATCGAGAAGGCGGGCTACGCGCCCGGGAAGCAGATCGCGCTCGCCCTCGACGTCGCCTCGAGCGAGTTCTTCGCCGACGGAATCTACACGTTCAAGAAGTCGGACGGATCCCGGAAGGACAGCGACGGGATGATCGAGATGTACCGGAAGCTCTGCGCCGACTACCCGATCGTGTCGATCGAGGACGGGCTCGCGGAGAACGACTGGGAGGGCTGGAAGCGCCTGACGAAGGCGCTGGGCTCGAAGGTCCAGCTCGTCGGCGACGACCTCTTCTGCACCGACCCGGCCCGGCTGCGCAAGGGCATCCAGGACAAGGTCGCGAACTCGATCCTCGTGAAGGTGAACCAGATCGGGTCGCTCAGCGAGACCGCGGAGGCCGTGAGCATCGCCGCGCAGGCCGGCTACGGGGCCATGATGTCGCACCGCTCGGGGGAGACCGAGGACGCGACGATCGCGGACCTCTCCGTCGCGATGAACACGGGGATGATCAAGACGGGCTCGGCCAGCCGCAGCGACCGGACCGCGAAGTACAACCAGCTCCTGCGGATCGAGGAGCAGCTCGGGCGCCGGGCAACGTACCTCTGCTTCGCGGCGCTGGCGAAGTCCTAGCGCGCGATCGGCCGCGACGAGCGCGGCTTGAGGTCGTCGCCGAGCTCGTAGAGGATCGGCGAGCCCGTGGGGATCTCGAGCCCCACGATCGCGTCGTCCGAGATCCCGTCGAGGTACTTGATCAGCGCGCGCAGCGTGTTGCCGTGCGCCGCCACCAGCACGCGCTTCCCGGCCTTCAAGTCCGGCACGATGACCTCGTGCCAGGCGGGGAGGACCCTCGCGATGGTGTCCTTCAGGGACTCGGTGAGCGGGATCCGCTCCGGGGGGAGCGCCGCGTAGCGCGGGTCCCGGCGCTGGCCGCGGGGGTCGTCCGGGGCCAGCGGGGGCGGGGGCGTGTCGAAGCTGCGGCGCCAGATCTTCACCTGCTCCGGACCGTGCTTCGCGGCCGTCTCGGCCTTGTCGAGACCCTGGAGCCCGCCGTAGTGCCGCTCGTTGAGCCGCCAATCCGCGCGCTGGGGGATCCACATCAGGTCCATTTCGTCCAGCAGCAGCCAGAGCGTCCGGATCGCGCGCTTGAGCACCGAGGTGTGGGCGACGTCGAAGCCGAGGCCCTCGCGCTTCAGGGCGCGGCCCGCCTCGCGGGCCTCCTGGACGCCTTTCTCGGAGAGGTCCACGTCGGTCCATCCCGTGAATCGGTTCTCCCGGTTCCAGCTGCTCTCGCCGTGGCGGATGAGGACGAGCTGTTTCATGGCGGGATTCTAGACCGGGTCCGGCGGGGGATTCAGCGGTTTTCGGAGGTAGCGCCGCTGGCAGGGGGGGCAGAGGTCGAACGCGAACGCGCGGTGCACCTGGTCCATGGCCTCCGCGGGGTCGAGCCGCTCCAGCTCGGCGAGCAGGCGCCGGCGCTCCGCGTCCAGGTCGGCCGCGACGTCGTCGCCGGTGATCTCGAGGGGGTCGTAGGCGGCCCGGACGTCGATCTTCACGACGTAGCGGACGTCCTCGTCGACCAGGAGCGACTTCCCGCAGGAGTCGCAGGAGATGCCGTCCGCCATCAGGTCCGCAGGACGATCTTGCCGAAGACCCCGCGGCCCGAGAGCCGGCGGTGGCCCTCGGCGACGTCGGACATCGGCAGCACCGAGTCGATCACGGGCGCCAGGCGCCCCTGGACGAGCGCGCGCATCGCGTCGCCGAACTCGGCGTTGTTGCCCATCGTGCACCCGAGGATCTGGACCTGGCGGAAGAAGACGTGCCTCAGGTCCTCCACGGGGTCGTAGCCCGAGGTCGCGCCACACGTGACGATCCGACCGCCGCGGCGGGCGGAGAGGAGGCTGGTCTTCCAGGTCTCGCGCCCGACGTAGTCGACGACGATGTCGACGCCCCGCTTCGCGGTGATCTCGCGGACGCGCTTGCCGACGTCCTCCTTGGCGTGGTTGAGGACGACGTCCGCGCCGAGGGCCGCGGCCTTGGCGCACTTCGCGTCGCTCGAGGCCGTGGCGATGACGCGGGCTCCGAAGAGCTTCGCGATGCCGAGGCAGGTGGTCCCGACGCCGGAACCCACCGAGTGGATGAGGACCCACTGGCCGGGCCCGACGCGACCGCGGCTGACCATCATCCTCCAGGACGTGAGGAAGACGAGCGGCGCCGCGGCGGCCGTCTCGAAGCTCATCGAGTCCGGGATCGGGACCGCCGCGTGGGCGGGGACGGCGACGTACTCGCGCTGGACGCCGTCGGCGTGCTCGCCCCAGATCGCGTAGTCCAGGCAGAGCGGCATGTCGCCGCCGCCGCAGAACTCGCAATGCCCGCAGGAGGTCGCGGGATTCAGCAGCACGCGCTGGCCGGACTTCAGCGAATCGACGCCCGGCCCGACGGAGGCGACGACGCCGGCCGCATCGGCGCCGGGGATGCGCGGCAGCGGGATCGGGAACGAGGGGATGCCGTCGCGCAGCCAGATGTCGAGGCGGTTGATGGAGGCCGCCTTCACGTGGAGGACGAACTGGCCCGGCCCCGCGACGGGATCCGGCAGGTCCTCCCAGCGCAGGACCTCGGGCCCGCCGTGCTGGTGGTAGCGGACGCCCTTCACTTCCGGGCGCCCTTCGCGCGGAGCTTCCGGATCTCCGCGACCAGGCTCTCGAGCTCGGCGTCGGTCGTGTAGAAGTGGGGGGAGACGCGGATCCCGCTGCCGGGCCGCCAGTCGAGCAGGTACCCGCGGCGGAGGAGTTCCAGGTGCGCGGCCTCGGAGCCGGGGAACTCGAGGCAGACCATGCCGCTGCGCCGGTCCGGGTCGGCCGGCGAGCGGAGCTCGAGGCCCGCCTCGGTCGCCAGGCCGACGAGGTGCTTCACCTGCCGGACCGACTTGGCGCGGATCGCCTTGACGCCCAGGTCGAGGATGTACTTCCGGCCGGCGGCGCAGGCGTACAGCGCGGGCACGGACGGGGTTCCGCCCATGTAGCGCATCACGTCGTCGCGGTAGCGGATCCGGTCGAGCTCGAACGCGAACGGGGAGGCGTGGGAGAACCAGCCGCAGAGCCGCGGCTCGTACTTCCGGATCAGGTCCTTGCGGACGTAGAGGTAGGCCGCGCCGGGGCCGCCGCAGAGCCACTTCACCGAGCCGCCGGTGAGGAAGTCCGCGTCGAGGTCGAGGACGTCGACGGGCACCGTGCCGACGGCCTGGTACGCGTCGATGATCGCGACCGCGCCCTTCGCGTGGGCCGCCCGGATGATGGCCTTCGCGTCCTGGATGAAGCCGCTGCGGAACAGGACGAGCTCGATGACGACCGCGGCCGTGCGGTCGTCGATGGCGTCGATGAACTTCTGCGTGTCGACCGTGATCCGGTCGTCGCTGCGGACGAGACGGAGCTCCGCGCCGACGCGCTCGTGCTCCTTCCACACGTAGTGCACGGAGGGGAAGTTCATGTCCGTGCTGACGACGCGGTTGCGCGCGGGCGTGAAGTCGAGGCAGCTGGCCAGGATGCCCATCCACGTCGAGACGTTCTGGTGCATGACGACCGTCCCGGCCGGCGCGTTGATGAGCCGGCCGATCTCGTCGCCCGTCCTCGTGACCAGCGGCAGCCACTCGTGCCAGGCGTCGATGGAGTCGTCGACCCAGCGCTTCGTGAACTCGTCGAGCGCCTCGCGCGCCTTGCCGGGCATGGCGCCGAGCGAGTGGCTGATGAGGTGGACCTTCGTCGCGAGGGTGGGGAAGTCCTTCCGCACGGCGAGCAGCCGGGCCTCCGGATCCGCGCGACGCCGAACCCCCATCTACATCTCCGTCCGCGCCTGCCAGAGCAGCGGGAAGAACCGCTTGCGCAGGGTCGTCGCCAGGTACTCGACCCCCTCGGTCCCGAAGGAGCGGGTCTGGCCGAAGCTGTACTCGACCGTCTTCAGGCCCGTGCCCGACTTGCGGCCGATCATCCGCTCCGCCATCCGGATGTGGTGCTCGCGCCAGAGCGAGAAGTGCTCGTCGTACTGGATCATCGCCTCGCAGAGGGCGCGGAGGTCGGCGAACTCCGCCTCCTTGTAGATGCGGACGAGGCTTGCGAGGACCTGCGCGTCGTCGCCGACCGGCAGCGAGCGCCGGCGGAGCGTGTTGAGGAAGTGGTCCCAGATCGTGGGCTCCGCGAGCCGGCGCCGGAGGCGGGCCTGCGCCTCGTCGTCGCCGTCGAACATCTTGACGTAGCGCTCGTCGCGGAGGCCGGAGAGGAACTCCAGCTCCCGGAACTGGAACGACTGGAAGCCGCTCGCGGGCTTCAGGAGGTCGCGGAAGGTCAGGAAGTCGGTGGGCGTCATCGTCTCCACGACCTCGAGCATCGGCTGGAAGAGCTTGAGGATGGAGTTGCAGCGCGTGAAGAGGTGGATGGCGTCGTGGACCCTGGCCTCGTCGAGGTACGCCGCGATCGTGGCGGTCTCGTGGAGCAGCAGGCGGAACCAGACCTCGAAGGCCTGGTGCACGACGATGAAGTGCATCTCGTCGTGCTTCTCGGGCCGGGAGATCGGGTTCTGGAGCTTCAGGAGGTCGTGGATCCTGAGGTAGGACGAGTAGGTCACGTCGGAGGGCGCCATGCGCGCGATCATAGGAGGGGGCCCCGAGCCCGTCAACCGACGCCGCCGCGGAAAACCTTGGGGGCCGATTTCCGCCCGCCTATAATGCGCCCCGCATGACGGGGTTCCCGGAAAAGTTCAACATGGCGGCGTACTTCCTCGACGACCGCCTCGCCGAGGGTCGCGGGGAGAAGGTCGCCATCCGCTCCCGCCACCGCGACCTCACCTACCGCCAGGTCGTGGACGAGTCCCACCGCGTCGGGAACGTGCTGCGCGAGCTCGGCGCCGGCCTCGAGGACCGGGTCTACATCTGCCTGCCCGACCTCCCGGAGTTCGCCCCCGTGTTCTTCGGCGCCCTGAAGATCGGCGCGGTCGTGACGATGGGGAACCCCCGCCTGCCCGTCGAGGACTACGAGTACTACCTCGACTACACCCGCGCGAAGGTCGCGGTCATCCACGAGAGCGTCGTCGACTCCTTCCTGGCGCTGAAGCCCAAGGCGAAGCACCTCCGCAACGTGCTCGTCGTGGGCGAACGCGCGGGGGGGGTCGCGTCGTACCGCGAGCGGGTCGAGAGGGCCTCCGACCGGCTGGACTGGGCGCCGACGACGCCGGACGACGTCGCGCTCTGGCTCTTCAGCGGCGGGACCACCGGCCGCTCGAAGGGGGTCGTGCACTTCCACCACGACTTCCCGTTCAACGCGGAGAACTACGCCAAGAAGGTCGTGGGCTACCACGAGACGGACACCACGCTCTCGGTCGCCCGCCTCTACTTCGGCTACGCGACGGGGACGAACCTGATGTTCCCATTCGCCGTCGGCGCGACGACGGCCCTCTTCGAGGAGGCCCCGACCCCCGAGTCGCTCTTCGAGAACATCCGCCGCTACCGCCCGACGATCCTGACCAACGTGCCCACGATGATCGGGAAGATGGTCAACCACCCGGACGCGGCCGCGCAGGATCTCTCGTGCGTCCGCCTGGTGCTCAGCGCGGGCGAGTACCTGCCTCCCGAGCTCTACCAGCGCTGGAAGTCGGCGTTCGGCGCCGAGATCCTCGACGGGATCGGATCCGCGGAGATGTTCCACATCTACATCTCGAACCGGCCGGGCGACGTGAAGCCCGGGAGCCTGGGTCGGATCGTGCCGGGCTACGAGACCCGGATCGTGGACGGCGAGGGGCGGGACTGCAAGGTCGGCGAGGTCGGAAGGCTGCACGTGAAGGGCGACAGCGCGGGGCTCATGTACTTCGGCAACCACGAGAAGTCGAAGGAGACCTTCGCGGGCGACTGGTGCTTCACGGCGGACCTCTTCCGGGTCGACGAGCAGGGCTACTACTGGTACGAGGGACGCGTCGACGACCTCCTCAAGGTCGGCGGCATCTTCGTGTCGCCGATCGAGGTCGAGAACTGCCTCCTGCAGCATCCCGCGGTCGCCGAGGCGGCCGTCGTCGGCTACACGGACCCCGAGGGATTGACGAAGCCGAGGGCCTTCCTGGTGCCGCGCGGGGCCGAGAGGCCGGCCGCCGCGGAGGTGACGGAGTTCGTGAAGGCCCGGCTCGCGCACTACAAGGCGCCGCGCGAGGTGAAGTGGGTGGACTCGCTGCCCAAGACCGACCGGGGCAAGATCGACCGGAAGCTCCTGAAGGCCTGATGAACCTCGCCGACCTCACCTGGATGGAGGCGGAGACCCGGCTCAAGGGGGCCGTGGTCCTCTGGCCGGTCGGCGCCATCGAGGCGCACGGGCCGCATCTCCCGCTCGGCACCGACGTGATCATCGCCGAGGAGATGGTGCGACGCGCGCTCGCGAAGCTCCAGGCGGCCGGCAAGGCGGCCCTGGCCCTCCCGGCCCTCGCGATCACGCCGGCCACCTACGCGGGCACCTTCGCGGGGACCTTGAGCCTCTCGGGCGGGACCGCGGCCGCCGTGATCTGCGACGTGGCCCGCTCGCTGGACGCGCACGGGGCCGCGAAACTGGTGTTCGCCAGCCCGCACGTCGACCCGGCCAACCTGGCCGCGATCCACGCCGCCGTCGAGGCGATCTCGCGGGGCATGAAGCTCCGGCCCGTGTTCCCGGATCTCACGCGGAAGCCCTGGGTGCTGCGGATGCACGAGGAGTTCAAGAAGGGCGGCGCCCACGCGGGGCGCTTCGAGACTTCGCTCGTGCTCGCCGTCGCGCCGCACCTGGTCAAGGAGGAGCTGCGGCGCACGCTGCCGCGGCTGGACGTGGACCTCGGCGCCCGGATCCGCGAGGGGGCCCGGACGTTCAAGGACTGCGGCGGCGACCAGGCGTACTTCGGCGATCCGGCCTCCGCCAGCGCCGACGAGGGCCGCGCCACCTACGACGGGCTGGCCGACATCCTGGTGGAGGCCTGCGCATGAGCCTCAAGGACCAGGTCGTGGTGATCACGGGCGCCAGCCAGGGCATCGGTCGGGCCATCGCGGAACGCTGCGCCCGGGACGGCGCGAAACTCGCGATCTGCGGGAGGTCGCCCCAGCCCCTGAAGGAGGTCGAGCGCGCGCTCGGCGCCACGACCGACATGGTCGCGGTGCCTGCGGACGCCTCCCGCGAGGCCGAGGTCGAGCGCTTCAAGGAGGAGGTCCTCCTGCGCTTCGGCCGGGTCGACGCGATCTGCAACAACGCGGGCTCGGCGAAGGCGCTGCCGTTCCTCAAGTCCACGCGGATGGACTGGGAGGAGATGCTCGCGGTCAACGCGACCAGCGCGTTCCTCGTGACCCGGGCCTTCCTGCCCGGGATGGTGGAGCGCTCCGCGGGCCGCGTCGTGATGATCGCCTCGTCGGCCGCCAAGCGCGGCGCCGCCTACGTGTCCTCGTACACGGCCGCCAAGCACGCGATGCTCGGGCTGGCGAGGAGCCTCGCCGCGGAATTCGCGGCCAAGGGCATCCGCGTGAACTCGATCTGCCCCGGGTACGTCGACACGCCGATGACTAGCCGCTCCGTCGAGAACATCGTGAAGACGACGAAGCGCTCCGCCGACGAGGCCCGGCAGGCCCTCGCCGGCATGAACGCGCAGAAGCGGCTGATCCGCCCCGACGAGGTGGCGGAGCTCGCCGCGAAGCTCCTGGATCCGGATTGCACCCAGAACGGGGAGGCCTTCGACCTATGAAGAAGCGGAAGCTGATCAACCCGAAGCACCTGCCGGAACCGGTGGGCTTCAACCACGGGGTCGTCTTGCAGGGGAAGCGCTTCCTCTTCCTCGCGGGCCAGAACGGCGCGAACCAGAGCTCGGAGATCGTCTCCCCGGACTTCGCCGTCCAGTTCGAGTGGGCGCTGAAGAACCTGCTCTCGGTCGTCGAGGAGGCGGGCGGGGGTCCCGAGAACATCGGCGTGCTCAACTTCTACGTGACCGACCGCCGGGAGTACGCGAGGAACCGGAAGGCGATGGGGAAGATCTGGCGCAAGGTGCTCGGGACGCACTACCCGGCCGCGGCCATGTTCGAGGTGAAGGGGCTCTGGGATCCGAAGGCGAAAATCGAGATCGAGGGGATGGCGGTCCTATGATCAACCCGACGACGTTCCTCTACGAGGTGAAGGACGGGGTCGCGATCCTGACCCTGAACCGGCCCGAGCGGCTCAACGCGCTGACGTTCGACGTCTACAACGAGCTGAAGTCGGTCTTCCTCGCGCTCCGCGACGAGAAGGACGTCCGGGTCGTCGTGATCACCGCCAAGGGCCGCGGCTTCTGCTCCGGCGGCGACGTGCGCGACATCATCGGCGAGCTCATGAAGCGGAACGCCCGGGGCCTGCTCGACTTCACCCAGGCCACCTGCGCGCTCGTGCTCTACATGCGGCGGCTGCCGAAGCCCATCATCGCCTGCCTGAACGGGGTGACGGCCGGCGCGGGCGCGATGATCGCGCTGGCGAGCGACCTCCGCGTGGCGGCCTCGGACACCAAGATCTCCTTCCTGTTCACGAAGGTCGGGCTCTCGGGCGCGGACATGGGCGCCTGCTTCCTCCTCCCGCGCATCATCGGATCGACGAAGTCGGCCGAGCTCCTGATGACGGGCGACACGATCGACGCCGCCGAGGGGCACCGCATCGGGCTGCTCAACAAGGTCGTCCCGCCGGAGCGCCTCTGGGAGGAGACGATGGCCCTCGCGAGGAAGCTGGCCAAGGGCCCCGGCCACGGCATCTCCGTGACCAAGGAGTGCCTGAACAACGAGGCCAGCATGACGCTCGAGGAGGCCATCGAGTCGGAGGCCCGGGCCCAGGCCGAGTGCATGGAGCATCCCGACTTCAAGGAGGGCTACCTGGCCTTCCTGGAGAAGCGCGAACCCAAGTTCCGGAGCGAGTGATGGACGGCCGGCGCTTCGTCGACCAGCAGGCCCTCGCGAACCCGTTCCTCGAGGAGCGGCACCGCAAGCTCCGCGCCGACGCCTCGGCGTTCGCGGCGGGGTTGCGCGTCGAGGAGTCGGACGAGGGCGCGCGCCGGCTCGTCCGCGAGATCGGGAAGGGCGGCTGGCTCGGCTGGACGGACGGCAAGGACCTCCGCTCGCTCTGCGTGCTCCGCGAGGTCTTCGCGGAGACCCACGGGCTCATCGACCTGGCCTTCGCGATGCAGGGCCTCGGCACCTACGCCCTCGAGGTCGCCGGTTCGGAGGCGCTCAAGCAGCTCGTGCTGCCCAGGGTCCGCTCGGGCGAGTGGGTGGCCGCCTTCGCCGTCACCGAGCCCGAGGCGGGCTCCGACCTGGGCGCGCTGAGCACGCGGGCCGAGGCGAAGGACGGGGGCTACGTCCTCCACGGGCTCAAGACCTTCATCTCCAACGCGCCGATCGCGGACGTCATGACGGTCCTGGCGAGGACCGACCCCGCCGCGGGAACGAAGGGCATCTCGATGTTCGTGGTCCTCAAGTCGGACGGCGTGAAGCTCGCGAAGCGGCAGGAGGTCGTCGCCTTCCACCCGATCGGCGAGCTCGCCTTCGATGGGGTCAAGGTGGGCGCCGACCGCCTCGTGGGGAAGGCCGGCGAGGGCTACAAGACCGCCCTGGCGGTGCTCGAGACCTACCGGACCTCCGTGGCGGCCGCGGCCCTCGGCATGGCGGCCCGCGCGGTGGCGGAGACGATCGACCGCGTGAAGTCCCGCCGGCAGTTCGGCGCCCCGCTCGCGGAGCAGCCCGTGATCCGCTCCCGCGTCGCGGAGATGATCGCCGACCTCGAGTCCGCGCGCCTGGCCGTCTACCGCTCGGCCGCCAAGCGGGACGGGGGGGCCGCCCGGATCCCGCTGGAGTCGGCGCTCGCCAAGCTCACCGCGACCGAGCTCGCCCAGAAGGTCATCGACTCCGCGGTCCAGCTGCACGGCGGCTTCGGGGTCACGAAGGAGGCCGCGGTCGAGCGCCTCTACCGCGAAATCCGCACGCTCCGCATCTACGAGGGGACCACCGAGATCCTGAAGCTGGTGATCGGGGCCCACGTGCTGTCGTGAAGCTCTTCGAGCCGTTCCCGATCCGGGGGATGACGCTCCCGAACCGGATCGTGCTCCCCGCGATGGTGACGCGCCTCTCGGGCGAGGACGGGGAGGTGAACGGCGACATCGTCGACCGCTACGTCCGCTACGCGAAGGGCGGTCCCGGCCTGATCGTGATCGAGGCGATGGCCGTCCACGAGGCGAAGAGCGGGCCGCTGCTCCGGCTCTCGCACGACCGCTACCTCCAGGGTCATCGCCGCCTCATCGCCGCGATGCGGGCCGCGGGTCCCTCGAGGATCGTGCCGCAGATCATCCACTTCCTGAAGATCGCGCGCAGCGGCTGGCGGCAGAAGGTCGCGGACCTGGCGCTCGACGAGATCCGCGGCATCGTCGCCGCGTACGGGGAGTCGGCGGAGCGGGCGCGCCGCGCGGGTTACGACGGCGTGGAGCTCCACATGGCCCACGCCTACACGCTCTCGAGCTTCCTCTCCGGCCACAACGGCCGCCGAGACGACTACGGGGGCACGCTGGAGAACCGTCTCCGCCTCCCGAGCGAGGTGCTCGTCGAGGTGCGGCGACGGGTCGGCCCGGATTTCCCGATCGGGATCCGCTTCGACGCCGAGGAGTGCATCGTCGGCGGGTACGGGCTCATCGAGTCCCGCGAGATCGCCCTGCGCTTCGCGCGCCTGGGGGCCGACTACCTCTCGATCAGCGCCGGGGGCAAGTTCGAGGACGCGGTGCACCGGCCCGGCGAGCCGCTCTACCCGTACACCGGCTACAGCGGCGACCGCTGCATGCCCGGGCGCGAGTACCAGGACGGGTACAACTCGTACCTCTCCGCGGGGATCCGGGCCCACCTGCGGGAGCAGGGCTGCTCGAAGCCCGTCGTGACGACCGGCAAGATCCGCACCCGCGACCTGGCCGAGCGCCTCCTCGCGGACGGCACGGCGGATCTCATCGGCATGGCCCGGACGCTCCTGGCGGATCCCGACTGGCCGAACAAGGTGCGGGAGGGCCGGGAGGACCGCGTGGTCCGCTGCCTGTCCATCAACGTCTGCAAGTCGCTGGACGAGAAGTTCCGCAAGGTGCGCTGCTACCTCTGGCCCAAGGGGGCCTTGCACGCTCCGGAATCGAACGACCGCACCGCGCCCCGGTGGGAAGGTGGACGCGCGGGGCTTCGCGTCGTCGAGGATCCCCCGGGCCACGTCCGCCTGAGCTGGACCCCGGCGGTCGATCCCGAGGGGATGTACGGCTACCTCGTCGAGCGCGCCGTCGGCGACGGCGGGTGGGAGTTCCTCACCGCGATCCGGGCCGACATGCACTCCGCCTGGCAGGACGGATCCGCCGTCTCGGGCGCCCGGCTGCGTTACCGGCTGCGCCCCTACGACCTCGGGGGGAACCGCGGCGAGGCGTCGGAGGAGGTCGAGATCCGGCTCCCGTGGCCGGCGAGGAACCCATGAGCATCCCGATCATCGATTCGCACGTCCACGTGCAGCCCTGGAAGATGATCCGGCCCGAGCACCTGCGGATGATGCAGGGGAAGCGGCCGGACATCCCCGAGATCTCCGAGATGATGTACTCGCCGGCGAAGTTCCTCGCGTACCTCGACCGCGAGCGCATCGAGAAGGTGGTCTCCATCAACTACGTGAGCCCGGAGGTCATGGGGTTCACCGAGGAGGCCAACCGCTACGCGGCCGACTACGCGAAGGACTGCGGCGGGCGCGTGATCCCCTTCGGCTCCGTGCATCCCACCCGGAGCAAGGACCCCGCCCGGGAGATGGACGAGCTCATCTCGTGGGGGATCCGGGGGATCAAGATGCACCCCGCCCACCAGCCGGAGTACCCGAACGCCTACCGGACGGGGAACCGGGTGCTCGAGACGGTCTACCGCAAGGCGGAGGAGGCCGGGCTCGTCCTGATGGTCCACACGGGCACGTCGGTGTTCCCCGGGGCCCGGAACGTCTACGCGGACCCGATCTACACGGACGACATCGGCGTGGACTTCCCGAAGCTCAACGTGATCCTCGCGCACGGCGGCCGCCCGCTCTGGATGGAGACGGCGTTCTTCCTCGTGCGGCGGCACCCGAACTTCTGGATGGACGTCTCCAGCATCCCGCCGGCCTTGCTGCCGGAGTACTGGCCGAAGCTCGAGTCGATCGCCGACAGGGTGCTGTGGGGCAGCGACTGGCCCGCCCCGGGCGTCCCGGGGATGCGGGCCAACGCGGACCGCTTCCTCGAGCTCAAGTACCCCGACGAGTTCAAGCGGAAGGTCATGCACGAGAACGCGCGGCGGCTCTACCGGCTGGGGTGAACGATGGCGAACTGCCCGTACTGCTTCCAGGGACTCCGGACCCGCCCGATGAGCCGGGTCGAGACCTGCCCGGGCTGCGGCTACGTCGAGGTGCGTCCCCTCACGCCGCTGGGGATGCTGAACTGGCTGGTCTTCCTCGTCATCCTGGGCGTCATCGCCTGGAAGCTCTACGCCCGCTTCGGTTGATCCGGACCCCCGGCCACGCTCCGGAGCTTGTCGCCCGAGAGGTCCTTCAGGAAGCGGTCGCCGGCCGCCTTGATCGCGCCTTCCACGTCGTCCACGAACACGAGCTTGTCCTCGTCGGCCACGATGCCCGCCTTCTCCATGAGCGCCTTGGGCTGGGGCTGGACGCCGGCGAGGATGACGGTCTCCCGGTCGGCCGCGAGGCGGGACAGGGCCGATTCGAAGCCCACGAGCCCGCTCGCGTCCATCACGGGCACGCCCTCGAGGTCGAGGATCACGATCCGGACGTCGCCGGAAACCTGGTGCAGCGACTCCATCGCGCGGCTCGCCGCGCCGAAGAACAGCGGCCCGGAGACCTCGTAGAGCACGACGCCCGCCGGCAGCGGCGTGCGGCGGTCCAGGTGGTGCTCCTCGACGAGTCGGGCCCCCGTGAGCTCGGACATCTGCTTGAGGAAGAGCGCGGCCGCGAGCATCACGCCGACCCCGACGGCCACGACCATGTCGAAGAAGACCGTGAGGCCGAAGCAGGTGAGGAGGACGGCCACGTCGCTGCGCGGCGCGACCTTGAGCACGTAGACGAAGTGGCGCGCGTCGGACATGTTCCAGGCGACGACGAGGAGCAGGGCGGCGAGGGCGGACATCGGCAGCAGCGCGAGCCAAGGGGAGAGGAGGAGCACGCCCGCGAGGACGAAGAGCGCGTGGACCATCGCGGAGACGGGCGTCCGGCCGCCGGCCCGGATGTTGGTCGCGGTCCGGGCGATGGCCCCGGTAGAGGCGAAGCCGCCGAAGAACGGGGCGATGAGGTTGGCGGCGCCCTGGCCGACGAGCTCGCTGTCCGGGTCGTGGCGGGTGCCGGCCATGCCGTCCGCGACCACGGCGGAGAGCAGGGACTCGATGGCGCCCAGCATCGCGATCGCGAAGGCCGAGGGCATCAAGTCCCGGACCATGTCGAAGCTCAGGGCCTGGTGGACGCCGCCCGGGCCCGCGACCTGCCACGGCAGGATCGGCAAGGGCGGCAGCGGCGGGATGCCGGGATGCACGGCGCCGCCCGCCGCGTAGCTGAACCGGGATCCGATCGTCGCCACGTCCGCGCCGACGACGAGATGCCGCAGGAGCCAGGCGACCCCGATCGCGAGGGGCAGGGCGGCCAGCGCGGCGGGCACCCGCTTCGTGATCCGCGGGAAGGCGATCAGCGTGGCCAGCGTCGCGAGACCGACGACCATGTCCGGCCACCGGAGGCGCGTCGCCTCCGAGATGATCAGCAGGATCTTGTCGACGAAGTGCTCGGGCAGCGACGTGATGGGCAGCCCGAGGAAGTCCTTGACCTGGAAGGTCGCGATGACGACCGCGATGCCCGCGGTGAACCCGGTGGTCACCGGGTGGGGGATGAACTCGATCAGCTTGCCGAGCCCGAAGAGGCCCATCAGGAGGAGGATGAGCCCCGCCATCGCCGTGGCGACGAGGAGCCCCGAGGGGCCGAACTTCACGACGATCGGGACGAGGATGACGACGAAGGCGGCCGTGGGCCCGGAGACCTGGATGCGCGACCCGCCGAGCGCGGCCGTCACGAAGCCGGCCACGATGGCCGTGTAGAGGCCGTGCTGGGGCGGCACGCCGGTGGCGATCGCGAGGGCCATGGACAGCGGCAGCGCGACCACGCCGACGACGATGCCGGCCATCAGGTCGGCGCGGAACGTCGCGGAGCTGTATCCGCCCGCGAAGGACTCCCGGAGCGCCTGGAACGGCCGGAACCGGACGCGGAGTCCCCCCGAGGTCTCCTCGAGCCGGGGGGGAAGGGGCGTCATTTCGAGCTTCGTTTCGAGGGTTTCTTCGCGGCCGCCCGGATCCGTCCTCGCAATTGGGCGACGGCGGCGTCGACGATCCACTCCAGCTGGGGCAGGCAGGCCTTCTCGCCGACCGGGCCGTAGCTCACGCGCGAATCGAGGGCCGCGACGCGCTCCACGTCCACGCGGCGGCGCAGGTCCACGTCGCGGTAGATCACGTCGGCGACGGCGGCTCCCGCCCCGCAGGTGCGCCGGTCCTCGTCCACCACGAGCACGTGCCCGCATTCGTCGGCCGCCTTGCGGATCGCCTTCTCGTCGAGGGGATTGAGCCAGCGCAGGTCGAGGAAGCGAGCGCGGATGCCCTTCTTCGCGAGCTCGGCGACCGCGCGCATCGAAAGCGCGGCCGTGTTGCCGTACGAGAGGATCGCGAGGTGCGATCCGTCGCCGTAGAGCCGGCTGGACCCGGGCCAGCAGACCTCGTCGAACCCGGGGTACGGCTGGTCCATGTAGGATCCCGGCTCGAGGCCGAACGCCGCGTCGTTGCGGCGGTAGATGGCCTTGGGCTCCATGTAGAGGACGACGTCGTCGCAGAAGGCCGCGCCGCGGAGCAGGGCGACCGCGTCCCGGGCGTTGCCGGGCACGCAAAGCCGCAGGCCCGGGTGGTGGAGCAGGGGGCCGTTGGCCGACTCCGAGTGCCACACGGATCCGGCGCCGCCGAGGTAGCCGCCGTAGGACATGCGGACGACGAACGGCGCGTTGAAGCGTCCGCCCGAGCGCCAGCGCAGGGTGCCCGCCTGGTCGACGACCTGCTGCCACGCGGGATTGAGGTAATCCCGGAACTGGACCTCGACGATCGGCCGGAAACCCTGGAGCGCGTAGCCCACGGCCCGGCCCACGATGGTCGCCTCGGCGATCGGGCTGTTCGAGACGCGGGCCGAGCCGAACGCGCGCTGGAGCCCCTCGGTGATGCCGAAGACGCCTCCCTTGCCCTTCAGCTCGGGATGCTCCTCGAGCGTGCGCTTCGACAGGTCCGCGATGTCCTCGCCCCACATCACGATGCGCGGGTCGAGGGCCATGAGCTCGTGGAGCGCGTGGTTGACCGAATCGGCGAGCGCGATGACCTTGCCCGCGGGCTCGGACTTCCGCCCGGCCGTCGCCGCGGCCCAGGCGGCCTTCGCCGTCGCGGGCTCGTAGGCGTAGATGTCCGCGGTGAGCTTCGCGACGTCCGTCTTGGGCAGCTTCTGGACCCGCGCCGTGGCCTCCTCGACCTCGCGCTTCGCCGCCGCGCCGATCTCGAGGAGGCTCTCGGAGGTCGCCGCCCCGTACGCGATCAGCTCGCGCGCGAACTTGGGCAGCGGGTCGCGCTCGTGGTCGTGGGCGATCGACACCGGGTCGCGGTACTTCCGCATGTCGTCGGTCGACGAGTGGCTCATCAGCCGGAGCACGCGGGAGCGGAGCAGCACGGGGCCGCGGCGCGCCCGGCAGTGCGCGGCGGCCTCGACGAAGGCGTCGTAGGACGCGCGCACGTCGGTCCCGTCGACGTCGAGGACCGCGAGGCCGGGCCAGCCGCGGAAGAGGGCGAGCACGTCCTCGCCGGGGACCTGCTCCTCGGCGGGCACGGAGATCCCGAACCCGTCGTCCTGGACGTTGAAGAGGACGGGCGCGCGGTTGAGGATCGCGGCCCGGAGGGCCTCGTAGAACTCGCCCTCGGCCGTGGAGGCGTCGCCGATGGAGCTGTAGACGATCGCGTCGGCGGGCCAGGCGCCGGAGCCGATGAGCGACTTCGTCTTCGCGATCGCCTCGGCGAGGCCGACGCTCGGGATGCTCTGGAAGCCGGTCGGGCTGCCCTGGATGATGACGGCCTTCTCGCGGTGCCCGAAGTGGGCGGGCATCTGCCGGCCGCTGGACGCGGGGTCCGACGCGGCCGCGACCGCCTGCCGGAGCATCTCCTCGGCCGTGATCCCGCGCTGGAGGCAGATCGTCCGGTCGCGGTAGTAGCCGCAGATCGGATCGGTGGGGCGGAGCGCGAGTCCCGCGGCGGCCTGGGCCGCCTCCTTGCCCGCGGCGAAGATGCTGAACCAGGCCTGGAGCTGCTTCTGGAGCATGAACTCCCGCTCGTCGAGGAGGCGGGAGAGGACCATCGAGCGGTACATCCCGAGGAGGTCCTCGACGGCGAGGGTCGGGTGGTAGGCCGGGACGGGCCCGGACCGGACCGCCGGGAAGGCGTTCCCGGGCGCCGCGGGGAGTTCCTCCAGGAATCGAGAGAGCGTGTCGGAGCTCATCGGGGGACCCAAGGTACCGCATGCCGCGGAGGGGGTCAACTGCACGCGGCGGCGCGCGGTGGGCGGAACCTTGACCGTCGTTTGGAGCGCCGCTACATTTGAGCGCCGCGAACCGGAGATCGTCACCGCGCATGGGAGAATTCGTGAAGGTGTCCTCGCTGTCCGACCTGCCCCCCGGGACCACCCGCTGCGTCGAGGCGGGCGGCAAGGAGATCGCCCTCTGCAACGCGGACGGGAAGGTCTTCGCCTGCTCGAACATCTGCCCCCACCAGGGCGGGCCGATGGCCGAGGGAATCCTCGAGGGCACGAGCCTCGTCTGCCCTTGGCACGCGTGGGCCTTCGACCTGGAGACCGGCACTTCGCCCGTGAACCCGCGCACCAAGATCGAGACGTACCCCGTCAAGATCGAGAACAACGACATCTACGTGAACGTCTAGGAGCCGCCATGACCCACGTGATCGCCGAGCCCTGCGTCGGGACGAAGGACAAGGCCTGCGTCCCCGCCTGCCCGGTGGACTGCATCCAGGCCGGCGAGCGGATGCTCTACATCATTCCCGCGGAGTGCATCGATTGCGGCGCGTGCGTCGAACCGTGCCCGGTCCAGGCGATCTTCCCGGAGGACGAGGTCCCCGAGAAGTGGAAGTTCTACACCGAGATCAACGCGAAGTGGGCGACGAACGGCCGCAACGAGGCGGCCGCGTGGGAAGGCCATAGCACGGTCGACCCGGCCAAGAAGACGTGGTAGCGGACGCGGGACCCGGTCAGAGGGCCGTCCACGCCTCCTTCCTGGCGTTCCGCGTCGACCCTTCGTTTCGCCGCCTCGACCCCGTCACGAAGGGCTCCGCGCTCACCGAGTTCCGGCAGTTCCTCCGCCACCCCGTCGGGCCGATCGAGCTCCGGCCGCACCTCGCCCTCGGCGGGCGGCACCGCTTCGATTTCCTGTTCTGGTCCACCGGCGGCGGGCCGAAGTCCGGCGGCGAGGTCCTCGCGGCCCTGCACAAGACGCAGTTCGGCCGGCACCTCGAGGTCGTCCTCGACGCCGTCGGGGCGGGGGAGCACGCGCCCTCTGAGCTGCCGGTGCTGTCGTTCACCACGGCCCCGCACGGGCGCCCGCCCGATTGGGGGACGATCGCGGCGGCCCTGTCGAAGCACCCCGGCCTGCGGCTGGCCGAGTACGACGGGCTGGCGGGCGAGGGGAGGCTGCTCGCCTTCCAGGGTTCGGACGTCCTCGACTTCCCGGCCTTCGCGCGGGACATCGCCGGGTTGGGCCCCGCCTGGGTCGCGACGCGGGAGTCGCCGGACGCCCTGATCGCCGCGCTATCGCTGTAAGTCTCGAATTATCGGGGTCGCCCCGGTAGACTTGGATCCCGACCCATGGCAGACACGGAACGCATCTCGAAGCTCCTGCTGGACGCCCGGGTCCTCACCCAGGCCCAGCTCCAGGAGTGCCTCACCGAGAAGGCCGAGATCTCGCGCGGCGGCATGGCGGGCATCCCGCTCGCCGAGGTGATCATCGCCCACGGCTACGCGACGCGCGAGCAGATCGACGGCCTGGGCAAGGGGGCTGCGCCGCACGCCCCGGCCCCGGTCCCGCGCCCGGCGGCCCCGCCGCCCGCCGACCAGGACGCCACGATGATCTCGATCCCGCGGGACACCAACTTCCGCGCCGCGCCCAAGCCCCCCGCCCCGATCCCGAACATCCCGACGCCGGTCCCGCGTTCGCACCCGGCTCCGCCCGCCCCGGCCCCGGCCCCGCGCATGGCCGCTCCTCCGCCCCCGGCCGTCCCGGCGCCCGCCTCGCCCGGCGACCTCAAGGGCGCTCCGCCCGAGGTCGTCGAGGCCGCCGCGGAGCCGATGAACCGCTTCGGCCGCTTCATCCGCATCCGGCCGGTCGGCAAGGGCTCGCTGGGCCAGGTCTTCCAGTGCTGGGACACCTCGCACCGCCGCTACGTCGCCATCAAGATGCTCCGCGACACCTCGAAGTCGCCGGAGGTCCTGAGCCTGCTCGACGAGGCCCGCAAGGGCGCCCGCCTCGACCACCCGAACGTGGCCCGCGTGCTGGAGGTCGGCACGGAGGACGGAGGCCAGTTCAACACGCAGCACTACATCGTCACGGACTACGTCGACGGGAAGACGCTCGAGGAGGCCCGCGCCACCATCCAGCCAAAGGCCGCGGCCGCCGCGATCCGCGACGTCGCGCGCGCGATCGACGCCGCGCACGCCGAGGGCATCCTCCACCGCGACATCAAGCCCCGCAACATCCTGGTCGACGGCGCGGGCAAGGTCCACGTCACGGACTTCGGCCTCGCCCGCCTCGTCGACCTCGACCCCATGGCCGCCGCCGAGCTGTCCCGCACCGGCCGCATCATCGGCACGCCCGCCTACATGCCGCCCGAGCAGGCGGTCGGCCGCGTCCACGACTTCAGCGCCCGGTCGGACGTCTACTCGATCGGCGCGACGCTCTACTTCCTGCTCACCGGCAAGCCCCCCTACGAGGGCAAGAGCCACTTCGAGGTCTGCTTCAAGGTCGTGCGCGAGGAGCTCGTACCGCCGACCACGATCGACCCGACCGTGCCCAGCGACCTCGAGCGGATCGTCCTCCGCGCGATGGCGAAGGACCCGGTCCGCCGGTACGACTCGGCGCGCGCCTTCGCCGACGACCTCGACCGCTACCTCTCGGGCTCGCCCATCGTCAGCGACGACGAGCTGCGCTTCACGACGGGCATCGCGGCGCTCACCGCGGGCCGCCTCGAGGAGGCCGTGCACATGTTCCGCGACCTCATGCTGCTCGAGAGCGGCCGGGGCGCCATGGGCACGATCGTCGCGGGCCGCGAGGCCGTCCTCCAGAAGCTCAACGAGGGCGAGGAGGGCCTCAACCTCGCCATCCAGCGCCAGACGCGGAACTTCGACATCAAGACCCAGCGCGGCATCATCCGCTTCGCCCGCGCGATCATCCTCTCCTTCGAGCGCGCCGATCCCCGCGAGGACTGCAAGCACGCGCTCGAGGACTTCGCGGCGGCGGCCGAACTGCGCCCCGAGGCGCCGAACGCCCGGGTGAACCGCGCGAACCTGCTCCTCTTCAGCGGCCGCTTCTCCCGCGACAAGGGCAAGGACATCACGCCGATCTTCCAGATGGCCCTGGACGACCTGGCGGGCGCCATGCGCGCGGACGAGACGTACTCGGCCGCGTTCCACAACCGGGGCATCGTCCACTTCTACCTCGGCATGGAGGTCGCGAAGGCCAAGGGCGACCCGAAGGACCACTTCTTCCGCGCCATCGACGACTTCATGGTCGCGGCCCAGCTCGAACCCACCTACGCCTACGTCTTCAAGGACCTCGGGGTCGTGAAGGTCGCGCTCGCCAAGCACCTCCTCGCGATGGGGGAGCGGCCCCGCGACATCCTCGAGCAGGCCGTCGAGCACCTCACCCGCGCGATCAAGCTCCAGTCCCGCCTGCAGGGCGCGTACTTCGAGCGGGGCATGGCCCACTTCGCGCTCAAGCACTTCGAGGAGGCGATCGCCGACTGGATGCGCTGCATCGACCTCGACCCGAGCAAGCGCCGCCAGGTGGAGCCGTACCTCGCCGAGGCCCGCGCGAAGCTGAACGCCCTCAAGGGCGCCCGGTAACGGCGGGCCGGCGGAGTCGTCCCAACCCCGGAGCAACCCCGATGCGCTGCCTGCGCTGCACCCACACGGCCGAAGGCTACGCGGTCATCCCCGGGATCGGGGCCGCGGGCGAGATCCGCTTCTACTGCGACGGCTGCGCGCGCGCCGACCGCGTCAAGATGCGCTACTGGGACGGCCGCGACCTGGACGTCGGCGGCCACCGGGACGACCCCGAGCTCGGCCCCTCGTTCCGCACGCTCGTGTTCTCGCTCGCCGACCTGGCGCGGCTGCGGCGCGAGGACCTCGCGGTCCTGCTCGACTGGGTCGACCCGCACGACGTCGCCGCCGCGGTGGCAGGGGCCCCGGCCGAGTTCCGCGCGCCGGTCCTGGCCGCGCTGAAGCCCGCCCGGGCGAAGGACGTGATGGAGATCCTGGGCCACCCGGACACGCTGAGGGACCTGGATCCGAAGGAGGCCGAGGCGCGGATCGTGGAGCTGGTGAAGAAGCTGTAGCCCGGCCTACTCGTCGTAGTTCTCGGTGAAGATCGAGCGCCGCCACTTCGCGTCGAGCGCCTCGACGTTCGCCTTGCCGGGCCCGAACACCTCGTCGAACGCCTGCTGCTGGTCCTTGCCCGCCATGAGCGCCTCGAAGTAGCGGTCCAGGATGTGCCGGTTCCCGCTGCGGTGCATCCAGTAGATCACCGACCAGGACGACCCGTAGTGGAGCGCCCCCTCCTTGCGGAAGGTGGCGCGGTCCATCATGAAGATCTCCTTCATCGAGGGCAGCTGCTTCGACGAGAGCATGTAGCGGACCGTCATGTGCCGGCCCGGGTTGAAGATCGCCTCGTCCGCCGTGGACTTCTCGAAGTAGCTCGCGTAGCCCTCGTTGAACCAGATCGGGCAGTCCGTCACGAAGTAGTCGATGTACTGGTGCAGGCCCTCGTGCATCAGGGTCTCGAGGATGTCCTCCGCGTTCCAGCCGACCAGCTCCTTCGTCAGGGGCATGTAGTACGCCAGCACCTTGCCCTTGTCGCCGACCGGGCTGGAGCCCGTCGTCTTGCGGAAGTAGCCGAAGAACTCGCTCTCGCTCGCGAAGAGCTTCACGTGGAAGCGCAGGGTCTCGTTCTTCTTGTAGGGGAAGACCTTCACGTAGGACTGGTAGACCTTGTCCATGAACTGCGCCATGTCGTTCGCGTACTTCTGCGAGACGTTCGTCTCGAGGTCGTAGCGGCCGAACTTCGCCTTGAAGGTCTGGCCCGCGAACGAGGGCTCCAGGCAGGTGTGCAGCAGCGCCGCGAGCTGCGCGAGCTCGCCGGAGAAGCCCTTCACCTTCTCGGCGCGGCCCAGGGCCTCCTGCGCCTTCTGGTACTCGTGGATCTGCATGTAGAGCGCGACGAGGTTCGCGAGGACCGTCGGGTTCGAGGGGACCCGCCGGCTCGCCGCCTCGTAGATCTGGATCGCCTTCGCGATCAGCGTGGCGCGCTTGTAGGATTGGTTGAGGAGCTCGATGACCTCCTCGGAGAAGTCGTCCATCTCGAAGAGCGACTCGATGTCCAGCACGGTCGAGACGAAGTTGTTCTGCTGGTAGTAGGCCCGGGCGCGCCCGCGGAGGGCCGCCTTGCGCTCGGAGGGGATCGCGGCGAGGCGGGACCACGCGTCGGCCGCGGCGGCCCAGTCCTTGGCGGCCATGAGCTTCGCGGCCGCCTCCTTCATGGGCCCCGCGTTCTTCTCGAGGAAGCCCGTCGAGCCCTCGATGAACGCCGCGAGCGCCGACGCCTGGGCGCCCGCCGCCTTCAGGTCGGCGTGCGCGGCGGGGAAGTCGCCGGAGAGCATCCGGCCGAGGCCCGCGATGAGCGATCCGGTCTCCCCGCCCGCGCCCTCGGCGAGGCGGAGCAGCTCGGGCACGTCCAGGTCCTCGAGCGGCAGGGTGAAGTCCCGGCCCTCGACCTGGGTCCGGATGCGTCCGCCGGAAACGCCGACGAGGTGGAAGGACCGGGACTGGGGACGCCCGTTCTCGAGGATCGCGAGCGTGATCGACTGGCCCGAGCGGCCCTTGAGGCGCTCGCCCGCGGCCTCGAAGGCGGAACGGATCCCCGCCAGCGTCTTCGCGAGGCTGTCGAGCTCCTTCGCGAGCTCGGGCGCGGCCCCCTGCTTCTCCTTCCCGAGGAAGGTCGAGGCGCCGTCGAGGTTGCGCGCGGTGACGAGGTCCCAGAACTGCTTGCGGTACGCGGCCACGAGGCCCGCGGACTCCCGCTCGGCCTTCTTGAGCTTCTCGAACTCGGCGAGCTGCGCCTCCTCGGCCTTGCGCGCCGCCGCGTCCTCGATCTCGGTCAGCTTCGAGAGGCGCTGGTAGGCGTCGTCGACGAGCTTCGGGAAGCCGATCTCCAGCGCGCGGAGCAGGAGGAGCTTGGCCTCGGAGATCCGGCCCTTGGCCAGGAGCTCGTCGACCTGCTCCTTGGACTTCCCGTACTCCGTCTCGGCGGCCGCGACCGTCTCGGCCCGCTTCTCGTCGATGCGCTTCGCGTAGAGCCCCGCGGTGTCGAGGTGGAGCGGGAACCAGTCCCAGGACTTGACGGCCTCGCCGTACTTGCCGGCGGCGCAGAGGCGCGCGACCTCGTCGGACAGGAACGCGAAGACCTGCTCGGCCCGGGCCTTCATCGCCTCGAGCACCTCGCGGTAGCCGACGACGACGAGGTCCTCGTACTTCGTGCCGCGGGCCTCCGTCACGATCCGCTCGAGGTCCGGGAGGAAGGACTTGTACTGCTCGGGCTCGCGGGCGTTGTCGATGCGGTGGGCGATCTCGTTCCACTTCGCGATGAAGGGCTCGTCGCCCTTGAGCATGGTCAGGCGGGCGCGGATGCGGCCCTCGTCGGCGACCGGCTTCTTCGGCGGCAGCGGCAGGGCCGTCGGCTTGGCGGTCGGCGCCGGGGGCGGGGTCTTCACGACGATGGGCGGGGCCGGGGGATGCGAGTTCCGGAGCACGAAGATGATCGAGAGGGCGGCCACCGGGATGATGGCGAGCAGGCCCGTCACGATCCAGACGAAGGCCGTCGACCTGCGGGGGGCGGGGGCCGGCGGCTTCTCGGGAGCCACCCGCTTCGCCGTGGTCCGCTCGCGCCGGCCGGTCAGGCGTTCCGGGGTGCCGGCGGGGACGGCGACCTCGCCGGTCGGGGCCCGGCGAACCTTGGTGCCACCCTGGGGCGGCGACGGAGGGGCAGCCTCGACCTGGCCCGTGGAAGCCTGGCGCACCTTCGTGACCCCGGTGCCCGAGGAGGGGGGTGGCGGCGGCTCGGCCGGCCGGGCGGCGGTCACCCCGGTGGCGGCGTTCCGGCTGGCAGTCCCCGGCCGGACCGACGTGGCCCGGGTCGGTCGATCCGGGGAGGGGGAGGGGCCGGGCACGGCGGCCTGCCTGGAGAGCTCCAGGAGCAACTTGTCGACCTGGTCCTGGGTCAGGTGCTTCTTTTCGACAAGGATCTGGTCGATTGACAGGTCGGAAAACTCGCCGCTCTGCGCGCGGATGCAATCCATGAGCTGGGCCTGGTTGATCAGGCCGAGCTGGACGGCGACCATTCCCAAGGATTGGCGGCGCGGATCCTGCGGATCAGGCATAAAGCTCCGGAACCGAGGGGCCCATTATAGTGGGGGGTACCGTCCCTGCAAGGAATCGAGCTGACCCGATCTCATACGGATAGCCCCTTGGAGTCAAATAAGTTAAACTTCCTGGATGCCGCAGATCGTCGCGCTGCTCCGTCACGAAGTTCCTCCACAAAGATCGTGCCAACGCAAGGACTTTATTTTCGGAATTTAGTTGACTTGAACTTGGCGGCGATACTATACTTGACACGGACGTAAAGTCTTGGGCGTGATCTATGCAGTGAGCCCGGGACGGGATCGGAGGAGACGGGGCGAAGCGCCTCGGAATTCCGACAACCCATCCTGATCCGCAGCATAGGATTGCGTCGGCGTGACGGGACCTGGTAAAGTTGGGGTCGCCGGACGCCGATGTACACCCCAGCGGGGGACGACGGAAGTCGGAACCCTGCCGATCGGCCCGATGAGCGGGCTCTGAATTGAAAAATAGTCGTCGGGCGTCGCCGCAGACCTTGGCGAATCGGTCCAACCTAGAAACATTGGGACCGTAAGGTCTACGGGCGTAAGGGTGGTAGTCAGTGGATAGCCTCGGATAGGGGGCTGACTATCCCTGCCCAAAATCTGTTTCCCCCTCTCTCCAGGGCCAGGCCGCCTATGAAAGGGAATCCCCTCGATGCGGTGGCCTGGCTCCTTTTTTTTCTCCTCGATCCGGCCTGACCCGCGGGTTGCGCCGGGTCGCCCGCCCGCCTAGAATGGGCCCCCCATGGGCCCGCGCATCTTCACCGTCCCCGAAGCCGAGTCCCTCGTCGCCCTCGTCGAGTCCGTCTTCACCGAGCTCGACGCCATCCGGGTCCGCCTCAAGAAGCTCAAGGGCAAGATGGAGGTCCTCGAGATGATCTGGGGCGAGGAGATCTCCGACGAGGCCTGCCCGGACCGCAAGGAGTACGAGCACTACCTCGCCTCCGTGGAGGAGGCCAAGGCCGCCTACGAGGCCTCCCTCAAGAAGCTCGTCGAGAAGGAGATCGTCCTCAAGAGCGTCGAGACCGGCCTCGTCGACTTTTACGGCGTCGTCGAGGGGCGACTCGTCTTCCTGTGCTACCAGCGCGGCGAGAAGTCCGTGCGGTACTATCACCACCTCGAGGACGGGTTCCCGGGCCGCAAGCCGCTCGCGCCCGGGGCCACGGCGTGACATGGGCTTCGACGAGTACGGGCCGACCGTCATGGACCACTTCCTGAACCCCAGGAACACGGGCGAGATCAAGCCCGCGGACGCATCATCCTTCGTCGAGAATTCCACCTGCGGGGACATGGTCAAGCTGACGATGAGGATCGAGAAGGGCGTGGTGCTCGAGGCGCGGACCAAGACCTTCGGCTGCGCCGCCGCCATCGCCGCCGCGTCGGCCATGACCGAGCTGCTCACCGGCGCGCCGGTGGAGCGGGCGCGGCTCCTGACGGACCGGGACGTCGTCGAGCGCCTCGGCGGGCTGCCCGAACACAAGGTCAAGTGCTCCCTCGTCGCGACGCAGGCCGTGAAGGCCGCCTTCGAGGGCTGGGATCGAGCTGGAGGGAGGATCGCATGAGCGGGATCGTCTTCTACGACCGGTTCTGAACGGGCTGCAAGAACGCGAGGCGTGTCCTCGAGCGTCTGACCCGTGCCTTCAAGACCATCAACGTGCGCAAGACCCCGGTGCTCAAGCCGCAGGTCCTGACGCTGGTGCGCAAGCACAAGAAGGCCTACGCCAAGATCGGGCCGAACCTCCGCGAGCTCGACATCGCCGCGGCCACCGACGAGCAGATCCTCGGGCACTTCCTCGGCCGCGACGGCGACCGCATGCGCGCGCCGGTGCTCAGCAACGGGATGGTAATCATCGCCGGCTGCGACGAGGAGATGTACCGGCGCATGACGCGGGGTTGATGCCGAGGGGCGTTGAACGCCCGCGGGCGGACTGGTACATTCGCGCCTTCTCGGAGAGGGGCGGATCGGGGGATTCGTAGGATGAGGTTCGCCGCCGCCCTGCTCCTGCTGTCGCCGCTGCTCGGCGCCCAGGATCCGCCCGCCGCCCGCCCCCTGCTCGTGCGGGGCGCCAAGGTCTACACCGTCTCCGGCGGCGTCCTCGAGTCCGCGGACCTCCTCGTCGAGAACGGGCGCTTCAAGGCGGTGGGGCGCAACCTGCCCGAGCCGCCCCAGGCCGTCGTCGTCGACGCGGCGGGCCTCGTCGCCATCCCCGCCCTGGTCGACGGAGCCTCGGCGATCCTCCAGCCGTCCGAGTCGCCGGCGGCCGGCGGCGCCGAGCAGGACGTCGTCGACGGCCTCGACCTCTTCGACGACGAGGCGGCCCGCGGCGCGCTCTCCTCCGGCGTCATCACGGCGTGCTGCGTGCCCGGGGCCCGGGGCCCCGTCTCCGGCCTGGCGGCCGTGCTGCGGCTCGGCCCCGGCCGGCCCCGCGTGATCAAGCCCCAGGCCTCCCTCCGCTTCGTGCTCGGCGTGTCCCCGACCGAGACCTCCTCGACGGCCCAGCGCGCGCTCGACGCGAAGGGCCTCCGGCAGATCCTCGAGGGCGCGAAGAAGTACCGCGAGTCGTGGGAGCAGTACCGGAAGGACCTCGAGGAGTACGAGAAGTCGCGGAAACCGGCCGCGCCCGCCGCGAGCCCGGCCCCCGGCCCGGCGCCTCCGAAGGCTCCGGAGCCGCAGGATCCGCCGAAGCCGGCTCCCGCTCCCGCCGCGTCGCCGACTCCCGCGCCGGAGCTGAAGAAGCCCGTGAAGCCCAGGCTCGACCGGGCCCAGGAGACGCTGGCACGCTGCCTCGACGAGAAGAACCCGCTGCCCGTGCGGATCGAGGTCCACCAGGTGGACGCGATCGAGGCCGCGCTGCGACTCGTGGACGAGTTCAAGCTCAAGGCCGTGCTGGAGCGGGTCACCGAGGGCTGGAAGGTCGCGGAGCTCGTCGCGCGCTCGAAGGTGCCCGTGATCGTCGGGCCGGTCCAGCTCTGGGGCCCGGCGCGCGTCGAGGAACTCGGCCACAGCGAGGCCAACGCCGCGCTCCTGTCGAAGGCCGGCGCCGACGTGTCGATCGCGTCCTTCGGACCCCGCGGCTCCTGGCGCTTCCTGCTCGAGGCCGGCGGCGTGGCCGTTTCCCGCGGCCTGCCCCGGGAGAACGCGCTCAAGGCCGTGACGCTGGGCGCCGCCAAGCACCTCGGCCTGAACCAGGACTTCGGCGCGATTTCCGCGGGAAGGGTGGGGGACTTCCTCCTGCTCTCGGGCGAGCCCTTCGAGGCGGGCACGCGGGTCCTGAAGACCTACTCGGCCGGCGTCGAAGCGTACTCGGCGGTCCCCGGGCCGCTCCACGCCTCCCCGGCGCTGCCTCCCGCCCCGTCGCGGATGGACGCCGCCCCGGCCGGGGCGTCGATCCTGCTGCGCGGCGGTCGCATCGTCCCGATGTCGCGCGCCATGCTGGAGTCCGGGGAACTGCTCATCGCCGGCGACCGGCTCGTCGCGATCGACGCGAAGATCGAGCCGCCGGCCGGCGCGGAGATCATCGACCTCCCGGCGGGGAGCTGGGTCACGCCGGGCTTCATCGATGCCCACACGCAGCTCGGGCTGGGCCCCGAGGCCGACGAGATCACGGACCCGGTCTCGCCGCACCTCCGGGCGGCGGACGGCATCCGCTCCAACCATCCCGCGCTCCTCGAGGCGGCGAAGTCCGGCTTCACCCTGGCCGCCGTGGCCCCGGGAGACGCGAACGTGGTGGGGGGACGGTACGCCTTGCTGCGGCTGAACGGCGCGCGCCTCGACCGGGCCCTGCACGCGGAGGCCGCCGGCCTGAAGTTCTCGCTCGGCGACGACGCCGTCCGGGAGGACGGGGAACCGACCTCGCGCCCCGGGGCCCTCGCGCTCCTGCGCCGGCACCTGGCGATGAAGGGCGAGGTGGCCGACTCCGCGGTGCGCCGCCGCGAGCCCTGCCTGGTCAATCTCCGGCGCGCCGACGACATCGCCCGGTTCGCGGAGCTCCGGGCCTCCTTCGACCTGCGGGCCGCGATCGTCCACGCCGACGAGGCGGTGCGGGCGATCCCCGCCCTCCGCAACGGGAAGCTCGGCGTCGCGTTCGGGCCGCTGACGCCCGCATCGACCCTCGAGCAGCTCGAGACGCCCGGTCGCCTGGAGCGCGAGGGGATCCCGGTCGCGCTGATCGGCGACGCGCCCGCCGCGGCCCCGCACCAGGTCCGCTGGATGGCGGCGGTGGCCGTGCGCCACGGGCTGTCCCCCGATGCCGCGCTCCGCGCCCTGACGGTCGTTCCCGCCCGCTTCCTCGGGATCGAAACGGAGGTCGGGTCGCTCGAGGCGGGCCGCCGCGCGGACGTCGTCGTCTGGTCGGGCGATCCGCTCGCACCCGGCACCGAAGCGATCCTCGTCATCTCGGGCGGCAGTATTGTCCACAGGAAGCCGAAGTAACCATGATGCTCCGGATCCCGGTCCTCCTGCTCCTCGCCGTGCTCGCGCTCCCCGTTCAGGCCGCGCCCCGCGGCGGCACGACGCTCTTCAAGGCCGCGCGGATCATCGTCGCGCCCGGCCAGGAGATCGAGGGAGGCGGGATCCTCGTGACCGACGGGAAGATCGTCGCCATCGGTCGGGACCTCCCGGTGCCGGAGGGGGCCGCGGTCGTCGATCTGGGGCGCGGCGTCGTCTTTCCGGGCCTGGTCGACGCGAACCTCCTGCTCTCCGTCGACCCCGTCGCGCTCGAGGACTCCCGCGAGGTGACGCCGGAGTGGAAGATCGCCGACGGGCTGGCGCCGGGCTCGCGCGACCTGCGCCGCGCGCTGCTCTCGGGCGTGACCGTGGCCTTCGTCGGGCCGGGCAACCAGAACGTGATCGGCGGCCTCGCGGCCGTCGTCAAGACGGCCGGCGACGAGCCGGCCGAGCGGTTCCTGGATCCCGAGGCGGCCCTCAAGGCCTCCTTCCAGTCCGCGTCGTACGTGAACAACTACCCGCCGCGCGGGATGGCGCCCGTGAACCAGTACGCCCGCCGCCCGACGACCCGGATGGGGGTCTCCTGGGAATTCCGGAAGGCCTTCCTCGACGCCAAGGCGCACGCGGCGGATCGTTCGGCGGCGCGCAACGAGGGGCTCGAGATCCTGGGCCGGGCCCTGGGCAAGTCGCTGGGCGTCCGCATCGCGGCGAGCCGGGCGATGGACCTGGAGGCGGCGGGCCGTCTCGTCGAGGAGTTCGGCCTCAAGGTCGTCTTCGAGGAGGCGGAGGAGTCGTTCAAGGAGCTGGAGCTGCTCAAGCGGCTCGGCGCGTCGGTCGCGCTGCGGCCCGTCTTCCGCCCGCACGTGGCCTCCTCGCAGGACGGCTCCGAGATCCGGTACGGGACCTTCAGCGCCCTGGCGGGCGCGGGCATCCCCACCGCGCTGCTCTCCGGCGGCAACGGCGCCGGCGAGTCGCTGCTGCACGTCGCCGCCTTCGCGGTGAAGTACGGGGCGACGCGGGAGCAGGCCCTCGCGGCCGTGACGATCGTCCCCGCCCGGATCCTCGGCGTGGACCGGCGGGTGGGGACGCTGGAGAAGGGCAAGGACGCGGACTTCATCGTCCTCTCGGGGGATCCGCTCGATCCGACCTCGAAGCTGCTCGGAGTCTACGTGGACGGCCGGGACCGCACCGGCCGGAAGGAGTATTGATGCGAAGCGCTCTGGTCCTCGCGACCGCCTTCCTGTCCCTGCTCGGCGCCCGGGCCCGGGCGGCCGACGACGTCCTCGTCGTCAAGGCCGGCCGCCTGATCACGGTCTCCGGCGAGGAGCTCCGCGACGCCGTCATCGTGGTCCGCGGCGGCAAGATCGAGGCGGTCGGGAAGGGGGTCGAGATCCCCTGGGAGGCCAAGGTCATCGACGCGAGCACGCGCACCGTGATGCCGGGCTTCGTCGAGGCGCACAGCTTCCGCGGGGTCGACCGTCCGAACGAGAACGTCCCGAGCGTCCCCTACGTGAGCACCTTCGATTCCGTGAACCCGCTGGACCCCTACTTCGAGGAGTCCCTGCGGCAGGGGATCACGACGATCTTCCTCTCTCCGGGCAACGCCACGATGATCGGCGGTCAGGGCTGCGTCCTGCGCCCCGCGGGCGTGACGACGGAGTCGATGATCGTGGTGAAGAACCACGCGCTGAAGATCTCCCTCGCCCCGCGCCCGGGCCTGACCCGGATGGCCCAGCTCGCGGCCCTGCGCCGGGAGTTCGACGCGCTGCTCGACAACGTCGCGGAGCTCGCCGAGAAGAAGGGCGAGGTCCCCGCGGCCGGGCGGCCGCCCGGCGGCGGGCCCGCGTCGGAGCTCGAGGTGAAGCGCGAGGTGCTCGCCCGTTTCCTCCAGGGCAAGACGCCCGCGTTCGTCTACTGCCCGACGGCCGTGGACGTGCTCCGCGCCATCGAGCTCGCCAAGGCCTACAAGTTCCGGATGAAGCTGGTGCTCGGCCGGGACACCTGGCGGGCCGCGGCCGACATCGCCCGGGAGAAGCTCGAGGTCGTGCTCCCGCCCGACATGATCTTCTGGGAGACCGACGAGGAGAAGCACGAGGAGGTCCTGCGCGTGCTCCCCGCGATCTTCGCGAAGGCGGGCGTGAAGTTCTGCTTCCAGACGGACTCGTCGTCCCTCGGATCGAGCTACCTCTGGCACCAGGCCGCCTCGGCCGTCCGGCACGGGCTGCCCCGGGCCGAGGCGATCCGCGCCGCCACGCTCAACGCGGCCGAGATCCTCGGGCTCGGCTCCCGATTCGGCAGCCTCGAGAAGGGCAAGGACGCCAACTTCCTGGTGCTCACCGGCGATCCGCTCGACACGCAGACCTGGGTCGACCAGGTCGTGATCGAGGGCGCGGTCGTGTACGAGCGGGCCAACGATTCGAAGCTGAAGCGCGTCCTCGGGGCGGCTCCGGAGAAGAAATGACCCCGAGGTTCCTGCTCCTCGCGCTGCTCTTCGTCCCCCTGGCCTCGGGCCAGGAGGCGGCGCCGTCCCGCTTCGCCGTGAAGGCGGGCCGCATTCACCCGGTGTCGTCGCCGCCGGTGGACAAGGCCACCCTCTACGTCGAGGGCGGGCGCATCGTCGAGATCCGCGCGGGCCACGACGTGCCCGCGGGCTGGACGGTGGTGGACGCCTCGGGGAAGACGATCATCCCCGGCCTGATCGACGCGCTGGCCCCCGAGGGCGAGACCGACGCCGAGGGCGTGATTTCCCCAGACATCCGGGCCATCGACGGGTACGACGACTTCCGGGACCATCGCCGCCTGCTCGCCGGCGGCGTCACGACCGCGCACCTCTCGCCGGGCCGGGCCCGCCTGATCTCGGGGCGGGGCGCGGTGGTGAAACTGGCGGGAACGGACCGGGCTCGGCGGATCCTCCGGGAGGTCCACGGACTCCGGGCCAACGTCGGGGATGTCGCGAAGAACGCGCCCCCGATCTTCACCCCGCCGATCCCGCCGTCCGCCGACAACCCGATCAGGCCGCTCAAGCGCCAGCCCGGCATGAGCCGGATGGGGCAGTTCGGCGAGCTGCGCCGCGCGTTCGAACGGGCCCTCGACGCGAAGTCCGACCTGGCCCGGGGCGAGCGCGAGGCCTTGGCCGAGGTGCTCGCCGGCCGGCAGCCCTTGTCCGTGTCCGCGCGCAGCTCCGACGACATCCTGCGGACGCTGCGGCTCGCCGAGGAATTCAAGCTGGATCTGATCCTGCTCGACGCGGACGAGGCCGACCAGGTGGCCGACCAGCTCGCCGAGCGGAAGGTCCCGGTGTGGCTCGACGCGGCCGTGGCGCTCGGCCGGGGCGCGACGGACGATCCCGCGCGCCCGGCCCCGGAGTACGTGCGCAATCCGGCGGCCGCCGCCGCGCTGCTCAAGGCGGGAGTCCGGGTGGCCCTGCAGTCCGCCGAGGACGCGTCCACCAGCGAGCTGCTGCTCGCGGCCACGACGGCGTGCCGGAGCGGGCTCGAGGTGGACCAGGCGCTCAAGCTCGTGACTCTGACTCCTGCGGAGATCCTGGGCGTCCAGGATCGCGTGGGCAGCCTCGCGAAGGGGAAGGACGCCGACTTCGTCATCCTCGGCGGGCCGTTGACGGCGCCTACCGGCTCGGTCGAGCAGGTCTACGTGGGCGGCGTCGCCGCCTGGACCCGCACGCCGGACCAGGATGCCTCGCTCGAGGTCACGTCGAAGCTGGGCGGCAACGGCACCGGCCGCGTGCTCGCGATCCGCGGCGCCACGGTCCACGCCGGACCGCAGGGGATCATCCCGGACGGACTGATCCTCGTGTCCGGGAGTCGCATCCTCTACGCGGGCAAGTCGCGCCCGCTGCCCGAGGGCGCCGAGATCCTCGAGGCCAAGGGCCTGGTGGCGCTGCCGGGCGCGATCGACATCCACTCGCATCTCGGGTTCCACGTCGACGGCTCGGAGCGGGCCGTTCGCGGGCGGCAGGTTCGCCCCGGCGTCCCCTCGCAGCTCAACGATCCGCCGAGCGCGCTGCTCCGGCTGGACGATCCCGCGTTCCGCGAGGCCGCGCTCGCGGGGGTGACCACGGTGCTCGTGGCGCCGGAACACACCGGGGTGTGCAGCCTCGTGAAGCCGGCCGGTGGCGGCGCGCAGGCGACCATCCTCCGGGACGTCGCGGCCCTGAAGCTGACGGTCAACGGCGGCGCCGGTGGAGCCCAGGCGGCGAAGGACTTCCTGGCCCGTGCACGCAAGTACCACGACGAATGGGACTCGTGGGATCGCCACCAGAAGGACAGGGCCGCGGCTCCCGCGCCTCCCGGTCCGCCGGCGCCGGGGCCGGCGCCCGTTGCCGATCCGGTCTCGGGCACCTGGACCGGCACGGCGAAGGTGCCGGAGTACGAGGACGAGATCCCGTTCACGCTGGAGATGAAGCTGGCCGGCTCCGCGGTGTCCGGGACCCTCGCGGCGACGGCCTTCGGGCAGACGTTCAAGCAGGACTTCCGGGGCAGCTTCAACGGGGCCGAGCTGAAGATCGAGCACGAGGTCGAGGGCGCGAAACTGTTCTTCACCGCGACGATCACGGGCGATTCGCTCAAGGGCAAGTTCGAGATCCAGCAGGACGGCGTGCGCATCGCGGGAACCGCCAGCGCGCGCCGCAGCGCCTCGCCGGCCGCGAAGCCGGGGCCCGTGACGCCGCCCGGGCCGAACGACCGCAAGGAACCTGGAAAGGACGAGAGCCTGGAGCCCTGGCGGCGGGTCTTCCGCCGCGAGGTGCCCGTGCTCGTCAACGCCCGCGATCTCGGGGCGATCGAGGCGGCCGCGACGGCCTTCCGGGACCAGGAGCTGGAGTGGATCCTCATCGCTCCACAGGCGGCGGATCACGCGGCGGGGGTCATCCCCGCGGCGGTCCTCGGTCCCGACTTCCTCCGGGAACGGCGCGGCCAGGTCTCGAACCTCGCCGAGGCGCTCGTCACCTCCGGGGTGCCCGTGGCCTTCGCCTCGAACTCGGTGTCCAGCTCCGCGCGGCTTCCCCTGACCGCCTTCAACGCGGTTCGCTGGGGCCTGGATCCCTCGGACGCCTGGATGGCCGTGACGTCCGTCCCGGCCCGGCTCCTGAAGCTCGAGGGGCGGCTCGGCGCGCTCGAACGCGGCCGCGACGCCGACATCGTCTTCTACTCGGGCGATCCGTTCGACCTCAACAGCCGGATCCGCATGATCGTCTCGAACGGCAAGGTGGTGCTCAAGTGAGGAGCCTCGCCGCGCCCGCCCTGGTCGTCGCGATCCTGCTCGGGATCCCGGCGGGTTCGCCGCGGGCCCAGGAGTCCGGCGCCTACGCCATCCGCGTCGGCAAGATCCTGACCTGCGCGGAGAAGGGGGCCGAGACCTACGACAACGGCGTGATCCTCGTCCGCAACGGGAAGATCGAGAAGATCGGCTCCGCGGCCGACGTGCCGATCCCGCCCGGCACCCAGGTGCTCGACGCGCCCGGCCGATGGGCGCTGCCCGGCTTCATCGACCTGCACTGCCACGTCGGCGGTTCGATGCGCGACATCAACGACATGGTCCACCCGACCAACCCCGAGCTGAGCACGCGTCCGACGATCGATCCGGACAGCGACCTGCTCAAGCTGGCCGTCGCGGGGGGCGTGACCACGGTGCTCTACATCCCCGGGAGCGGCACGAACCTCAGCGGCTTCGGCACCCTGATGCACACCGGGGGCGGGAAGACCGGGGACGAGCTCGTCGTGCGATTCCCCGGCGGCATGAAGGTCGCCCAGGCCTGGAATCCGGAGCGGCGGGGCGGCGACCTCGGCGCGAGCCGCATGGGCATGTGGTGGGCGCTGCGGGACCTGCTCGACCGCGCCAAGGCCTACCACCTGGCGCTCGAGGCGGTGGAGCAGGGGCGCTCGAAGCTCAAGCCGGAGCCGAAGCCCGACCTCGAGCTGATGCGCGGCCTCTTCCAGCGGAAGTGGCCGGTCATCATCCACACGGCCGATCCGCGGGACGTGATGGGCACCGTCCGGATGTTCCACGACGAGTACCAGGTGCCCTGCATCATCACGCACGGCGAGTTCGGCGGCTTCAAGGTGGCCTCCGAGATCGCGAAGCGCGGGATCCCGGTGAACATCGGGCCCCGCATCTACGACTTCGCCATCATGGTGGACGACGGGAAATGGCTCGGGATCCCGACGCAGTACGCCGCCGCGGGCGTGAAGCGGATGTCCTTCTGCACGGACTCGCCGGTTATCCCGCAGGAGGACCTGGTCCTCCAGGCCTCGCTCGCGGTCCGCTACGGGATCGACTACAAGGTCGCGCTGCGCGGGCTGACGATCGAGCCCGCGAAGGCGGTGCTCATCGACGACCGGCTCGGCAGCCTCGAGGCGGGCAAGGACGCGGACATCGTCCTCTGGAGCGGGGATCCGCTCGACCTGAGGAGCCACGTCGTGGCCACGATCATCGCGGGCAAGGTCGTCTACGATCCCGCCCGGGACGGGAGGCGGTACTAGTGCTCCGCTCCGCCGCCGTCGCGCTGCTCGCCCTCTTGCCCGGGCTCTCCTCCGGCCAGGAGGCCCCGAAGCCCGCAAGCGTCGTCGTCGCGATCCGCAACGCGCGGATCCTTCCCGCGTCGGGCAGCGAGGTCCCCAAGGGCGTCATCCTGATCAAGGACGGCAAGATCTCCGCGGTCGGTCCGGCCGTGGAGATCCCGAAGGACGCGGTCATCATCGAGGCCGAGGGCCTGACCGCGATGCCCGGCTTCGTGCACCCGGCGACCCGGATCGGGGGAGGCGGGGGGACGGGCGGGGCGGCGCACCACGCCGGGGCCGACGAGTTGAACCCGGCCTTCGAGTCGCCCGCCGTCCTGTTGCGCGCCGGATTCACGACGCTGGTCCTCCATCCGACCGGGGGCCCCATCGCCGGCCAGGGCTCCGCGTTCAAGCCGCGCGGCGTCACGCGGGAGCAGCTGCTCGTGCAGAAGTCCTGCACCCTCCGCTTCGACATGGAGGCGAACACCGGCACGAAGGACCAGCTCCGGCAGGCGCTGGAGAACGCGCGCAAGCTGAAGGCCGGCGGCAAGCCGGACGAGAAGGTGGAGCCGATCGTGAAGTTCCTGAAGGGCGAACTCCCCGGCCTCGTCGAGCTTTCCTCGCCGGCGGAGTACCTCCACTGGAGGCAGGTCTTCAAGCCGAACGACGATCCCGCGCTGCGCCTCACCTACGTGATCAGCTCCGACATCTACTGGGCCGAGGCCCAGATCACCGGGCGGAAGGAGCGCTACCTCATGCGACCGCTGCTCGCGAGCGAACCGCTGACCCGGAACCGGGTGAACACGCCCGCGGAACTGGTCGCCGCCGGTTGCAGCGTCGGCTTCCTCCCCGCGGATTCGGCCTCGGAGCTCGAGGGGCACCTCTTCAGGGTTGCGGCCCTCGTGAAGGCCGGATTCCCGCGGGAGGCGGCGTTGAAGGCGTTGACGCTGGTCCCGGCGCAGGCCTGCGGCCTCGAGGGCCGGGTGGGGTCGCTCGAGGCGGGCAAGGACGGCGACGTGCTCCTCTTCGAGGGCGATCCTCTGGAGGCCGCCCCCAGGCTCCGGAAGGTGCTGATCGACGGCCGCGTCGAGTACGAGGCGAGGCCGTGATGCGCCTCCCCGCGCTCCTCCTGGCGCTGCTGCTCGGCTGGCCGCAGGACCCGCCGAAGCCCGCGCCCCCGGTCCCGGCGCCCGCCCCGGCCACGGCGCCGCAGCCCGTCTACACGGCCCTCGTGGGCGGGGACCTCCAGACGGTGGCGCACGGCCTGCTGAAGGGCGCGACGCTGCTCATCAAGGACTCCAAGATCCACCGCATCGGCACCGACGTGGAGATCCCGGAGGGCGCGACCCGGATCGACGTCCGGGGCATGGTCGTGATGCCCGGCCTCGTCGCCGTTTCCGCGAGGAACCTCGGCGTCGGCGGATCGAGCCCGCGGCTCAGCGACGCCCTGAACCCGTTCCAGCAGTCGATCCAGCTCGCGCTCGCCGCGGGGGTGACGACCGCGTACGTGCAGGGCGGCGGCGGAGGCCATTTCGGCGACCGCACGGAGGGCGCGGCGGCCCCCAGCGCCGTCATCAAGATGACCTGGGGCGACCTCGACGCGATGACGGTCCTCGAGCCGGCCTCGGTGCCGCTCTCCTCGGCGGTGACGGGCACGGGCTCGCAGAAGTACGAGGTCCGGGAGAACCTGAAGAAGGCCGCCGAGCTCCTCGCGAAGATCCGGGACTACGAGCTGCGCCGCTCGGCGGGTCGGCTCGCGCCAAACGAGCAGCCTCCGGCCGCGGGCCCGCTCGATCCGTTCGTGCGGGTGCTCCGCGGGGACACGGTCGCCCGCTTCGAGGTCTCGTCCGCGGAGGAGATCGCCGCCGTGCTCTCGCTCTGCGAGTCGCACCGGATCCGGGCGCTGCTCATCGGCGCCGAGGAGGCGTGGACGATGGCGGAGGAGCTCGGCCGGGCGCACCTCCTCTGCGCGATCACCCCGCGGCGCTTCCGCCCGCGCAACCGCCGCACCGAGCGGCCCTCGGGCAGCCGCTTCGACCAGCCCGCGCTGCTCCGGAAGGCGGGGGTCAAGTTCGCGATCCTCCCGCTCACCGACGCCATCGACACGGGCGGCATCGCGGGGCGCGACCTCGCCTGCCTGCCGATGGAGGCCGCGTACGCGGTGCGCGGGGGCCTCGACGAGAAGACGGCGATCGAGGGGATCACCCTGGCGGCCGCGGAGGCCATCGGGCTCGCCGACCGGATCGGCAGCCTCGAGGAGGGGAAGGACGCGGACCTCGCGATCTTCGACCGGGATCCGCTCGATTACCGGGCCATGGTGCAGAAGACTTTCGTCAACGGGAAGCTCCTCTACGAGATCGAGAAGAGCCCCTGGTTCGCGCACTTCAAGAAGAAGTAGGACGCCGCGGCTTTTCCTTGTGGGGTCCGTCCGCCCCCCTATAATCCAGCCGGCGGCATGAATTTCCTCAAGAAGATCTGGCTGACCTGCGAGGGCTACGATCTCGTCCGCCAGGGCGAGACCGTGGTCGTCGCCTGCTCCGGGGGCGCGGACTCCACCGCGCTGCTGCGGGCGCTCCACGAGATCTCCACGGCCCACGAGGGCGCCGCCTGGAAGCTCCACGTCGCGCACTTCAATCACGGCCTGCGCGGCCGCGAGGCCGACGCCGACGAGGACTTCGTCCGCCGCCTCGCCGAGCGGCTCAAGCTCCCGTTCCACGGGGGCCGGGGCGACGTCCGCAAGCTGAAGGAGCGCGAGCACCTGTCCCTCGAGGAGGCGGCCCGCAAGGCGCGGTACCTCTGGCTCACCGAGACCGCGATCGGCGTCTCCGCGCAGAAGATCGCCCTCGGCCACACGCTCGACGACCAGGCGGAGACCATCCTGCACCGCATCCTCCGCGGCACCGGCCTCCGCGGCCTCCGCGGCATCTCCGCGATCCGCCGCCTGAGCCGCAAGCACGACCTCTTCGCGGTCCGGCCGCTCATCGAGAGCGAGCGCGGCGAGCTCGAGGCCTACCTCAAGGAGCGCGAGCAGCCGTACCGCACGGACTCGTCGAACCGGGACGTCTCGCTGACCCGGAACCGCCTGCGGCACGTCCTCATCCCGGCGATCGAGAAGGACTTCAACCCGCGCGTGAAGATGGCGCTGGTGAAGCTCGGCCAGACCGCGGGCTCGTTCTACCTCCTGCTCCGGGAGATCGCCGACGAGGTCTACGAGAACACGAAGATGCTCTCCGGGGAGGGCGAGGTCTGCCTCTCCGTCGAGGAGTTCTCGAAGCTGCCCCCGGCGATCCAGACCCTGATCATCGACAAGGCCGTGAAGTCGGTGCTCGGCATCCTGCCGCACCTGAACTTCGAGCACTACCTCGAGATCATCGGGCTCTGCGGCGAGCACGCCTTCTCGAAGGCGATCCGCCTGCCGAAGGGGCTCGAGGCCCGGCGCGACTCCTACATCCTCAAGATCTACCGCCCGAAGGCCGCGCCGCCGCCGCTGAAGTTCACCTCGACGAAGCTGAAGATCCCGGGCGGGACGCTGCTGAAGAAGCTGAACCTCCGCATCGACGCGGAGATCCTCGAGGGCAAGGTGCTCGGGCTCACGGAGTACATCAAGAACAAGGACTACACCGAGGAGATCCTGGACCTCGACAAGGTCAAGGGGCCGCTCGTGGTCCGCGTGCGCAAGCGCGGCGACCAGTTCACGCCGCTCGGCGCCAAGGGCTCCACGAAGCTGAAGAAGTTCTTCATCGACAACAAGGTCCCGAAGACGCTCCGCGACCGGGTGCCGCTGCTGAGCGACAAGGAGCGGATCCTCTGGGTCGTCGGGTACCGGCTCTCGAACGAGGTCCGGATCAGCGACTCGACCTCGAAGGTCCTGAAGCTGAAGGTCAGCCGGCTCGGGGAGGGCGGGGAATGATCGCCACCGAGCACGGGGCCGACCGCGAGCGCATGGTGCGGACGCAGATCGAGTCGCGGGGGATCCGGGATCCGAGGATCCTCGAGGTTTTCCGCACCGTGCCGCGCCATCTCTTCGTCCCGCCGGTCTCGCGGGAGGAGGCGCACGACGACCGCCCGCTCGAGATCGGCGGCCGGCAGACCATCTCCCAGCCCTACATCGCGGCGCGGATGACCGAGGCCCTGGCGCTGCGCGGCGGGGAGAAGGTCCTGGAGGTCGGGACGGGATCGGGGTACCAGACGGCGATCCTGCTCGCGCTCGGGGCGCGGGTCTGGTCGATCGAGCGGCTCCCGGAGCTCCTCGCCTCGGCCGCGAGGAACCTCGAGGCCTCCGGCTACGCCGGCGCGACCCTCCGGGTGGGCGACGGCAGCCTCGGCTGGACCGAGGAGGCCCCGTTCGACCGCATCCTGGTGGCGGCGGGAGCGCCCGACGTGCCGATCGCGCTGCTGCAGCAGCTCGCGGAGGGCGGCCTGCTGGTCGTCCCGGTCGGGGACGAGGAGCGCCAGGAGCTGCTGCGGTACCGGCGGGCCCGGGGCCGCGTGGAGCGCGAGGTCCTCGAGCCGGTGCGCTTCGTGAAACTCGTCGGGGCCGAGGGCTGGCCCCCGTAAGTCCGATCCTGGACGCCTTCCGGACGCTGGACATGGCGATGAAGCGGTGGATCCTGGCGGCGGCGCTGGTCGGCGCGGGCTGCGGCCCGTCGGCGGCCCCGGTGCTCCAGGAGATCGACCTCAAGGACGCCCGCCGGCTCGAGTCCAAGGGCAAGGTCCCCGAGGCCATCCTCGCCTACGCCGAGGCGGCCGGCGAGATCGGGGCCCGGGACGACGTGAAGGCCCAGCTGGCCTGGGCCCGGATCCTCGAGGCGCTCCTGCGGATGAAGGCCCCCGAGGTCGTTCGCGGGTGGTCCCCCGAGCTGAAGGCCCGGCTCAAGCCCATCGAATACTACACGCTGCCGGAGAGCGAGGGGCTCTCGCTGACGAAGGCGGCGCGCTGCTGGGTCCAGGTCCTGAGCAGCGGGCTCGAGTCGCTCGAGGTGCAGCAGGAGGGGGCGGTCGCGCTGGCCGAGACCTTCCGGCGCAAGGCGGCGGAACCGGGGCTCTGGAAGACCCGGGTCGACGCCGCCGACGCGCGCTTCCACGCGTTCTACCGGCGGCTGCTCCGGGCCTGCGCGACGAAGTTCGAGCTCTACGTGCTCGCCCAGCAGCCCGCGGGGCGCCGCGATCCGGCGCGCCTGAAGGCGGGGATCGAGGGCCTCGTGGAGGATCTCCTCGCGGCCGCGGCGGACGGGAAGGCCCCGGAGGTCCCCGCGCAGTGGTGGAGGGACCGCGCGGAGCAGCTGCGAACCATGCTCGCCGACCTGCTCCGGAACCCCGACGGCCTGGTCTCGCCCCCGGAGGTGCGCACGTTCGTCCAGGCCTCCGTGCCGCGGCACCTCGAGCTCGCGACGCAGGACCTGGACCGGGCGGTCCGCGAGATCTCGACGCGGGGGGACCCGCGCCTGGCCATGGAGGCCTACGAGCGCGGCTTCCTGAACCTCGTGCTGGCGCGCGAGGTGATCCTCGAGCCCACGCCGAAGGAGAACCTCACCTTCGAGATCCTGTCCTCGCACTGGGACGGGTACCGGCGGCTCACGACGAAGTGATCAGCGGACGACGGGTTCGACGCCGGAGACCTTGAGGCTCGTCGGTCCGTAGCTGCCCCAGCCCTCGAATTCCAGGACGTAGCCCGTCCCGAGTTCGACCGTCCGGACCGCGCCGTCCCGGGAGATCCGGTGCATCCGCCGCCCCGAGCCGAGGGTGACGGGCCAGGCCTCGATCTCGTAGCGCTCGGGGTGATGCGAGGCGCGGGGCTCCGACGAGTTCCGGTAGACGTAGCCCCGGTGGGGCACGAAGGCCCCCGTGGATTCCGAGGGCGCGAGCCGCAGCGAGGAGGAGTAGGTGGGCGGGGTATCGAAGCCCCCGTCCGCGGCGGCGAGCCGGGCCGGAATCCGCTTCAGCGCGAGCGCCGGGTCCGGAGCCTGCGGCTTGCCGTCGACGAGGGGGACGAGGAGGTGGAGGCCCGCGACGTCGCCGGTCCAGTAGTCGCGGCGCCCGTTCCGGTCGAGATCGTTGGCGTGGAAGTCCGCCTCGGCCGCGGAGATGGTGCGGAGCGCGTCCGCGGCGCCGGCTTCGTGGGCCCGGCGGCGCCAGCCGAGACCGAGCGCCACCGCGAGGGAAGCGAGGACGAGGCCGAGCAGGGCGAGGGAGAGGACGCGGAACGCGGGGAAGGTCGGACCGGGCATGCGCGGAGTGTAATTGAGGGCGGGCCGCGCGGCCTAGTCCATCTTGCTGTAGCCCTGGGCGCCGGGGTTGGTCGGGAAGTTCTTGAGGTCGAGGCCCGCCGGATCGCCCGTGGAGACGGGGGCGATCGAGGACATGAGGGCGCCGCCGACCCAGTTGGAGAGGTAGCCCTGGTTGAGGGGGAGCTTGTAGATGGTGGCGTCCTGGGCCATCGCGTACGCGAGCTTCCCGACGTTGATGGCCGTCGGCACGACGAAGAACGCGAAGCGGTCGAAGTTGTGGACGTTGCCGTACACCGCGGTCGTGTCGGTGTCGGTGCGCAAGGGGGGCGCCACGATGCCGTCGGCCTGGGCCGCGAAGTAGACGTACCCGGCCTTGGCCCCGAACAGCGTGAACGGCCGGTTCGGGGCCGTCAGCTGGGAGGTGTACTGGGGGAAGCTGGTCGCGGTGTCGGCGTCGGCGCCGGCGACGGCGGACTCGATGAGGCGGATGCCGTTGCTCGGGATGTCCGCCATCAGGGCCATGGTGCCGTCGAGGGGGCGGATGATGCAGAGGCCGCAGACATCCCCGGTCCAGAAGTCGTTCACCTGGTTGCCGTCCCGGTCGTTTCCGCGGAAGTCCGATTCGGCCGTGGCAATCGACTTGAAGGACGCGGAGGCGTTGCGCTCGTTGGAGGAGCGTTGCGCGGAAATCAGGGCCGGGATGGCGATGGCCGCGATCGTGGCGATGATCGCGATGACGATCATGAGTTCGATCAGGGTGAATCCGGCGCGTTTCATGGCGGAAGAGCCTCCTCGGGGTTGCTCAGGAAGAACAGCAAATTGCATACCACATTCCCTATCGGCAATTCAGCCGGATAAATAAAAACCCCCGGCCTTTCGGCCGGGGGCGTTGAACGTGTCCCTTGGAGGACTAGTCCATCTTCGAGTAGCCGACGGCCGACGGATTGATGGGGTAGAGGCCCGCATCCAGATCCGCGCTGCCGGAACCCGCGACGACCGACGTGGCGCCGGCCGCGGTCGGAGCGTACGCGTTGGTGTACGCGCCGGACAGGCTCAGCTTGTACATCGTGCCGTCCTGGTTGGCGATGAACGCCAGCTTGCCCGAGCTCGCGCTCGTCGGGTACGTCAGGAACGCGAAGCGGTCCGCGTTGTGGCAGAGGCCGTACGCGGCGCCCTGCGCGACCGCGCCGTCCGTGTCGTCACGGAACAGCGGGAGCGCGATGCCGTCACCGGCGGCGGCGCGGTACACGTAACCGGCCTTGGCCTGGTAGACGGTGAAGGGACGGCCGGCGCCCGCGGCGCCGCGGTTGGCGGCGTTGTACAGGCCCAGGCCGGTCGTGGCGTCGCCGTCAGCGGCGGCCACCGAGGGCTCGATCAGCTTGATGATGTTCTGGGGCAGGTCGGCGGCGGGAGCGCCCGTGCCGTCCATGGGCAGGATGATGCAGAGGCTCTGCACGTCGCCCGTCCAGAAGTCGTTGATGAGGTTGCCCTCGCGGTCGTTCGAGCGGAAATCGGCCTCGGCCGTGCCGAGGGTCTTGAGCGACGCCGACGCGTTGCGCTCGTTCGACGAACGCTGCGCGGCCAGCAGGCCCGGGATCGCGATGGCCGCGATCACGGCGATGATCGCGATGACGATCATCAGCTCGATCAGGGTGAAGCCCTTCTTCATCATTCTTTCCTCCAGGAGTAGGGGGTTATCAGGACCAGTCCGGTCGTACTGTGGAACATCTAGCACACCGTGTGCCAGAGGAGCGCAGAGTGTACCGGCGCAACCCGCCACGAGCAAGCGAATTAAAGTCGCCTGGTCCCCGAAACCCATAAAGTATTCACCCATGACAAAACTTGGTGACAAAAATTGTCAGTTCCCGCGATTTGTCACCGCTCCTCGAATCGTTGCCAACCGCTCCCGCCCTCGCTAGAGTGAGCCCCGAATGACCGACGTCTTCCTGCTCTCCGCCCGCCGCACCCCGATCGGCAAGTTCTTCGGCGCCTTCGCCCAGACCCCCGCCGCCGAACTCGGCGCCACGGCCGTCAAGGCCGCCCTCGCCGACGCCCGCCTCGCGGCCGACCAGGTCGACGAGCTGATCTTCGGCCACGGTCGCCAGGCCGGCAACGGCCCGAATCCCGCCCGCCAGGTCGTCCGCCGCGCCGGCCTGCCCGATGCCGTCCCGGCCTTCACCGTCAACCAGGCCTGCGCCAGCGGCCTCAAGTCCATCGCCCTCGCGCGCCAGGCCATCCTCATGGGCGAGGCGGACGTCGTCGTCGCCGGCGGCATGGAATCCATGACCCGCGTCCCGTTCCTCCTCGACCGCGCCCGCACCGGCTACCGGCTCGGCCACGGCGAGATGATCGACGGCATGTACCGCGACGGATTCCTCTGCCCGCTCTGCGGCGATCTCATGGGCGAGACCGCCGAGCGCCTCGCCGAGCAGTACAAGATCCCGCGCGCCGAGCAGGACGCCTACGCCGTCGAGACCCAGGCCCGCTGCGAGCAGGCCCGCAAGGCCGGGAAGTTCGCCGACGAGATCGCCCCGACGCCGGGCCACGACGCCAAGGGCGCGCCCGCCACGATCACGCTCGACGAGCACCCGCGCGACGGGGTCACCGCGGCCTCGATGGCCAAGCTCGCGCCCGTCTTCAAGAAGGACGGCAGCGTCCACGCGGGCAACTCCAGCGGCATCACCGACGGCGCGGCCGCCGTCGTCCTCGCCTCCGCCGCCGCCGTGAAGCGGCTCGGCGCGACGCCGATGGCCCGGGTCGGCGCCTCCGCCGTCGCGGGCGTCGATCCGAAGGTCATGGGCATCGGCCCCGTCCCCGCGCTCCGCAAGCTCGAGGCCCGCACCGGGGTCAAGCTCGACGCCTACGACCTCGTCGAGCTCAACGAGGCCTTCGCGGCCCAGGTCCTCGCCTGCGACCGCGAGTTGAAGTTCGACCGCTCGCGGCTCAACGTCAACGGCGGCGCCATCGCGCTCGGGCACCCGATCGGCTGCACCGGCGCCCGCGTCGTCGTCACCCTCGTCCACGAGATGAAACGCCGTTCCGCGAAGCGCGGCCTCGCCACGCTCTGCGTCAGCGGCGGGCTCGGCATGGCCCTAACCCTCGAGGCCCCCTGATGGATTTCGAGAAGCACCAGAAGCGCGTCGAGAAGCTCGAGAAGGCCGCCGGCGCGCTCGGCAAGCCGGACGCGGCGAAGATCGCGGGCGACCCGAAGCTCGCGGCGGCCTCGCTCCAGGCGATGAAGACCTCCGCGGAGCTCCTCCGGGACATCCTCATGGATTTCCTGAAGGACCGCCGGGAGCAGGTCCGGCCCGGGCACCTCTTCCGCGACGCCGCGGCGAAGGGCATCGTGCCGGGCGAGTCCTTCCAGCGCGGCGACAACCTGCTCATCAAGTGGGGCGGGCGCGCCACGCCCACCGATCCGCGCTCCGTCGGCGAGGACGCGGTGCACTTCGCCACCCTGCTCGGGGCCCTGGTCCCGATCCTCAAGGCCTACCGCAAGGAAGAGGCGAAGTAGCCCGCTTGCCCCTCGTCGGCGGGTTCGGCTAGAATCCCGCCGATTCCGAAAGGGACTCCATGGCCATCGCCAAGGTCGGCGTCGTCGGATGCGGCCAGATGGGCGGCGGCATCGCCCAGGTCTGCGCCCAGAAGGGCTACGCCGTCGTCGTCCGCGAGGTCGCCGACGACCTCCTCCAGCGCGGGCTGGGCAACATCCGGAAGTTCCTCGCCAAGAGCGTCGAGAAGGGCAAGCTCGCCCAGGCCGACGCCGACGCGACGCTCGGCCGCCTCAAGGGAACGACCCGCCTCGAGGACCTCGCCGACTGCGACGTCGTCATCGAGGCGATCGTCGAGAACCTCGACGCGAAGAAGGCCCTGTTCGCCGAGCTCGACAAGGCCTGCAAGCCCTCGACGATCCTCGCCACGAACACCTCGAGCATCTCGGTGACGTCGATCGCCGCGGCCACCAAGCGGCCGGCGCGCGTGCTCGGCCTGCACTTCATGAACCCGGTCCCGATCATGCAGCTGATCGAGATCGTCCGCCCGGAGGTCACCTCCGAGGAGACCTACCGCGAGGCGAAGGCCTTCGGCGAGTCCCTCGGCAAGACGATCGTCACGGCCAAGGACACGCCCGGCTTCATCGTGAACTACCTGCTCATCCCGTACCTCTGCGAGGCGATCCGCGCCCTCGAGCACGGCCTCGCCACCAAGGAGGACATCGACAACGGGATGAAGCTCGGGACCAACCAGCCGATGGGCCCGATCACCCTGTCCGACTTCATCGGCCTCGACACCGTCCTGTACATCGCCGACGTCCTCCACGAGGGCTTCCGGGACCCGCGCTTCGCCGCGCCGCCGCTCCTGCGGCGGATGGTCACCCTGGGCCGCCTCGGCGTGAAGACCGGCGCCGGGTTCTACGAGCATGCCAAGAAGTAGCCTCCTCCTCGCGGTGCTCCTCGCGGGCGCGGCCTGGGGCCAGGACGCCCCGGCGGTCGCGTTCAAGGTCTCGCTCGCCCTCGAGGAGCGCCGCCTCGACCCGGACCGGCCGATGCCCCTGCGCTTCACGATCGAGAACCCGACCGACAAGGAGCTCGACGTCGACGTCCCCGCGGACTGGCTCGACGGCCTCGAGCTGGTCGACGACCAGAACCGCAAGGTCAAGTCCGCCGGCGCCGCGCCGGCCAAGCTGGCCACGCTGAAGGTCCAGCCCCGGAGCTTCTTCGGGAAGGTCGTGGACATCGCGCCCGCCCTCAGGGGCCTCTCGTTCGACGAGGGCGTCTGGAAGGCGACCTGGAAGTGGGGCGGGGCGGTCTCCAACGAGGTCAAGCCCGTCGTGATGCGCGAGTACGTGGCCACCGTGGAGACGAACTTCGGCGACATCAAGGTCGGGTTCTACCCGGCGGACGCGCCGCGGCACGTCGTCAACTTCCTCCGCAACATCCGGGACAAGGCCTACGACGACTGCCGCTTCTACCGCGTCGTCACCGACGTCCTCGTGCAGGGCGGCCCGAACTCCCGCACGGCGGTGAAGGGCATCCCGCTGGAGATCTCCGAGCGCCGGCACGTCTACGGGGCCCTCGGGATGGCCCGGGCGACGGCGCCCGACAGCGCGACGACCGAGTTCTACCTCTGCCTGCGGGACATCCCGAAGCTCGACGGGCACTACACGGTCTTCGGGACCGTGCTGGAGGGCTCCTCCGTCCTCGCCGAGATCGGCAAGGTGAAGGTGGAGCAGGAGCGCCCGAAAGCCGAAATCGTCATCAAGCGGATCACGCTGGCCGTCAAGGAATCGAAATAAGGAGCCCCCGATGTCGAGGATCGCCGCCCTGGTCGTCGCCTTCGCCGCCGTCCTGCCCGCCCTGGCGCAGGATCCGCCGAAGCCCTCGAGCCCGCTCGCCGTCACCCTGGCCGCCGACAAGGCCAAGGTCCTCATCGGGGACGACGTGCAGCTCGAGGTCCGCATCGAGAACACCGGCGACAAGGACGCCGACATCGCCGAGCCCTGTTTCGAGGACCGGAGCATCTCCTTCGCCGTGAGCGCCGCGTTCTCCGGCGGCGGCGACCGCAAGAAGGACTACGTCCTCTCCGCGACCCGGCCGGACGCCCAGGTGATGACCCGCCTGCCGCTCCCGCGCGTCACCCTCGGCGCGAAGAAGTCGGTCACGTTCGCCATCCGCTTCCCGGCGATCGCGGTCGGGAAGTACGCCTACACCGCGAAGTACGCCGACGGCGGGACCGAGGCCGTGTCCTCCGCGGCCGTCAACGTCGAGGTCGAGGCCGCGACGTCCGGCGGCCGGCTCGCCGCGATCGTCGAGCCCAAGGACGGCGACCCGTTCACGATCTGGCTCGCCGCCGACCAGTCGCCCGCGAACGTCACGAATTTCGCGAGCCTCGTGAAGCGCGGCTTCTACAACGACATGCTCGTCCACCGGATCGTGAAGAGCAGCTGGATCCAGACCGGCTGCCCCTACGGCCTCGGGATCGGCGGCCCCGGCTACGCCTGCAAGGCGGAGCTGGATCCGGCCAAGGAGTTCTCCAAGCTCGACGTGGCGCTGTCCGGGTTCGAGAAGATGACCGGGTACACCGGGTCCCAGTTCTTCATCCTGCTCAGCCCCATCGCCTCGCTGAAGGGCAAGTACACGCCGCTCGGCCAGGTCGACAAGGCCGACGAGGCCAAGGTCGACGCGATCGGCAAGAAGCCCGTCGACAAGACGACGGACGCGCCGACGCCCCCGGTCACGATCAAGAGGATCTCGCTGGCGGTGAAGTGATGAAGACGCTGCTGCTGGCGGTGAAGGACCGGGTCGCGACGGTCACCGTCAACCGGCCGGACAAGATGAACGCGCTCACCTCGGAGGTGATCGCGGAGCTGACCGAGTGCCTGGCGGGGCTAAAGTCGGACGCCTCCGTCGGCGCGGTCGTGCTCACCGGCGCGGGGGAGAAGGCCTTCGTCGCGGGCGCCGACATCCAGGAGCTCTCGGGCCTGGACAACCCCGGCGGCACCGCCAACGCGCGCCGCGGCCAGACCATGACCCGCGCCATCGAGACCCTCGGCAAGCCCGTCGTCGCGGCCGTCAACGGCTTCGCGCTCGGCGGCGGCTGCGAGCTCGCGATGGCCTGCACCTGGCGCTACGCCTCGGAAAACGCGAAGTTCGGGCAGCCCGAGGTGAAGCTCGGCCTGATCTGCGGCTACGGCGGCACCCAGCGCCTCGCCCGGCTCGTCGGCCGCGGGCGCGCCCTCGAGCTACTGCTCACCGGGGACGTCGTCGACGCCGCCGAGGCCCTTCGGCTCGGGCTCGTCAACCGCGTCGTCAAGCGCGAGGAACTGCTCCCGGCCGCCGAGGCCTCCGCCCGCAAGGTGCTGGCGATGGGCCCTCTGGCCGTCCGGCGCACCCTCGAGTGCGTGGACGCCGGGCTGGACCTCGACCTCGACGCGGGCCTGGACCGCGAGGCCGTGGAATTCGGCCGCTGCTTCGAGACCTCCGACATGCGCGAGGGCACCCGGGCCTTCCTCGAGAAGCGCCCGGCCAAGTTCACCGGAGCGTAGATGGCCCGACGGAAGAAGGCGTCCTGCCGGACCGACGACCTGCTCTGCAACGTCCGGTTCGTGAAGGTCGCCTCCGTCCCCGACCTCGAGGTCGCCATGGCCCTCCAGGTCGCCCTCCGCGAGGCGCGCATCGCCTCCGTCATCATCAACGACGAGAAGCTCCAGGCGCGGAGCGAGACCGCCAGGCGCCAGGCCGTGAGCCACGTGGAGGGCTTCCGGCTCGAGGTCCAGGAGGAGTTCGCCGGCCGGGCGAGGGAGATCATCGAGGATCTCCTCGATCCCGAACACGGGGAGGTGACACCATGAGCGACCGCGATGCCGTCATCGTCGACGGGGCCCGCACGGCCTGGGCCGAGTACTCCGGCACGCCCGGGTACGGGCTCTTCAAGGACCTCAGCTCGGTCGAGCTGGGCGCCGCCGCGGCCCGCGCCGCGCTGCAGCGCTCCGGCGCCAAGCCCGAGTGGATCGACCACGTCATCTTCGGCAACGCGATGCAGACGAGCAGCGACGCGATCTACGGGGCCCGCCACGTCGGGCTCAAGGCCGGGTGCCGCATCGAGACGCCCGCCCTGACCGTCAACCGCCTCTGCGGGTCGGGCATCGAGGCCGTCTCGCTCGCCGCCCGCTTCCTCGCGGTGGGGGACGCGACCTGGGTGCTCGCCGGCGGCATGGAATCCATGAGCCAGGCCCCGCACGTGATCCGCGGCCTCCGCGGCGAGGCGGTCCGCTTCGGCGCCGAGCTGAAGATCGAGGACTCGCTCTTCGTGAACCTCAAGGACGGCTACTGCAACTGCTACATGGCCGAGACGGCGCAGAACTGCGCCAAGAAGTACGGCATCTCGCGCCAGGACCAGGACGAGTTCGCGCTCCGCAGCCACCGGCTCGCGACGGAAGCCGTGAAGAGCGGCGTCTTCAAGTCCGAGATCGTCCCCGTCGCCGTGAAGCGGCGCCGGGAGGAGATCCAGGTCGCCACGGACGACCACGTCAAGCCGGACACGACGATCGAGAAGCTCGCCGCGCTGCCCGCCGCCTTCGGCAAGGACGGCACGGTGACGGCCGGGAACGCCAGCGGGATCGTGGACGGCGGCGCCGCCGTCGTCGTCACGACGGCCGCCGAGGCGGCCGCGAAGGGCCTCAAGCCCGTCGGGCGCATCGTCTCCCAGGCCTCGGTCGGCGTCGAGCCCGCCTACATGGGCATGGGCCCCGCGCCCGCCATCCGCGAGGCCGCGAAGCGCTCCGGCATC